>JAGZJZ010000001.1 GCA_018365455.1 Clostridiales bacterium
TATTTGTATTAGTAAACAATATTAATTATAGAGAAAGCTTGTTATTAACAAATGAGTCAGATAAATTTGATATAATTTATCAAGGTAATAAAAATCAAATTTTTTATAATGCTATTATTTTAATTGTATTACTCTGTATGATATCTACTTCATGGTACTGGATTAAAAAGAAAATAAATGAATTTATAGTCCTAAATATTTTAGGAATTAGAAAAAGCAGTATAATAAGAAAAATATTAAAGCAATATTTAATTCTTTTAATAGGGGGAAATTTAGTCGGAATAATAATTATATTTCTCGCTTATTTTTCTAAAATAATTATTGATATAAATTTTAGTAACATCTTGTTTACGTTAGTTATTATTATTCTATTTTGCATAATAGTAATAATTATACAAACTCATCGTTGTATGCTCCATAGTCTAAGGCATTGAGGTGAATTTGATGAAAAATGCAATTATAAACGCGATAAAAAGTTTTAAAAAAAGTATATTTATTAATATAATATTAATTGTTGAACTTTCTATATGTTTTTGGTTAATATGCTTGATAATTAATAACTATTTTGATATGGGTTATCAAAGATTTGATAAACAATTTGTATTTAATAACAATATGTTCTACTATCAATTAAATATGAATAATGAAATGGAGTTAATATCTGATCTGTATAATTCTAATGAAACGGTAATAAAAGTAGAAAAGTTTCTAGATGAATTGAAAAATCAAGCAGATATTAAGTACATGCATTTTTCTTCTTTCAATCCTATTGATTTTAAAGAGGATTTTTTAGACAAAAAAATACCATACAAAATAAATTATAATGACAATATAGATCAAGGAAAATGGTATTCTGAAAAAGGATATAAAAAATTTATATATGGTTATTCTGATAACATACAAATACCAGAACCCAAAAGGACAGAAAGAAGAGTATCTCTTCAGAGTCAACAAATAGACATTAATGCATATAACAACTTTGACCTTCAATTTATTAAAGGTAAGGGGTTTATTCCCGAGGATTTTATATTCAAAAAAAATCAAGATTACTTGCCAATTATTTTAGGCTATGGTTATAAAGATTATTTTATACCAGGTGATATAATACCGCTATTTTACAATGGTAAAAAAATGGATGGTAAGATTATTGGGATATTAAAGAAAGAATCTGTTCTAACTTTAAATCCATATTCTGATGGTGATGAAATAAATACAGTTGATAATAGCATTATTTCACCTTTATTTACATATAACTATAATCCAGTTACAATCATAGACAAAGAAATACAAAGTTATCATCTTGCATTTATGGTTTCTAGTGGACATTTGGTAGTAGGAGAAGAAGCAGATTCAGTTATATTGACAAAACATTTTTATGACCTTTGTAAAAAGTATAATATGATGAAGTATATACCAGGTATCAATTCTACTACAAGCGGAATTGAGATGTTCCGTAATGAATCAGAACAAAATATGAAAGCAATTATACTTTTAATAGCAATTATGGTGGAATTAGGACTATATATTCTAATTGGTAATGTTATAACAAAAATTGATGATGGTTTACATGATTATATGGTTTTTTTAATGAATGGTTCAAAGCTTAGTTATATAATTCTGCAATATTTAATAGAAATCTTTTTGATTTTTATAAGTATATTTTTAATAGATTTATATCTCTTGCGGAAAGAAATTGGTGTCAGTTTTGAGTTTATACTAATTATTCTATTTCTTGTGATATTTACATGTTTATTGTCGTCAACAGTTATATATTGCAAACTGAAAAATATTAAAACAGATGAAATTCTTAGGAGAAATGAATGATAGAGCAAGTAATTTTGAAAGGTATAAGTAAAAACTTTGGAAAGGGTAAATTAAGGCATAATGTACTTTCAGAGATAAATTTATCCATTAAACAATCAGAGATGGTAGCCATAATGGGAAAAAGTGGATCAGGTAAATCTACTTTATTGAATATCTTAGGAGGGCTTATTATTGCTGATGAAGGGGAGTATCTTTATTGTGGTGAAATAATGGACTTCACTAAAATCAATAGAATAATTGATTTCCGCAGAGAAAATATTGGTTTTATTGTTCAGTATTTTGCGTTAATAAATGACTATAATGTTTTTCAAAACGTTGCTCTTCCATTGAACTACACCAAATGTAAAAGAAAAGATAAAAAAACTAAAGTAAAAGAGGTACTTAAAGCATTAGAAATAGAAGATAAGGCATGTGCTTATCCTGATGAATTATCTGGTGGCCAACAACAACGAGTTGCTATTGCAAGAGCAATTGTAAAAAATCCACAGATAATATTAGCTGATGAACCAACAGGAGCTTTAGATGAAAAAACAGGAGACAATGTATTAGATATTTTAAAGGAATTAAATAGAGAAGGTAAAACAATAGTTATAGCTACGCATGATAATAAGATAGCAAATATTTGCGATCGAACTATAGTTCTTCAGGATGGCATAATTAGAGATAATATAATTAATTAAGTTTAATAAATGAAGAGAGGTACAATTTGTGTTTGAAAATATAAAAAAAATTTTTATATTTAAAAAAGAAGATAATTTTACATTCAAAGAACTGGAACATGATAAAGTAATACAAAAAAAATCGATTCGTGACTGCCTTTATGGTAGAATTAACATATCGGTAAAAAATATGGATTATATTATATGCAGTTTAATTATAGCTATATTCTTAGCTGTTATTTGTGGAGTTATATTTTGATAGAATACAATATTATAATAATTTTTTTAATTAATTGTTTAAAAATATATAAGATGCGTATCGGAATAATTTCCTTTGCGCATCTTTTTATGATATAATAATAAAATAATTCAATTTATATATTATAATAAAAAATATATTTTTTAGGAGCACATATGGACTTATATAAGGTGATTATAGCAGATGATGAAGCGGAAATCCGGGAAGGAATTATCCGTAAAATTGATTGGGCAAAGTATGGCTTTCAGGTAATTGGGAGTGCGGAAAACGGCAAGGAGGCATTGGATCTGGCGGAAAAGCTTCAGCCGGATGTGATGATGACAGATATCATGATGCCATTTATGGATGGTCTTGAGCTGGGGAAGGCTTTGCGCAAGAAGATTCCGTCTACCAAGCTGATCGTATTTTCCGGCTCCGACGATCTGGAATATGCCCACAAAGCCATTTCAATCAATGTGGTTGAATATGTATTGAAACCGGTGAATGCTGAGGATATGGGAAAAATACTGACGAAGCTGAAGCTTTCTCTGGATGAACGATATGAGAGTATGCGTAATCTGGAGAATCTCCGTCAGCATTACATGGACAGTCTTCCGGTTATCCGGGAGCAGTTTTTAGTCAGCCTGCTGGAGGGGCGGGTTACCCAGGAACAGTTTAACCGCAGTGCGGCCATGGCTGGAATTAATGTGGACGCAACGGGATTTATCGTATGTCTGATACAGATTGAGAAGGGGGTACTGGAGGAATCCGTAGAAAATATATTTAAAAATCATGATGATGCCCTGATCCCCATCACAATCAAGCATCTTGTAGATGATGAAATTCGAAAATATTGTGATTTTACCAGCTTTTTCTATGGAGATATTATCGCGATTATTGTCAATGCTAGAAGCCGGGAAGAAATCTATGATTTGATTTCCGGTATTGATGAGGTGTGCAGGGAGTCCCAGAAGATTTACGGACTTGTGACATCAGGAGGCATAAGCCTTATGTGCCATGAACCGCAGACCTTGCGGTATGCCAGAAAAGAAGCCCAGTCTGCCCTGGATTACCGCTTGGTGTTAGGCTCTGGCAGAGCTATTTATATCGGGGATGTGGAGCCGGATACTTCCGTCCTTTTACAGTTTAAAGGACAGGATGAACATGCGATCGTAACTGCCATTAAAATGGGTAAAAAGGAAGATATAATTGAAAATATTGAAGAGGTTTTTGCTAAGTTTGGAGATACGGTTTTGGAAATTGAGCAGTACCGGATATATTTTATGGAAATTAAAATTTCACTGCTGCGTCTTTGCCAGACATATGGCTTAGACCTGGAAGAAGCTTTAGGTGAAAACTTTAATAACGATAATCAATTGGAAAAACTGGGCTCTATGGACAATCTGCAACGATGGGTGCAGGAAATCAGCCTGCGGATCAGCAACATGATAAAAAGCGAACGTGTACATACATCCAGCTACATGGTGGATACGGCAGTTCAATATGTACGGGAGAATTATGCCGACAGTGAACTGACAGTGGAGCGGCTCAGCGAACACCTCCATGTAAGCCCTACCTATTTTTCCACGATTTTCAAGAAAGAGACAGGAAGCAGTTTTATCGGATATCTGACGGAAACCAGGCTGGAAAAAGCAGTGGAGCTTTTAAATACGACCAATGACAAGAGCTATCAGATTGCAGAAAAGGTAGGATATCTGGAACCCAACTATTTTAGTTATGTGTTTAAGAAAAAGTTTGGCGTATCCCCATCCAGATACCGTAATACCTGACAGGGGGCGCCATGATTCCAATAATAAAAAAGTATGTATGGAAAGCCAAGAAATGGTACCAGGAAAAAAGTATTCAAAATATGCTTGCCATTTATTTTACACTGCTGTCTGTAGTTGGTATGGTCCTGATTGCGGTTCCGCTCTATCTGAATTTTACCAATACAGCGGAGCATATGGTTGAGCAGGAAAATAAGCACGTCATAGACCAGACGAATCAATTTTTGGATACTTATTTAAGAAATATCATGAATGTCTCTAATTCTGTTTATTATCAGGTTATTAAAAATGCGGATCTTGCGAAAGACACAATTGTGGAACAGCTGGATCTGCTCTACAACACCAACCGGGAACAGCTGGTGAGCATCGCTATATTTAATCTTTATGGAAAGGTTGAAGCCGCAGCACCCTTATCGAATCTTAAGGAAAATATAGATCCAAGAGATGAGGAATGGTTTATAAATGCGGAAGCGCAGATTGAAAACCTGCATTTTTCAAAACCGCATGTTCAAAATCTGTTCAATGACCCGGATAACCGTTACCGCTGGGTTGTTTCGATGAGTAATGACGTTGAGATAACGAAAAATGGAAAAAGGGAAAACGGTGTTCTGCTGGTAGACATGAATTTCAGTGGAATTGAACGGGTATGCCAGAGCGCAAATATCAGTGATTCCGGATATGTCTACCTGATGGACGCGGATGGAGAAATTATTTATCATCCGAAACAGCAGTTGCTGTATTCCAAATTGGAGAAGGAATCTAACCGGGAGGCAGCAGGCTTAGATGACGGAAACCATACGGAGATCTTTCAGGGCGAAAAGCGCCTGGTAACGATTAAAACCGTAGGATATACCGGCTGGAAGCTGGTGGCAGTAACGCCGCTCACAGAAGTCGTTGCAAAATATTCCCAGATCCGTGTCTTTGTTCTGTTTATATTTTGCTTCGGAATGTTCGTATTGATTTTTGTCAGTCTTTTGGTTTCAGCCAGAATCGCAAATCCTATAAAAAGGTTGGAAAAATCCGTTAAAAAGCTGGAAAAGGGCGATTTAAATGTTGAGATTATCTCCAGTGGTCCCTATGAGATTATGCATCTGGGCAAAACAGTAAGTTCCATGGTTGAACAGATGAAAAAATTAATGGATGATATTGTGGTGGAGCAGGAACAAAAGCGCAAAAGTGAACTGGATGCGCTGCAGACACAGATTAACCCCCACTTTCTGTATAATACGCTGGATTCTGTCATCTGGATGATTGAAAATGAACGCTATGACGGGGCAATTACCATGGTGACCTCTCTGGCTAGGCTGTTTCGGATCAGTATCAGCAAAGGAAAGACGATTATCACGGTAAAAGACGAACTGGAGCATGCCCGCAATTACCTTACGATACAGAGTATCCGCTATAAAAATAAGTTTACCTATGAGATTCAGGCGGAGGAAGAGACTTTACAGCTGGCTACCATGAAGCTGATTATTCAGCCGATGGTGGAAAATGCCATTTATCACGGAATGGAGTATATGCTGGAAGATGATGGTGGCAAGATTATCATTAAGTCTTATATTAGGGATGGTGATCTCTACATCGAAGTATGTGATAATGGAATCGGTATGGCTCCCGATGTACTTGCCAGTCTCTTATCCAGGGAGCAGCGGGTTAGAAGCAGGGGATCCGGAATCGGAATGAATAATGTGCATGAAAGAATCTGCCTGTATTTCGGCAGGGAATACGGCGTACACGTAGAAAGTGAAGCAGATGAAGGGACAAGGGTGACGATTCACCTGCCTGGAATCCCCATTGAGGAGATCGATCAGGAGGGAGGAGCGATTTGAAAAAGAAGTATTATTTTCCTGTCTTCATATTAGGAGCAATTCTATTCTTCAGCCTCTATATTTTATCCAGGGAGACAAATGTAAAAGAGATACCGGTGAAAAATATTTCTGTCATAACAAGAGGTAAATTAAGTGAGAGCTGGGAAAATTTTAAGCAGGGGGCAGAGCAGGCGGGAACGGATCTAAATGCAAATATCCGTATGATAAGCCTTGGAAATGAGGAAGCAAATAAGCTGGAGGAACAAATTGAATTATTGGAGAGGGAGGTTAATTCCGATGCGGATGCCATTGTGATCGCCCCTGTAGATCATGAAAAAATGGCGGGGTCTCTGGAAAAAATGAAAAGAAATATTCCGGTAATTCTTGTGGAGTCCAGTGTGGATTCCAGGCAGCCTTATGAGATTATAGCCTGTGACAATAAGAAGATGGGAACGGCATTGGCAGAAGAGGTGATGCGCCATGGAAATCTTCGTAAAAAAATACTTCTGATTGGCGGAGACATATCCTGCAGCAGTGTTTTAGTCCGGGAGGAAGCATTTCGAAACACCATGAAGATCAGTTATAATACCATACTGGAATGGGAGGAGGCGGACTACAGCAGCGATACTATTTTAAACTATCTGCGGACAAACAATGTGGATGTAATTGTGGCGTTTGATACCGAGATACTGGAAAATGCCGCAAAAGCTTTAAAGGAATATGAAGATCAGTATCCGCCCCAGCTAACGGAGCTGTACGGTGTGGGAAGCAGCAGCAAAGTGATTCGTTATCTGGAAAATGATAACATTGTCAGCATTGTTGTTCAGGATGATTACAGCATGGGGTATCTGGGAGTGAGGGATGCCATCAATGCAATCAACGGAAAGGAAGAAAAAGAAAAAACAGAAATTTCATTTAAAATTGTGGATCACGAACACATGTATTCAGAAGAAAATCAGAGGTTACTATTTCCTTTTGTAAGGTAAATCAGGAGAGAGATTATGAAGATGAAAAAATTGTTATTGGAAGCGGTTGTGGTGATACTTTGCCTGGCTGGATGCAGTACTCTGGCAACAGATCAGAAAAAGGAGCAATTGCCGGAACTGAAAATAGGTGTATCGGTCTATTATCAGGATGATGTGTTTATTGAATCAATTATCAGCCGTTTAAAAGAAACGGTGAAAGTGAAGGAAAAGGAAGAAGGCTATAATATTACACTGAATATCGTAGACGGGCAGAACAGCCAGACTCTGCAAAATGAGCAGGTTGATAAGTTTATCTCTCAGGGATATGATGTGATCTGTATGAATCTGGTTGACCGGACTGCAGCAGCCACGATTATCGACAAAGTAAAGAATGCGGATATCCCGGTTATCTTCTTTAACAGGGAGCCTGTGAGTGCGGATATGAAGAGATGGGATAAAGTATATTACGTAGGCTCCAGACCGGAGGAGGCAGGAACCATGCAGGGGGAGATCGTATTGGAGCAGTACCTGAAAGATCCGGGAAGTGTAGATCGCAACCATGATGGCAGGATTCAATATGTAATACTGGAAGGAGAACAGGGACATCAGGACAGTCTGATCCGTACCGAGTATTGTCTAAAGCCATTGTTAGATAATAATATTGTTTTAGAGAAGCTTGCCAATGCCACCGCGAACTGGCAAAAATCCCAGGGAGAGGAAAAAATGAGCGGATGGCTGGAAGAATTCAAGGACAAGATAGAAGTAGTCTTCAGTAACAACGATGAGATGGCGCTTGGTGCAATTTCAGCGATAAAAAAGGCAGGATATGAGGGGAAGATACAGGTAGTTGGCGTTGATGGGACTGAAGCGGCAATAAAAGCAGTAGAAAATAAGGAGATGCTGGGTACCGTAATCAATGATGCTAAAAAACAGGCGGACAGCATTTTTAAATTGGCTTTTTATTCTGCGTCTGGCCAGGGAGTAGACATGGTAAAAGAATTGCAGCCGGATAATTGTGTACGCATAGGTCATAAGCTGTTTGCACAGTGGTCCAAAATGGATGAGACGGAAGGGGGGATGGGAACAACAATGTAGAACAGCAGTTAGAACAGCAGTAAGCCGAACCAATTGAGATGATACTGATTATATGGCAGATGATTATAAATGAGTGAAAAACGAATCTATTAAATGTTCCGTAAACAACTGTACTCATCATGCTGAAATCTGCAGCAGGAATAGGTATTGTTCAACTGGATCGGCTTTTTAATGAAATCAATCTAGGAACATAAAGCATTGGTGATTATTGACATAAAGATGGAGCTATACACCAAATGATATCAATTCACTGCCCATCAGATGCAGTTTATCAGCGGTATAATAGCTCCATAATCAACGGGCTATTTCCTTCTAGTTCATTAAGTAGAAGGGAATGTTTGTTTTATATGTATGATTAATGAATGAAACGGAAAACTCCAATTACTTTACCCTGAATACAAAGCCCGTCATTTTCAATAATAATAGGCTCCATTGTATCGTTTTCAGGCTGCAGGCGATAGTAGCCGTCTTCTTTATAATATGTTTTTACTGTAGCCGAATCATCAATTAAGGCAACTACGATATCTCCATTTTGAGCGGTGGACTGTTTTTGCACGAGAATCTGATCACCATCGAAGATTCCAGCATTGATCATGCTTTCACCCTTAACAGTCAGCATAAAGGTCTGTGCGTTCGGCATAAACTCTGAAGGGATAGGAAAGTAGCTCTCTACATTTTCCACTGCAAGGATAGGCTGACCGGCTGCAATCCGTCCAACGATGGGAACATTCACCACTTCGCGTCTGACCATATTAAAATTGTCATCCAGAATTTCAATCGCCCGGGGTTTTGTAGGGTCCCGTCGAATATAACCATTTTTCTCTAATGTCTCCAGATGGGAATGAACAGAAGAGGTGGATTTTAAATGTACCGCTTCACAAATCTCACGAACTGCAGGTGGAAAACCACGGTTTAATATTTCATTTTTTATATATTCTAATATTTCAGCTTGTTTTTTCGAAATTTTGCCATATGCCATATTTCACATACCTCCTAATACATCTATTTTTCTTATACTAACATATTTTTGTGCAAAATGCAAACAAATGTTTAGAATACTTGTTCGTAATTTTGTCGAAACAGTGTTGACAAACGTCTGTTCTTGTAATATAATGTCAATAAATCGAACATTCGTTCGTTACAAATGTTCGGACAAGATTTTTAGTATAAAATAATAAAAAATGAATACAATCAAAGTGTAGAAGGGGGATTTAATTGTTATGGGAACGAGAGAGAATATGCATTCTGTTAAAAATGAAATGATGAAGCTATTATTTGACCGCAAAGTGTTTTTTAGTCTGGCTTCATTAGTAATAGCGGCGATGATCTTAATAGCCTGCAACAGTTTTATTGTAAACGCCAGCAGTAAGGCAAAACCACAGACATATAAATACTATACAGAAGTACGTATCGGACACAATGATACATTGTGGGGAATAGCAGAAGAATATATGACGGATGATTACGATTCTGTAAATAGTTATATTAATGAAGTGTTAAATATAAATTCTATGTTAACAGAAGATGTGCATTATGGTCAGAGAATTATTGTACCTTATTATTCAACAGAATTAAAGCAATAAATTAAATCAGCCCCAGTTGGCCGTCGAGTATTTTTTCTCGGCGGTTTTTTTAATAGTATATTGTGGTATACTGTTAAGTAAGAAAATAAGAAGAAAAATAAAGAATGTAAATATACAAGGAGTAACCACAATGTTAAATAGAACTGATAAAGTATGTAGAGTTAATATGAAAAGAACGCATGTTCGTGCAAAGAAAAAAGGGCAGTACCATTTTGAAAAAGTTACAAATTCTAATCTACAGGATATATTGAGTTTGCAATTACCTATTGAGCAACAGCATTTTATAGAAACACCTCTGGAATGCCTAAAAGAGGCAGAGGAACTGCATGATTGGCAGCCACGTGGAATTTACCATAAAAATCAGCTAATTGGATTTACTATGTATGGAGAGATATTATACGAACAGCGTGTTTGGATGGACCGTTTTTTAATTGATCAAAAATACCAGGGTCAAGGCCATGGAAAGAAAGCTTTGTCTGATTTGATCCAGTATTTATTCGATAGATATTCCTGCAAGGAAATATACCTGAGTCTTTATCCGGATAACCAGCGGGCGTTTGCGCTTTATTGCAATCTGGGATTTGAGTTGAATGGAGAACTTGATACCAAGGGCGAACAGATTATGGTATTGAAAGAAAGAACATGGGAGATAAATCAAAATAACCAGAATATGAAATAAACATTTCAATTGTAATAACCCAATAAATATTTAGATACTTTAAAATATAGGAAAAAAGGAATCCGAGAAGCAGGATAAGCCACAGAATAGTTAAGCGGACAAATACAGTTTTTTCCGCCTAACAAGGCGTAAACAATACATAATCCGCATTTTACTTAAATTTACAGTTTATATTCGGCAACCTTAATCATGTTGTATTTTGATTTCAACAATTATCAAAATTATATTTAATAAATATAAAACATGTGAAACCAAATGCTGATTAGATCCCACCCGCTGAATTGGTAAAATTATCTCTCTATAATCATGATTCACGTATATACGATATTAAATTCATTAGCCAACCTTATTAAGGTTAATACATAGGAAGTTATATTTATACCTTATTATAAAACGCTATTTCGTTCGATCCCTATATTTGTATACAATCCGTGTTTACATATACCTATAGTATTCTATTATAGGTATATGTGTAAAACTGAACATATGTTCTGTGTGCGTATAACAAAACAAATTTCTCGAAATCTTTTTTTGATAAGCAGATCTTCCCAGCCTTTTCTAATTAATTTTCATTCACTCTAAATCGAACAATTCAAATATGTACTATTCTATCATTTTTACTATAAGAACATATGTTCGAAGAGCATTACCGATATATTATAGTGATCAGTCAGTGTAACAATCAAAATATAATGTATTTGGAGCGTGATGAGCCGGACCCAATGCGAATTCGCCTGATCATTATTTAACCGTACTAAACATTTCGTCTTCAGGTGCTGTAAATTTTTCCACTTCATATTTTAGAACCCAGTTGCACATTTCTAATAACATAGGAAGAAGGTCAAATCCCTTTTTACTTAAAGAAATTTCTACTTTTGTGAACTGTTCTTTTCGAACAATGAGTGCATCTTCTTCCAGTTCTTTTAATTGAGCAAGAAGAAGATCATGGGAGATATTGTCTAATGACTTTTCTAAGTCATCAAGTGATAAAACTTTGTTTAAGCCAACGATATACAATACACGCAGCTTCCATTTACCGCCAATCATATTGACTACCTTTTCAAAATATTCGTAGCCCAGTTTTTGAACCGGACAGTCTTCTCTATCCATCGTTACTCTCTCCTTATTACAGTTTAATAATATTCTTATACATACAGATTTAAACCAATGATTCTTAAGGTTTATATACAACTTATTTTTCGATTTATAACTTATTGAATTCTGTAATATTTTCCATATGAAAATGATCCGTTTTACGATTGAGGAGGCATCCATATATAAGTCCAAACATATAAGCTGATATAGGTAATGATAACACAAAACGGAGAATATTTGCAAATAAATGTGGGTAAAAATAATAACCGGATTCAACTAATAATTGCTGGAAACCACTATCTGCTTTTGATAGCAAAGACAGTACAACAGCCAGAATAGGAATCTTATCAGCTTTTGCAGTAAGTCCGGTATACCGCGGGTGTTACACCTACATACTTTTTAAAAGATTTAATAAAATATCCGGCTTCGCTGTAACCCAGTTCATCGCTGATTTCTGATATAGGAGCATTGGATGATTCTAAAAGGGCTTTTGCCCATTCTATTTTCAACCGTGCCGTAAATGAGGAATAGCTCTCTCCTACTTCTTTTGTAAAAAGGCGGCTTAAATAGCTGGAACTGACATTGCAGTATTCTGCCATGTTTTTCAAAGAAGGGGATTCTCCCTTGTGGTGGTAGATGTAGTCAAAAGCCTTTATAATAATGTTGTTTGTTGAGACTGGTACGTCACAGCCGGCATTTTCAATATTCGAATTGAGAATGACATTGGATATGGCTGCTTTCATCTTTCTTGCCGACTCCAGTGTATATTGAGCAGAAAAAGGCTCCTCCAGAATCTCCTGATGCCTGTTGACTACGGTTTCATACATCTCAATAATCTGTTCTTTGTGAATTGCTTCTTTGACCATATAATTACAAAGATAATAAAGCATCATTGCGATCATCTGCATTCGTTCGTAGGATAAGAATGGAATTTCTTTATAGAGATCCTTTAATTTTTGTTTCGCTTCCTGGATGACCTTTGGATTGGCTGGAGTGAAAATTTTCTCCATAAAGCTGTCATCCTTTTGAACAGGCAGCCTTACCTGACCCGCCATCACAGCACCCAGATATTTATCATTAACTATAATGGGTATGGCAATATCTACAATGGAAAAATGACACTGGTAGATATAAGGCTCATTGATCCGAACTGCTTCCAGCCCGCCTCTGGAGTCACATTTTTGACAGAACTTTCCCAATGTGGGATCGCTTCTAACATTTTTACAAAATTCATGGCAGCAGCTATGTTCTGTTACCGGAATGCCTTTATAATCTACAGTAATGATTGCCATGTTCGTTACCTCAGCCAGGGAACGCTGCAGATTTGTCCATTGTTCCATATCGAAGATCTGGTCAATGGCAAGTAATTTCTTCATATTTTAGGATCTCCTTTCAATTCTGCTATCAATTCTGCTTAAATTTCTGCTTCTTTTCTACCGGAATTAACACCTGAGGGGATTTTACCTCTTTCTCCTGGCCCAGCCAGATTCCTGCGTCCAGCATCTTTGCAACCACAGGAAGGTATTTTTTAGGAAGCCCTTCTCCGGCATAGAACATCTTGGAAAAAGATTTTTCATAGATATAATTAGAGTAATTTTGATACAGACGGCGTCCATGATCTGTTACCTTGATAATAATATTTTTCCGGTTACCTTCCATATAAAATTTTTCCAGCAGATTCTTTTGAACTAATTTATTTACCAGTTTCGTAAAAGTGCTGGGACCGATGCCAAGCCTGCCGGCAATTTCTGACATGTTCTGATTCAGTTCTTCATTTTCCAGTAAATATTCCAATACCTGAATCTGAGAAATAGAAATTGGGATACTTGTTCCGTAGTAATCCTCCTTGTTGTAAATTGAAGCATAGACATTGGCATATTTAATCAATTTTTCTACAAATGCCCGGTATTCCCCCATCCACTGAAGTTTCATAAGATCACCTCCATAATAATAGATTTCAGCCGTTAAGATTATAATTTCCAATGGAAATTATAATCTTTTCTTTAAGAATAATATAATTCTACAAAGAAAACAATAGTCACATATTCACAGAAATGTGAACCTGGAATTAGGGATATTTATGTTTAATCCAATACCTGTATATTCAGCAGTACATATTCAGCAGTATAGCAGCTGAAACAGAAAAACCTTGTGAAAGAAACACTGCCCTTTACTGGAGAGGATTCTTTCACAAGGTTTTTCTGGTTGATATAACTGGAATCTGTACTTCTTTTACTGTATGGTTTCTTTTAATCGGTTAATTGCATCTTCTTTCGTAACGGTGAAAAAGAAATCCTTCCCACAATTACTTTCATAAATGAAATCTTTTAAAGGTTTGCTTGTATACTTTGTGTAATCTCCATATATTGCGATTTTAATATGGTAGTTCATAAACTTCTGGAGAATCTCACCAGCTATCCCGGTACTCAGAATAAAAAATTCATCCGAGACAGCTTCTTTATTTATTACGATCCGGTCTGCATTTGTTTCATATTTTACAGTCATAATGAAATCCAATGCAGACTGGGTATCTGCAATTAATTTATCTTCACTGGAAACAACCGCAATATTTGCTTCATTTATTTCTATATTTTCAATTTTCATATATCCTCCTGCTGCGTGTCTGAAAACAATTTCAAACAGGCTCTTAAACTTAATTTGCAGAACAAATTCCAGTTGGATAATGAGTATACTACAGTTGTTTTACCTTGTCAAACTTTATCCATATAGGGGGCGGGAAAGGGTTTAATCCGATACTTTCATTGCTTCTGCCACATCCCGGAAAATAACACCCAGCCCGTATGCACCGGCATCCGGATAACCAAGGCTCCGCTCTCCCACTGTTCCGGCTCTGCCCATCCTTGCAACGATTTTTTCTGTGGCTCTGGCACCGTCTTCTGCTGCCCGTGCAGCTCTGATTAAAGTGGTGAGTACATCCTCTCCTGCTTTGGCACACAGGCTCCAGGTGTTTGCACAGGGAATAAAGGCATCAATCAGTGTTTTGTCGCCTATTTCGGCACCTCTTCCAAAAGACCGCTCTCCGGTTGCCTGAATTCCTTTTATGGATGACTGCAGCATCTGAGCAAATTCAGATATACTTAATTCTTTTTTTGCTCCGGCATATTTACCTGCTGCCCGGAATGCCGATCCCCAGATGGGACCGGAAGCTCCACCACAGTGTTCCATGATCACCAGGGAACATGCGTCCAGGAAATCTCCGATTGTGTCTGTGTGATACGCCATAATCTCGCTCCATTCTTCTTTGAGCCTGCGGAATCCTTTTGCAATGCTCATACCGAAATCGCCGTCCCCGGCATGGGAATCCAGCTCACAGAAAGGTACTTCATTGCGGATTACGGATTCACTCATACAATCCACCATATAGATCAAATTATCAAGGCTGATGCAGTTATTATGAATAACAGCACAATCCGCATTTGTCTGGATCTGATAGCTGGCATTTAAATCGGTCATGGAGTCGTCTTCCACGGATGTATAAGGTGTATTTGCCGGCCAGTCTGTAATGGTGAAAACCGGTGCACAGCAGGGGGCGGTCAGCAGATCCTTTAACTCAGGATCCAGTTTCAGAATGGACAAGGATGCCCCCGCCATATCGATACTGGTCATGTAACTGCCTACCAGGGTATGGGAAACCACTACCGGATGCTTTGCTAATTCCTTATTTACCGAATGATTCAACAGATATAATTCCTGGGCTGGTGTGCCTCCAAATCCATTTACCAGGAGGGCAATTTCCTGTCCCGGATCCGGTTGCAGCTCATTTAGAAGGGCATCTGTCATTTTTTTTGCCAATTCATCGGCAGTAACGAGTTTTTCCCGCCTGATTCCTGGTTCCCCATGAATGCCCACACCATACTCCATTTCATCATCATCCAGGATAAAGGTGGGCGTCCCCTTGGCAGGAACCGTACAGGAGGTAAAGGCAAAGCCGATGCTTTTTACATTAGATACGGTTTTTTCAGCCAGGCGTTTCACCTGGGCTAAATCCATCCCCTTTTCCGCTGCTGCACCTGCGATCTTATGTACAAACACTGTTCCTGCTACGCCTCTTTTGCCAATGGTATACAGACTGTCTGTTACTGCAATATCGTCATCCACTTTTATATAATCTACCGGGATACCATCTTCCTGTGCAAGATAAGCAGCATTTTTAAAATTCATCATATCCCCGCTGTAATTTTTAATAATCAGCAGGGTACCTTTGTCTCCGGCTGTTTCCCGGATCGCCTGATATACCTGAATCTGGGAGGGGGAAGCAAATACATCACCGCATACCGCAGCATCCAGAAGCCCTTTTCCTACAAATCCGGCATGTGCTGGTTCATGCCCGCTGCCGCCGCCGCTGATCAGAGTGACTTTCTCTTTATTTTGCTTTCTTCTCTTAATGATTTTGTATTTGGATATCAGTTCCAGATCCGGATGTGCAAGGACAATGCCATTACACATCTCCATCACTACATTTTGGGGATTATTGATTATTTTTTTCATTTGCAGCACCCGCTTTCCTCTTTGTAGGTTTTACCGATGCGGTCTGCCGTCAGGATTGCAGCAGCTACAGATTCCGGTGTTACCGGGAAAGGCATGGAATGGATGGATTCTTCCGGAATACATGCTTTATTTGCGGCTTCCATTAGTTCTTCCATAGAAAACTGATTTATACCGATATCTTCCAGACATACCGGAAGTCCGACTTTAAGACAGAACTCCAAAATTTCTTCGATTTCTTCTGAAGGGGCATTTTCCAATACTAGTTGTGCCAGGGTTCCAAATGCTACTTTTTCACCATGGAAATATTTGTGTGTTCCTTCAAATATGGTGAGTCCGTCATGTATGGCATGCGCACCTCCAAGTCCGGCACTTTCGAATCCAAGACCCGACAAAAGGATATTCGTTTCAATGATATTTTCCAGCGCTGGTGTCACCTGATTGCATTCACAGGCAGTTTTGGCTTTTATTCCGTCTTTCATCAAAGTCTGATAACACAGGGAAGCCAGAGCCATAGCGGTGTTCGTTCCTCTGGCGGGACCGCAGCATCCTTCCCGGAAACCACAGGGAAGTCCGGCATTTACATTGGAATAAGAGGCAGCGGTTGCCCTTGCTTCAAAATAGGTAGACAGGGCATCTCCCATTCCGGATACCAGAAAGCGGGCTGGTGCATTTGCAATAACCGTGGTGTCAATTAAAATGACGCTGGGACTTTGCTTGAAATATGCGTAGTCATCAAAGGCACCGTCAGGTGTATAGAGAACTGCCGAATGACTGGTTGGGGCATCGGTAGCTGCAATGGTGGGGACAATGATCAGGGATTCTCCCGCTGCCACGCATTTCGCGGTGTCAATCGCTTTTCCGCCGCCAAGTCCAATGGTACAGTTGCATCCTTTTTCCTTAGCCAGTTCCTGCAGGCGAGCAACTTCTTGTCTGGAACATTCTCCTTTAAAACCACTCTCTACAAATGTTATTTGATATTCCTGTGCAGTGTTATCCAATTTCTCCTTCACCCGGCTGACATCATCGGGATGGGCAATCAGTAATGCGGATGATCCGAATGTTTTTACAAAGTAACCCAGGTTTAAAATTTCATCCTCACCCTGTACATATTTAGTTGGACATATAAAAGCTTTTCTCATATCTAAAGACCTCCTGCTGTATTTGATGCCTTTATTTTAGCAGGAAAACCACTTGCTTACAGTGAGGAATGATGACCCGAAATGACGATATAGAATCGTAAATATTTGTCATCATATTCCCAAATGGTAATTTCATGAACTACTGTGATGCACAGCTTATGAGTCAGCCTGAAATTTGTGCGTAAGAATATGAACGCGGTGGAAAACTATGCTGCGAAGGAAATTCGGGGTGGTGGAAAACTATGCTGCGAAGGAAATTCAGGGTGGTGGAAAAACTATGCTGCGAAGGAAATTTGACGCAGCGGCAAAACTATATTATGATAAGGAAAAGCGGTATGAAACCAAGGATAAAACGGAGGCATGGTACGCCTATGACAGAACAGGTGAAAGAGAAATTAGAACATCTTCCGGATGCACCCGGAGTCTATAAAATGCTGGATGGAAAAGGAAAAATTATATATATCGGGAAGAGTAAGTGCCTGAAGAAACGTGTGAAGTCATATTTTGTGGAGACGCCCAAATGGGATAAGGTAAATCGGATGGCACCATTTATAAAAGATCTCGATTATGTGATCACGGATACCCATTTGGAAGCAATGCTTTTAGAATGTGAACTTATTAAACAGATACGCCCCTACTTTAATGTACTGATGAAATATGATGACCGCTATGTTTACCTGAAGGTGGGCAGGGCATATCCCGATAAACTGTTATCTGTTGCCGGTCACAGGGAAGAAAACTGCTTTGGTCCATTTCGCAGCAGAAGTACTTTGTTGGAGATTATTGACTTCATGAAAAATATATACCCGGTAGAAAAAATAAAAAGAACCTACCAGCTGACCTATCATATCTTTCCAAAGCCGCTCACCCGGGAAAGCTGGGAGGAAACACAGCAGGCGCTAATGGAATTCTGCATAAAGGGTTCTGTACGGGAACAGTTTTTAAGACAAGCACAAAAGACAATGAGTAAAGCGGCACAGGCTGAAAAATATGAAACAGCTGCCTTCTACCGGGATTTAATCCAGTATCTGCAATATCTGAAAAAGGGTCTGGATTCTTATGAGAACTGGATGAAAAGCCATGTGATGCTGAATCTGGAAACAGACGCTGGAAGAAAACTGTTCTATATTGTAAAAGGCCGTGTGATACATAAAAAGACATTTTTGCAGGTGCTGCCCACGGTAAAGCAGGAGTTCCGAAAGGAAAGCCTGGAGATCTTATCAATGATTACGGATAATCTGGACCATAAGGGAAATATTGATTACTGCGATATCATCTATAGTGAAATGAGAGGTCAGCCTTCGGAAAAAATAGAGATCGAGTTTATGTAAAAAGATGCAATCAACAATATTATTCCGTTGATTGCATCTTGCTGCAATTCAATTTGAAAATTTTGCCTCGTAAAATGTGGTCGAATACATGTCAAAAAGAATATAATGCACTATAAGGCAAACAATCCATGATTGCTGCAGCAGATATAAAATTTTCCGCTCCTGATTTTTGGAATGCGGAGTTCGGCATTTTGTTCCGGGTATAATTTGATTAACTGAAGCCGGTCACAGGTGACATAGGCGGCAAAGGTCAGATAGTGT
The DNA here is from genome assembly GCA_018365455.1 of Clostridiales bacterium. Taxonomy (GTDB): domain Bacteria; phylum Bacillota; class Clostridia; order Lachnospirales; family Lachnospiraceae; genus Robinsoniella. The sequence goes on from JAGZJZ010000001.1 coordinate 18,974, forward strand.
TCTCTGGTCATGGGATGATCCAGAGTGATATAAGATTCATCATCTATGTCTGCTGCCGTTATTATGTGGTGCTCATCTGCTGCTTTTACTTCCAGGGGCTCCAATTTTCGTCCGCAGCAGGAAAGCTCTGCTTTAGCCGTGCTGGTCAGAACATTTCCGCAAGTCGGGCACATATAGAACTTTACTCTTTTCATATTTCCTCCATCTGTATGATTCGGGTCTAAATCGCCCTGTAATATTTTTTCAATGTTAACGCCTAATATATGGGACAATTCACTAAGCAGTGAAACATCGGGACATCCAAGCCCTCTCTCCCACTTGGAGATGGTCTTGTCACTGATATTCATAGCATCTGCAATTTCCTTTTGTGTCATGTTCTTTTCTTTTCTCAGTTCCAATATCAGCAGACCCACTTTATTACAATCCATTATATTCACCTCCTGTAATCAGCATATGCCACTGGGCAAAATTTTGCAATCAACGCTCCGTAGAGTAGGTGTACAATTTTCCCGCTTTTCCCGTTCTTTGAACAACTTCTAAGTAATACAGTACATTTAACGCCAGCTGTGCTTTGGAAAGAGACAGCTTAGAAGCAGATTTAAAGTCTTTGGATGTAAAATCGGATTTTAGTCCAGGGGGAATTAGTTTGTGGTAATCTTTTGGACTGTCTATAAAGATTTCATCCGTTAAACCAATGGGTATCCGTTCACAACGTGAAGATCCCTTCTTCTTATCTCTGCTCCATCCGTCCAGATAGCGGTACTCTTCGATCTCGATCATGGCAATGGTCAGCTTAATTCTGGGATTTTTAAGAAGTTCCTTTATTTTGTACAACTCATGGAAGATGTCATAATAACTGCCGCGTCTGGGGCTTTTTCTAGGCTGTGATACCTCTCCTGTCGTCTTATCGATCCACAGAAGCCATTTGGTGCTGGCGATTGGATATACGATACGCACGTCACAGACCTTGGTAAATACCTCCAGTTTTTTCCTAAGCTTGTTAAAATTCTGGGTTTGTATTTCAATAATCTCCCGTTCCGACTTAATATCTGCCACATAAGACTCCACCCGTACCTCCTGGTGTTCTATTCGAGGTTCATAGTATTCTTTTAACACAGCATGGAGTGTCTTTTCTGACAGTGTCCCGATGCCGTTGAAGTTTTTGCTGCCATATCGAATCTTTTGACAGGCATTTAGAAAGCGCTGTTGTTTGTTTTCCAAGTCATTCATAATCTTATTAATCTGTCCTTGTCTTTAAAGTTTCTATTTTCATTTCTAATTCTCATATACCCTATAAGCATACAACGTTGCAGCGGGTATTGTAAATAGTAAATGAAATAAAATACAGCTTTATTAGAAATAAAAACCATAGGATTATTCAAATAATAAAAAAAAGATGTCACAACCGGCTGATCGAGCTGTCTAATTAAGTGTAACGATTAAAAAGGCATATTTTGTGCAATGATCAAGGAGGATAAGAATGAACAATAAGGTGATTTTAGAGTTTTTAACACTGCTGCAGGAGCATAATTCATTTGAGTGGATGCAGGAAAATAAAAAACTGTACCAGGAAGCAAAAGGAGAATTTGAAAGTCTGATCGGGGAAATGATCGTTAGGATTTCGGCATATGACGAATCAGTGGCGTGGCTAAGTGCAAAAGACCTGGTCTTCCGTTTAAACCGGGATACCCGATTCAGTAAGGATAAATCTCCTTACAACCCCTCTTTCCGGGCACATATTTCATCGGCGGGGCGTCTTCCCATTCCGGCGGGGTATTTTATCTGTATCAAGCCAGGGGAATCTATACTTGGCGGAGGCGTCTTCGCCACGCAGTTCCCGGATGCCACCACTATGGTGCGGGATTATCTGACAGGTCACGGCGAAGCATTTATGGGTATAATTAACAGCAGGGATTTTCAGGAGAATTTCCAAGTACTTGGGGAAAAGCTGAAGAATGTGCCCAGGGGTTATGACAAGGACCATCCCCTTGCTGAATTCCTGAAGCATAAATCCTGGGATCTGGAATATGCCATCTGTGATGCACAGTTTGAAGATGTGGATGGATTTTTAGATCTGTCCGTGGATATCTTCCATAAAATGAAGCCTTTTAATGATTATTTAAATCAGGCTCTGGCTTCATTTACCATGCCTCAGAGGCCGTAACCACTGACCAGACTGTGCCGTAATTCATTCCTGCCACTTGTACCACTTTGCGGCATATTAGTTCCAAATTCAGGTTAGATAGCCCGCTATGTGCCCATAATTTGGAACTAATCTCCCACAAACTACGACGCACAGCTGTCGGAAAGCAATTTTAGAATACGCTCTGGCAGACAGAACTTTGAATAGGCAGATACAGTTACTATGTATATCCATAGGGTGTGGGAAGTAAGTGTACATTTAAATAAATAAAAAAATGTCCCGGAAGTAGTTTGACAATAGAAATAATTTATTTTAAAATACTTCTATTGCAATAAGAAATGAAACAGGTGTAATATACTGAGAAAGCGTGGAAAAATGGGACATATTACTTCAAAAGAAGCTTATAAAAATCTGGAGGAACGTATAAACTGGTTTACGCAGGGTGCTCCTGCTTCCCAAACACTCTATAAGATCCTGGAGGTTTTGTATTCGGAAAAAGAAGCAAAATGGATCTCACTGCTGCCGGTGCGGCCTTTTACGGCTAAAAAGGCGGCACAGATCTGGGGGACGACCGAATTAAAAGCAGAAAAAGTGCTGGATCACCTTTGTGAGAAAGCCTTGCTGGTAGATTCTTTTCACAATGGACAGCGAAAATTTGTAATGCCGCCGCCTATGGCTGGGTTTTTTGAATTTGCCCTGATGAGGACCAGGGGGGATATTGATCAGAAATATTTAAGCGAACTGTATTATCAGTACATGAATATGGAGGAGGATTTTGTAAAAGACCTCTTCTATGCTACTGAAACCAGACTTGGACGGGTATTTGTACAGGAACCGGTTTTGTCTACAGAAAATACACTCCATATTCTGGATCATGAGCGGGCAAGCCATATTGTGGAAGAGGCAAAATACATCGGGCTTGGCACCTGCTACTGCAGGCACAAGATGTACCATGCGGGGCATCCCTGTGAAATTGATGCTCCCTGGGATGTCTGTCTGACTTTCGGAAATGTGGCACGTTCCCTTGCAGAGCACGGCGGACATGCCAGGCTGATCTCAAAAGAAGAGGCATACGATGCGCTGGAACGCTCTTATGCGTCCAATCTGGTACAGATCGGTGAAAATGTAAGGGAAGATCCAATGTTTATCTGTAATTGCTGTGGATGCTGCTGTGAGGCCTTACAGGCAGCAAGGAAGTTCAGCCCCATGCAGCCTGTGGCAACTACAAATTATATCCCTGAGATAGCCAAAGATAAATGTATCTCCTGCGGCAAGTGTGCGAAGGTTTGTCCTATTCTGGCAATAAAGATGGAGGACAAGAATGCGGTCATTGATACGGATATTTGCCTGGGCTGCGGTGTGTGTGCCGGTAACTGCCCCACAAAAGCCATTGAAATGAAACGCCGGGCGGTACAGATTATTACCCCGGTAAACAGTACCCATCGGTTTGTACTGCAGGCAATCGAAAAAGGAACCCTTCAGAATCTGATTTTCGATAATCACGCCTTTGCAAACCATAGGGCGATGGCAGCTGTCTTCGGAACTATTTTAAAACTTCCGCCGGTGAAGCAGATGCTGGCAAGCAAACAGATGAAATCCATTTATCTGGATAAACTGCTGTCCATGAAGAAGAAAAAGACAGAATAAGTCTATTGTGATGATCTGAGATAACAGCATGAAAAACACTACTAAAAAGGGAGCAATCCGCTTGTGGTTCATACAGCGGATTGCTCCCTTTTTTAGATAATCATTTTCATTTATAAGATTGAATATGATTAGGAATCATAAAACAAGCCATTACCGGCATCTGTATATCCATAAAGATACATATCTGCCCCGAATTCAGATTACGTAGCCCGCTGCGCGCCCTTCATCCGGGACAAATCTCCCACAAAGTGTGATGCACAGCAGCCAGAAAGCAATTTTCAAACACGCTCTAATGTTTATACTTCCATTATGATTGGAAGTATCATCGGTGATCTTTTTATTTTTTTCCACAGGAAATCTCCAAGATCATCCCGGAGTGCTGACTTAATCTTTCCCCAGTCCGTTATTTTCTTCTTGTTACAGCGTTCCAGTGTATCAGCGGCAAGGCTGCGCAGCTGGGACATTAATTCCTCGGATTCCCGTACATATACAAATCCTCTGGAGATGATATCCGGTCCGGCCAGAACCTGGTTGGTGTCTTTTTCCAGTGTAACGGTAACCACCATAATGCCATTTTCAGACAAGCTCTGTCTGTCGTGCATGACAATATTCCCCACATCACCAATGCCTAATCCGTCTACCATGATGCCTCTGGCTGGAACCTTTCCGATGACAGAGGCCTTTTCTTCGGAAAGTGCCAGCACGTTTCCGCATTCAATCAGAAATGTGTTTTCTTTTGGAATGCCAAGTGCTTGTGCCAGATTTGCCTGGGCTGCCCGGTAGCGGTATTCCCCATGCATTGGCACCGCATATTTCGGGTGAACAAGGGAATAGATCAGTTTGATTTCTTCCTGGCAGGCATGTCCTGATACATGGGTATCCTGGAAGATTACATTGGCACCCTTCATGGATAATTCATTTATAATTTTCGAAACGGCCTTTTCATTTCCGGGGATTGGCGTTGAACTTAAAATAATCGCATCCCCGGGTTTTACCGACACTTTTTTATGCGTGGAATCCGCCATACGGGACAGAGCCGCCATGGATTCTCCCTGGCTTCCGGTTGTGATTAAAACCAGTTTTTCATCGGGATAGTTTTTCATAAGATCGATATCGATTAGAGTATTCTTTGGAATTTTCACATAGCCCAGGTCTGAGGCAATCCGAATTACGTTGAGCATACTGCGCCCCTGCAGGATTACTTTTCGTCCAAATTTATATGCCGTGTTAATAATCTGCTGCACCCTGTCGATATTGGAAGCAAAGGTAGCAACGAAGATACGGTGTGACTTATTTTCCTCAAACAGCGTGTCGAATGTTTTTGCAACCTTAATCTCAGATGGGGTAAAGCCCGGGCGCAAAGCGTTGGTACTGTCACACATCAGTGCCAGCACGCCTTTTTTACCCAAGGCACCCAAACGCTGCAGGTCAATGGCATCTCCAAATAACGGTGTATAGTCGATCTTAAAGTCACCCGTATGCACAATGATACCTGCGGGTGAATAGATTGCCAGTGCGCTGGCATCGGCAATGCTGTGATTCGTTTTGATAAATTCAATCCGGAATGATCCCAGAGTGATAATGCCGCCGTGTTTTACCACTTTGCGGCGGGTGTTTTTCATTAAATGCGCCTCTTCCAGCTTATGTTCGATCAATCCCATTGTAAGCTGGGTTGCATAAATCGGTATATTGATCTGGGGCAGGATATATGGCAGAGCCCCAATATGATCTTCATGACCATGAGTAATAACAAATCCCTTTACTTTAGCCTTATTTTCGATCAGATAAGTGACATCCGGAATTACTTTGTCAATGCCAAGCATTTCTTCATCCGGAAATGAAATTCCGCAGTCTACGACGATAATACTGTCCTCGTATTCAAATGCGGTAATATTCATACCTATTTTATCAAAGCCTCCCAGCGGGATAATTTTTACGCTTCCTGTATTTGTGTTTTTTTTCAATTGAAACCTCCTAAATGTATGCTATTCATATTGTTTACAGCCATTTGTTGAAATTATTCATCAGTTGCGGTATGTCTGGCGGTTTAGCCAAATGATAATTCATACCGGATTGTAATGCCATGTCTACGTCTTTGGCAAATGTATTTGCAGTCATGGCGATAATGGGTATCGTTTTTGCATAGAATTCTGAAACCTTTCCAGTGCTCTCTTTCATTCAGTGCCGGTTCTGCCTGACCGGCACTGAGTGCCTGTGACTCGTATTCCGACCAGTCTTAGGCAGATAATAAGATTTGACTTATTAAAATGTAAAAGGAAGCCCGAAGTTTACGTAATATTGTTATGTAAACTTCGGGCATTCCTACAGCTTTGAAGTCAGGATTCTAAGACGATCGTAAATGGTCCATCATTACATAACTCAACTTTCATGTCGGCTCCAAAACTTCCTTTTTGTACATTCGGAACCTGCTTTTTACATTCTGCAATGATGTATTCATACAACTCTTCTGCCATCTTTGGTTCTCCGGCTTCTATGAAACTCGGGCGGTTGCCCTTCTTACAGTTTGCGTATAGCGTAAATTGTGAAATCAGCAGCAGGCTTCCACCTACATCCTTTAAAGACAAATTAGTCTTGCCGTTTTCGTCTTCAAAAATGCGAAGCCCCGTCATTTTCTTTACCAGTGCATCCGCTGTTTGCCGGCTGTCTGTCTGGCTGATGCCAATCAGGACAAGGAAACCTTTTTCGATGGATCCAATGACCTGGGAATCAACTTTTACGCAGGCATTTGTCACTCTTTGAATTACAAATTTCATCTTACGTGGTGCCCTTTCTGATTACGCTCTGCTTTCTTTGATTTTGACGAAGCTTAATAGCTCTTCAACAGTGCCGTCAATACCAAGAAAACCGCTGTCTATGCAAAGATGATAACCCGTTGCTTCGCCCCACTTTTTACTGGAGAAGTAATTGTAATAGCTGGCACGTTTTTTATCTGTTTTGATAATCATATCTTTTGCTTTTGCATTTGTCAGATCATATTTTTTAGCAATTCGGTTAACTTTTTGATCCATACTTGCATGAATAAAGACGTTGATACAATCCGGGAAGTCTGCTAGTGCATAGTCTGCGCAACGGCCGACGATTACACATGGACCTTCTTTGGCGATATCTTTAATAGCATTGAACTGTGCCAAAAATACTTTGTGGTTTATTGGCATATCTGAGAATGCTGCTGATGAATATCCCATGGAATAGGTATCCATAACCAGTGAATATAAGAAACTGTTTGTTGGTTTCTCATCATGATTTTCAAATAATTCCTGACAGATGCCGCTGTCTTTCGCTGCTCTGTCCAGAAGTTCCTTATCGTAGCATTTGATGCCTAAGGAGTCTGCCAGCTTCATACCAATTTCTTTACCGCCACTGCCAAATTCTCTTCCGATTGTTATAATTGATTTACAAGCCATACAAAACACATCCTTTCTACGTTTGCTTTATGTTTCTATTATAAAACAATTTTGGTACAATGTATACTAATTTCACTTAATTAATATAATTTTTTCAGTAAATTTATAAAATACTCCGGCAGAGGTGCCGTAAATTCCATATAACTATTTTTTCTTGGATGTATAAATCCCAGGATCATGGCATGGAGTGCCTGACCTTCCAGATGGTATGGACACTTTGCCGGACCGTATACATCGTCCCCCAAAATGGGATGTCCAATGCTTTTCATATGGACACGAATCTGATGGGTACGGCCTGTTTCCAGCTGGCATTCAATATAGGTGAAATTGGAGAAGCGCTGGCACACGTGGTAATGGGTGACGGCTGACTTTCCGTTTTTATAGTTTACCGCCATTTTTTTTCGGTCTGTGGGGTGCCTGCCAATGGGCGCATCCACTACGCCGTCATCTTCTTTGAGAACTCCGTGAACGATTGCCCGGTATCTCCGGTTAATAGAATGTTCTTTTAACTGTTCTGCAATATGATTGTGTGTAAAGTCATTTTTGCATACCAGCAGGGAGCCGGTGGTGTTTCTGTCAATGCGGTGTACGATGCCGGGGCGCATAACGCCATTGATTCCGGATAATTCATTGCGGCAATGAAACATCAGGGCATTTACCAGGGTATGACTGTAATGTCCCGCACTAGGATGTACAACCATGTCTTTTGGTTTATTTACCACGATTAGGTCTTCATCTTCGTATAAAATGTCCAGAGGAATGTCTTCCGGCTGGATATTTACTTCTTCCGGTTCCGGTACGGAAACGCTGATTACATCGCCGGAAGCAACCTTATAATTTGCCTTAACCGTTTTTTCATTCACTTTCACATCTTCTGATTTCAGCAGCTTCTGAAGATAAGAGCGTGACTTCTCTACCATATGAACTGACAGATATTTATCAATCCGAACCCCATTATCTTCTTCGGATACAGTAAAATATATGCTTTCCATCTAGTTCTCCTCTTTTGATGCAGTTTTATGCCGAAGGGAGAGACAGGCAAAGTCCTCTTCTTTATAATAGAAAAAGATCAGGATGATCAGCAGAATCAGGGAGACAACCACATAACAGTCCGCTACATTAAAGATCGGGAAGTCAATGAGGGAAAAGTAGAAAAAGTCAACTACAAACCCATTTACAACACGATCGATCATATTACCAACTGCACCTGCGCCAAGGAGAACGCCGGTAATGCGAAGCCACAGATAATGCTTATCGACCGGAAATTTCTGAAAACAGTAGCCGATAAAAGCTAAAATAATCACAGCCATGATCAGAAACAGCCATCGCTGGTTTTGAAACATGCCAAATGCAGCTCCCCGGTTCTCCAGATACTGCAATTCAAAGACACCTGGAATCAGTACGATAGGATCCTGTCCGGCAAGATTGGATACAGCCAGATATTTAGTGAATTGATCCAGTATCAATAATAAAGCGAATGCGATAATGCCCACTACCCAGCATATTAATTTTTTGTTATTTTTATTCATTTTCATCCTCTATTTCTGCATTTAAAAAGTCAATTGCAGCCAATATTTCTTCATCGGTTACTGTTTTGTCAATATAAGCTTTGCCAATTCCTTTTAATAATATAAACTTGATCTGTCCGGCCTCCATCTTTTTATCCAGTTTCGTTGCGTTTAGAACTTCTTTGGAATCCAGACCGGAAAAAGATACCGGAAGATCAAATCCCACATTCATATCCCGGATTTCAAAAAATTCTTCGGTACTGATCAGTTCCCTCTTCCAGGAAATATAAGCTGCAGCAACATAACCCAGGGCTACGCACTGGCCATGGAGCAATTCAAAATTCTTCAGTTTTTCTATGGCATGTCCGATGGTATGCCCGAAATTTAACAATGCACGGTCCCCTTTTTCATAGGGATCCTGCTCTACCACCTGGCGTTTGATCTTACAGCTGATTTCTACCATATCCTGAAGTATCTGGCTCTCCCGTTCGGTGATCTCGCTCATTCGTTCTATGACCCATTCGTAGTATCCGGCATCTTTGATTAAGCCATGTTTTAGAATTTCACCCATTCCGCAGTAGAACTGCTCATCTGGCAGGGTTTTTAAAGCGGACATATTCATGTATACCATTTTAGGCTGATGGAAAGCACCCACCATATTTTTATAACGGTCAAAATCAACTCCGGTTTTACCGCCGATACTGCTGTCCACCTGTGCTAAAAGTGAAGTGGGAACCTGAATAAAGGAAATACCCCGCAGATAGGTTGCGGCTGCGTATCCGGTGAGATCGCCCACTACACCGCCGCCTAAGGCAACCAGCATGTCTTTCCGGTCAAAATGTTCTAAAATAAGATGTTCATATAAATTACGAACGGTGTCCAGTGTCTTGTTTTCTTCACCGGCCGGAAAGGTGAAGACCGTAACGGAAGCGCAAACTTTTTCCAATACGGAAGTAACGGCAGCAGTGTAAAGCCCGCCAACATTGGAATCCGTTACGATACAGAGTTTTCTTGTTTTTATATCCAGTTTCGTTAAATAACATCCTAATTTTTCAAAGTCGTGTTCAAAGTGTATCTGATAAATTTCTTTTCCTTCTTTATGTACCGGAAGGCTTTTATGTTCTGCTGTATATTTCATAAGATGGTTTCTCCTAAATATATTTTTCGATTTCAACAAAGGTTCGCCCTTTTTTTGACTGTGACAGTTCGCTGGCATAACGGAAACGGCCGTATCCTCTGGCTGATATTATGTCGCCTTCTTTTAACGTGTAGCCATTGGAGGTAATCATTTTACCATTAACAAAGATTTTACCGGCTTCAATTAAAGATACAAGACTGCTTCTGGAAGTTTTAAAAGCAAGCGCCAGAAGGGCGTCCAAACGAATGGAAGCTACTGATCCCTTAATGATTTCTGTTTTTGGACTGTAATCCAATTCTGAAAAGGGAACCGGCTTACAGGATATAACCGTATGCTTAATACGTGTCAGTTCTTTGCATATAAATTCAGACATTCCTTTACAACAAAAAAGATAGGCAGACTGATCTGTCACCAGAATGTCTCCTATTTTACTACGTTCTATTCCAAGATTTAATATGGCGCCTAAATAATCCCTGTGGCTCAGCACATCTGCGAATTTCTGGTTTAAAGGTGCAATTTGTATGCACGCTATGGGGAATTGATCCGGTATTTCATCATCAGGACACAAAGAAAAAGCATCAGGAATAAAGGCTGCCATCTGACGCTCTGCGAGTTCATAACCACCAAAAGTTTTCCAGTTAATATAGGAAAACTTTTGGACGGAACTATGAAAAATATTCAGTTCATTCAGATTCATAAAATCACTGTACAGTGTGATCCCTTTTGATAAAGCCCGGTCAGCCAGATCTACCAGCCGCTTTTGAAATAATTCTTCTTCTTTATTCATAATGAAACCTAATAATTTGTGTGAATAGAAGGTACGTCAAATGCTCCGCTTAAAATTTCCTGAAAATCACCGGATACATCTACACCCGATGGAGTTATAATGAAAATGTAATTGCTAATCTTCTGTAGATTTCCATTGATCGCATAACAGGAGCCAGAAGCAAAGTCTATGATTCTCTGGGCAATATCCAAATCTAATCCTTCCATATTTAATACTACTGTGCAGCTTGCAAGAAGTGTCTCCGTGATTTCTCTTGCATCTTCCATGCTTCTTGGTTTAATTACACATACCTCCATACCAATCCCTGTCTTTCTGGGACGCATAGGGGATACTTTACTGCTTGTGCTTTGCTGCTGATGAACAGGTTTCACCTTCTGCGTCCCTTTATTTTGACTCTTCATTTTTGGAACCTGAGCGGACCTGTTATCATAATCGTCATAGTCATCATAGTCTTCTTCTTCTATTTTATTAAAGAAACGCTTTTTCGGACGTTCTTCCTCATAATCGTCGATTTCATCATCTAAAAAATCATCATCGTCGTAATCGTCGTCATTTAACTTCATTGCATTTAAGAACTTATCCAAAACACTCATTATAAATCTCCTATCTTCCTATCGTTTTATCATTTCACGTAATTTCTTTCACCAAAGATGCCTGTCCCAACGCGTACCAGAGTTGCACCTTCCTCAATGGCAATTTCGTAGTCACCAGTCATGCCCATACTCAAATTGCACATATTAACATTATCAATGTTTTTGCTTTTTATGTCAACATATAATTTTCTTAAATTTGAAAAATATACCCTGTTTCGTTCAGCTTTTTCGACAAAAGGTGCAATAGTCATCAGACCTTCCACCTTGAGATTAGGGAGTTTCGCCGCCTGACGCACCAATTCTTCCGTTTCTTCCGGGGAGACGCCAAATTTCGAATCTTCTCTGGCAATATTTACCTCAATCAGCACCGGCATGATAAGATCCAGTTTCATGGCCTCCTGCTGGATGGTTTCCGCCAGCCGCAAGCTGTCTACGGAATGAATCATGCAGGCTTTATCGATAATATATTTTACTTTGTTTCTCTGGAGGTGTCCAATCATGTGCCATTTCAGATTCTTGGGAAGTACTTCGTACTTATCCCTCAGTTCCTGTGGCTTGTTTTCGCCAAAATCAATGACTCCCTCGTCCATGATTTCTTCGATCATGGAAACGGGTTTTGTTTTACTCACTGCAATTAAAGTAACTTCCCTGGCGTCCCGCCCTGCTCTTTGGCATGCTGCCTCTACCCGTTTTTGTACATCATATAAATTTTCTTTTAACATCATTGATTCCTCCTGTTTCTTGACAATATCTTTCTGATAATGCTCCTGCTAGTAAAACGCTGTACGAACAGTCCATACACTTACACTTCTATATGGTTTTTTAGTTTTTTAATAAACGATATCTTCATCATTTACGGTATCTGCATTCAGTACAATACGGTCATATTGAGAAAGACCATATGACGAACCTGCTTCTACAATACAATATTCCTCATTCTCATCAATAATCTTGATTTCCCTGAAAACGGCGTAACCTTTGTTGATATTATAAACGCCCTGCAGACTTCCGGTTCCGGATACCTGATATTTTTTAGAAGAATCTTTCTTCAATATATAGTCGCCTACTTTGAAAAGCGTTGTGCCTACATAATACTCTTTATCTGTTTTTTCATAAACCGTTGCAGTTATGTATTTCGTTACGGTTTTTCCGTCTTTCCCCACGCTTTCTTTCAGAATACTTACTTCATTATCGTTTTCTTCATTTTCTGTCACAAATTCTTTTGGGATTTTAAAGAACTGTTTTTCTGCAATCGCACTTTTCGGTATCTTAAGTCCGGTCTCTCTGTTTAATACCAGTTCGATATCTACAAAACGTTCTCCCGCATAACGAATGACAGAATTACTGATGTCCAGCTTTCCGTAGGAGTTATCACCATTTTGTAAGATGGAAAAATCGGCATTAAAGGCAGTACCATCTTTCAGAAACCGGAAGCGGACGGTGGTGTTATCGGAAAGTTCCGTCAACAGTTTTTTGTCCAGGGGAATAATCAGAGACCAGTTTTCGTCGGTTACCAGTTTGTATACGGCATCTCCGGTTTTTACGGATTTATTCAGGCGGAGATTCTGCTTATGATAGTTTTTTTGATCAAAAGATTCGGGTTTTATATCTTCTGCTGTCAGATTCTCATAACCATCTACCGCATATACTACGATGCCTTCCTGGGGAGCCTCATAGAGGCTTCCCAGAACGGATAGCTGACCGTTAGAATTCTCAAGGTCAGACAACGCTTTTTCATTTGCCAGCTCTAATACCGTACTTTCGGTATCTGCCTTAAAGTTGTAAACATTCTGAAAGGACATTTCGTCAAACCCGGTAGAAAAGTTTGCCATATTGCTGCGTACTTTCGATAAGCTTTTACTGTCCAGATAATCAGCTGATTCTGTTTCTGCCGGTGCCGGGGCTGCTTCTGAAGTCTCAGTGCCGGATGATGACTCTGTTTGTCCATCTGCAGTAGTTGCGGCTTCTGATTGTTGCGCAGACTCGGTTGTAGCCAAAGTTGTGGCAGGCGTGGTTGTCTGAATTGCCCCGCCAATGGAATAAACGCTGTTTCCGGCGCCTACTTTTGAGCCTTCCCGGGCATAATAATTAATATTGCCGGCTTGCTCGGCTGTTACAATTTTTTCGGCTTTTAATGCAAGAGCGCTGAATCTGTAGTTTCCTGACAGCGGACCTGCTGTTACTTCATAGGCAGTTACATGGGTACTGGTCAGATACATCACCATACAGATGATCATATATACAAAAACGATTCCAAACATCAAAGTACCGATATTAAATAGAGGAAAACGCTTCATTTTCGTAATTTTTTTACTTTTTTTCTTAATAGGCAACATTGTAGCCTCCCTTCCCGAACATTTTACCACGTTCATTTCGATTGGACAACCTAGATTTTTGTATAAAATTTAGTAAAATGGAAAAAATAGAAAATAACCACTATAAGGAGGTAAAAAGCAAATGAATTCTAAATGGTTAGATTATACTTCATTGACACTTGTGGTCATTGGCGCAATCAATTGGGGATTAATCGGATTCTTCAAATTCGACCTCGTAGCCTTTTTATTCGGCAACATGAGCTGGATTTCAAGAATTGTTTATGCTCTGGTTGGGCTTGCGGGATTATATATGATTAGTATCTACGGCCGCATCGGTCAGATGGGCAGAGATTAATCGTTACATGCCGCAAAAAAGGCTGGGTATCCAAAAAAGGACCCAGCCTTATATTCGTTCTATGTATTACAGGGAAGCGATAACTTTTGACTTTGCATTTTCAGGCAATTCATCAGCATCCACAGATACACTCAGCACAAACGTGATGTCGTAATTATCTCCAATACGTTCTAATTTTTTAAGAGTCTCTGTAATATCATCATTTTCCAATTTTGCAATCTTTAAGAAACTATCTAAATACATTTGTTCTAAATCGTTATCCTGAGAAATAATCCCATAAATAAATCCTACAAATTCATCACAATTCGTGATGGAATACTCCGCTGTATTAATTAAACGTACTTTGTTGTTTAATTCATACATATGCTTAGCACTTTTGTCTAAATAGACAATATTACCATGTACGGACTTGATTTCGGCATTCACCTTGTCGAGTAATAACTTTGTCTTGCCTTTTCCTTTTTGGCCTGCGATTATCTGTATCATTGTAATCTCCTCCTTCAGCTTCTTCATGCACGATTTTATATGTACAATTATACTGCATAAGTTTAGAAATTACAACATCTATTTGTTTATTTTAGACAATAAATCATTCATTTCAATATATAGTTGATCTTTGGTCTCTGCTCCCATAATTATTGAAATAAATGGGTTTCCATATGGGTCTTTACTCATCAGTGCAAGACATGCGCCGGCTTCATCTGTAGTACCTGTTTTTCCTCCGAATACAGTGACTCCTTCCGGTGCCTGTGCCAGTTTCATAAAGTAATGGTTGGTAGCATCCCATACACGTTCTACTTCTGTGTCATCTGCCAGCTTAAACTTGGCAACGTAACTCTTCTGGTTGATAATATCGCAGAAATCGTCGTATTTCAGTGCTTCCTGGAACATGAGATATACATCATAAATCGTAGTATAATGTTCCTCGTCCTGTAATCCGTGGGGATTGGTAAAATGCGTATTGGTAGCACCGATGTCATAGGCTTCCTGATTCATCATCTGCACAAACTCTTCCACACTTCCTCCGACGTGTTCTGCAATTGCCACACTGGCATCATTTCCAGATGCGATCATAAGGCCGTAGAGAAGCTGTCTTAAGGTGTATTTATCCCCTATCTGCAGATAACAGACGGAGGATTCGGGATCAATATCAAGAGCACTTTCATCAACGGTTATTACATCATCCAGATTCCCGTATTTCAAAGCAACGAGTGCTGTCATAATTTTGGTCAGGCTGGCTGGATAGAGACGTTTATGGATGTCTTTGGAATACATGACTTTATGATTGGTCAGGTCAAACAATCCGGCACCTTTGGAAGTTAAATTAAGACCCTCCAGGGGTACGTCCGCACCGGTAACGCACAGATCCTGTGTAAACGGTGCTGCATAATTTGTTGACTGAGCCTCTTCCCGCTGTAATCCAAGTGTTACCTGGTTACGGTCAAAAGGCATCACCAGTTCAGCATCCTTCTGGCCTTTTATAAGAAAGAAATATGCTAAAAAGCCCAGTATTACAAGTAAAACAACCAGTAAAACACAAAATGTGATTACGGATTTCATAGTTTGCCTGTTCTGCTTCTGATGCCGTAATTCTCTTGGGGTTAATTGTTTATTACTTGTACATTTCACGCCACTCTAAATCTCCTCTGTCTAAAGATTTAATCAATAGTTCCGCAGTTGCAAGATTCGTTGCAAGAGGGATGTTATGGGTGTCACATAAGCGAAAAATATTTTTTACATCAGGCTCATGTTTTTTAGGAGACAATGGGTCTCTTAAAAAGATTACCAGATCAATCTGGTTATTTTCAATCTGTGCGCCCATCTGCTGCTCTCCGCCCAGATGTCCCGCCAGATATTTATGGATATTTAAAGAGGTAACCTCCTCAATCAGCCTTCCGGTGGTTCCTGTTGCGTATAAGTCATTTTTTACTAAAATCCCCCGATAGGCGATACAAAAATTCTGCATAAGTTTTTTCTTGGAATCATGTGCAATTAAGCCAATATTCATTGTAATTTCCCTCCGTTAATATTTTCGGACCTGAAGTCCAATATTCAAGACAATTCCGATACCTATAAAAAGCGTAACCAGCGAAGTCAGACCTGCACTTACAAAAGGCAGCGGCAGACCGGTATTTGGCAATATTCTCGTTGTTACACAGATATTGATGAACGTCTGTAAGAATATGAGTGCCCCCATACCACAGCACACTAAGGTTCCGGCCAGATCCCTTGCTTTTTTACCGATACGAATACATTCTACCGCAATCAAAAGTTCCAAAATGATAATGATACAACATCCCAGAAAGCCTAATTCTTCTCCTGCAACGGCAAATATAAAGTCTGTCTGGGGCTCTGCGATAAAGTTTCCGTTTTTTACGGATGAAACAAGATTGGTATCCAGCCCTTTTCCATATAGCTGGCCTGAACCAATGGCAATAACGGAATTCATCTGCTGGTATGCCAGTTCAGGATACTCTTCCGGTTTTAACCATGCCAGAATACGTCCGGCCTGATAGCCCTGAAGCAACGTCTGGTTCGGCTGTAGTATAATGCTGAAAAACAGCACTGCTGCAGGAACAGCTACTACTATAATACCACCAATGATTTTATAACTCAACCCCGCAACGAACATCATTGTAGAAAAAATTAAAACAACCAGAATACTCGTTGACAGATTTGGCTGGCGGTAGATCAGATACCATGGGATTGCCAGCAGTACCAATGCCGGAAATATAATTTTGGGGCTATTCAGTTTTTCCTCATATTTAGAAAGGAATTTGGCAAAAAATATGATTAATATAATTTTTACAATATCAGAAGGCTGGAACTGAAGTCCTCCGATTACAATCCATCGCTGCGCTCCGTTTACCTCTTTGCCCAGTACTGGAAGCAGTGCCATTAATATAACACCGCCGATATAGGCGATCCAGTAAAAATTCATAATCCAGGTATAGTCGATTAAGGAAATGATGACCATACACACAAGTCCAAGAATCAGACCCAGAACCTGCTTGGACATTAAATCCTCCTGTGCGCTTCCAACTACCATTATGCCCAGAATGGACAGTGCCGTTACCCATATAACTAATCTAAATTTATAATCCTTTAATTTGTATTGTTTTAACATTCCCTGCACCCTGTTCTATCTCATTTATCACGTCAATATGTATATCCATGCTTTCTTCATCAATGTCCATGTATTTTTGTATTACCTTTATCAGGTCTTTTTTCATCAGTGCCATATTTTCAGCAGAACAATCCAGCCGCTCACTGGTTAACAGAAGCTTAAGCCGGTCTCTGGCTACATCTTTTGAACATGTTTTTCGAAATCCATGGAAATTTATCATGCCGGCTCCTCTCAGTTTTTCTTGAAAATATTGGAAAATCTTGAAAAGAACGTGGTTGTCTTCGTTAGATCCGTCATAGGAACAGTTTCCCCGGTAATGCGACGGCTGATACTTAAAAATTCCTGTCCTGCACGTGTATCGTTACCAGCCAGCGGTTCTCCCTGATTGGTGGCGATCACAATGCTTTCTTCGTCTAAAATGGCTCCGATCAGATTCACCGCGAGGATATCGATTACATCTTCTACCGACATCATATCTCCTCTTTTAATCATGTCCATTCTCAGACGATTTATTAATAAATCGATGTCTCTGATATCGGCAGCTTCCAGAAGCCCGATAATGCGGTCAGCATCCCGAATGGCGGATACTTCCGGTGTGGTTACGACGATGGCTCTGTCAGCGCCTGCAATGGCGTTACGAAAGCCCTGTTCAATTCCGGCCGGACAATCCAGCAGGATATAATCAAAATGTTCTTTCAGATCTTCTGTGAGTTTTACCATCTGTTCCGGAGTGACTGCAGATTTATCCCGAGTCTGAGCTGATGGCAGCAAATACAGGTTGGGATACCGT
The DNA here is from genome assembly GCA_018365455.1 of Clostridiales bacterium. Taxonomy (GTDB): domain Bacteria; phylum Bacillota; class Clostridia; order Lachnospirales; family Lachnospiraceae; genus Robinsoniella. The sequence goes on from JAGZJZ010000001.1 coordinate 36,802, forward strand.
TTGTCTTTTATCAGTGCCTGTTTTAAACGGCAGTTTCCTTCTACTACATCCACAAGATTGTAGACTATCCGGTTCTCCAGTCCCATGACAACATCCAGATTACGAAGACCGATATCGGTGTCGACCAATACGACTTTTTTATTTAATTTCGCCAACCCTGTTCCGATGTTGGCTGTAGCGGTTGTCTTACCAACGCCGCCCTTTCCGGACGTTATTACAATTACTTCACTCATGCTATATCCTCCAAAATAACACTATTTATTTTCGTTATCTGGTGTGTTTTGATTCGCTGTTTAGCTTTCTGTACCCTTCAAAACCACAGGGTATTTGATTTCAATCTGCTGTTAAAGGGAGATGTCATTTAATGCATCCTGAGATATGTTTTTAACAAAGATGTGATCATCTTTTATGTAAGCTATCTTGGGATCGATGGCATATTCCCCGGTATCCACTTTTTTTGTGATTGCGCTTCGCGCTATTTTATCGGCGATGCGAATCTGGTTTGGCTTCATCACAAGTGCGGCGACAAAGCATTCCCGATTGCCGCTGGCGCCTGCATATACATTGCCCCGGCAGGATCCAAGTACGACAATATTGCCTTTGGAAGTAACGATTCCTCCGGGATTGACATCCCCAAGGATAATGATGCTTGTCTCTGCCTCCAGTACCTGTCCTGCCCGGAGTGTGCCTTTATAGAACTGTCCGTCACGCCTGTCCAACTCTTCCATAGCAGTAGTGACGGCATTCTTATAGTACTCTTCATCATCTTTTCTTTCGTCTACCACACATAGGATATGGATCCTTGAATTATTTACAATGGCGGAAACCATATCTTTCTCCTGCTGTTTCGTAAGTACTCTCCCCCGGAAAGTGATCGCCATTTTAGCATCCTGGAAAAAATTTGTTGATTCCTGGAATTTATCTGCGACTGCCTGAAGCAATTCATCAAAGGGAAGTTTATCATCCAGTATTACAATAAGACCATACTTATTGCTTTTAATAATGACGGAACTTTGATTCATAGTGATACCCATCGCATATTGCAGGCTTGCCTGCAATGCTGCCACAAATAAAATAGGTTGAAAGAAGCACAGCGTGGCGTCCTTTCATTTCTCAATTTTCTTTCAACCCCCAGAGCATGTCCGAATTATGGATGCTAGTGCCTGATAACTGCGTCTGATGGCACTATTTCCAGGCATGCTCTGACATCGTACAGTATCTTTTAAAGTCCGGGATACTGTCCAAATCAGGCAGGGTAATGGAAATTCTTATATACGCTGCCCGCCTGATAGATGTTAGTCGAATCTCTGCGTGTTTGCATCTACCTGAATGGCATGTCCAGGTATAATTTCATCTGCTTCTTTGTTCTTAAATATATAGTTTACCATATCCCCTGCAACAGACGCTGCATTGGTAGAGCTATAACCATTGGTAATTCGTACAGCGATGGCAATTTCCGGGTTATCGTATGGTGCATACCCTACGAAGAGAGCATGGCTGGGTACGCCTGTTTCCTGTGCCGTACCGGTTTTACCTGCCATATCTGTTTTAATATTCTTTAAAATATTATTTGATTTTACCATCTCGTTCATACCGGTGTGAATTGCACTCCAGAGCTCAGAATCTAACTCTACGTTGTTATGAACTTTTGGTTTCTTTTCTTCCAGTACCCGGTTATCGGAATCGGATATCTTATCCAGTAAGGTCAGATCGTAACAGGTTCCTCCATTTGCGATTGTTGCCACATATCTGGAGAGCTGTGAAGTCGTAAAGGCATTAGTACCCTGACCCATAGCAGATGGTGCCATACCATTGTCGGAAATATGCGGATCTGTTTCTCCGATCTCAATTCCTGTTGGGGCATCGAAACCGAACATTTCTGCATATTTAGCGAGTTTTTCAATACCGACTTCATCTACTGCTTTGCCGTCTTCTGCACCAACGTCACCTAGCATATAGCCAATCGAGTTAAAATAAAAGTTACAGGAATCTTTTATTGCACTAGATAAACTTTCTGGTCCATGAGCACCTGGTGAAATCCAACATCTAATTGGAGGTTCTACTAAATCAAACTTTCCTGTACAATTTATTGTATCATAAATACCAATAACACCTTCTGAAACACCGGCTGCAGCCGTAACCATCTTATAGGTAGAACCGGGAGCTGTAATTTCCTGGGTTGCCTTATTATAAAACGGGCTGGATAAGTCAGTTGCCAGTTTTGCATAATACTCGGAATCCATATCATTTGCCAGCCTGTTATTATCATAACTCGGATAAGTCACACAGGCAAGTACTTCTCCCGTATTTGGATCATTTATTACCAGAGAGCCGGAACATGGATCCAGCGCTAACTGTGCGGGGGTAAGCTCCAGACTGTATATTTTTGCTTGTACAAAGTCAAATGCAGTCAGGCTTCCCGATGCAAGAGAGTTATAATCTTCCTCGTTCATCTTAATGACGCCCTGATCAAAGAGCATCAGGCAGACATCTGTAGCACTTAACGTATCGGATTCTATCATATAGCGATATATTTTTTTGCTGAAATGCGTATCCGTGGATAAATATTGTGCAATATAGTCAGATAATGCACTGTATACTTCTCTGGAATCCAAGTATTCCGTGTCTACCGGAATTTTGGAAATATCAACCCAGTTTTTGGAAATTGCATAAGTCAAAAACTCTTGCAAGCTGATGCTTCCGTCATTTGTCCATGCCAGATAAGTTTCATCGGATTTATCAATAGCATCTTTTTGCAGTATCCCGGTTCCTTCCATCAGCATATTATTGACTACATATGTCATATAGGCCTGCATATCTTTACCCAGATCTTTATATGCCGCAGGTGAATCCGCTGTGAGCTCTGATTTAATCGATGCAAAAACATTGGACTGTTCATTTGAAAATTGCTGGTATACCCTCTTTTCTGTCGTACTGGCTTCTGCTGATGAAATGTGGTTTACGTCCAGCACGTTGTTTTCAAACAGTGCGTAATATACATCATAGACCGGAATACGAATATCATCTGTGGTAGCATAATCTTCGATATTCACTTCTTTGGCGTCGATCAGCATACTATAGACAATACCGGCTATATACTGCTCCAAAATCCGGTATGCAGCAATCTGGTAATCGGTATCAAGTGTCAGTTGAATGTTATTGCCGGCTTGGGGTTCCACACGGTTATCTTTTTTAAGAATCTTTCCAAGGTTGTTTACATATACTCTTTCAGAACCCTTTAATCCCTGAAGCTGGTCTTCATAGACCTGTTCCAGTCCGATTTTACCAACGATGTCATTTTGGTTATATACCTCGCTGTCTTTATTTAACTCATTCAGTTCTTCGGATGAGATTTGTCCGGTGTAACCGATGATCGGTGCAAAATAGATGCTGTTGTCATAGACACGAATCGTATCATCTACCACATCCACCCCGGGATAGATATCTTTGCTTTCCATAATGGTAGACATGGATGAGTCACTGATATTGGTAGCCAGGGTTGCAGCTAAATATTTCTGGAAGCTGTTTGCAGCTATTTTACTTCTCATTGTAACAATGCTGAGAGTTTCCTCTTTTGTTAACGTGTCCGGAAGACCATATTTAGCGAGTTCTTCTTTTGTATTTTCTTTGGAAAGTACCCCATATCCCTTCTCTGCACAGAGGTCATCCATCATCTGGGAAGCAGATGCATTGGTCTGCGCTTCCGTCAGGTCTTCAATATAAGCCTGTCCATAGATATCTGCTTTGAATCGAAGCAGGGATGTGCCACTGGAGACAAATTGATATTCACCGGCACTGTTCAGGGTAATTCCAAAATTATCCGTTACTTTATCTCCATTTTTTTCAAGAATCTTTAATATACCATACATGCTGCCATTTAAAGCCAGATTTTTTTCATGCATGGTAAGATTATCGTAAGCGCCGGTATCTTCAAAAGTAACCGAATGGGCAAGCTTGTTATAAGCCAGTAATTTTCCGTTTCGGTCTGTGATAATTCCACGGGTACTTTTTAAAGTTCTCTCTTTTTCAATTTGCATGGTAAAGTCGTTCAGGTAACTTTCACCTTCTACAATCTGCAGGGTGAACAGCCGGTATACCAGAATAAATGCAAGTATCAGGAATACAACGACCAGTATTACCATACGGGACTTTGCTGCTTTTGAAATGGTATCTTTTACATATTTAAACAAAACTATTTACACTCCTCTGTTCTGACTTCTCCAGTTTACGGTTGATAAATAATAATATACGGTAGCACAGAAATGTCAATACAATGGTATAGATGACTTCGGGCATAATGATCCGCCTCAGGTAGAAGAAGAAGTCAACTCTTCCCCGGAGCAGGAACTGGAAGCCGTAAAAAAGGATTCCATATGCCAGATCACTGGCTGCGGTTAAAACAACCGGCATTTTGATATCGTCATCGTAAAATATGTGGTAACAGTATCCGTTCAGATAACCGATGTACATATAGATAATGGCACGGAAGCCCATCGTTTCGCCAAAGAAAAGATCTGCCATAAGGCCGCAGACAAAACCAATCCACAGTCCGGAACGTTTACCTCTCATCAGCCCAAAGGATACGGTTACAATAATCAGTAAATTTGGTGTAATAGAAGCGATAGAAAGTGCCGGCAGTAATGTGCATTGTAAAATAACACATATTAACAGCACAAAAAAAAGTATCACCTTGCTTTTCATATCTTATCTCCTATCTGTATGTTACTCAGCTGTCTTCGGTGCTTCGGTGGACTGTGTCTCTGTCTCAGAGGATGTTTCGGTTTCACTGTCACCGGTTTCGTCCAGCCCTTTGGCTTCCGTCTGCTTGGGTTCTGTCTCTTTCGTTTCAATCTGCTGCTTTAAAGTTTTGATTACCAGTACTTCCTGGATATCTTTAAAATCAACAGCCGGAGAAATAAATCCGGATTTAGTCAGATGGTTTGAATCGTTATTGATCTCACTGATATAACCGATTAAAATGCCGGGCAAAAATTTGCTGCTGACGTTAGATGTCACTACTTTATCTCCAACGCTGACTTTGTTGTCAGTATCCGTTAATTTAATCAGATTTATTTTGTCTTCGTCGATCAGTCGGAGGTCACCGGCAATGATACACTGTTCATTCGTTGGGGAAACCATTGCGCTTACATTGCTGTAATCGTCTATAATAGAGCGGACGGTAGACCAGTTAGGACCTACTTCCGTTATGATTCCGGCCAGACCTCCGCCAGCCAGGACATTCATATCTACCGAAAATCCGTCATTGCTGCCCTTGTCGATGGTAAACATATGGAACCAGTTGCCGCTTTGTTTTGCGATTACTCTGGCGCCTTCTTTTTCATAGTCTTCATACTGGTGGTCCAGTTCGTAGAGATCTCTTAAACGGTTCAGCTCTTCCTGGTCTTGAATGAGGCGGGTATTTTCAATGGTCAAATCATCTACTTTTTTCTGAAGGGATGTATTTTCGGTAACCAGGTCGGCAGAGTTTTGGAAATAATCTCCTTTTCCTGCGATCCAGGTACCAACCTGGTTAATACCGCTCTGCAGAGGTGTAATGATAAATTCACCTACCTGCTTCAGCGGTCCGCTGCTCATATCTACCGTGAACGACAGTACGATCATCACACCGCACACAGCAGAAAGGACAAGTAATATTACTTTGCTTTTTATCGAATTCTTTTTCTTCATAACGATTCCTCTTTATATGGTATTTCCTGTTAGATCTTTTAAAGAATACGTACACGCTTCTAGTTCTTTGTGGTTCATAATTGCCAGAAGTCCGCGAAGTGTACTGGTAACAGGTTCTCTGACTAGATATATGGGGACTTCCAGTTCCCTTCTCATATATTCAGCCAGATTCGGTATTCCGGAGACACCGCCGCTTAAATAAATGCCATTTTTCCGGATATCAGCCAGAAACTGGGGGGGAATGCGGTTCAGTGTACTTTTTATGTTCTGGACAATATTGTCGATGGTTTCCATGATACAGACGCTTACAGAAAGAGACGGTATCACAGCGCTTTTAGGCAATCCGGACACCGTACTGATACCATATACTTCAAGGGAAGCAGCCGGCCCATCAATGATATAAGCCAGGGCATTTTTCAGTTTATCTGCCGTACGCATACCGATGTTCAGCTGGAACATACGCCGTACCATGGTACTGATATCTTCATCCAGTTTCCGGCCTCCGAACTGGAGCATTTTGCTGAGCAGAATCTGCCCGCCGGTCAATACAGAGATATCCGTTGTATCAGCGCCGATATTTACGATCATGTTTCCAATTGGAACATCGATGGGGAGTCCAATGCCAATGGCATCTGCGACCCCTTTGTCAACCAGACAGATTTTTTTTGCTTTTATATTACCGCTCAGAACATTGTAATACGCCCGCTTTTCCACTGCGGAAATGTCGCTTGGTACAGCAATATAAATCGTTGGATGAACCGGTAAAAGGGAAGAACATTGCCGCAAAAGCCCGATAAGCAGCAGTTCCATATTTTTGGCATCGGCTATAGCACCATGCATCATAGGACATCCCGCCTGTACATTTACAGGTGTCTTTTCATACATTTCGTATGCATCGTCACCGATACCGATCACCTGAAGCCCGTCCCGGATTGCAATCATATTTTTTTCAGCAATCATTATTTTATTATTTTTATCACATATTTTTATCGTGTCTGTGCCAAGGTCAATTCCTAATAACATGGCTTCTTCTCTCCCTCATAGTTACAAAAGTCCTCGTTCTTTGAAGCTTAAATACTTTTTATCACCAATAATAATATGATCCAGCAGTTCAATGCCTATCAGAAGACCTGCATCCCGGATCCGTTTGGTTAAAAGGATATCCTCTCTGCTTGGAGAGGGATCACCGCTTGGGTGATTATGCACAAGGATAATAAATACTGCATGATGATGCAGTGCTTCCAGATAAATTTCCCGGGGCGTAATCAGGGCACCGTTTACCGTACCCTTTGAAATAATATGGTCACACAGAAGCCTGCTTTTGGTATTTAACATCAGCATCAGCATCTGTTCCTGGGTACAGTGCCGGAAATCTTCCATATAATAATCTGCTATGGTTTCCGGTTTGGTAAAGCAAAGGCTGTCCTTTGCGGAAGATTTTGCAATTCTTCTGGATAATTCTACAATACACTTGATCTGTATGGCTTTTACATTTCCGATGCCTTTCATCTTCCGAAGGTCAGAAATGCTTAAGTGATGGAGACCTAAAAGGTTATGTTCTACTTTTGAACATTGTAAAACCTCCTGTGCCAGCTCCAATGCCTGAATCCCCTGGGATCCGGTTCTTAAGATAACTGCCAGAAGTTCAGCGTCTGACAGCGCCTGTGCACCCATCGCAAGGCATTTTTCATAAGGCCTGTCATCTGTAGGTAATTCTTTCATTGTTATTGCTTCATTCATAGTATTCCCTTTCAAGCTCTCCCGGCAGGAAGCCTTGAACCAGGATTTATCCTGTCAAAACAAGACTATAAATAATCATCATTTTATCATAGATTGATGACAAAGTACACACTTATTAATCTTAAAATTTTGTGATGGCTTAGAATCTGTCTTAAAATGAGTCTTGAAATGTGTACTAAAATGAATGGAATTTTTTAATTATTGCCTCTGCTACTTTTAAGCCATCCATTGCAGCACTGGTGATTCCACCTGCATAACCGGCGCCTTCGCCGCAGGGATATAATCCGGCTATGGTACTTTCACAGAAATCGTCTCTGGTAATGCGAAGGGGAGATGACGTCCGGCTCTCAATGCCTGAAAGAATGGCATCTTTTCTTGCAAAGCCTTTAATCATATGATCAAAGCCTAAAATGCCCTGTTCAATGGAATCACCCAGGAATTTGGGCAGGCATTCTCTTAAATTTCCAAAATCATATGCGCCTTTTATAGCCGGAGCAAACTCACCGGGACCGTTGCTGCTGCGATGTTTTACAAAGTCCTCAAACAGCTGCACCGGTACTTTTCCATTACACAGCGCATAAGCCTTTTGTTCCAGATTCTGCTGAAATCTCACACCGCTTAGTGAATCCACCGCTTCGTAATCGTCCGGAGTGACTGTTACCACTATGGCACTGTTTGCATTTGCTCCATCCCTTTTTTGATAACTCATGCCGTTAACCGCGGTCATGCCGTTTTCAGATGAGGCATTTACCACGTAGCCGCCGGGGCACATACAGAATGAATATACGCCTCTTCCGTTCTCCAGTTTTTTGGTAAGCTTGTAATCAGCGGCAGGCAGGGTTTTTAAATCCGTTCTGGCATATTGGGACTGGTTGATCATACTCTGGGGATGTTCAATCCGAAGCCCTACGGCAAAGGATTTTGGTGTCATGGCAAGGGGTTTGCGGGACAGCATGGAAAAGGTATCTCTTGCACTGTGACCGATTGCCAGTACTACTACTGCCGTATTTAAGGTCTCATGGTCATTTATGCAAATGCTCTCGATCCTGCCGTCACGGATGTGCAGATCCGTCATCTGGCTTTCAAAACGTACCTCTCCGCCCAGACGCTGTATCTCCAGCCGCATATTTTTTACTACAGCCCGAAGGACATCCGTTCCAATATGGGGTTTGTTCAGATACAAAATGGAGCTGTCAGCACCTGCCTCCACAAATGTTTCCAGTACATAGCGTCCCCGCCCTTTCGGATCCTTAACCATGGTATTTAGTTTTCCATCTGAAAAAGTACCGGCGCCGCCCTCTCCGAACTGGACGTTGGAAGAAAGTTTTAAGGGATTTCCTTTCCAGAAGCTTTCCACTGTCTTAGAGCGTGCGTCCACGTCTTCGCCCCGTTCCAAGATCAGAGGACGGTAGCCGCACTTTGCAAGGAGCAGACCGCAGAACAATCCGGCAGGACCCATTCCCACAATAACCGGACGGTCCTTTAATGCTTCTTCTCCGCTGGACGGAATTTGATAAGAAACCGGTACGGACTTGACAATCTGGCTGTTTTTACACTTTTTTAAGACCACATGCTCCTTTTCCACCTCAGCATCTATGGTATAGCTGTATTTGATATCCGGTTTCTTGCGTGCATCTATGGAACGTTTTACAATATGGAAACTTTTCAGATCTGCTTCCTTTATTTTCAGTTCTCTGCAGACGGCCCGCGCCAGGTCTTCTTTTGTATGTTCCGGCTGTAATTTTATCTGCGGAATCCTAATCATTCATATCCTCCTATAGAGCGTGGTGCAAACTGACAGGAAATCAATTTCAAATACACGCTCGTTTACCTTAATTTACTGTTTCATGATTACAGGTGCTGTGCAGACCTGCTGTGTAACCGCTGGACCATGCCCACTGCAGATTGTATCCTCCGCAGGCACCGTCAATATCCAGGATTTCTCCGGCTAGAAAAAGACCGGGGGCGATTTTAGATTCCAGACTGGTATTGTCTACTTCCTGTACGGAAACCCCGCCAGAGCATACCTGTGCCTGGGAAAAATCCCGAAAACCGCTGATCTCAGCCATACTGCTTTTAATAGAGCCGGTAAGTGACTTGATTTCATCTGTCGTAACAGCATCTGCAGGCTTCGTATTTTTTATTTTGGACTTTTTTAGCATCACGTTAATGATTTTCTTGTTTAACAGACCGGTGAGAATCTCTTCTACTGTTCGTTTGGGATATTGCAGAGCGCGGTTTTTTAATATATCTATCAGTTCTTCTGTCTGGTAATCCGGCATCAAATCCACACTGACCTGGACATTTTTGTTTGCTGACAGGGCTCTGACTGCAAAACGGCTGAGCTGGAATACTACGATTCCGGAAATGCCGTAATCGGTCCACTGTAATTCGCCGGATTCAGTCATGATGGGGGCTTGTTCCACATAAAGAGTCAGACAGGATTGACTGCGTACCCCGGCGAGGCTTTTATACCAGTCCCCTTTTACCTTTAGCGGAACCAGGGCAGGCAGCGGGGGAATAATCCTGTGACCTGCCATCGCTGCCAGATCATAGCCGCTTCCATCGGAACCGGTAACGGGTGCCGCTTTGGAACCGGCACTTAAGATAACAGCATCAGCCGAATAGGTCCAGCTATCCGTTTCGATCTGCCAGTTTCCCTTAGCATAATACAGCCCTTTTACTTTCTCCAGGCATTTCAGTTTTATGGAAAGCCTTTTTACTTCCATTAACAGAAGGTCTAAAACAGCAGATGCCTGTTCTACATAAGGGTATATATAGCCGCCCCGGTCTTTTAGCAGAAGTCCCAGATCTTCAAAAAATGCCAGGGTATCCGATACGCTGAACTGTTTTAGAATATGGCTGACAAATTCCGGGGTATTGGAACGGAAGACATTTGGATCTGACATGGCGGTATTGGTAAGATTACATTTCCCGTTCCCGGTTGTCAGCAGTTTTTTGCCTGGTTTTTCCATCCCTTCCAGTATGGTGACGGAAGCGCCGTTTCTGGCAGCTGTAATGGCTGCAATCAGACCGGAAGCGCCGGCACCGATGACGAAAACCTTTTTCATGATACGTTCACTCCTATCTTCCGTTATGGAAGTTTTACTAAGTCCTTCTCGATCAGCCGCTGAAGGGATTTTAAGATACCCAGTTTGGCATGCTGCCAGGTGAGTCCGCCCTGGAAATAAACGGCATAGGGCGGTTTAATCGGACCGTCTGCACTTAACTCAATAGAGGAACCCTGAATAAAGGCTCCGGCAGCCATGATGACATCACTGTCATATCCCGGCATAGCCCAAGGCTCCGGCGTCACATAGCTGTCTACCGGTGCAGCAGCCTGAATGCCCTCACAAAAAGCAATGACGCCCTCAGGGAAACCAAATTCTACTGCCTGGATGATATCGTGCCGGCTTTCCTGACCATTAGGTACGACCTTAAATCCCAGTTTTTCATAAACATTTGCAGCAAAAATGGCACCCTTTAATGCTCCGCCAACTACGGTTGGTGCCAGGAAAAGACCCTGGTAAAAGGACTGCATTATGCCTAATGTTGCGCCTACTTCCCTGCCAAGACCCGGAGAGGTCAGACGGTAAGAAGCATTTTCGATACATTTTTCGGTACCTGCAATGTATCCGCCTATGGGAGCCAGTCCTCCGCCCGGGTTCTTAATCAGAGATCCTACGACCATATCCGCTCCTACGTCAGAGGGCTCCATGCATTCTACAAATTCACCGTAACAGTTATCTACCATACAAATGATGTCCGGATTGATGGATTTTACAAATGATATGGCTTCACCGATAGCGGCAACTGAGAGGGTTGGACGGGTCTGATAGCCTTTAGAACGCTGGATCTCTATCATTTTTGTCTTTTCGCTCAGCGTTTCTTTTATTTTTTCGAAATCAAAACTTCCGTCTTCCAAAAGGTCAACCTGTTTATAAGTTACCCCATATTCTGCAAGGGAACCGGTTGAGGGGCGGATACCAATGACCTCTTCCAAGGTATCGTAAGGTTTGCCCGATATGGATACAAGCTCATCTCCGGGTCTTAAGTTTCCGGAAAGTGCCACAGCCAATGCGTGGGTGCCGCAGGTAATCTGAGGTCGAACCAGAGCCGCTTCCGTATGAAAAACGCTGGCATAAACAGCTTCCAGAGTCTCTCTGCCCGCATCGTTATATCCATAACCGGTACTGGAGGTGAAATGTTCCGCACAGACGCGGTTCTGCTGCAGTGCCCGGATGACTTTTAACTGGTTAAATTCCACGATTTCATCTATTTTGTCAAAACGTTCTTTGAGACTGGCTTCGATTTCTTTTCCGTATGTGAATACATCCTTGTGAATCTCCAGTGACTCATACATCTCTTCGATTGTGTAATTATTCATAATTTCCTTTCACAGCATCTATATATTTTTCTCTTTTAAAATGCTCAGCATAGCATGGAGTATCTCCGTATTATTATAAGCAAAATGGTCTTTATCCATCCAGATCACATCTTTTTCCCGTTTAAACCAGGTAATCTGGCGCTTGGCGAAATGTCTGGTATCCCGTTTTAAGATATAAACGGCTTCTTCCAGGGTGCAGTTCCCTTCCAGATAATCCAGGATTTCTTTGTAGCCAAGTCCCTGCATGGACACCATCTCTTTGGTATAGCCTTTTTCTTTTAACTGCGCCACTTCGTTTAAGAGCCCCTCTTCCAGCATGCGGTCTATTCTTAAATTGATTCGTTCATACAGGTTAGAACGTACATCGTTTAATACGAAATATGCGAAATTATAGGGGGATTCTTTTTGGCGCTCCTGTTCATTGTGACGTGAAATGGGCTGACCGGTATCATGGAAAAATTCCAGCGCCCGAATCACCCGTTTCACGTTGTTTGGATGGATTTCCATGGCGGATTTGGGATCGGCAATCTGCAGTTTTTCATGGAGAAATGCACTTCCCTTTGTAGCAGCCAGCTCTTCCAATTCCTGGCGGTATGCGCTGTTTTCCCGGGTCTCGGTGAAGTCAATGTCATATAAAACAGCTTGAATATAAAATCCGGTGCCTCCAGTTAGTATGGGGATTTTCCCTTTTTCCCAGATCTGCTGCATATATTTTTTTGCATACTCCTGAAAGCGGACTACGTGAAATTCCTCATCCGGGTCAAATTCATCGATCAGATAATGAGGGACACCTTCCATCTCAGAGGGTTTTATTTTTGCAGAGCCGATATCCATGCCCCGGTATACCTGCATAGAGTCGGCAGAGATAATTTCGCCGTTCACTTCTTTTGCCAGGGCGATGGAAAGCTCGGTTTTTCCAACGGCTGTGGGACCGGTTAATATAATAAGTGGTTTTTTCATAGCAACCTTTCCCTCCTTATACAATACGCTTGAATTTTTTTTCCAATTCATACTTTGTCATGGAGATGATGGTAGGCCTTCCATGAGGACAGTTGTATGGATTTTCTAAGGTGAGCAGCTCAGCGATCAGGCTTTCTGCTTCCATGGCGGTCATCTTATGGTTGCCCTTAACAGCCGCTTTACAGGACATGGAAGCAATTTTTTCATTGATTACTTCCGCTTTCATCCGTCCGGTCTGCTCTCCCAGGCTGTCCAGCATCTCAATAAACAGATCCTGCTGGGCAATCCCGAATAAATTATCCGGTACAGCCCGGATGGAATATTCCTTCCCACCAAACGGTTCGATTTCAAAACCGATCTGGGTAAAATTATCCATATAACGCTTTAACAGATCTTCTTCCTGCATACTGAGGGTCAGAATAATCGGCGGGCACAGATATTGAGAAGTAAAGTTACGGCGATTGAGGTTATTCATGGTTCTTTCGTATAGAACCTTCTCATGTGCCGCATGCTGGTCGATAATATAAAGCTTTTCCTGGAATTCAACCAGCCAGTAAGTACCGAATACCTGTCCGATAATCCGGTGTTCGGATACACTTTCTTTGGAAAGCAGTTTTCCTTCAAAGAGGTCTATCTGCTGAGCGGATTCCATGCCAGTAACTGATACGTCACCTGTACGTTGGTAATTGCCCGGCATGGCATCAGCATCGGAAGCTCCTGCCTGGCTCAAATTTGCTTCATCAGATGCAATTGACGGCATTTGTGGAGTTGATCCAGAAGCAATCGACATATCCCCGGCTTGCGCTGCTATTTCTCCCTGAGAGTCCGGATTTACAATATTTTGGGTCTGGCTGGATGCAGCAACAACTGATGCATCAGGCAATACATCTTTCTGCCCTGCCTCTGTTTTAGGTAACAACGAAGACATCAGGTTCTTTGTGTCTTCATAAACAGGTTTATTTGCAGGGACAGATCCACGTTCAGCATTATCAGGACGTTCAGCATGTCCGGTACTTCTAGCATATTCGGTACTTTTAGCATGTTCGGTACGTTCAGCATGTTCACCAATAGGACGTGGTGCACCTGGTTTTGGGGGATAAGCCTTTCCTGGGGATGCCTGATAATTGCTTCTCTCCCGCATCTGTTCCAGTCTGTTTTTTTCAAATGGTTCCGGAATAGATTGCAGAACTTTTGCTTCTTTTATTTTTTCCGTTTTATCTGCTTTGACGGTTACTTCCGGGATGAGTTCTTTCTGAGTCAGACCCTGTTTTACAGAGTCGTAGACCAGCTGATACATTTTTTCATTGTCTGCAAAACGCAGCTCCATTTTTGTGGGATGGACATTGATATCCAGTAAGTCCCCGTCCATTGTAAAATGAATAGCGGTAAAAGGATATTTATGCTGCATCATAAATGTTTTATAGGCATCTTCGATTGCCCGGGCAATAATGTTACTCTTTATATAACGCCCGTTTATAAAATAATTTTCGTAATTGCGGTTTCCTCTGGAAACAATTGGTTTTCCAATATATCCTTTCAGCGATACCTGTTCATTTGCATTCTCCAGGGCGATGAGGTGGTTGGCGATATCCCGCCCATAGACGTTGTAAATGATATCTTTTAGATTATCATTCCCTGAGGTATGCATTTTCGTCTGATTATTGCTGATAAATTTAAAGGAAACATTTGGATGGGATAATGCCAGCCGTTCCATCAGGTCATTGATGTAACCTGCTTCTGTCATACTGGATTTTAAAAACTTTTTTCGGGCGGGTGTATTGAAGAAAATATTGCGCACCAGGAAAGTGGTTCCTTCCGGTGCACCGATTTCTTCTTTGGATTTCTCGGTTCCGCCTTCAATAATATAGCGGGTTCCGGTAAGGCTGCCTGCAGTCTTCGTAATTAATTCCACCTGGCAGACTGCTGCAATGCTGGACAGCGCTTCGCCGCGAAATCCAAGGGAGGTTACCCCCAGCAAATCTTCTACCCGTTTGATTTTACTGGTAGCATGGCGTAAAAATGCCAGGGGTACCTGTTCCTGGGAAATCCCTTCCCCATTATCCGTGATGCGGATCAGAGAAGTTCCACCATCTTTGATTTCCACGGTTACTGCATTAGCACCTGCATCGATGGCATTTTCCACTAACTCCTTTACCACGGAGGCAGGACGTTCAATCACTTCCCCTGCCGCAATCTTATCAATTGTCTGTTGATCTAATACTTCGATCGTCTTCATGTGTATACCTCCGTAACAGTTTAGACAGGTATGCGCATTTACTGCGCATACCGCAGACTTGTCTGCCATACTGCGTCAATAGATAGTGTGAACGGAGTTCACACTGTGAACAGAGTTCACACTTATCACCACCGATTCTTTAACTTGTTCTGAAGACGGTAAATGGTGTTGAGTGCATCAATTGGGGTCAGTGTGCCGATATCCATTTCTTTTAATTCCTGAAGGATATCCTGGTCGCTGACTGTATCAAACAGAGACATCTGCTCTAAATCTACCTGATCATATTTCTTGGTTTTAACTTTCGTTTTCGTACCGGTTTCAGCCTGGATTTCCCTGGCTTTAGCCGTGATGTCGGCATCACTTAATTCCTCTACAAGCTGTTTGGCACGTTCAATAACTGTTTCCGGCACTCCGGCTAATTTTGCAACCTGGATTCCGTAGCTCTTATCTGCACCGCCTTTGACAATTTTTCGCAGGAAAACAATGTCATCTCCCTTTTCTTTTACGGCAATACAGTAGTTATTGACACTGCTTAATTTACCTTCCAGTTCCGTAAGCTCATGATAGTGGGTGGCAAAAAGAGTCTTGGCACCCAATAGCTTTGGATTGCTGATGTGTTCCACTACTGCCCATGCAATACTCAGCCCGTCAAAGGTGCTGGTCCCCCTGCCGATTTCATCTAAGATCAGCAGGCTGTTGGAAGTGGCATTTCTTAAAATATTGGCAACCTCGGTCATTTCCACCATAAAGGTACTCTGTCCCGATGCCAGGTCATCAGAAGCGCCCACTCGGGTAAAGATTCTGTCTACAATGCCTATCTTTGCGCTTGCAGCCGGTATAAAGCAGCCAATCTGTGCCATCAATACGATCAGGGCGCTTTGGCGCATATAAGTGGATTTACCAGCCATATTAGGACCTGTGATAATGGAGATGCGGTTGCTTCCATTGTCCAGGTATGTATCGTTGGAAATAAACATATCATTGGAGATCATTTTTTCCACAACGGGATGGCGTCCTTCTTTGATGTCGATGACGCCTTTTTCGTTGATGACAGGGCGCACATAATTATTTCGCTCTGCGATCAGAGACAGGGACGCAAATACATCGATTTTGGCCACTGCTTTTGCGGTGGTCTGGATTCGCACGACTTCTGCAGCTATCCGGTCCCGCACCTCGTTAAAAAGGTCATATTCTAGAGCAAACAGCTTATCTTCCGCTCCCAGAATAATATCTTCCAGCTCTTTTAACTCCGGTGTGATGTACCGTTCGGCATTCGCCAGCGTCTGTTTCCTGGTAAAGTAGTCGGGAACCAAGTTTTTATTGGAGTTGGTAACCTCCAGATAGTAGCCGAATACTTTGTTGAATTTAATTTTCAGGTTTCGGATCCCTGTTTTATCCCGCTCTTTGCTTTCTAATTCAGCCAGCCACGTCTTGCCTTCGGTTTTTGCATGGCGCAGCTTGTCGATTTCTTCATTGCATCCTTCTTTAATGATACCGCCTTCCTTTATGGTAATAGGCGGTTCATCCATAATGGATGTGTCAATTAAATCACAGAGATCGGTCAGCTCGTCCATCTGCTCGTAAATATCCGTCAGCAGTTCCTTTTTAAAGTCCCCAAGCAGATATTTAATGTGGGGAAGCATGGAAAGGGAGCTTTTAAATGCAATCAAATCTCTCGGATTAGCAGATTTATAGCTGATTTTACTGATCAGCCGTTCCAGATCGTATACCGGATTTAAGTATTCCCGGATCTCTTCCCTGGATATGGCATTTTGATTTAATTCTTCAATGGCATCCAGACGGGAATTTATTTCTGTTTTGTCGATGAGAGGCTGCTCGATAAAGCTTCTCAGCATCCTGGCACCCATAGCCGTCTTAGTCTTATCCAGAACCCACAGCAGGGAGCCTCTCTTTTGTTTTTCCCGCAGGGTCTCGCACAGTTCCAGATTTCTGCGTGTGGAACTGTCAATAATCATGTATTTTCCTGTGACGTAAGGTGTAAGGGTGGTGAGATTGGCAAGGGAAGTCTTCTGGGTTTCGGTCAGATACTGCAGAATTGCTCCTGCTGCAATGACGCCGCAGTCATAGTCAGCCAGACCAAGACCCTCAAGACTGTTCAGTTTAAAATGGTCCATCAGACTCCGTTTGCACAAGTCATCGTCAAAATACCAGGACTCCAGAGAATATACGGTGATGCCAAGCCTGTTTTTCAGATCATCAATATCCATACCGCTGACATAAAAGGAATGATTGCAGATAATTTCTTTTGGAGAAAATTTAGTGATCTCATCCATTAATTTCCGGGCGGAATCCAGTTCGGTTACAAAATAGTCGCCGGTTGTAATGTCAGAAATGGATACGCCGTATCTGTCGGCCATATAGACGATACACATCAGATAATTGTTACGGGTTTCATCCAAAGCCTGGGTATTCAAATTGGTCCCGGGAGTTACGATACGCAGAACCTCTCTTTTTACAATTCCTTTTGCCATTTTCGGGTCTTCTACCTGCTCACAGATTGCAACCTTATAGCCTTTTGCCACCAGTTTTGTCAAATATCCGTCAACAGCATGATGAGGAACGCCGCACATAGGCGCCCGCTCCTCCTGTCCACAATTTTTTCCTGTTAAAGTAATTTCCAGTTCTCTTGATGCAGTGATTGCATCCTCAAAAAACATTTCATAAAAGTCACCAAGGCGGTAAAATAAAATACAATCCTTGTATTGTTCCTTGGTAGCCATATATTGTTTCATCATTGGTGTTAGTTGTTCCACGCTTATGTTCCTCTCTATCTTAGGAACTGTCCCGAAATAACTCGCACACTTTACTGGTCTAAATCTCCGTCAGCACCCTGCAAAAATCCTCAACATAGCCCGCTATGCCTCCGGTTTTTGCAGGGCACTCCCGAAGATTTATCCTCAGTAAATTGCACAAGTTATTTCTGAACAGTTCCTTACTATTTCACCCATGTAATAAAAGCCTTTGCATTCCTTAAGATGTACATTCACGATCTTGCCAACAAGTTCATCGGTACCCGGGAAATGTACCAGAAGGTTGTTGCTTAAACGTCCGGTCATCAAGCTGCTGTCGTGGTCATTCACCTCTTCTACCAGTACCGGGAGAGTGGAGCCGGTGTATCTGGCTGTCATCTCTCTGGAAATCTCCTGGACTTCTTTTAAAAGCCTGTCAAAGCGGTCTTTTACCTGGTCTTCCGGCACCTGATCATCTTTGGCTGCTGCAGGGGTCCCGGTTCGTTTGGAATAGATAAAGGTAAATGCACTGTCAAACCGGACTTGTCTTACCACGTCCAGTGTTTCTAAAAAGTCTTCCTCTGATTCGCCCGGAAAACCTACAATAATATCTGTGGTCAGGGAGATATCCGGTACTGCTGCACGAAGCCTGTCCACCAGATCCAGATACTGCTCTTTTGTATAGTGGCGGTTCATCTCTTTTAAAATCCTGGAGCTTCCGGATTGCAGAGGCAGATGCATGTGTTTGCAGATTTTAGTTGAGTTCTTCATAGTTTCAATCAGTTCCTCTGACAGATCCTTTGGATGGGATGTCATAAAACGGATTCGTTCAAGGCCTTCAATCTGTTCGATTTCTTTTAAAAGTCCCGCAAAGCTCATGGGCGTTTCCAGGTTCTTTCCATAGGAATTTACGTTTTGTCCCAGAAGCATGACTTCTACCACGCCATCTGCAACCAGACGTTTGATCTCCCGGACAATATCCATGGGATTCCTGCTGCGCTCTCTTCCCCGCACATAAGGTACAATACAGTAACTGCAGAAATTGTTACATCCAAACATGATATTAATGCCCGATTTGAACGGATACTTCCGCTCGCTTGGCAGATCTTCCACGATTTTGTCCGTGTCTTTCCAGATATCAATTACCATACGGGATGAGTCGTAGCGTGTGGCAATTAACTCAGCAAATTTATAGATATTATGAGTTCCGAAAATCAGATCTACAAAGCGGTAGCTTTGTTTTAGCTTTTCTACAACCTTCGGTTCCTGCATCATGCAGCCGCAAAGGGCAATCAGCATGTGTGGATTTTTTTTCTTGATGCTGTTTAAGGCACCCAGTCTTCCATACACTCTCTGATTAGCATTTTCCCTGACGGTACAGGTATTGTAAATTACAAAGTCCGCGTGCTCATCTTCGATGATCTCGTATCCGATCTGCTCCAGAATACCGGTTAACTTCTCGGAGTCCCTTGCATTCATCTGACAGCCAAAGGTAACAGTGGATGCGGTTAACCTCCGGCCCAGACGTTCGCTTTGTTCCTGAACCATTTCCCGGCACTTTTTTATATAGTAGTACTGACGGAAAGGTTCTGTTACCGGGGGTTCTTTATTTAAATCTATTTTCTCTAATGCTTCTTCCAATTCTTTTTCCAAATTCATGAATCATACTCCTTGTCATTTCGTACTGGAGCCTGTGTGAAAATGCTTTTTTCAACTGCGCAATTTCCATACATGCTCAAGGCATATGAAAATATTATAACAAAAACCGACAAAAAAAGAAATCATTATTTTTTAGAATATTATTACTGTCCCGCAGCAGGATCATACAGCTGGCACAAAGCAATTTTCAAATACGCTCCAAAAATGAAAAAGGAATCTTTTTAATTTCCTCATAAGTATGGATCTGATATTCCGTATCCAGAGGGAAAACAGCTTCGTCAGCAACGGTTTCTACGGTCAGAGCCAGTTTGTGAAAAACTTCTGAGTAATAGTTTACGGAGTTACCGCCGCTGCTTGCATCCCCGAATTCATCCCCGCTGCTGCCAAGGTCATAATGGGCAAGTGATTGAAGATGCCTTGCCATCCGTTCACTTTCCTTATTATAGGAAGCCGGCATTGCACCCCGGAAGTAATAAATGATCTGGCCTCTGGAGTGAAAATCTATGTACCCAACGGAATTTGGAAATTGCCTGAATACTCCGATTAAAGCTTTTGTCTCATTCTCGCTTCCGGGATAAAGCATACGTCCCTGCACACAAAATGATTTGCATGGAAAATTTCGGTTGATATCCACTCCCCTACCGTTAAATTTCCATTCTTCATAGGGGATGTCATCCATTAAAATAGTATGACGGTAGATTGGATTGCGGATGGATTGGTATCCGCATAAAGCGATTTCGTATCCGTCCGGATTCATCAGCGGCAGGAAACAGATGCTGTATGTTTCCATCAGCTTTTTCACGGGCTCCGGATTCATGCAGTAATCCTCGATTATTTTTAACATTAAGATTGGATTAACACTTTCTCTGCCGTGTATTCCGGCGCTGCAAATCAGACATTTGTCAGATGCTCCCATCTGAAGCATTGGTATTTTACGCTCATCGTGGCTGTAACCTATGATGGATAATTTGAGAAGATCAGAATATCGGCATTCCAATTCATAGATGCACTGCATGATTTCTTCATATGTATAAGTTTGATTTAAAGTTACCACATCTGCACACTCCTTCCTCTGGAGCGTGTCTGAAATTTGCTTCCTGACAGCTGTACATTTCAGTGTATTCTACATTTGATCGTAAAATGGGGCGTACAGATGGCGGGAATTAATTATCAAACTCGCTCTTATCAGTATATGAAAATAAATCTGCAAATATGACAAAACTCCAGATCAGCTGTTATGATTCGCCAATCTGGAATTTCCTAGTTACTTACGGATTTGTCCGTTTCCGTAAATGATATATTTTGTTGTAGTCAGCGCCAGGAGACCCATCGGACCTCTGGCATGAAGTTTTTGTGTACTAATGCCGATTTCTGCACCAAATCCAAATTCAAATCCATCCGTAAACCGGGTGGATGAGTTTACATAGACCGCAGCAGCATCAATTTCTTCCAGGAACTTCTGGGAATGGGCATAATCATTTGTGATGATCGCCTCGGAATGTCCTGTATTATATTTGTTAATATGGGAAATGGCATCTGCTATGGAATCAACCGTTTTAACAGACAGGATGTAATCCAGGTACTCACTGCCCCAGTCTTCATCGGAAGCAGGCAGCACACCTGCTGCTGCATCCATCGCAGGTTTATCACCCCGAAGCTCTACCTTTTTTTCGTCCAGGCGTTTTTTCAATGCCGGGAGCAGGGCATTTATTACATCCTTATGTACAACAATGGATTCACATGCATTGCATACACCTATTCTCTGGGTTTTTGCATTGAATATAATATCGATAGCCATATTAAGATCTGCTGTTTCATCTACATAGATGTGGCAGTTTCCGGTTCCGGTTTCGATTACCGGGATGGTGCTGTTGTTCACAACCGCTTTAATTAAGCCGGCACCCCCTCTTGGGATTAGCACATCTACGTACTGGTTTAATTTCATAAATGCAGTTGTGGTTTCCCGGTTACTGTCCTCGATCAGCTGAATGGCATCTTCTGTAATATTCTGAGCCGCTAGTGCCTTGCGGATTACGGATACGATGGCCTTATTCGAATGGATGGCATCACTTCCGCCTTTTAGTATAACAGCATTTCCGGTTTTAAAGCAGAGTCCGAAAGCATCTGCCGTAACATTGGGGCGGGATTCGTAAATAATACCCACGACACCAAGGGGGACTCTTTTTTGACCGATCATTAAACCGTTGGGGCGCTTTTTCATAGAAAGAACCTCTCCGATGGGGTCTTCTAGAGCCACCAGCTGGGTCAGCCCTTCCGCCATTCCTTCGATCCGTGCCCGGGTCAGCAAAAGGCGGTCAACCAGCCCTTCTTTCATCTGGTTTGCACGGGCTGCTTCAATGTCTTTTTCATTTTCTTTTAATATGGTATCGCTTTCCTTTAAAAGGGCATCAGCTACTGCTTCCAGTGCCGCATTCTTTTTCAGGGTTTCTAATGTCTGCAGTGATGGTTTTGCCTCCTGGGCTTTCTGCCCAATTTCCTGTAATGTTGGCATCTTAATCCTCCTCACAATTGTTTTTGCGGTATCCTTACCATTAATCTATGCAAAGTAGCATGCAGCAGGTGTAATCAGTATCTGGGGCAGAATATCGTGTACATCAGACGGGACTGCATCTACTACCTGAAAATCAAAAGCAACTGCTATAGTTTTGTGTTTCTTATGTATACTCAGATACCGGTCATAAAATCCCTTTCCATAACCGCATCTGTGGCATGCAGAATCAAAAGCTACACCGGGAACGATTACCAGTGCATCTTCTTCAAGAGCCTGCTCGGAGGTTTGCGGTTCTGGAATATGAAAATAACCGGGTGCCACATCCTCATAAGAATGGATATAATAATAATCCATATCAGCGCCCTTTACCTTAGGTGCCGCTACACGTTTCTTCTGCCGCCAGGCCTCTTCGATGAGTTCCCTGGTGGAAACCTCTCCGTTATAATCCATATAGACGTAGATACAGTCTGCCTTTTGAAAATCTTCCGACCGGATGATCTTCTGGCAGATTTCATGGCTGTCTTTTCGGATTATCTCGGGAGTCAGCTGTGCACGTTTTTGAAATATCTTTTTTCTAATTTCCTTTTTTTCCATATTTATACCTTGCTGTTCCTCAATTATCAGTTTGAAGGTGATTTTCCTCCAAACTTTTCACCTAAATTTACGATGGTGCCGTCTTCTTCCTGCATATCAATATTATTTAACTGGCTTCTTAAATTACTGCGGATGGATTCCACATATTCTCTTCGCAGGTCTGCCTGTTCCTTTTTTTCCGGTTCGGTCAGTCCCTCCGCTTTTGATTTTCTAGCCAGTGCATTGATTCGATCTAATTTTTCCTGATTCATAGATTCAACTCCTTTTGTTTTATATTACTGCATTTCTTCCAGGTAATCAATTAAGTAGAAATCCGCATCGGACTTTGCCAGAAACAGGGTTCCATGATTACGTCCCTGGACTATTTTATGTAGAACATGGAAATCTTCTCCGTTGGCAATTACCATATCCGTACCTGCCGAGGTAGCAATTTTAGCAGCAACCAGTTTAGTTGCCATGCCGCCGGTTCCCACACTGCTGGTGCTGCTGTCTTTTCCCATATTCATTAAATGATCATCCAGAGTTTCTACAATATCGATAAATTTAGCATTGGGATTCTGATTTGGGTCATCGGTAAAGAGACCGTCAATATCGGAAAGCAGAATCAGAAGATCGGCTCCCACTAATGCAGCTACGATTGCCGAAAGGGTATCATTGTCACCAAAGCGCATTTCATAGGTAGATACGGTATCATTCTCATTAACGATGGGAATTGCACCAAGCTTGAGCAATTCCTGAAAGGTGTTTAATGCATTTTTACGGCTTAAATTATCTACCATTGTATTTTTTGTCATAAGAATCTGTGCAGCCATCTGCCCGTATTCTGAAAACAGTTTTTGATATATCATCATCAGTTTTGCCTGTCCAATAGCTGCACATGCCTGCTTTCTGGCAATTTCATCCGGCTTGGATTCCATGCCTACCGCCTTTGTTCCAACTGCAATTGCACCGGAAGATACTAAAATCACATCTTTTCCCATATTGCGCAGATCGCTTAATTCACGTACCAGAATTTCCAGTTTCGTCAGGTTCAGCGCGCCTGTTTCCTCATGTGTCAAAGAAGAGGATCCGATTTTTACAACAATTCTTTTCTTATCTATTAGTTTTTCGCGAATGTTCACTTTGTGCCTCCTTCACTATTTCCAAACTATCTTACACCATTTTCAGGAAATCGTCCAGTGGTCTATGTGGAATAATTCTCTAAAAAATTATACAGCTCACTGAAATCGTCCAGGTATTTTCCTTCTTTGATCTCCTCCTGCACACTTTCCGGGAGGCGGTTCATGTGGATGTTGGTATATTCATAAAGGATATCATCCTTTGTACGGTATACGGTTATTTTTCCATTTTCTTCTTTCAGATAGAATTTTCCTTTATCAGAGGCATCTGCGGTTACTTTTTTATCTTTGCTGAATGATACATCTTTCGCCTGCATTTTTAAAATTTCATCCTGCCCGGACTGCAATTCATAGTTATGCGTCCAGCGGTAGCTGGCATAGTAGGCGAAACATAATAAACAGACGCTAAATAAAACGCCGACACTATATTTCCATTTCATAAGATCACTCCTTTGGAAATAGTATCGGCATTCTCAGATTACTTATGCACGTTTATTGTCACTTTCTAGTCAAAAATACGCTTTTTATGGAATTTGTGACTTCGCGGCAGTCGTCAATTGGATTCGCAAGCGCATCCGTCCGGCTCATTGCTCACGATAATAAATATTTGAGATTCGGTTCTAAGAGAACCCCTTCTTTTACCGGATATCCGTATCGGTCACCGGACTGTATGCATCTGCAGACAAATTGATGGGCTTCCTCTGCTGCATTTACCAGATCGGTGCCTTGCATCAGTTTTCCAAACAGTACGCTGGCAAACAGATCACCAGTACCGGGATAGGATCTTCCAGTACTGGTTTTGGATAAAATCTGTATGTTTTTTCCTTCACACAGTGCGATGGATTGGGGATAACCCGGTAAAGGGACGCTGGTTATAACACAACTGCGGCACCCCTTTTCCATTAATTTTTCTGCGATGCGCCCAATTTGTTTTTCATCACTGGATTCCAGACAGGGCTCACCGGTTATCAGACAGCTTTCTGTATAATTGGGTGTCACCAGTGTGCTGTGGGGAAGTAACGCCCACATTGCCTGATTATAGGAATCGTCAAAATTCATATAGAAGCTGCCGTGGTCACCCATAATGGGATCAAACAGAACATCTGCTTTGGGAAAGTGCTTTAAAAACTGCTGAACCTCCCGGACTGCTGGGACATTTCCAAGATATCCAATGAAAATGTAATCGAATGTTATTTGGTTGTTACTAAAATGTTCTGCGGCTTCTTCTACAAAGGATGGCAGGGGCATCATCACCGGTTTGCCGAAACCTCCGGTATGAGTTGACAGAATCATCGTCGGCACCGGGCAAGGCTCAATACCCATTATGGAAAATACCGGAAGTATATTTGTCATAGCAGCTTTTCCAACGCTGCACATATCATGGATTACAGCAACTCTTTTAATCGGTTTCATCTGTTGCCTTTCTATAAAATGCGGCATTTTTTCAATATTGCAACCATCAGTCGGCCTTTTGGCAGCTCCAGAATCTCCCGCTCCCTTATGCCCTTAAGCTTAATCAGACATACACAGTAGACAATTACTCCGATGAGGATTGCAATAATCGTGGATACTGCATTTCCCAGAAACTTATTGAACAGCCATTGCACACCGAATACGATCAGCCCCATAACTGCAGAGGACAAAAGAGGAATTAAAAATGTCTTTTTCAGCTCCTGCCGGTAATGGAGATGCTTCTTGATGGAAAGGGCATTTAATATACAGATCACAAAGGCAAAGAATATATTCGCATAGACAACACTGTATATATTCAGAGAAGCTTTTGTTAATAACAGCATCAGTACAAATATATGTAAGACCAGAGCGATCGCTGCATGGATTAAAGGAGCTCTCAACTGATTGAGGCCCTGTAGGATTCCTGTTGTCAGTGTTGACAGCGCAAACAGAACGATCATAAGTGCACCGGCCTGCATGATTCCCGTTGTAAGGGCGCGTCCGTCATTAAAAAGAAGCTTCATGATGGGTGTGGCAAGCGCTGCCATTCCCACCGCACAGGGGATGGTAATCACCATGGTATAGCGGATGGTATTGCGCACTTTAATGGAAGCGTCTTTAAAATCATGATCTACCATTGCTTTTGTCAGGCTGGGAACCACGGAGGGCGCCAGACAGGAAGCCAGTGCCAGAGGTACATTCATCAATACCCGGAATTTACCCACATAGACACCCCAGATGATGGTATACTGCTTTTCCGTATAACCCTGTCCGGATAAAACAGCATTAAAAATACCTTGATCCAATACAGTTATGATGTTGTAGATTACCGTACTTAAAACAACCGGAATGATGGTCATGAGGATTGCTTTGTAAATAAGTGCGTCGGGTTCCAGCCTTTTGGTAGGATCCTGGCGCATCTGCTTTTTGAAATTTCTCTGATAAGAGCTGAATATAACCACAAGGAAAATAAGCGCCACTGCTACGCTGACGACGGTACCCAGAGTACCGCCGGCTGCTCCCAATGCAGGAGGAAGAGAACTATTTCCAAGATTACTCCCTTTTTCCTTTACAATGGATGCTCCGTAATTAAATAATATGCCTGCTGCGGCAACTGAGACTACCGCATTTACAATCTGTTCAATGACCTGGGACACTGCCGTAGGAACCATAGAACCATGCCCCTGATAGAAACCGCGGAATACTCCTGCAATGGCAAAGATAAATACCGCCGGAGCCAGTACGCGCAGTCCATAGGAAGCCATTTCCGTCTTCATGATGTCTTTTGAAATCACGCCTGCCAGAAGGAAGGTTAAAACGGAAACGATACCTCCTGCGATTACCGCAAATTTCAGGGAACATTTAAAAACTTTATATGCATTTTTTTTCTGTCCTAAATGTAACCGTTCTGATACCAGCTTGGATACAGCCAGAGGAAGGCTGAAGGAGGATACCATCAACAGAATGGTGTAGATTTCATTAGCTGTTGAATAGTAACTGTTTCCTTCATCTCCCAGAATATTTGTAAGGGGAATGCGGTAAATCATGCCTATAATTTTGGCAAGAATAGAAGCTACCGCAAGAATTGTACCCTGCACTAAAAACGAATTACTCTTCTTCTTCTTTCCCACGTCATACCTCGTTTATCTCATGTTTTATTCCCGCGGGCAACGAGCCAAACGGACATGCTGGGCTTCCATTTGGCGACTGCCGCGAGGGTCAAATTACCCCAATGCTTGCAACGGGGTACTGAATTTTTCACTACTGAATTACTACATTGCTTTCATAATTTTTCGGTACGATGCAGACCCAGGTCTTGCCCTGATTTAATACGATCTCTTTGCCGGAGGCATCATAGTATTTTGCAGGCCCCCATTCATCATCTTTCTTCCAGGTTCCTTTTTGGTAAGTACCGTCTGAAAATACAATAGCATTTCCACCTGATTTTGTATCTATGTTCAAATAACCGTTATCGTCATAATTTTCTACTTGTGAATACTGGAAAATGACGTTTTTAAATGCCAGCTGTTCATCGGTAAGCTGATCAATCTGCTCTTTTTTATACTGGGAACGGTAGTAAAGCTTGTCCTCTGTATTGTAATCAAACCAGGGTTTGTTGATCTGGTAAGCAGGCTCGATATGCTGGGCGGAACCATCTGTATATGTGATTTCTTCGCCGTCCTTGGCAAATTTATAATGCCCGGTATAATCATCTGCTAATTCGGTGCTGTAACCCTTGTTTTCAATGGCCTTATTAATTCCTTCTTCGCTGATATATACATTGTGGGGAGAGGGCCTGTCTGAGGAACGGTAGAAAATATCTTCTCCTGCGTATCCCTTCAACTTGCCGGCTTTTTCCTGGTACTCCAGTCCGCTGATGTTATTAACCCGGTCTGAATTTAATAAATCAAAAGCGTAAACAGCCTGTCCAAAATGGGTATAAATGGCATCAAATTCCAGGGCATACCGAACATAATAGTCACGGCAGCTTCTCACGGAACCGATCTTTTCCATATCCTTGTAATCTTCAAAGATTCCCATGAGACGTGTTAATCCGCCTTCTACCGGCGCTTCGTATACGATGCCTGCACGGGCAATCCCTGCCTGGGGGCATGCGTCTATGATATTGTTCAGCATAATCGCAATCGGACGCTTATATGCAAGATTGACATCGGTTAATGCTCCTGTCAGATAACTGTGCACCTGCCCCTGGGCATTGGGTGTCTCACGTTTGGAATTCTGATCCTCCGAATTGTTGACGGTAAAAGATCCGGTCTCCAGTTCTGAATCTGTTTCCAGAGCAGCCGTAGTATCATTTGCTGTCTGTGTTGCAGGTTCTGTCTCTCCTTTTTTCTGGCAGGCGGTAAAAGTAACTGCTGTCAAAGTCAATAATGCAAGTACTGTTAATTTTTTCATAGTTTTCGTCCTTCTTATCTGTTTATTTTCAGCGCATTTAAAATTTCTTCCTGCTTGGTTTCCATAACTTTCGCTTCCTCCGGCTCCATATGGTCATAACCCATTAAATGAAGCATACTGTGCGCTATCAAAAAAGCAAATTCCCTTTCTACAGAATGTCCGTAAGCTTCTGCCTGTTCCAGAACCTTTTCTACGGAAATTACGATATCACCCAATAATAATTCCCCGGATTCCGGATTAAAGCATTCCGCCCATGCATCTTCCAAATATTCAAAATCTGCAGGCTCATCATATTCCAGCATAGGAAAAGACAACACATCGGTTGCCCTGTCGATTTCCCGGTATTCATAATTCATGACTCTTATCTCTACATTGGAGGTTAAGGTAAGATTTATTTCAGCTTCATAGGGACAATTCTCGTGATCCAAAGCCTCCCTTATTACTTTTTCAGCCATTGCCCGGTAATCAAAAGAAAAGGGAACCTGGCATTCTTCTTCATACTGTATTGTCATGTTGTGTTGTCCTTTCTGGTTCTTATCCCACTTAATTTCTCGTCCTGCGGACTTTTGACGTTTCCCTGGGCTTAGATTTCTTTTCATAATCATCATATGCCTGTACAATTTTCTGCACCAACGGATGTCTTACAACATCCTTGCTGGTTAACGTACAAAAGGAAATATCCTCTACTTTTTTCAAAACTTGAACGGCAACGTCCAGACCTGATTTTGTAGCAGCGGGAAGATCTTTTTGTGTTAAATCCCCGGTTACAATGACTTTTGATCCAAAACCGATTCTGGTAAGAAACATTTTCATCTGCGCAGGTGTGGTATTCTGGGCTTCATCCAGAATAATATAGGCATTATCCAGGGTACGCCCCCTCATATATGCCAGCGGTGCAACTTCGATCAGTCCCTTTTCCATATTTTTCTGGAAGCTGTCCGGTCCCATAATCTGATACAGGGCATCATACAGCGGCCGCAGATACGGATCTACCTTACTTTGCAGATCCCCGGGCAGAAATCCCAGCTTTTCTCCTGCTTCAATGGCAGGCCGGGTCAGAATAATGCGGCTTACCTCATCATTTTTAAACGCATTGATTGCCATCGCCATGGCAAGATAAGTCTTACCCGTACCGGCAGGCCCGATACCGAATACAATCATCTTTTCACGTATAGCATCCACATATTTTTTCTGACCCAGTGTCTTTGGTTTGATTTGTTTACCGCTGATAGTATTGCAGATACAGTCTCTGTCAATTTCAACAATTGCAGATTCTTTATCTTCAAAAGACAGGGCAATGGTATAATCTACATTTTGTTCACTGATGATATTGCCCTTTTTCGATAATTCCACCAGTTGTAAAATAATGTTCTTTGCCTTCAGGGCGGCGGCTTCACTTCCCAAAATCTTTAAAGCGCCTTCCCTGGAGATTATCGTTACGTTCAGTGTTTTTTCAATTTTCTTAATGTGCTGGTCAAACTGGCCGAACACATTCTTCTCATGTTCCATGGGAACAGAGGTTATGATTTCAACGATACTCATTCACTTATAGTTCCTTCCTGTGGAGAAGCAATGATTTCTGTAGGGACTCTTTTGCCTGCTTTCCCAATCAAAATTAATTCTCCTTCTGCTTTACAGGTTTTCTCACCTACGTCTATTTTAACATTATTTTCAAATATTTGAACCCCTTTTTCCTGAATTTTTTCAATAAATTTATTAAGAGTTTCTGTTGCTTTGTTTCTTGCCTCTTTTTCACTGTATTTTTTGTCTGCAATCCGGTACTCTTTTACCACGGATTTACCAAAGCTCAGTGGCAGATAAAAGTCTTGAGTCAGCATTGCCTGATACTCCTGGGTTACGGTATCGGATTGTTCAAAATTCGAGGAAGGGTGGTTGATTCCTATGATATCCTGAAAGACCTTCAGATAAAAGCCTTCTTTTTCAAGTCCCGTATATTGCTTCTTTTTATAATTCAGGGGAAATTCATTTACATAGTGATAGCTGGTTTTTACATATATATCGGCATCTGAAGGAACATAACGTATATTGCTCACCTCTCCGCTGTCATTTAAGATTTCCAGCTTTCCAAGCACCAGGATATCCCCTTCTTTGATCTCATCTCCTACTTTTACCTGGGGAGCACCCGCTCTTGTAATCATCTTAACGATGGTTCCGTTTACATTGGAAATAATATCGCTGTCATCGTATTCTTTTTCTTCCGCCAGTTCCAAATCGGTGTTTTCCTGAACGTCAATAAACAGGCGGGTGCCTTTGATACGCACCGAAACCCAGATAAAGTCGGAAAATTGACGACGCAGTGCCGCGGCAAGTTCTTTACAGTCGATACCGGATTTTTTTGCGCCATGTCCGGCACCATTTTCGTTTAAGTATTCCAAAATGACTTCTCTTGTTTCTGAGTAATTCCCTTCAATACGGATATCCCAGATAAAGCAGGAAAGCAAAAACAACATTGCCAGGCAAACGAGAAAACCTGCCAGAAACAGCTTCCTTTTTTTATGCCGGTGGAGAAAAAAGGGAAGGCCATATCGTTTTTTTATTGTTATTTTTGTCCCTGACTTTCGAACCAGAGGCCGGATCTGGCGGAAATCCTTAATGGTCATGTTCACTTCGTAACAGATATCGGCAGGTAGTAAATTCCATAAGTAAATATTGTGGTTGGCACAGAGGTTTAAAAACCGTTCATAGGAATTCCCCTGTACCCGGACTCTAACATAGCCCTTTATGAACTGCAACAGCTTTTTTATCAAACAGAGCCCCTCCTGGTTTATAAATAGTTTATCTGTTCGATATGTCCTCTCACTTTCAGTTCATCGCTGGTATAATACATAATCACCAGATGTTTCCCCAGAATCTCCAATTTACAGGTTTTCGTGGCTAACATTAGCCGGTTATCCGTATATTCAATAATACCTCTATAATTTTCGATAAAGGCTTCCTCTTGTCCTGTAAGTGATACCAGTACTGCTCCAAGAGTCAGATCATCCGGTATTTCCATTGCCTGGGTCATCTTATAATACAACGGCTTTTTTTTCGAACTCATATACTATTTTTGCCTTTTATTACACAATATATGAGAGAATTATTTACTTATACCTGCCAAAAAAAATCATTCCGAACCAGGTCACGGTGGTGCTGTCATAAAAGAAATCAATCTGACATTTTTCGGCGGATTCGGTTACCAGTATGCCATAGCTTTCAATGCATGGGAACATCTGCTCCGGATGGCGGCAGGGAAAATCCGGGTAGGTACAGTGTTCACAGATATGGCAGGATTCACTGGAAAGTGCCATACATTCTTCACCCAGGCTGCTTTGGATATCCCGAAGGAGGGCTCTGGTGACTTTCTCGTGTTCTTTGCGCGTAGACAGGGTTTCTTCCAGAATAGCGGTATCACTTACCTCAGCCAGAGTGGTAAATAAAAGTGCCTTTTCATAATTCAGGCATTTCCTGTGACAGTCTTTTACACTGCCCACTGCCGGCGGACAGGACCAGGTGGTGCCGTAGCATTCACATTCTTGCTGGCAGATCTGCCTGACATGTTCCGAAAAAACCAGCTCACTGGTATCTAAAAATCCATATTGGCAGATGGGATAGGAAGCGATTAGGGCTTCCAGGTTTTCGAAGTTACTGATTTCTTTCATGTTACTGTTCTCCTAAAAATTTATTCCCGCAAGCAACGAGCCAAACGGACACGCTGGTGCGTCCATTTGGCGGCTGCCGCGAGGGTTGCTTAACGTCCAGTGGACGTTCGCTTAACAACGGGGTGTCCCACTTCTACAAGCCGAACGTACTGCTGCAGGGAAAATCTTCCGTCATGGGTCATTCCCAGCTGTTTATCGGACATTTCCCCGATGCTGATGATATTGGTAAGCCCTGTCCGGGACAGCTTCTGTATCAAAGGAGCGTTAAACGGATAAATGCCTGCTGTCTGCAGATAAAGCTTAGATTTAAGCAATGCAGCTGCGATTCTGTCCTGCTTCAGAGGCTTTACCCAGATATTCCCATAGAGCAGCGACAATTCCAGCTCCGAGTCCCGTTTGCAGGTAACGCTGCTTCTTCGGTTCTGGTAAATGATTTCCTTTTCCTTTATATTTTCCAGGCTCCTTGTGAGGGCTTCCAGGGTCAGTTTTCCCTGAAGATAATCCGGAAGTACATATTCCGGTTCGATTTCTTCCATTATTTTTGCAAAGCGTTTACCAAAAGCGGCTGCCTCTTCAAAGTTATCCGTATCCACATAAATGCCCTGGCAGGAATTGCACAACAGCTGGTTTGTCTCAAAGAGGTGATGAGCCAGTTTAACAAGGAGAGCATCCGAAACCCCCATATCCTGTATGTAACAGAAGCTGAGTTTGTGTCCCCACTCCACGATCTCTGCATTGACCGGGGCATTTTTTCTCACCGCTTCAATTGCATTATCCGATCCCCATACGACGATGGTATTTGCAAAGTGCATTAGTTTTTGCACAGACAGAAGATCGGATGACGGTGTGTCAAATACATAGATATATTCTTTAAGCCTTGGTTCATATTCGATGAGCTTTTTCAGCAGGAATACGGAAAGCCCGTGATCAGCGGAGGGGAGTTTCAAAATGTTTATATTTCCGGTCAGCAGCCCCTCCAGAACACTGTACGCAGGCAGGATATCCATATTTCCTGCCGCTATATGAAAAAGTACACCTTTGGGTACAATCAGAATATGATCACTCTGTTTCAGGGAATCCAGCTCACGTGATGTTCTTTTACTCAGCGCATCTTTTTGAAAGGTTTCCACCAATGTATGTATATCCTCTTTTGTTATCTCCTCATGTTGGAGAAAGGGTGCGAATTCTTTATTTAAATTTCCACCTAGAAAGTCATCTGTAAATCGCCCGGCTGCATTCAATACCGTCTGACGATCAAGTGATTTATTGGATAGGGTATCCACGATCTGATGGGAAACCAGTTCAATTGCCTTTTCCGTTTCCGTATTGCTCCATAGATTGCCATTGATCAGCAGCATTAAATTCCTCCTTCCAGAATGTCTTTCGCTCCTGCGGAACAGGTCTTTACATCCTGTGCGCCCACTCGTCCCAGAATTTCCAGATAATCACTTTCGATGCCGCAGCCGCACTCTTCATGGGAATGGATGCAGCCCAGGTCATCGGTCATAATACTCATGATGGGAATACTGGAATGTACGGGTGTCATCAGGTTAATCAATCCTGTTTTGCCATTGTCCAGAGGTTTCAGGGTCTCCACATCACGGATAATTACCCTGGCGTAAGAAGGAATGTGGAAATGATGGTTTTTACAGGTACAGTATAGAACGGGATGTTCGGCTGCACCAAAAAACTCATGTATCTGATCCTGTTCGATTCCCAGGGTCTGTTTAGCCAGAGCATAGAGTTTTTCCTTGGAAATCTCTTGCTGGGAGAATTGTTTCCAGCCACCGCCAAGAAGGATTTTAGACCCTTTGGGAAGACGGCAGCTAAGATTGGCTTCCTGCATTTTTTCCAGCAGGAAGAACAGATACGAGGGAAAACCAATAATGCGGACAGCCGTCTTTTTCTGAGCCAGGTTCACAGTTCTCTTCAGCAATCCTTCCAGGTTCAACTGATATTTTCCGTTTTTATACGTCAGGGCATACTTTCTGGAAAGAGGCAGTGCATACATGGAAGACAAAGTGGCTGTTTTGGATATCACTGTTTTATTTTCACGTACCGGCTGATATCCCAGCATGATATAGTGAGCTGGTTTCAGAGAAAAAATCCGGTGTATTTTACCAAGCCTTATTGCCATTTTGGAAAAGAGTAAAATTTCTCCCGGAGAGTAACTGATTTTACTAACCTTTCCGCTGGTACCTGACGAGGTAACTTTGACAAAGGAAGAATGCTCCAGGGATATATCATTTCTTTTAAAATAAGAGGTAGGGATTACCGGTATGCGGTACAGGTCTTCTTCTGATTTAAGCTGTTCTGGGGCAAAACCATTTAATTTGCAAATTTCCCGGTATGAGTTTGAAATTTCATAGAAATCCCTGCAGACTGCTTTCATCCCATGGAAAAAGAAATCCCGGTTTTGCTGAAATTGTAAGGGTTTTTGGTTCCAAATAATTTGCATAAGTTTTTATCCATCACGTTCCTCCCTTTGTCCCATCAGGACGATGAACTGGAAGCAGATGCAGCAGCGGCACCGGCTGCAGCTGCGGAGGCACAAAGTGCTGCCTGCTGTGCGATTACCAGGGATACCACTCCATTGAGTGTGGCTGTCTTCATAGGCTGAAGCTGGGGCATATAGTCACACATGGTCAGAACGCCGGCATACATCAGACGCTGCCTGGCACCAATGCCAAATGCTCCAAATCCTTTCTGGGAATGGAGATAATCGTCCACATCCATGATATCCTGTGCCAGTGTTTTTAGGTCGGTATCTAAAAGTGCCAGTACCCCCAGTGTAGCCAGTTCGTAGCTTGTGCCGTATTTATGGCCGTGGGATTTCAGATCATCGAATAATGCCATTGCTTTTTCACACTTCTGCGCTGCTGCCTCTTCCCCCAATGCCAGGATATGGCTTAAGGACTGTACGGCATTCCCCGAAAAGAAGTAAGGTTTCAAAAGCGTATAGCAGCGCTCCATTTCCTGCTCGATATAGATATCATCCAGTTGGGAGAGGGCGAGCAGGGCGGCAAAGGAACTGTCTTCACCGGATGTGAGAAATGGATGTGCTTCCTTCATACGATTGTAGATCGTTCTGGTCCGATGAATAATCTGTTCGTATTGTCCGGGTTCCGCCATATCTGAGATTACGGAGGCTGCTACCGTTAGGTATTCCGATCCCCAGAAAACTTCTTTTAACTTTCCGTAAATATCCAGTAATTGGTTTAGTTTATTCTCCGGACTGGGTGAAAGGGAAAGGGTTGATACCGTTGCCATCTTAGAAATGCCCCGGAAATTTGAGAAAAAACCGGTCTTCTCTTTCAGGAGGTCCCGGCAGTCCTTCAGCACTCCGGCATCTGCCTGAAGCCCTCTGATTGTAAATAAGCTTGCACAGAGCGGATAAATATAATAGCTCTCCCAACCGAATGCATTTTTTACAATGTCTCTGTTTTGTATAAAAAGCTGACAGCGTTTTTGTAATTCATCTCTCATAATTTTCGCCTCCTGCATGATCGTTTAAATGTTTGTGTTTTCATTATGTTCTACACTATTATACATTAGAAAGTCTGGGAAGCCAATCAAAAAAAGAAGTCTATCTGATATTGGATAAACTTCTTCTTTCATGCTATGAATTAAATTGACGAAACAAACTTTTAGTGGTGCGTGGACTTGCCTGCCGGTGGATTTCCTTTGCCTTCATACCATTTTGCCTGATCTCCTGCCTCCAGCCCAGTTGTGCTGCTAACTTATAAGCAAATCGGGGAAAACCAGGTGAAATATAGATATTATTTCTTGCTTTTTTGTATAGGATCATATCCTTCATATGAGCAAGGGAAAGAACAATCTGTTTCATGGGACCCTTATCTGAGCTTTCGCTGCCCAGCATCGGAAGCATGCCGCCACCGCCTATGCCTATACCATATCCCCAATTGACACCTGCTTTTTGACACCAGCATTTTAACATATCAAGAGCGGTTTTGTTCTGTCTGCCTTCATAAAATCCACAGTTAGCGATTGCATAAACCATTTGTTTTTTCTTCGGCAGGTTTTGCTTTAAAGCAGTTTCCAGCTGAATCAGACAGCCTGTCATATGGGAGGGGAGTCCATCCACATAGAGGGGAAATATAAATAACAGCGTATCACATTCTGATATAAGGGAAAGCGTTTCTTGCTGGAATTCTTTTTTTCGCATGTGCAATTCCAATACTTCTGCATTTCCTGCAAACAGTGAAAGGAGTTTTTGATGCAGGTATTCGGAGTTGCTGTTTTTTACCTTGGGGCTGCAATTTATCAATGCAAGCTTCATACTTCAGTGCCTCCTTTTATTTGTTCAGGACTTCTCAAAAAAGAAACTTTACGAACCTTACAGTATAAGTTGATGGAATTTGCTTTCACAAGTTCTTTTGCAATTTCTTTTTCCTCTTCTGTAATTTCTTCACCATAGAAATGTACGGTCAGTTCAAACTCCTTTTTATAACGCTGCTTGTGATGCATCTCTCCATTTTTCATTACAAAGTCAGGATGAAGATAAGGCAGGCTTCGATCCAATACGTTTTTTACAAAACAGCTGAATCCACCATAGCAGCACTTACTGATGATCGTTATTTTTTCACTTTGCGAAATCAGATAACCCATATCACCATAGGCATCGCTGCGTATCATGCAGGTGCCTGGTGTCTTTAACAAGCAGCCAAAGCAGCCAATGCATGGATGGATACCGGGGTCTTCTCCTATAACCAGGGTATCTTTGCCTGGATCTGGCATAAGTTTATGAAATACTTCTTTTTGCAGGTCATGAATAATGAGTTTCATTTATTTTAGCCTCCTTTCTGGACTGGTCTAAAAATGCGCGGAATGCCGCGTCAGTTAAACGTTGTATATCCTCATTTGGAATATCAGCGGCTCCGGTTGCGATCATGGAAGC
This sequence comes from Clostridiales bacterium, assembly GCA_018365455.1. GTDB lineage: Bacteria > Bacillota > Clostridia > Lachnospirales > Lachnospiraceae > Robinsoniella. The sequence goes on from JAGZJZ010000001.1 coordinate 73,394, forward strand.
AATTCCATGGGTATAGAGCATCATGTTCAGATAGATTTTCTTCGATTCTTCCCCATTCAAATTAAGGGTGTTCATAATGGATTCCGTAACATCATCTCTGGTACACTGCCGGATAATATCTTCGAAACTGGCAGCTTTCATATATTCTGAAAGATACAGAAAACGAAATAGATACTTCTCATCTTTTGCAAAACCGATATGGCACTTGCCAATTGATTCAAAGTAGCATTCCTGTGATGCATTTTTTTCAATATATTTGCTTAAAAACTGCTGGGTATAGGCAAACAATTCCTGCATAAGTTCAGTCATATTCTCATAATAACTGTAAATTGGCTGTACAGAGCAGCCAGCAGATTTGGCTACGCTGCGTGCATTCACCGCCTCATGACCGCTAAAGCGCAGCAACTCAAAAGCGGAATCCAAAATGATTTGTTTGGTTATTTTTTGTTTAGGCATACGACTCCTTTGAAATAACATTCGTTATATAACTATTGTTATTATAATGCGCAAATTAAATATTGTCAATAGAAAAGACGTTTGAATATAAAAAAGCAGAAGTTTCTTCATTGCTGAAATAACTTCTGCTTCCTTAATGGCATTCTTTTTATTTGTGATAGGGTTCATTTTGAATAATCCGGTAAGCACGATAAATCTGCTCTAATAGAATTACCCGCATCAGCTGATGAGGAAAGGTCATATCTGAAAAACTGATCAGGCGGTCCGCTCTTTTTAATACCCGTTCATCCAGCCCCAGAGATCCGCCGATAATAAACATCAGATGACTGTCACCGCCGATGCCAAGACGATTGATCGTGTCTGCAAAGTCTTCCGAGGACATTTTTTTACCCTGAATTGCCAGAGCAAATACATAAGAGTTGTCTTTGATGGTTTTTAAGATACGCTCGCCTTCCTTTGCTTTAATCTGCATCTCTTCTGCTTCACTTGCCCCATCCGGTGTCTTTTCGTCTGCCAGTTCCAGGATCTCCAGCTTGCAGTACCGGCTGAGGCGTTTGGCATATTCCTTTATGGCATCTGTGAAATATTTTTCTTTTATTTTGCCTACGGTAATTAATGTGATTTTCATCGAGGATTAAAAGTCCAGGCAGGCACGGTTACAGGTTACGCTTCTGACAAATTTACCGGCTTCCACGTGTGCAGGATGAACGGTATAATTATTCAGTGCTTCCACGCTTTCATATTCCCCGATCAGGGCGATGTCACGGTTGCTGCTGTCAAGTTCATTCAGAACTACCTGCAACGAAATAACGCCTGGTATTACGTCTTTCAGGGGTTCCAGGATAGACTTCATTTTCATTCCCGCTTCTTTTTTTTCTTCTGTTGTCATCGTTTCTACAAAATTCCAAAGTACAATGTGTTTTACCATAATGAATGCTCCTTTTTCTTATACATGTTATTTATATCGCCAGTACAACACTGGGTAATTATCGAAATCCCTCACTTACATAATCAGTGAGGGTTTCTTTGATTAAAGAAAAGAGGGGGAAGGGTACTGGTAACCGCTTCCGCCCTCTTACTATAAGTCAAAAACCCCGCGGCAAGCAACGGGGTTTTTGTTCTCCGCTTGGTACGTTGCTCACGGGAATAAAAATGAATAGATTTCACCTTATCTGTTCTTTAAGAATTCATCAATTCCTTTTGCTGCTGCTTTTCCGGCACCCATAGCAAGGATAACGGTAGCGGCACCTGTCACTGCATCTCCGCCTGCATAAACGCCGTCTTTGCTGGTCTTACCTGTGTCTTCATCAGCGATAATACATTTACGTTTATTAATATCCAGACCGATGGTTGTGGAAGAAATCAATGGGTTTGGAGAAGTTCCAAGGGACATGATAACGGTATCCAGTTCTAATTCAAACTCTGATCCCGGAATCTCTACCGGACGTCTTCTGCCGGATGCATCCGGTTCACCAAGTTCCATGCGGATACATTTCATGCCTTTGACAGCATCGTTTTCATCTACCAGAATCTCAATTGGATTGGTTAATAAATCAAAGATGATGCCTTCTTCTTTTGCATGATGTACTTCCTCCACTCTGGCTGGAAGTTCGGCTTCACTTCTGCGGTATACGATATGTACTTCTGCACCCAGACGCAGAGCTGTTCTGGCTGCATCCATTGCAACGTTTCCGCCGCCTACTACCGCAACTTTTTTACCACGTGCGATAGGTGTGTCATAATCTTCACGGAATGCTTTCATCAGGTTATTTCTGGTCAGGTATTCATTTGCGGAGAATACGCCGTTTGCATTTTCTCCCGGAATGCCCATGAACATTGGAAGACCTGCTCCGGATCCGATAAATACGGCTTCAAATCCTTCTTCATTCATCAGTTCATCAATGGTTGTGGATTTTCCGATAATAACGTTGGTTTCCAGCTTTACGCCCAGAGATTTTACGTTTTCCACTTCTTTTGCAACTACATCTAATTTGGGAAGACGGAATTCCGGAATACCATATACCAATACTCCGCCAGGCTCATGAAGAGCTTCAAAAATGGTAACATCATATCCCATTTTTGCAAGATCACCGGCACAGGTAAGTCCTGCAGGGCCGGAACCGATTACTGCTACTTTATGTCCATTGGAAGATTCCGGTGCTGGTGGTTTAACATCGTTGTCCCGCGCCCAGTCAGCTACGAAACGTTCCAGTTTTCCGATGGAAACAGGTTCGCCTTTAATTCCACGGATACATTTTCCTTCACACTGGCTTTCCTGGGGGCATACACGACCGCAGATAGCAGGAAGGGAACTGGATTCGGAAATTACATTATAAGCTTCTTTGATGTCTCCTTCTTTTACTGCACTGATAAATCCCGGGATATTAATGGAAACAGGACAGCCGGTAATACATTTTGCATTTTTACAATTGATGCAGCGTACGGCTTCTTCCATTGCTTCTTCCTGGTTATATCCAAGACATACTTCTTCAAAATTCGCAGCTCTGACTTTCGGAGCCTGCTCTCTTACCGGAACCTTTTTTAATACGTCACCCATTATTTGTCACCTCCGCAATTTCCACATCCGCCATGATGTGTATCTCCTTCTTGCAATTTCAAAATTGCACGGCCTTCATCGGTTTTATACATCTGCTGTCTTTTCATGGCCTCATCGAAATTAATTAAGTGTCCGTCAAATTCAGGTCCGTCAACACATGCAAATTTAACTTCGCCGCCTACAGTTAAACGACAGGCGCCGCACATGCCGGTACCATCTACCATTATCGGATTCATGCTGACAACAGTAGGAAGACCCAGCTTCTTTGTAGTCAGACATGTAAATTTCATCATTATCATCGGACCGATTGCGATTACAACGTCATATTCTTTTCCTTCATTTTGAACAAGATCTTCAATGACTTTTGTAACCATACCGCTTCTGCCGTATGATCCATCATCAGTTGTGACATAGAGATTACCTGCAACTGCTTCCATTTCTTTTTCCAGAATTAATAAATCTTTTGTTTTGGATCCCATTATAACATCTGCTGCGATACCCTGTTCATGCAGCCATTTTACCTGGGGATATACCGGAGCTGTACCAACACCGCCTGCTACGAATAAGATTTTTTTCTTTTTCACTTCTTCCAGGTCTTCTGTACAAAGTTCAGAAGGCTGTCCTAAAGGTCCTACAAAATCTCTGAAATAATCACCTGTCTGCAATTTTGAGAATTTTTCTGTGGAAGCACCTACGATCTGGAATACGATGGTAATTGTTCCTTCTTCTGCATCATAATCACAGATGGTAAGTGGAATCCGCTCCCCTTTTTCATCCTCTTTTGCGATGACAAATTGTCCTGGCAGACAATGTTTAGCAATTCTTGGTGCATCAACTACCATGAGAAAAATCTTGTCCGCAAGTTTTTCTGCTTTACGTATTTTGTACATAATCATCCTCCTATTTTTAACAGAGTCTTATAGGCTCTATTTTTTACCTCACTACTACTATAAAGCATACCTATCAAAAATTCAATATCAAATGTACTCGTCGATGTAATTTTCAAACTCTTCCATTGACATGATGACTTTTCTGGGCTTTGTGCCTTCTTCCTCACCGACAACCCCTGCTTCTGCTAACTGATCCATAATGCGGGCGGCTCTGTTGAAACCGATCTTGAATACACGCTGCAGCATCCCGATGGAAGCTTTATCTTTTTCAATAATAAATTTTCCTGCATCTGCAAAATAAGCATCTACTTCACTGCCGCCGGAAGAACTGTCGTTTACTGCCTGCTGTACTTTACTGATCTGCTCTTCTACTTCTTTATTATAATCGCCGCTCATATTCTTCTGAGCGAGGAATTCTACCACATCACCGACTTCGGAATCGGATACAAAAGCACCCTGTACACGGGCAGGTTTTTGATAACCCTGAGGATAAAAGAGCATATCACCTTTACCTAGCAGCTTTTCGGCTCCGTTCATATCAATAATTGTTCTGGAATCCACACCGGAAGAAACGGAAAATGCAATTCGGGAAGGCATATTTGCTTTAATCAGACCCGTAATGACATTAACGGAAGGACGCTGGGTCGCAATAATCAAATGGATTCCGGCTGCTCGTGCAAGCTGTGCCAGACGGCAGATGGAATCCTCAACCTCTCCGGGGGCAACCATCATAAGGTCTGCAAGCTCGTCTACAATAATAATGATTTGAGGCAGCTTTTCCGGTTTGTTTTCGTCTTCTATATGGGCTACGGATTCAATTTTTGCATTATATCCTTTCAGATCACGGACATTCAGATCTGCAAATTTTTTGTAGCGCTCGGTCATTTCAGCAACACCCCAGTTCAAAGCGCCTGCCGCTTTTTTCGGGTCGGTGACAACCGGAATCATCAGATGTGGAATTCCGTTATAAACGCTTAATTCCACGACTTTTGGGTCAATCATAATTAGTTTGACATCTTCTGGTTTTGCCTTGTATAAAATACTCATGATAATGGTATTGATACAGACCGATTTACCGGATCCGGTTGCTCCTGCGATTAGAAGATGTGGCATTCTTGCAATATCCGTTACCACTACTTTTCCGGCAATATCCTTACCGGCAGCAAATGCCAGATTGGATGGATGGTTCTTAAAATCATCGGATTCCAAAAGTTCCCGCAACATAACCGCACTGTTTTCATGATTGGGAACTTCAATACCCACGGCTGATTTGCCGGGGATAGGAGCTTCTATTCGGATGTCGGCTGCTGCCAGATTTAATTTAATGTCATCTGCCAGATTTACGATACGGCTTACTTTTACACCCTGCTGGGGAGTCAGCTCGTATCTGGTTACAGATGGTCCGCAGCTTACATTGGTTACGGTGACATCAACGCCAAAGCTGTGAAGGGTTGTCTGAAGCTTAATGGCTGTTTCCCTTAATTCTTTGTCAGTATCGCCGTTTTTACCGCGTTTCGGTTTTTTCAGCAGATCAATGGATGGAAATACATATTCGGGCTTTACAACCTGCGCCGTAATCTCCATTTCCTGCTCTACGGATTGAATACCGGCTTCTACTTCTGCCGGAGAAGATTTGGGACTCTTATTTGCTTTAGATGGAGGAGCTGCATCGGGTAATTTCAGTTTCGGTACTGTAATATCCGGCATTTTTTCCTCTTCCATGGGATCCATAACCGGTGCTGATTCAAAAACAGGCTCCATAACAGGAACAGGTTCATCTTTTACGTCAAAAATAGACTCGTCAATGACGGGCTCCATCTCTTTCTTTGCGGTGTCTGCCCTGCTCTGCTTAATCACAAAATCAATATCCGAAGCATCGTTATCCGGTTCTGTTTCCGGCAAGTCCGGCATGTCCGGCAGCGGATCGGAATCCATGATGGTAATACCGCTGTTTTCTTTGGAAGTCGCTGATGCTGCACCGTCATTGCGCTGGATGGTAAAGTCAATCTGTGCCATAGCAGGTGACGGGGGTACGGAAGGAATCACTTCATGTACTTCATCTAAGGTATTGTCACTGCCCTGTAAGGTTGTATCCATGCTGACGCCCGATATCTTTTTGCCCAGCCGGTTGCTTGATTTTGCATTTCGTTTTCGGCCGCCTGCTTCATCTCTGGGTTTAACTACTACTCCGGCAGTTTCCGCACGGATTTGATCCAGTACTTCTTTTAACTCCTGCTGTTTTTGCAGATCTCTCTGCATATCGCGCTGTTCTCTTTTCGCCGTAGAGATTTCTTTTCTTCTGGAAACGTCTTTTCTGGCGTTTTCATATACCCTGCTGGTTTTGTTTTTCATGCCTGCAAACAGGGAACGTTCGGTGATCAATACAATGCAGATAAGCATCATAATAATAATCAGTACATAGGCGCCCACAATACCCACTGTAGGGCAAAATGCCTTGCAGAGCAACCCGCCGGCAAGGCCGCCGCCGGTTTTATATTTGGAACTGAACTGGTAGAATTCCAGGATTTTTTTCTCCGGATCGTAACTGTTCACGATTAATTCGAAAATGGAACACAGGGAAATCAAAAATGCATATACCGCAACAGTCTTTCTCCATGCAGCAGTGTTTTGTTTATTGGAAATGATAAATGCGGTTGTAAAAAATAGAATAAATGGAACGATATACGCCATAAAACCAAACACACCAAAAAAAAGGGAACTGATTTTCTGGCCAAGAGACCCCCCAAGATTGAAATTACTGATTAAAATAATTACGGAAACTGCCAATATCGCCCACAATATAATTTCATCCCGAAGTATAGCACCTGGTTTGTTGTAAGACTGTTTTTTGGAAGTCTGTCTTTTGTTTTTTGTCTGTGGTTTTCTTCCGTTTGTCTTCTTCGCCGTACTGGTTTTTCGGGCGGTGCTGACTTTCTTCGTTCCGTTACTGGTTCTTTGCGAATTCGCAGTCATGAATCTGTCTCTCCTTACTTAAAATACAAAATGTGCAACAATTGCAAATATTCCTATTGCAAAGCAATAGAATGCAAATCCTTTGAATTTCTTCTTACGTACTACTACAAGCATGGTCTTCATACAGACGTAGCCTACTACTCCGGCAACGATTGCCCCAACCAGGTAAATACCAAACTGGGGAAAAGTGATCGTCTCTTTACCGATATCTTTTAGTTCCAGAACTGCGGCCCCTAATATAGCCGGGATTGACATAATGAAGGAATACTTTACAGCAAATCTACGGTCAAACCCGCTTAAAAGACAAGCTGCAATGGTGGTTCCGGATCGGGAAAGACCGGGAAGGGTTGCGATTCCCTGGCAGATACCGATAATAAATCCATTGGAGTAGGATACTGTTTTTGGAATCTTGTGTCCGTCTTCGGAAATATCGGATACCAGCAAAAGAACTCCGGTAAGCAGCAGGCAGACACCGGGAATAACCAGGGTCATGCTCGCTGCTGCAACCAGACTTTTCGCAGCGTAGCCTATAATTCCGGTAGGAATCGTAGATACGATTACAAGCAAAACAAATTTGCGATAATTGTTATGTACTACTTTTTTGTAGCGAAGTGCATCATCGTGTTTCCGGTTGTGCAGAAAGGTTTTCCCATTTTGGAAGGAATCCATGCACATGCGGATTGCTTCTATAATCATGCGCAGAATGTCTTTTCGATAGACAATGAAAACTGCGGCTAAGGTACCTACGTGTAGTAAAATATCAAACAACATTCCCCCATCAGTTTTAATGTGGAATACGTTTTGTAGAATAGCTAGATGTCCTGAACTGCTGACCGGTAGAAATTCCGTAATCCCCTGAACCAGTCCCAGCAGGATAGACTCTAAAATTGACATAACCATTTCTCCTCTTCGTCCATTTCCCCGCTACTGCAAAGAAGAACTGTATCTTATATTTTTTTCTAAAGTATAAACAATTTTATTATAGCGCTTAATTATAGCATATATTTCGAGAATTTACAATGAAGAAAATTTTAGGGAGGATTTGTTATAATTGGCGCTTAGTACCGAAAGGGAGCATTTGCGTATAAAACACAAAACACACTGCACCAATATGCAAAAGTTCAATACTTTTATATATCAGATACAGTGTGCGGTCAAGATTACCCGAACCGGTAATCCTATTTCTCTTTTATCAACTCATAAACTTTCTTCAGCGCATCCTTAATTCCCCCGACTTCATTAATAATGCCCTCTTCCACTGCCTGCTTGCCCACAAGGATGGTTCCCAGATCCTTTGTCAGCATTCCGGTGTCTAACATGAGTTCTTCCAGACGGTCCCTGTTGGCATCGCAGTGTGAAGCAATAAAGCCAAGGATCCGGTCCTGCATCTGTTTAAAGTAGTCGTAAGTCTGTGGTGCTCCGATTACGGTTCCGCTCATACGAACAGGATGGATAACCATGGTTCCTGTTTCTACAATGAAGGAATAGTCGGTAGATACGGCGATTGGTACGCCTATGGAGTGGCTTCCGCCCAAGACCAGAGATACGGTGGGTTTACTTAAGGAAGCAAGCATTTCCGAAATAGCAAGTCCGGCTTCCACATCACCTCCTACAGTATTTAGCAGAACTAAGACACCTTCGATTTCGTTGCTGTCTTCAATTGCAGCTAACTGAGGAAGGACGTGTTCGTACTTTGTTGTCTTGCTGTTTGAGGGTAAGCATTCATGTCCTTCGATTTCTCCAATTACAGTCAGAAGATGGATCTTATGGTCCAGGGTGATCTGCCCCATTTCTCTGATCTCTTCCTGCTGCTGTTCTTTCTTTTCGTCTTTGCCGGATTTATCATCATTGTTTCCATTTGCCATTTTATAATTCCTCCTGTTTTCTATTCAAATATGCTATCAGTAGCATTCCCACTAACGCTGAATCTGATGCATAAAAAAACAGAACAGTAAGCTTTTGGCTTCTGTTCTGTATCAAACAGTTATCTGTTATAAAAATATTCTGTCTGCAAGTCTCTTACCATTTGAATATACAGTTCCTTGCATTCTTCATTTTTGTTATCCTCAATCATCTGAATGCAGGGATGCAGGTATTTATCCCAGACACCCTGATAAATAGCGGATTTTTCCGGATTTTTATTAATGTGTTTGACAATGGTGGGAGCCACGTCATAATATTCTTTGATGATTTCTTCGCCCTCTGGCTGGTCCATCAGATAGCCGTCACGATAATTACGTAAGATCGTCAGTTCATAACAATCGTCAGGCTTTCCAAAAGTTTCACATACAGCGGTAGTGATATAGCAGAATTTACGATGGAATCCATGTTCTATATGCTCATAAGTGGCTGCCTGGATATTTGTTTTCGGAAAACGTTCTTTCCATCCGGCAAGTAATTTCTCTGTTAAAGGTTTGGAAGATTGCCCGTGAAATTCTAAAATTGCAGGAAGCACATAGACAGCCATATACAGATTATAATCCATTAATAATTTATCCTGGTTGTTCTTTTTGCCCTGCGCCTTAACCTTTTCATCTGCAGTTTCCACAAGGGCATTTGCCATATTAGTAAGAAACTGCTCTTTGTCTACCACATCCTGGTAACCATTTTCGATTGCCTGAAAGGTAACCATATTTTTTTCAAAGTAGTTTTTAAATGCTGCGGGATATAATTTCTTTCGGAAATTTCCCAGCGGATCTTCAATTTCTAACAGAAGTCTTGGCATACCTTCAATGCCTACCGTATAATAATTCATGATTCATATCCTCCTTACCAAAGCAAATCAGAATGCTCCAGCTTTTTGTCACGCTGCATTAATTCATTAACTGCTTCGGCAGCATTCTTTCCTTCGAATAAAACTTTATTAACCTGTTCAATTATCGGCAGTTCCACGTCGTATTTTTTCGCAAGCCCCATGGCTGCTTTCGCAGAATAGACACCTTCCACAACCATTTTCACTTCATCCATGGCTTCCTGCATCGTGTAGCCTTTTCCAATCAGGTAACCGGCTTTGCGGTTTCGGCTGTGAACGCTGGCACAGGTAACGATCAGATCCCCAATGCCTGTCAGTCCGTAAAATGTCTCCGGCTTTCCACCCATCTTCATGCCAAGCCTGGTAATTTCTGCAATCCCTCTGGTGATCAATGCGGCTTTTGTATTGTCGCCATAGCCAAGACCGTCTGCAGTACCAGCAGCCAGTGCAATTACATTTTTAAGTGCTCCGCCCAGCTCAATACCCAGCATGTCAGGGCTTGTATATACCCGGAATACAGGGCTGATAAAAATGTTCTGGAGATATTCTGCGGTCTTTTTGGAATGTGCGCCAACCACACAGGTAGTTGGAAGTCCTCTGCCTACTTCTTCTGCATGGCTTGGTCCGGATAAAACAGCCGCATCAACGCCTGGCAGTTCTTCTTCCATAATATCGGTCAGGGTAAAAAGTGTATTCTCTTCAATTCCCTTTGCTACATTCATCACAATCTGACCGGGATTTAGATATTCTTTCATCATTTTGCAGGTACTTCTCGTAAATGGAGAAGGAACGGCAAGAACCAGAATATCCTTATCGGTCATAGATTCTTTCAAATCATTCGTAATCGTAATATCATCTGGAATCACAACACCGGGAAGTTTGGATTCATGCTGCCTTTTTTCCAAAAGCATATCCACTTCTTCCTTGATTATAGACCAGATGGTAACTTCATGTCCGTTTTTATGCAACAATACCGCCAGAGCCGTACCCCAGCTGCCGGCTCCAATAACGCCTATCTTAACCATATGATTACCCCCATTGTCTTTTATGTACTGATTTATTTTTTACTTAAAAAGGTCTTATTCTCTGTACCGCTTATCAAACGGCGGATATTTTCCCGATGCTTCCAGAACGCTAAAAAGGTCAGGAAGGCACCGATAGCATACAGCTCATACAAATGCGGCTGGGCCATGCCGAAAAATCCGGTTTGGCCAAGTACAATCAGTTCAATCATGATTCCCACATAAACAAGAAGGGAACCAAGTGAAACGAAATGAGTTGTAAAAAATGTTGTAAAAAATGTAACAATTCCAAGGATTGCCATAATCCAGTTAAATGATAACACAAGTCCTGCTGTTGCGGCAATCCCTTTTCCACCTTTAAAGCCCAAATAAAAAGGATAATTATGTCCTAAAATTGTGCCTGCCGCTCCGTAAAATACCAGCAGGGGAAGAATATCCTGATGCGTTCTGCCAAAAATCAGGCGTATAATCACGACTGCCAAAATACACTTCAGACAGTCCCCGGCAAAAGTAATCAGCCCCGCTTTCTTTCCAAGTGTCCGCAGCATATTTGTACTTCCGGCATTGCCGCTTCCATGTTCACGAATATCGATGCCATGCATCCTGCCGTAAATATAGCTGGTCTGAAAAAGACCAAATACATATCCGATAACCAAGCAGATGATACGTTCCATAACCTATTATTTCTCCTTTTCCTTGCGTTCACGTGTAATAAATTTAAGGGATGTTCCTCTAAAACCAAATGTATCACGGATCTTGTTTTCCAGATATCTGGTATAGGAAAAGTGCATCAGCTCTTTGTCATTCACAAAAATGACAAAAGTAGGCGGCTTTACAGCAACCTGAGTAATATAATATAATTTCAGCCGTTTTCCCTTATCTGACGGAGGCTGCTGCAGTGCAACTGCTTCTGTCATAATTTCATTTAAGACACCGGTTGCGATACGCATGGACTGATTCTCGATAACCATATTGATATTTTCAAATAGCTTATTCAGCCTCTGCCCTGTCAAAGCGGAAACGAACATGATTTCAGCATATGGCATATAGGAAAGTGTATCTTTTACTTTGTTAGTGTACTTGTAAATTGTTTTATCGTCTTTTTCAATGGCATCCCATTTGTTTACAACGATAATGACTCCCTTGCCGCGTTCATGGGCAATACCTGCAATTTTAGCATCCTGCTCCGTGACGCCTTCTACCGCATCGATGACTACCACGACCACATCTGCACGGTCTACTGCGGTAACGGTACGAATGATACTGTAGCGCTCCAGCTCTTCTTTGATCTTACTTTTTCTCCGAAGTCCTGCGGTATCAATAAATACGTATTCCTGTCCGTTAAATGTAATTGCAGTATCGATGGCATCTCTTGTAGTTCCGGCCACGCCTGATACGATCACACGGTTTTCGCCCAGGTGTTTATTTTTAATAGAAGATTTACCAACTTTGGGCTTTCCAACTACGGCTACACGCGGTCTGTCATCCTCTTCCTCTTCGGTATCATCCAAATGAAAGTGCTTTGTAACTTCATCCAGCATATCGCCGATTCCAAGTTTTGAAATAGCTGAGATGGGAACGGGATCACCGATCCCCAGGTTATAAAATTCATATACATCCGGCATTAAACGGTCAAAATTATCTACTTTATTTACGACCAGAACCACTGGTTTTTGGGAACGGCGAAGCATGTCTGCTACTTTGGCATCGGAATCTACCAGCCCCTGGCGTACATCTGTGATAAAAACAATGACGTCTGCTGTGTCGATTGCGATTTGTGCCTGCTCTCTCATCTGCGCTAATATGATATCTTTGCTGTCCGGTTCAATACCGCCGGTATCAATTAGTGTAAAATTGATATTCAGCCATTCTACGTCTGCGTAGATACGGTCTCTTGTAACACCCGGCGTATCTTTTACAATAGAGATATTTTCTCCAGCCAGGGCATTAAACAAAGTGGATTTTCCTACGTTTGGCCTTCCTACGATTGCTACGATTGGTTTACTCATATATTTTCACCTCATGTGTCTTTTATTCTTCCTAGTGCCTCCCGGCGCAAATACGCCACTATACAGCACCCGCTATCTGCGCCGGGCGGCACTAGTTTTTTCATCACGCTTGTGTGTATTTTAAAATTATTTTCATACACACACCAAGGCTTCGACAAAAGCCCGACCGCTTGATTTTACAATACTTACCTTCGTTTGTAAAGCAATTTCCATTTCAGAGACCGTTACATCGTCCAAAAAGACGTCTTCGCCGCTTCTTAAGACGTTACTGGAAAGCAGGAGACGTTCTCCAAGTTCTTTCCCTTTTAACTGGGAAATAATGTCTGTTCCTGTTAAAAGCCCTGCAACGGTAATCCGCTCACCAAAGAAATTATTTTTAATTTCATATACGGATGCATGGATGCCCGGATATTTATGGCAGACTTTTTCAGCTAAGTCTTTTATATAGGGATAAGCCAGCACGCCGGTAGCAATGGAAAGTTCTCTTTTTCTGTCATCTCCGGTAAGTTTCTGACACTCCTCTTCTACTTCATTTAACAGAAGCCTTGTCATTCCTACGCCATTTTCTAGCTGCAGGTACCCGTCATAGGTTTCTTCAGCAGGCATCTCTTCTCCGGCAAGAATGTACCATTCATCTCCGGCATGAATAAAGTGCGTCCCGTATTTGGCAGATAACTCCTTTTGCCAGCGGTGTATACAGTTCAGCACTTCTTTGGCGTCTTTTCTTGTAAATGGTTTTAAGGCGTATAAATCTTCCCGGTACTGGGTCATTCCCACCGGAACCACAGACACACTTTTTAAATGGGGGATATACTTTGTAAGTTCCCCAATGGTAAATTCCAGTTCCTCTTTGTCATTGATATCTTTGCACAGTACAATCTGTCCGTTCATTTCTATCCCGGCTTCATAGAGGCTGTCCACTTTCTTCAGCGCTTCACCCGCAAAACGGTTATTCAGCATTTGACAGCGCAGTGCAGGGTTCATGGTATGGAAGGATACGTTAATGGGTGCAAGTTTATAGGTGATTATACGCTGGATATCATGGTCACTCATATTCGTTAGTGTCACGTAATTTCCCTGAAGAAAAGACAGCCTGGAGTCGTCATCCTTAAAATAGAGGGTTTCACGCATGTTTTTTGGCATCTGGTCGATAAAGCAGAAAATGCATTTGTTGCGGCAGGAACGGTACTCATCCATTAATCCATTTTCAAATTCAATGCCCAGATCTTCTTCAAATTCTTTTTCAATCTCCAGTTCCCATTCTTCACCATTGCTTTTTTCAACCAATAACTCAAGGTATTCTTCGTTGATGAGATAATGATAATCAAATACATCTTCAATGATTTTACCATTTATAGATACCAGAACATCGCCAGGCTCAAGCTCCAGCTCTTCTGCAATGCTTCCGGTAAGAACACGGCCGATGATATGTTTTGTTCTTTTCATAATGTAATCTTTACTCCTTTGTTTCCTATATAATACTAAATTCAAATCTAAAATGCAACGCTTGATTTTCAGATTGGTACAGTTCACTCTTATTTTTATACAAAAAATGCTTGTTTTTTCTTTTATACGACAATTATCTTGACGGAGACAACTCAAAATGATATAAATAGAGTGGTATTTATAAAGATATAATATAAGTATATGTAATAATTTCAATTATACGTATTTTTTGGAGGTTAATTTATGCCAAATTTAGAACCATTATGTAAATCACTGCCTGTGGCACCACTGAAAATAATTCCGCTGGAAGGCTGCCGCGATTTTGCAAAAGTCGTGGATCAGTATCTGGTAGAATTCCGCCACACTTCCCCAACCCATCAAAAAGACAGCATCGCTTTCCAGGGATACTGCCAGGACACGTATCTGGTTGACTGCGAATGCCCGAGATTTGGTACCGGAGAAGCAAAAGGAATGATTAAATCTTCCATCCGTGGAACCGACTTATTTATTATGGTTGATGTATGCAATTACAGTCTGACCTATTCTGTATGCGGTTATGAAAACCATATGTCTCCGGATGATCATTTTCAGGATTTAAAACGTATCATTTCTGCTGCTACCGGAAAAGCAAGACGAATTAATGTTGTAATGCCGTTTTTATACGAAGGAAGACAGCATAAGCGTTCCAATCGCGAATCTTTGGACTGCGCTCTTGCTTTACAGGAGTTAATCAATATGGGAGTTACCAATATTCTCACTTTTGACGCCCATGATCCAAGAGTACAAAACGCTGTTCCGTTAAGTGGATTTGACAGCTTTATGCCCACTTACCAGTTCTTAAAAGCAATGATTAAGTCTACACCCGATTTAATCATTGACAATGACCATTTAATGATAATCAGCCCGGATGAAGGTGCAATGAGCAGAGCCGTATACTTCTCTAATATCCTGGGTGTGGACATGGGGATGTTCTACAAACGCCGTGACTACTCTACCATTATCAATGGCAAAAACCCGATTGTTGCCCATGAATTTCTGGGAGATTCCGTAAAAGGGAAAGATGTTATCGTAATTGATGATATGATCTCTTCCGGCGGAAGCATGCTGGATGTGGCAAAGCAGCTGAAAGAACGCCAGGCGAAAAGAGTATTCGTATGTACAACATTTGGTCTTTTCACAGATGGCCTGCAGGAATTTGATGAGTATTATGAAAAGGGATATATTGAAAAAGTCATCACAACAAACCTGAACTACCGTGTACCGGAACTTCTGGATCGTCCTTATTATGAAGAAGCGGATATGACAAAGTTTTTGGCTAGTATCATTGATTCCCTGAATCATGATGTTTCCATCAGCCGTGTACAGTCCCCAACAGATAAGATTCATGAGTTACTGGAAAAGTATAACAAAGGCAAATAAAGAAAACTAAATTAAGAATTATTCATAAGTAAGTTTAAATTAAGTGTTCTAAAAAAATAAAAATGGCTGTAAAATGCCATTTTTATTTTTTTGCTTATTTTATTAGGTAAGTACTGCTGCCATTTAATATCAAATCCGGCTTACCTGCTTTCATTTGTTATGAAAGCTGAACATGGGTAATACGCAGCCAAGCATAATAACATTTGCCGAATTCACGGCAGGACTGTATGTTTTTAAATTATATGATACATATTTCAAGTTGTTAACGAACAATCTTTTGATCAATCAGGTACAGCAGGATATGCAGTCCTTTTGATGCTACCCATAAAAATCCGATAAATCCAAATGTCGCACTTAGCGCAGTGAGAAGTAAATTTTTCATTATAACCCTCCTTCTTTATGTAAAAGTTAATGTGTTTTTCATTTGACTCTATTATAAAAGATGAAGGTGGCTGGTGCTATGGATTTACCTTACATTTTGGTTTTTAACCTTACATTTTTGTAACAAACATAGGTGGGGGCAACTGTTACGGTACAGTCTTAAGAGCCAGAAAAGCGGCAAGATTTCCCCTCTTTCCCTGGGAAGCCCGGTGTGAATACAGGATATCCGGGTTACAGCAGGTGCAGATATCGGTTATGCGGATGTGGTCTTTTTGGATGCCGGCTTCCAGAAATACGGCTTCATTTGCTTTCCAGAGGTTTAACTGGTATTTGCCGTTTGGTTTTTTGTAGAATAAGGTATCCCATAGAGAGGCATCATAATTTTTCCGGAACTGCAAAATAACATCTTCGCTGACTTCATAGCAATCCTGGCAGATGGAAGGGCCGATTGCAGCCAGGATGTCTTTGGGATCTGAACCATATTCCGCAGTCATTTTTTCAACGGTTACCCTGCCTATTTTACCTACAGTTCCTTTCCAGCCGGAATGAGACAGTCCGATTGCCTTTTTAACCGGGTCCACGAAGAAAAGGGGAACACAATCTGCGTAAAAAGTGGACAGAACCAGCCCCGGCACATTGGTAACCATGCCGTCAATATCGCTGTAATCTCTTTGCTTTACAAATCCCTTTCCACGGTCCTCTTCGGTTGTGACTCTGACGTTAGTGGTATGGGTCTGATCGGAAAATACCAGGTTTTCACAGGAAAAGCCGATAGATTCTCCGATACGGCGGAAATTTTCACGAACGTTTGCTTCCTCATCCCCTCTTTGGAAGCTGAGATTCATACTGGTGAGATGATCCCTGCTGACCCCGCCGAGACGGGTAGAGAAACCATGGATGATGATGCCGGTATCCTCCAGCATGGGAAAAGACAGATATGGTACAGCAGCTTCATTTTTGACTGCACAAACCTCGTGTCCGCTGACTCTATTAATATTCATATTGATGATCCTCCTTTTTAAGAGCGTGATTGAAGATTCATTTCTGCTGTCTGCACGCCCCATTTCACGGTATAATAGCTCCAAATTCATAATGTTGTTCTTATTTAATAATTTAAGAGAGATGGAAAGGAAAAGCATCTTTGACCAGCGTGATCTTCTGGTTGTCGATACCAACCACATCAAAGCGGCAGGGGGTATCTTCCCCTTTGCGGCGGGTCATAAGATAGTGGCGGGCAACCTTGCAGATTACAGCCTGTTTTCGATAATTGACCGCTTCCAGCGAGGAACCTCTTCCACCATCTTTTCGAAACTTTACTTCTACAAAAACAAGATAGGAACCATCGGCGGCGATGATATCTATCTCTCCTATTCTGCATCTGTAATTGCGTTCTAATAAGAGAAAGCCCTGCTCTTGTAAATAAGCAGCGGCTTTGTCTTCCTCTATGGTACCGATAGCACGTTTATTCAATCAGAATCTCCTGTCAGATAAAATTTTTGATAAAGGTAGTTCTATGTATTGCGGATGGACCGTATTCTTTTATTGCGGCAATATGGGTGGCTGAGCCATATCCTTTATGGGAAGCAAAGCCATATTCCGGCATTACGGCATCATATTCTTTCATGAGCCGGTCCCTGGTTACTTTGGCGATAACACTGGCAGCTGCAATGGATAAGCTTTTGGCATCGCCTTTAATAATGGGAACCTGTGGGATCGTGATGCCAGGAATGGTAACGGCATCATTTAAAAGAATCTGGGGAACAACGCAGAGCTTGGATACAGCGATTCGCATGGCTTCGTAGGTGGCCTGAAGAATGTTGATTTCATCAATTCTTGCCGGGCTTGACATCCCCACGCCAACTGCAAGGGCTTTCTCCATAATCTCATCAAATAATTCCTCGCGTCGCTTTTCACTCAGCTGCTTAGAATCGTTGAGATACATAATTCTGCAGTCCTGGGGCAGGATAACGGCACCGGCAACTACGGGACCGGCAAGAGGTCCTCTTCCGGCCTCATCAATGCCGCAGGCATATCCAATGTATTCGTATTCCTTTTCATATGCCATCATTTTTTCAAGACGCTGCTTTTCTGCTTCCAGGGCATCCATTTTTTTCTGATAGCGCTTAATAAGGCTGGCAACACCGGTACGGGTATCGGGAGCATGAACCTTCATTAAATACAGCAGCTGCTCATTGGAGCCGGCATGCTCAAATTCCTCTTTTATCTCTGATATTTTTTTATTCATAAATACCTCTGTTCTCTATTGATGCTTCAAAAAACCGAATTTACTAAAAGGCCAGATTCTAAGCCATGCCCTGCCAATAATATCTTTTCTGTGGATCAGCCCTACATTGGGATCACGGCTGTCAGAGCTGTTATTACGGTTATCACCCATTACAAAATACTCATCGTCACCCAGCGTGATGGGTTCTGCAGCGGTGCCCGGATCATCGATGGTCTCTCTGCCATAATTTTCATTCAGGTCTTCTCCATTGATGTAAACTTTTCCGTCTATAACCTGAACGGTATCTCCCGGCAGTCCGATAATTCGTTTGATATAGTAGGTATGGTCTGCGTGCTGATAAGGAAATACAATAATATCGAATCTCTCAGGATCTTTGAAACGGTATGTAATCTTATCGGTAATCAGATTGTCCCGGTTTTCCAGTGTGGGATACATAGAAGATCCGTCTACCTGTGTACGCTGTCCTACAAAATGAACAATTAAAAATGTTACTACTAATACAATGGCTATATACAGTAACATACTTAAAAGTTCCCTTAACATGCTTCTCTCCTTGTTTTCCTCAGTATTCTTCTGACTCATGCTGTCCACCGCTTCCTTTACTTAGTTAGTATATATTAAATGAAGCCGGCGATGGCAGACTTCTACACCTGCTCATTTCCGGCTTATTCCAAACATTATGATTTTATTGGTGCTTCAGAACACCAAATTTGCTGAAAGGCCAGATTCTTACCCAAGCGCGTCCGATAATATCGGCACGCTTTATATTGCCTACACTGGGATCCCTGCTGTCTTTACTTTCGTTGCGGTTGTCTCCCATTACGAAATACTCATCATCACCCAGAACAATTGGATTTTCTGCTATACCGCTGTCCTGCGTTGCTTCTTTACCGTATGTTTCTTCCAGTACTTCACCATTGATATAAATACTGCCGTTATCAAGCTGTACGGTTTCACCGGGAAGTCCGATGATCCTTTTGATATAATAGGTTTCCTCCTCGTAATAATAAGGAAATACGACAATATCAAAACGAGACGGGTCCCGAAAACGGTAACTTAATTTATCAACGATCAGATTATCCTTATCTTCCAGTGCGGGAATCATGGATGGACCACTGACCTGTGTGCGTTGTCCAATAAAATGTATCACTACAAATGCCAGCACAAGAACAATCACTATGTACATCAACATACTTAAAAGTTCACGCACTACGCTCCTGGACGGCTCTTCACCGCCCGGTTCTATATTTTCCCCTTTTGACATTCCGTCACCACTTTCTTTATACTCTTGTCCCCTTAATCTTAAACGTTTCTTTCCGGAAATTCAATAGTGATTTTCCCCAATCTTCCACTTCTGAAATCCTCTACCACTGTGGAAGCTGCTTTTGCATAATCTAAATCATTTCCCTTTAAACGGCATCCTCTGTTTACCGCAATCTGTTCCAGTACCTCTACATCAGTACCGGACTCGTCACAGTCATATCTCTCTGCGAGCACTCCCTTATAGTGCTCTTTCAAAAAGCTTATGAGCTGAATGCCTAATTCGTCAACATTTAAAATTTCATCTTTAATTGAGCCCACCATTGCCAGATGAAGCCCTACTGTCTGATCCTCAAACTTGGGCCACAGAATTCCGGGAGTATCCAGAAGTTCTACATTTTTATTCAGACGGATCCATTGTTTTCCTTTTGTAACACCAGGTTTATTACCTGTCTTGGTGCATGCTTTCCCGGCAAAGGTATTAATGAAAGTAGATTTTCCCACATTGGGAATCCCTACTACCATCGCTCTTACCGGACGGTTTTTAATGCCTCTTTTCCGGTCCCGTTCAATCTTTTCCTGGCATGCTTCCTGAATGACGCCATTGATGGCTTTGATTCCGGTCCCGTTCTTTGAATTGACTTTGACGACAAAAAAACCCTTCTCTTTAAAATATGCCGACCACAATTCGTTCTGCTTCTCATTTGCCAGATCTGCTTTATTTAAAAGAATCAGCCTGGCTTTGTTCTTTCCAAGTTCATCGATATCCGGATTCCTGCTGCTTAGCGGAATCCTTGCATCTACAAGCTCGATAACCAGATCGATTAATTTAATATCTTCCTGCATCATACGTCTGGCTTTCGTCATATGACCCGGATACCATTGATAATTCATAAATTTCTGCCCTTTCTACTTCACGAAACCAAATTCACTGGCTGGTGAGACACGAAGCCAGACTTTGCCTTCGATATCGTCAATATTGACGTTGCCAATATCTGCGTAGCGGCTGTCTTCACTGTTGTTACGGTTATCTCCCAAAACAAAATATTCAGAAGAACCCAAAACGATGGGCTGGTCAGCCAGACCGGCATTACTGATCGATGGATAATCCGCATCTTCCAGATATACCTTGTCATTAATATAAATCATGCCTTCTTTAATCTGGATTGTTTCTCCAGGAAGTCCGATTACGCGTTTGATATAAGCGTGGCTGGTCTTACTGCCGTTTGGCTTAAATGATATAATGTCATTTCTGGAAGGCCCACCCAGTTTATACGCTAGGGTATTAATCAGGACTTTGTCTCCCCCGGACAGGGTCGTGTCCATAGACTGACCGATGTTTGTCCGTACTTGTCCAAAGAAAAATACCAGAATATATGCAAATAAAATAACTACAATGATTTCGAATGTCCATCCTAAGATAGATTTTAACTTATTCGTTTCTTTCTTTTCCCCTTGGCGATCCCCTCTGCTCCTTGCACGTTCTTTTCGCATAATGCACCTCACAATTGCCTCTAGTACAGCATGGCACAAATTTCACAGTTATTTACGCACTGCTGTACTGGTAGAAAATAGGGACAATTACCTAAGTATTTGTCCCTGGTTCATTTCATTATTTTACTAATTCTTTTACCTTGGCTCTCTTACCAACACGGTTTCTTAAGTAATTCAGTTTTGCACGTCTTACTTTACCTCTTCTGATTACTTCTACTCTTTCCACGCTTGGGGAATGCAGCGGCCAGGTTTTTTCCACACCAATTCCGTTAGAATTTTTTCTAACAGTAAATGTAGCTCTATTGCTTCCGCCCTGTTTCTTTAAAACAGTTCCTTCGAAAACCTGAATTCTTTCGCGGTTTCCTTCTTTGATTTTTGCATATACCTTTACAGTATCACCAACGTTAAATTCTGGTGCGTCAGCTCTTAACTGAGCTGCTTCGATGTTCTTAATAATATCGTTCATTGTGTGCCTCCTTATTTATATGGATGTTCTTAATACGATCTGTAACAGAGGACCATCTCTTTTCTCACAACGCTATTTATTTTATCATGTTTGTTGTATTATGTCAAATAAAATTCTTTAATAAATCCTTAAGAATACAGATAATCGTAACGGTTCCATAGCTTTACAGATACGCGGTTTCCTACACTTCCGGATCAGACATTTCAGCAATTAATTCCAGCTCCGGTTTTGTAAGTTCTGCCTTTTCAAGCAGATCCGGGCGGCGCTGTGCAGTACGGATTACCGACTGCTCTCTTCTCCATTTTTCGATATTGGCATGGTGGCCCGACAATAATACCGGAGGAACTTTTTTGCCGTTCCACTCTTCCGGGCGGCTGTACTGGGGATATTCCAGCAGATTGTCCTGAAAAGATTCAAACTGTGCGGATTCATCATTATTAAGAACGCCGGGAACCAGTCTGGAAATAGCATCTATCATGACCATTGCAGGCAGTTCTCCTCCCGTAAGGACATAATCACCGATTGAGAGATAGTCGGTAACCACTTCCTCTAACACCCGTTCATCAATGCCTTCATAATGACCGCACAGAAAGACCAGATCCTTTTCTTTTGCCAGGTCTTCGGCTATGGTCTGGTTAAATACACTGCCCTGGGGGGTCAGATAGATAACTCTGGGGCGGTATCCGATTTTATCAGAAACAGCTTTCCAGGCGCCGTATACGGGCTCAGCCTGCATGACCATACCTGCACCGCCACCATATGGGTAGTCATCTACTTTATGGTGTTTATTGGTGGAATAATCTCTTATATCGGTGGTTGCAAGGCTGATCAGCCCTTTTTCCATTGCCCTTCCGATGATACTGGTATTCAGCCCATCCTGAATCATTTCCGGAAATAAAGTCAGTACGTGGTAATTCATAGACTACACCAGTCCTTCCATTAAGTGTATTTCCATTTTCCGCCCCGTTATATCCACATTTAAAATGCATTCTTTAATTGCCGGGAGAAGCACTTCTTTTTGTTCCTCTGTTTCCACTACATAGACATCGTTTGCACCGGTTTCCAATACATCGGTGAGGATTCCAAATTTCCTGCCCTCATCTGTAAAAACCTCCATCCCAATCATGTCTGCAATAAAGTATTCATTGGGTTTTAATTTTACTGCATTTTCCCGGGTAACAAATAATCCTTTTCCTTTGTACTTTTCCACTTCGTTGATGTTGTCAAATTCTTTGAACTTCAGGATTACAAACTGCTTAAAGAATTTGACTTGTTCCACCTGAAGTTCTAAAGTCTCTCTTCCGGCATCCAGTAGTACAGATTTTAATTTTTTGAAGCGGTTGGGATCATCTGTAGTAGGGAAAACTTTTACTTCGCCCCGGATTCCATGCATGGAGGAAATGATTCCCACCTGTAGTAAATCGTCCATAATTTACTTCCTTTCGTATCGTTTCTATTGTAAACGTATCAAACGTAACATTCCTATTCTGTTAAGCCAAATATCCCCTCTTCCGCTAGCGGGAATAAAACAAGAAAAGCCTCGTTTTCACGAGGCCTGACCGCTATGAAATCTTATAGCAAAAGCTACAGGATGTCCACAATCACTTTCTTATCATCCTTAGAAGCTGCAGCTTTGACTACAGAACGGATTGCTTTTGCAATACGTCCCTGTTTGCCGATAACCTTACCCATATCGGATGGGGAAACCTTTAACTCTACAACAATAGACTTGCCGGTTTCTTTTTCAGTGACTACTACTTCTTCCGGGTGTTCAACGAGAGACTTTGCAATTACTTCTACTAATTCTTTCATCACGTTCACCTCTGTTCTACTTTTCGATACCAGCTATTTTGAAGAGTTTACCAACTACTTCTGTAGGCTGAGCACCATTAGCAAGCCATTTTTTAGCTAATTCTTCATTAACTTTGAATTCGCTAGGCTCGATGTTTGGATTGTAAGTACCGAGTTCTTCGATACATTTTCCATCTCTTGGTGATCTTGAATCAGCTACAACGATTCTATAGAAAGGAGCTTTTTTCTGTCCCATTCTTCTTAATCTAATCTTTACTGCCATTTGTCTTTCACCTCCTTGGTTTATTCTCAATATATGTTAAAAAGGAAGTTTGAACTTACCTCTTTTACCACCTTTGCCTCCCATCATTCCAGGGAACTGTTTCATCATTTTTCTTGCCTGGTCAAACTGTTTCACCAGTTTGTTCACTTCGCTGATATCAACGCCTGCACCAGTTGCAATTCGTTTCTTCCGGGATGGATTTAAGATATCCGGATTGGAACGTTCTTTCGGTGTCATGGAAAGAATCATCGCTTCTTTTCTCGCCATATCCTTTTCATCAATCATTCCTTCAATATCCTTGGCTTTGCTGCCGAATCCAGGCATCATGCTTAATACACTGGAGATTCCACCCATGTTCTTCATCTGATTCATACTTTCTAAGTAATCGTCAAATCCAAACTGTGCTTTTTTCAGCTTCTGCTCCATATCCCTGGCTTTTTCTTCATCGATATTGGCCTGTGCCTTTTCAATCAGTGACATAACGTCACCCATTCCCAGTATTCTGGAAGCCATACGCTCCGGATAAAACTGCTCCAGATCCGAGAGCTTTTCACCCATGCCGACATATAAGATCGGTTTTCCACAGGTTGCTTTTATAGATAATGCGGCACCGCCACGGGTGTCACCATCTAACTTGGTTACGATTATGCCGTCAATCCCAATCTTATCATTGAACATTTCGGATACGTTTACCGCATCCTGTCCGGTCATGGCATCGACAACCAGTATCGTCTGGTCTACATGGATTGCCTCTTTGATGTGAATCAATTCATTCATCATGTCCTCATCAATATGAAGACGCCCAGCCGTATCCAGGATTACTACATTTAATCCCTTGCTTTTCGCATGTTCGATAGCGGCTTTTGCAATATTCACAGGGTTTTGCTTATCGCCCATAGAGAAGACTTCCACACCCTGTTTCTCGCCATTTATCTGTAACTGCTGGATTGCTGCCGGGCGATAGATATCGCAGGCTGCCAGCAATGGCTTTCTGCCTTTTGATTTTAACTTACCGGCAATTTTAGCCGTAGTCGTGGTTTTACCGGCACCCTGAAGTCCGGCCATCATGATGACTGTAATTTCATTTCCGGGTTTCAGTGCGATCTCCGTAGTTTCCGAACCCATTAATTTAACAAGTTCTTCATTTACGATCTTAATGACCATCTGTCCCGGGTTCAAGCCGTTCATGACATCCTGTCCGACAGCTCTTTCCTGAACCGCCTTAATGAACTGCTTAACAACCTTGAAGCTTACATCGGCTTCCAATAAAGCCATCTTTACTTCTTTTAATGCAGTCTTTACATCTGCTTCTGTCAGTCTTCCTTTACTACGTAAATTCCGGAAAACATTCTGCAGTTTATCTGATAAGCTTTCAAATGCCATAGATTACAACTCCTCTAATATCTCATTGGATATTTTCTCAATCTGCTCATGCCCCTGCTGTCCTTTTGAAAGCGCATGAATCTGCTCTACTTTTTCTTTCACAGATAAAAACTTTTCCACCAGATGCAATTTGTTCTCGTAATCATCCAGAATCTTATTACACCTTTTTATCAAATCATGTACGCCCTGCCGGCTGATATTCTGTTCCTCTGCCACCTCTGTATAAGACAGATCATTTAAAATAACATCTTCATAGACATTTCTCTGATGTTCCGTCAGGAGCTCTCCGTAAAAATCATATAATAAAGTTTGTTCCACAAATTTTTCCATTTGTAATCACCTTGATTATCATATACGATAAAGTTATTCTTGTCAAGTATTTTTTCTTGACAAATTAAATTTTACCGATACACTCTCCCATCTTAATGAAAGTTTCATATCCATTCTCTGTATTTTCGAAAAATTCTGAAGCTATTTTTACTTTATCCGGCTCCACAAGGAGTATGATGGTAGAACCGCCATACTCAAATTTACCCTTTTCGTGTCCTTTTTTTACATAGCCTTCCTGCTGGTAGTTTTTAATGCGACCAACCAGAAGTGCCCCTACCTCCATTTGAAGCAGCGTACCAAAGCAGCGGGTTTTTATTAACGTATATTCCCGCTGGTTTTCTTTATATACCGGTACTGTTTCACAGGCTGCAGGCTGTACGGTATGCAGGACTCCCGGAATATAATAATTGGAAGATTTTAACCCGTCCGATGGATAACAGTAACGGTGATAGTCGTCAACGCTTAATCGGATGATAATGGCTGTTCCGTTTTTATACCGTTTTGCCAGTTTTTGATTCTGTAATAAAGAGGCTGTGGTATAACAGGTATTTTTTACGAAGAAGCGGTTGGTGTTGCCCAGATGATAAGCACTGATTTTACCATCGGCAGGACTTACCAGATGTGTTTCATCGTAATCAATCATCCGCTCTTCCGGTTTGATCTCCCGGGTGAAGAAATCATTAAAAGAATGATATGGCCTTGGTTCATAAGGCGACATATCAATACGATTCTTTTGTATAAAAGGTTTTATAATGCATCTGGATACCCCGGAATCTAAAAATCTTCCTGCAAATTGGGAAAACCCGGGACGGATCAGAGGCCATAACAAGAATCTTCCCCATAAAGAAGCATAAAGTTTACGCAGGATTTTATCCTGCGTTTCCTCGTTTTCATATATTTTTCCATTTCGGTCAATGTAGTTCATTATTATCCCCCTGAATAGCACAAGCCAGCTTGCGCTATTCTTTCATTCACAGTTTGAAAGCAATTTTCCTTCAAACGAATCACTTGCTGAATATCTTTCTTAAATGTGTGCATAAGGCAGGAATGAATCTCCAAACACGCCTCAGCATTCTTAATAAAAATGTAAGAGCTTGCCAAGGATAATGACGCCGGCTACAATAATCACGATCATCATTTTATTGCCCGGCTTATAAACTTTAATTTTACTGATAAACAGGAATGCGACAAGCAGCATTACCCAAATCAGTATCCGCAGATATGTCTGCTGTCCGAAACTTGGACGCAGGAGATAAACCAGCGGAAAAATAATTGCGATAGATGTAACCGGAAGACCCTGATAGTGTTTGCGGGCTTCCGTGGTTTCCTGCTGTCTCTTCTCTTCCATGACATTAAAAAATCCTAGTCGGATGACCGCTGCCAATACATAGAGACACATGGCGGTTGTCCCCCAGAATCCCCGAAGTCCCAGCCCGTATCCTAAAAATGCAGGAAATGCGCCAAAACAAATCAAATCACAAAGGGAGTCAATCTGAATTCCAAATCTTTTTTCATCGTCCGTACGCTCTCTGGTACGGGCTACTTTACCATCCAGCATATCGCAGATACCGGATATTACAAGACAGGCAATTGCCGTCGTAAAACGGCCATCTAATGCTTCTGTCATTCCGTATACAGAACTGATCAGTCCTAAATATGTTAAAATAACCGTATAATTATAAAATCCTATCCACATGGTATATTATCCTTCTCCCTCTTTGCCGCTTCTCTTTTAACGGCTGCTCTGGTTATGCTGATATGGGCATATATCGTTACAAGTGCACTGATAATCAGCAATGCATAATAACTGATGCCTCTGCTTAACAGCATTCCCGATAAAATTAATGCAGGCCCAAATATCGGTTTGAATATAGACATAAATAAAGCTTCGCTTGCGCCGATACCGCCCGGTAACGGAAGCATGTCTACAGAAATTGAAATAGTTGCCTGCAAGGTGACGATCTCAAACGCGCTGAATTCGTGAAGTCCGAATGCCCGGTATACAAAATAAGTAGAAAAGAACAGGCAAAACCGCTGGAATATGGAAATCAGAATGATATTAAACACAACCAGCTTATGATCCCTGAAATAATAGGCGGAATCACGGTACTTATCCATAGCGTTTGAGAGACGTTCCGTTCTCTCCGGTTTGTGTTTCATAATACGAATTTTCTCTAATAGATGCAATCCCAAATGCATGAGCTTTTTTGTGAAATTGGGCAGAAATATTAAAATGAACATCAGTGCCACGCATCCTACATTTAAAATCAGACCCAGGTACAGGAAAAATGCCGTATCTTTCATGTAATTGTCTACCAGCGGGCGAAATCCGACGATCAGTACCAGTCCGACTAATACCAGTACAAATTTATAAGTAACGGTAACAATCATCAGTACAAGAGATGCTACTGGGATTTCTACCTTATCCCTGCTCATGTAATAAATCTGAGCCGGCTGGCCGCCCGATGCGGATGGGGTGATGCAGCTGAAGAAGAATCCGATGAAACTATATTTGATACAGTTTCGCATGGGGATCTTCTTATTCAGTGAGTTCATCATATAGTGGATGATTACCGATTCACTGCAGACAAATACAATTACCAGGGCAATACCAAACCAGATATACCCTTTTTTCGCCATTTTAATGGTTTCCCAAATGGCACTCAGTTCCTGTCCTTTAAACAATTCATAAAATGTAAAGCCGAAAAGAGCAAAAAGAAACAGGATCTGAAGTATGTTTTTTTTGTTTTTCTTTAAAAATTCCACGCATTTCCCTCTTTTCTAAATTATCCTCTGGATAATTATAGAATAAATTTATCAATATTCTATCAATATTTTGCGTATCTTACAATTTATTTTT
Organism: Clostridiales bacterium; assembly: GCA_018365455.1. Classification (GTDB taxonomy): domain Bacteria; phylum Bacillota; class Clostridia; order Lachnospirales; family Lachnospiraceae; genus Robinsoniella. The sequence continues at coordinate 101,411 of JAGZJZ010000001.1, forward strand.
ACAAAAACTTTCTTAAGAAACTCATAATATTTATATTTCCTGCTCAAATAAAATGCAAGTTCTGCAAGGGCAACTGCGCCGAATATATCAATAATATAGTGTTGCTTCGTATACTGCGTGGAAATCATGACTGCAATTGCAAACAGACATGAAAAAATGCGGTACCATTTGGGAATTTTTTCATTCCCCCGGATGCCAATATAACAGAACCAGCTAACCAGACAGTGTATGGATGGAAAGAGATTCATGGGCAGATCCATTTTATAAACCCAGCCCAGCAGCTGTACGCTTAAACTGTCTCCGATCAGCTCCGGTCTCACATTTGTGGTGGGCAGCAAGACAAAGAACAGCATACAGACAATCCGGGAGGACATATCGGCAGTTACGAATTTATAAAGAGTTTCCTTTCCTAAATGTCCGATCATGATATAATTTACGATCCAGAATAAATAACAGATCACGTAAATCCATACCCAGCCCGGTTTAAATGGAACCATTCGGTCTATTTCCAGTGTGAAATCATAGTGATACCAGTCTTTGCAAAGATGCTGGGTTCCAAAATAAATGACGCTGTTCAGTACGAAACAGGACACCAGAGGTATAATGGAATAGAGTTTTGCCCAGGGATCGACATGTTTTTTTAGCCACCTATACATGTAATTCAATCTCCTACAGGTTTGGACGGATAAGCTTTGGCTTATAACCGTTCTCTTTCAGTGCATCTACGATGGTGTTTTTATGTTCCGTACCGAATGCTTCCAGCGTGATTTTTAATTCAACGGCTGCATTTCGGTTCGTGCTTACAAACTGGTTATGTTCAAGCTTTATGACATTACCCTGAGCTTCAGCAATAACGGTGGCAACCCGAACCAGTTCGCCCGGCTTATCCGGAAGAAGTACGGAAACGGTGAAGATACGGTCTCTCTGGATTAATCCCAGCTGTACCACAGAGGACATGGTGATCACGTCCATATTACCGCCGCTTAAAATGGATACAATTTTCTTCCCTTTGACTTCCATGTGCTTCAGTGCAGCTACGGTAAGCAGACCGGAGTTTTCTACAATCATCTTATGGTTCTCTACCATATCCAGGAACGCTACTACTAATTCATCGTCATCCACGGTAATGATTCCGTCCAGATTCTTCTGAATATAGGGAAATAACTGCTCACCGGGTGTTTTGACTGCTGTACCATCTGCAATGGTGTTTACATTTGGCATGGTTGTTACTTCGCCTGCATCCAGGGAGGACTGCATACAATTGGCACCTGCCGGTTCTACCCCGATCACCTTAATGTTGGGATTTAACAATTTTGCAAGGGCAGATACACCTGTTGCCAGACCGCCGCCGCCGATTGGAACCAGGATATAATCTACCAGAGGCAGTTCCTGTACAATTTCCATGGCAATGGTTCCCTGTCCCGTGGCTACCGCCAGATCATCAAAGGGATGAATAAAGGTATAGCCGTGTTCGCTGGCAAGTTCATAGGCATGTGCGCATGCCTCGTCATATACATCTCCGTATAACACAACTTCTGCACCATAGCTTTTTGTTCGGTTTACTTTAATCAGAGGTGTAGTGGTAGGCATTACGATCACTGCTTTGGCACCAAATGCTTTTGCAGCATATGCCACGCCCTGGGCATGGTTGCCGGCAGAGGCTGTAATCAGCCCTTTCTCTCTTTCTTCTTCCGTCAATGTACTGATTTTATAGTAAGCGCCGCGGATTTTATATGCTCCTGTACGCTGCATGTTTTCAGGCTTAAAAAATACTTTATTGCCGGTCTGCTCTGAATAGTACTGGCTGTAAACCAGTTTTGTCTCCTGTGTTACCTGCTTCACTGCTTCGGAAGCTTCCTCAAACTTATCTAACGTTAACATCTTGTCGCCTTTCTGCTAATTTGCCGGGGTTTGTACGTTGAATAATGCATTTACAAATTCATCTGCATTAAACTTCTGTAAATCATCAATGCTTTCACCCACACCGATATATTTAACGGGAATACCAAGCTCTGAGTGGATTGCCACCGCAATACCACCTTTCGCCGTTCCATCCAGTTTAGTCAATATGATACCGGTTATGTCTGCAATCTCACTGAACTCCCTTGCCTGCGCCAAGGCGTTCTGGCCCGTTGTCCCATCCAGCACAACCAGTGTCTCCCGGTATGCTTCCGGATATTCCCGCTCCAGCACACGATTGATCTTGCCTAATTCATTCATCAGGTTTTTCTTGTTATGAAGCCTGCCAGCCGTATCGCATAACAGTACATCGGCATGTCTTGCTTTCGCAGATGCCACGGCGTCAAATACAACAGCAGCCGGATCGGAACCTTCCTGTCCGCCGATAATATCCACACCGGCACGGTTCGCCCATTCGGTTAACTGCTCTCCTGCTGCCGCCCGGAAAGTATCTGCGGCTGCGAGAATTACTTTTTTGCCCTGGTCTTTTAATTTTCCTGCAAGTTTTCCCACACTGGTGGTTTTTCCCACACCGTTTACACCGATTACCAGCACCACAGACTGTCTGTTTTCAAATTCATATGCTGTTTCGCCTACATCCATCTGTTCTTTAATACTGTCAATCAGCAGCTGCTTGCATTCGGATGGTTCTTTGATTTTCTGTTCTTTAACCTTTGCTTTTAAGTCCTCAATAATAGCGGTAGTGGCATTGATTCCCAGGTCCCCCATTACTAAGATTTCTTCGATCTCTTCATAGAAATCGTCATCTATGCTGGAAAACCCGCTGAAAATGGAGTCAATTCCTGCAACAATATTCGCCCTGGTTTTTGACAGCCCTTCTACAAGCCGTTTAAAAAACCCTTTCTTTTCTTCCATAATGATTCCCTCCTACTGATTCTGGTTTTAATCAGAATCCAGCTCATCTTCAATTAAATTGACGGATACCAGTGCGGATACACCTTTTTCCTGCATGGTGATACCATACAGCCTGTCCGCAACTTCCATTGTACCACGTCTATGTGTAATAATAATAAATTGTGTATTCTTTGTCAACTTATGAAGGTATTTTGCATACCTGGTAACATTTGACTCATCCAGCGCCGCCTCAATTTCATCCAGAAGGCAGAACGGCGATGGCTTTAATTTCTGAATGGCAAACAGCAGGGCAATTGCGGTCAGCGCTTTCTCACCACCGGATAACTGCATCATATTCTGCAGCTTCTTACCGGGGGGCTGGGAGATGATGCGGATGCCTGCTTCCAGGATATCTTCATCCTCCACCAGTTCCAGACTGCCTTTTCCGCCGCCAAAGAGCTGTTTAAAGGCTTTGTCAAACTCCGCCTGGATTATGGCAAAATTCTCTTTAAACTGAGCGCGCATTCCGCTGTCCAGTTCTTCTATGATGCCAAGGAGGATCTCCTCCGCTTTTATCAGGTCGTCATGCTGTGTACTGAGGAACTCATGTCTCTCAGACAATTCTTTAAAGTCTTCAATGGCATTGACATTTACGCTCCCAAGACCTTTGATATCGGATTTCAGCAGTTGGATTGCTTTTTTTAACTGCGCCTGGTTTTCATAAGCTTCCTCTTTCAGTTCCCTTGCGGTACTGACCGTCAGCTCATATTCCTCCCACATGTAATTAATCTGGGATTCTTTACTCTCTTCCAGCTTTTCCAGCATGCTGACAAGTCGGAAATTTTCTTTGTCCAGCATAGCCATACGCTCCGACATTTCTTCCCGCTTGGCAAAAAAAGACTTGTGGCTGGCGTAGAGGTTTTCTTTTTGTGCCATCCACTCATTCACTCTGCCGCTTAATTCCCCTTCCTGTTCAGCTGCTTTGGATATGGATATTTCAATTTCTTCGATATCATGAGCTTTTTTCTGGATATCCTTCTCATTTTCCAGGATATCATTTTGAATGGATTCCCGCTCTTCCAGCAAGGACGTCATCTCTGAGTGAATACGTGTACTATTTTGATGGATAAAATCTTCTTTTTGCTTTAAATTTGCCAGGTCCAGATGAATTCCTTCGGCTTTGCCGTTGTGGGCTTCCAGCTCCTGCTTCTTCACTTCCAGTTCTTTTTGAAGACCAAGGATCAGGGATTCTGTTTTTTTCTCCAGGGCCACAGAAGTTTCCAGTTCTTTTTGGATCTCGGATTCTTCCACCCGGATGTCAGCAATCTGGGTTTCAATTTCGGATGATTCCCGTTTTAACTGGGCATATCCGGATTTCGTCTCCGTGTTGCGGCTCTGCATCTGCTTAATCTTCATTTTCGCCGTATTCTGGACGATGTACTCTTTTTGCAGGCTGTCTTTCAACTCTACGATTTTATCACGCAGGATGCGCCGTTTATCCCGGTTAACGTCAATGGATTTCTGGAGTTCTTCCATATCCTTTTTTAACAGGGCAACACTTTCCGTTAATTCCTCAATTTCTCTTCGTCTGCCCAGCAGATTGCTGGAATTTTTAAATGCACCACCGGTCATGGAACCGCCGGGACTTAAAGATTCTCCGTCCAGGGTAACAATACGCAGCGTGTGCTGATATTTTTTTGCAATGATAATGGCGTTGTCGATATGGTCAACTACTACTGTTCTGCCCAGCAGGTATTTTGCCAGTCCTTCATAGCAGCCCTCCACGTCCACCAGGGAATTTGCAAGACCAATGACTCCCGGTTCTTTTAAAACCTTCTCATTGGTAAATCCGTTGCGGTTGCCAATGCTGGTTAGCGGGAGGAAGGTAGCCCTTCCGTATTTATTTCGTTTCAGAAAATCAATCATCCGTTTTGCGGTATGTTCGTCTTCGGTAACAATATTCTGGATACTGCCGCCCAGAGCTGTTTCGATTGCGGTTTCATAAGATTTCTGAACTTTGATAATGTCGGCAACTACGCCCATAATTCCTTTTTCCCGGCTTTTCTGTTCCATAACCCGGCGGATACTGTTGCCATATCCATCATATCGTTCCGTGATATTTTTCAGGGATTCCAGTCTGGATTCCTCTCTATGGTAAGCAGTCTGTCCGGTTTCCATCTGCTCATTCTGTTTGGCGAGAATCTGCTGGAGTCCGGACACTTCACTGTCGTATTTTGTACTCTCCTCACACAGTGCATCGATACGTGCTGAAACCTCTGTGTAGTCCTTCTGGTATGCAGCCAGGGATTCTTCCTGCTCGGATTCTTCACTTTTTAATTTCAAAATCTTCTGGCTGAGTTCCGCCTTACGAATTTGAATCTGCTCGATCATGGTGGAATATCGCTGCAGCTTGGCTTTTGTGGAAGCTCTCTGGTTTAATAATTCGATAATCTGGTTTTTGCCTTCTTCAATATGGCTTTCCAGGATACCGGTGTCTTCCTGAAGCTTTAAGCCCACCGCTCTGTTTTCCACTTCTACCGCCTGGACTTTATCCAGCTGTTCCTTTAACAGGGAAAGCTCTGCCTGCTGGGATTCTTTTTGCTGTGTCTTCCCGTCTAATTCTTTCTGAATGTTCAGAATACGGTTCTGCAGATGTTCATCGTTTAACTTCGCCGTATTGATCTGTTCTTTTAAGACATTGATCTGGCCGGTTAACTGCTGTTTTAACAGCTGGTTTTTATTGGAGCGTTCCTTTTGCTCCTCAATCCTGGCACTTAACTCTTCCATTTCTTTTTCGATCCGGTCATACTCTACTTTCGCACTTTCATAATTGTCTTTTGTAGACTGGAGATCCTGATTGGAAATGGAGATCTTTTCTTCAATTTCACGAAGCTGGGTTCGGATACGATCCATCTCCATTAAAAACATATTGGCATCCACTGCTTTTAATTCTTCTTTTTTCTTCAGATAGACTTTTGCAGTTTCCGCCTGCCTTTGAAGGGGACCTAATTGTTTGGTTAATTCGGACAGTATATCATTTACACGGACCAGATTCTGCTTTTCATCTTCCAGCTTTTTCTGTGCTGCTACCTTCCGGCGTTTGTATTTTACAATTCCCACAGCCTCGTCAAAAAGCTCCCTGCGCTCTTCCGGTTTTCCGCTTAATATTTTATCGATCTGTCCCTGTCCGATGATGGAGTAGCCTTCTTTACCGATACCGGTATCGTAAAAGAGTTCGTTGACATCTTTTAAGCGGCAGGTGGTGCCGTTGATCAGATATTCACTTTCGCCGGAGCGGTATACTCTTCTGGTTACGGTTACTTCATTATAATCAATGGGAAGCTGGTGGTCTTCATTGTCCAGTGTAATGGCTACTGATGCAAATCCCATGGGTTTCCGGTTTTCCGTTCCGGAAAAGATAACATCCTGCATATTGGCACCACGCAGCTGCTTTGCACGCTGCTCACCAAGTACCCACCTCACCGCATCACCAACATTACTCTTACCGCTGCCGTTGGGTCCCACGATTCCGGTAATGCCATTGTGGAATTTAAAGACAATTTTGTTGGCAAAAGATTTGAAGCCGTGTATTTCTATGCTTTTTAAGTACATATCTCTTTTGTCTTTCCTTTCAAGTCGATGATTGCGCGGTATGCCGCTTCCTGCTCAGCAGCTTTCTTGGTACGTCCAATTCCCTGGCTTGCATTTTTTTCACCGATATGCAGTTCTACAATAAATTTCTTATCATGGTCAGGGCCTTCTTCCCCTGTCAGGGTATATACGATCTCATCACCTTTAAAATCTCTTTGTACAATTTCCTGCAGGATAGTCTTGCTATCATAAAAGAGCTGCTTATTTTCAATATCTTTCATTATATATTTTAAAATAAACTCTTTTGCATTAGCAAAACCACCATCTAAATAAATGGCACCTATGAGAGCTTCCATGGCATCTGATACGATTGAATCGCGATGACGGCCTCCGGTATGCTCTTCTCCCTTCCCAAGCTGTAAATAGCTGCCCAGTTCAATTTCTTTCGTACACAGGGCAAGAGTGGGCTCACAGACGATACTGGCACGAAGCTTTGTCAGGTCGCCCTCCGGCAGATCCGGGTAATTGTGAAATAAATATTCACTGCTGGTAACTTCCAACACTGCATCCCCCAAAAATTCAAGGCGTTCATTGTCTTTCATTTTAGCGGCTTTGTGTTCATTTGCATATGAACTGTGAGTCATGGCCTGTACCAGCAGGTCGAAGTTGCGGAACTTATATCCGATTCGATTCTCCAGCTCAGCTAATTTTCTGATTGATTTCATAGTTATACCTCCTGCATGCCGCAGACATGTCTGCGGTACTGCCTAAATAGAAAGTTTGAAATGATTTTTGTTTCAAACTTAACAATTTCCTCCTTATACAACAAAGGGTGCTGCTTTGCAACACCCTCATAAAAACCGTTTTAGTTGATTGCACTTTTGATCTGTTCTACCGCATCGCCTACAGAAACAATTTTCTCTGCTTCTTCATTTGGAATTTCAATATCGAATTCTTCTTCAATTCCCATGATAATCTGAAATACATCTAAGGAGTCAGCTCCCAGGTCATCCACAAATGTTGTCTCCATTGTGATCTCATCTGCATCCACATTCAGTACCTCGGCAATAATTTTCTGTAACTTTTCGAATTCCATAATCATCAATCCTCTCTTTTACTAATCTACTTTAATTTTTTCTTTAATTTTCTCATTGATCTTCTGCTGTTTAAACTGTACGCATTGAACAATGGAATTGGTAATCTCAGGCGCCTGCGAGCTGCCGTGAGATTTTACCACAAGGCCATTCAACCCAAGTAAAGGTGCACCGCCATATTGACTTGCATCAAAAGATTGCAATGTCTCTTTTAATGCCGGCTTTACCAGTAAGGCGCCAATCTTACTGCGAAGGCTTGTCATCATGCCTGCCTTGACTTTAGAGATCAGGGTGGCACCCACACCTTCATACAACTTTAAAATTACATTCCCGACAAATGCCTCACAAACGATGACATCGCATACGCCAGCCGGAATGTCTCTGGCCTCCACACTTCCGATAAAATTAATGTCTTTACATTCCTTCAAGAGTGGAAATGTCTCTTTTACCAGAGCGTTGCCTTTTTCCTCTTCTGCACCGATATTGACGATACCGACTTTTGGATTTTTAATACCTACTACATTCTCCATGTAAATAGAACCCATTTTTGCAAACTGTACTAGATGAGATGGTCTTGCATCTACATTAGCGCCACAGTCAACCAGCAATGAAACACCGGTCTTAGTGGGTATCAGTGGTGCCAGAGGCGGCCGCTCAATTCCTTTAATGCGCCCAACGATAAGCTGTCCGCCGACTAATACGGCTCCGGTACTTCCGGCAGAAACAAAAGCGTCTGCTTCTCCTTTTTTTACCAGATTCAACCCTAATACTATGGAAGAACTTTTTTTCTTTCGAATAGCCATAACCGGCGGTTCTGCTGTTTCAATAATTTCATCAGCATGAACAACTTCCACTAGCTCTTTTGGATAGGTGTACTTGGATAATTCTCTCTGTACATCTTCCGAGCGCCCTACCAGGAATACTTTAATATCATTTCTCGCATTCACTGCGTTTACGGCTCCCTTAACAATCTCTGCCGGGGCATGATCACCACCCATAGCATCGACTACGACCCGAACTAATTCCTGCATATTATTTCCTCCTCGTATTTCTATTAACTAATATACTAAACATCATACAGAAAATCAATAGATATTTTTAGAGAATCTTAAGAAGTGCATAAGTTCTATTGACTTTCTGGGTAAAAGGACTGTAAAACAGGAGAAAAGCCCGTAAAAAAAGCATCTCCAACGAGATGCTTTATCATATCTTATGCTTCTGTGGATATGATTTCTTTTTTATTGTATGTTCCGCAGTTCTTACATACTCTGTGAGACATCATGAGTTCGCCGCATTTAGCACATTTTACTAAATTTGGAGCAGACATTTTCCAGTTTGCTCTTCTCTTGTCTCTTCTTCCTTTGGAAGATTTATTTTTTGGACAGATTGACATGGTTTACACCTCCTTAAATTTGCTAAAGATATCACGGATTTTGGCCATTCTTGGATCTAAATCTGTATGATCACAGCTGCAAGTCCCAAGATTTAAATTGGCGCCGCATTGATTACAGATTCCCTTACAGCTTTCACTGCATAAAACCTTCATCGGCCAATTCAATAACATCTCGCCATAGACAAGCTTATCCACATCCAGGTTATATCCATCAATATAATTGTGTTCATCAAGTGCTTTCTGGTGCTCTGCTTCATCCATGTTCATATCAATTTCTTTATCAATATGAACTTTGATATCCGTTTTTACATCTTCCAGACACCTGTCACAGGGAATCAAAACAGTGATTGTCCCTTCCCCTGTTATGTGCAGTTTCCTGTTCCCTTTGTTCTGTATCTGTAAAGAAACGGGGGTACTGCCAATGATAGGAAAACTGCCAAGCTTTGAAACGAAAGTCTCCAGCTCCAGTCCTGCATCAGTCTGCATTACTAATTCGTCGTTTTTTAAAACACCGTTTAAGTCTATCAGCATTATGACCTCCTATCCACACCTAAATTATTATACATATGCAAAATGTTTTTGTCAACATAATTTTACAATAAAGTGGGATAAACTTACATTTTAAAATAAGGCGGAGTCTGTGCAAGTCTCCGCCTTATTGCCTGTACATTATAACGCAGTTAACTGTGTTTGAAGCACCCTGTTACCAGCGTCAGTTGCACGTAACCGTTAATGAATAACTAAATCAGTGCAACGGTTTCTCTGCAGATTGCAAGTTCTTCATCGGTAGGAAGCAGAACAACTTTAACCTTAGAATCCGGTGTGGAAAGCAGAGTCTTCTTGCCTCTTGCTTTGTTTGCTTCTGCATCTAAAGTAATGCCCAGGTATCCAAGATATGCAATGATATCACGGCGTACCAGAGAGTCATTTTCACCCAGACCTGCTGTAAATGCGATTGCATCAACACCATTTAAGGCAGCTACGTATCCGCCGATATATTTTGCGGCACGGTAATTAAATACGGCTCTTGCAAGGATAGCAGCTTCATTTCCTTCTTCAGCAGCATTTTCCAGATCACGGAAATCACTTGAGATTCCGGATAAACCATAAACGCCGGATTTTTTATTTAACATGTTCATTAAGTCATCAATGTCCATATTTTCTTTTTTGGACAGGAACTCTAAGATAGCCGGATCAATGTCACCGGAACGTGTTCCCATTACCAGTCCTTCAAGAGGAGTCAATCCCATGGAAGTATCGATGGATTTGCCGTTTAATACAGCGGATATGGATGCTCCGTTACCTAAATGGCAGACAATAATTTTGGAATTGTTGATATCAAGTCCTAAGAATTTTGCTGTTTCTTTGGATACAAAATTATGGGATGTTCCGTGGAAACCATATCTTCTAACTTTGTATTTTTCATAATATTCGTAAGGCAGACCATACATATATGCTTTTTCAGGCATTGTCTGATGGAATGCAGTATCGAATACACCAACCATCGGTACATCAGGCATTAATTCCTGGCACGCACGAATACCGATTAAGTTTGCAGGATTGTGAAGAGGTGCAAGGTCATTACACTCTTCCACTGCTTTTAACATATCTTCTGTAATGACTGCAGAGGAAGCAAATTTCTCGCCGCCGTGTACGATTCTGTGTCCTACGGCCTTTACTTCTTTCAGGCTTTCAATTACGCCGGTCTTGTCATTTACCAATGCATCCAGTACCATTTTGATTGCTTCTTTGTGAGTCGGCATCGGGCTTTCGGTAATTTCTTTTTCTCCGCCCTTTGGCTGGTAAACCAGTCTGCTTCCTTCGATTCCAATTCTTTCGCAAAGCCCCTTTGCCAATACATCTTCTGTATCAGAGTTGATTAACTGATACTTAAGAGATGAACTTCCACAGTTGATAACTAATACGTTCATTAAAAAATACCTCCATTGGTTTTCTTTTCATTTATTATATTCTTTTAGAACTTCCATATAATTATGTAGGTAAAATCTTCCTATTGAGCCTGGCACTGAACAGCTGTAATTGCAACAACCCCAACGATATCTTCAGCGCTGCATCCACGGGATAAATCATTTACCGGTTTTGCAATACCCTGTGTTACAGGTCCGTAAGCTTCTGCTTTTGCCAGTCTCTGTACTAATTTGTATCCGATATTTCCTGCATCCAGGTCTGGGAACAGCAATACGTTTGCTTTACCTGCTACCGGGCTGTTAGGAGCTTTGGAAGCGCCAACGCTAGGTACGATTGCAGCATCTAACTGGAATTCACCGTCTAATTTCAGATCTGGGTTCTGTTCTTTTGCAATTCTGGTTGCTTCTACTACTTTGTCAACATCTGCATGTTTTGCACTTCCCATGGTAGAATGGGAAAGCATAGCCACGATCGGTTCCTCTTCTACTAATAACTGGAAGGATTCTGCAGAAGAAGCTGCGATTGCTGCCAGTTCTTCCGGATTTGGATTCTGGTTTAATCCTGCATCTGCGAAAATAAATGTGCCGTTTGCACCATATTCGCAGTTTGGTACTGCCATCAGGAAGAATGCGGATACTAACTTTGTACCTGGTTTTGTTTTTAAAATCTGAAGGCATGGTCTTAATGTATCTGCGGTAGAGTGACATGCTCCGGATACCATACCGTCTGCATCCCCCATTTTAACCATCATAACGCCATAGTACAGGTACTGGTTTAATAAAATATCCTTTGCCTGTTCCGGTGTCATGCCTTTTTTCTGTCTCAATTCTACAAGCTTGTCTATGTAGCCTGCTGTCTTATCTGAAGTTGCAGGATCTACGATAATAGCTCCTGTAATGTCTAATCCTTCGCTGCCTTTTTTAACTGACTCTTCGCTGCCTACCAGAACTACATTTGCAACGCCTTCTTTTAAGATCTGGGCAGTTGCTTCATATGTCCTGCGGTCTTCTGTTTCCGGCAGTACAATCGTTTTTTTGTTTGATTTCGCTCTTTCTTTGATTACGTCAATAAATCCCATGATTTCTGACTCCTTTCGTGTTTTAGGTCCCAAAACCGTCATAAAAATATTATACATGATACCATATGGGCATACAAGTTAATTAATATTTTAACAATGTTTAACAACCTTTCATTCTTTTTAATTATAGCCCCATAAATGGCTAATTTCAACCGTTATGGTGTATCTTTTTCCATACACCGGGGATAAAATTGTATTTTTGGATAAACTTTTGATATCCGAAGGAGTTTTTTCGTCTGACAGACCGTTTTTTGGAGTCAAACCTTTTGGTTTTTGATAACTTTTTTAAAAATTGGCTTTTGCATTTTGTTGTTTATTTTTTGATTGTATTGATTTGTTCGTTTTGTTGGAAGGAATAAAAAGGTACCTGATTAAATTCTGTGCGGTTACAAGAGTGATGTACGAAGTGTATGGAATGTGTTATAATCGGTAGATAAATATTACAATTTTGTGCTTACAGAACGGAGGATATTAACATATATGAAGGTTGTTGGACTGGTAACGGAATATAATCCGTTTCACAATGGACACAGATATCATTTAGAGCAGGCAAAGAGAAAAACAGGTGCCGGATTTGTGGTGGTTGTTATGAGCGGGAACTTTCTGCAGAGGGGGGAACCGGCGATTATAGATAAGTTTGCAAGAACCGAAATGGCATTGGCGTGCGGAGCAGATTTGGTGCTGGAGATTCCGGCATGTTTCGCCTGTGGGAGTGCGGAGTATTTTGCACTGGGCGCCGTTTCCCTGTTAGATTCCCTTGGAATTGCAGATGCTATCTGCTTTGGCAGTGAGTGCGGTGACATTCAGGTTCTGGACGAGATCGCAGAAGTTCTGACAGCAGAGCCCCTTCCATACAAAAATGCATTAAAAGCCATGTTGTCTGAAGGCAAATCATTCCCGGCAGCCAGAGAAGAAGCGCTGCTCTCCTGCCTTGCGGCATTGTATGGAAGTGAAAAGGAGGACCGTGTATCCCTGTGGAAAGAAGTGCTGGATTCACCCAATAACATTTTGGGCATCGAATATCTGAAAGCCTTGAAAAAGCTAAATAGCAGTATGCAACCGGTTACCATAGAGCGGATTTCCAGCGGTTACCACGATCCATCCCTCCATTTCGGCATCAGTTCCGCAACCGCGATAAGGCGGGTGATACTGGAAGAACGAAGGAAACTGCCGGATCCAATAAAAGGACAGGTGCCTGATGAAGTTTACGCTATATTAAAAAGGGAATCAAACCGGGCTTTTCCGGTAAAAAGCGCTGACTTTTCACAGATGCTGCACTATCGGCTTTTGTCTGTAATGGATTGGCAGGAACTAGCCCAGTTTTTTGATGTCTCCGAAGATCTGGCTAAAAGAATATACAATCTGAGGAATTCCTATGAGGGTCTGGAGGGTTTTATTACACAATTAAAAACCAGACAGTTTACCGAAACCCGGATCCGGCGGGCACTGATGCATATTTTACTGGGAATTAAAGAGGATATGGTAAGGAAGTCTGTAGTTTCCGCCAATGGAGCATGTTATATCCGGGTTCTGGGGTTTCATAAAAAAGCTTCTGTACTGCTCACGGAAATTAAGAAAAAAAGCCGATTGCCTATTATCACCAAAATGGCAGATGCATCGGAACTTTTAGAGCTCAGTCCTTTTTCGGATATCGCAGGAAAGATGCTGGACTGTGATATTTACAGTGCTCAGGTGTATCACTGTGGTGTCACGAATTTGTTCAAAGATCATTCCTATAATGAATTTACCAGGCAGATTGTTGTACAGCGGTAGCCTCCTGAGGTTGAGGGTGTTTTTGGGCAAGAAGGTCAGAGTAAAATTTTGCCGTAAGCAATAAAAAGGCGTGATGCATTTTCTTTCGCATCGCGCCCTAATTTTTTAGCGTTTACTACAATTTTAATTTTTAAAACTATGAATTGGAGCCGGAATTCTTCCTTTACGGTTGACAAAGGCATCACATCCATATTTATTAACCGGCATAATCGGCGCATAGCCTAACAAGCCGCCGAATTGTACGATTTCGCCCACGCCTTTTCCAATAACCGGAATCAGACGTACAGCTGTCGTTTTCTGATTAACCATACCAATTGCCATTTCATCTGCAATGATACCCGCTATGGTAGTTGACTTGGTATCTCCCGGGATTGCGATCATATCCAGACCTACGGAACATACACAGGTCATGGCTTCTAACTTTTCGATGGTCAGTGCGTTTGCTAAAACAGCATCAATCATTCCCTGGTCTTCACTGACCGGAATGAAAGCTCCGCTTAGTCCGCCTACATAAGAAGAAGCCATAACACCGCCCTTTTTCACCTGGTCATTTAAAAGTGCAAGTGCTGCGGTTGTTCCTGGTGCTCCGGCATATTCCAGACCGATTTCACATAAAATATCTGCAACACTGTCTCCGATTGCCGGCGTTGGTGCAAGTGATAAATCGATGATTCCAAAAGGAATGTTCATACGTTTGGAGGCTTCCTGAGCGACAAGCTGACCCACACGGGTAACTTTAAATGCTGTCTTCTTGATGGTTTCGCACAATACTTCAAAGCTTTCACCGCGAACCTGTTCCAAAGCAGTCTTCACAACACCCGGACCGCTGACACCTACATTAATGATGGCATCTGCTTCTGTCACACCATGGAATGCACCTGCCATGAAAGGATTATCATCCGGAGCATTGCAAAACACCACCAGTTTTGCACAGCCAAGAGAATCATTTTCTTTGGTGTACTCTGCTGTTTCCAGAATCATATCACCCATCAGCCGTACGGCGTCCATATTGATACCGCATTTGGTAGAACCCAGGTTAATGGAACTGCAAACCCGTTCGGTACATGCAAGAGCCTTTGGAATGGAACGGATCAGGTATTCATCACTTTGTGTCATTCCTTTGCTGACCAAAGCAGAATATCCGCCGATAAAGTTTACGCCTACTTCTTTTGCAGCTTTATCCAGCGTTTTTGCCAGTGTTACAAAATCATCAGAGGATTTACATGCGCTGCCGCCCACTAAAGCAATCGGTGTTATGGAAATACGCTTATTCACAATGGGAATGCCGTATTCTCTTTCAATTTCTTTACCGGTAGAAACCAGGTCTTTTGCCAGAGTTGTAATCTTATCGTAGATTTTCTGATTTAACTTTTCCAGATCGGAATCCACACAGTCTAACAGGCTGATACCCAGAGTAATCGTTCTTACGTCCAGATTCTCCTGGGTAATCATTTTATTTGTTTCGCTTACTTCAAATAAATTTATCATAACAGATTATTACCTTTCTTCATATAGTGACAAATTGGGGCACCGGGGCGCGCTTTAGATTCGATGCATCATGTTGAAGATTTCTTCGTGCTGGCAGCGGATGCTTACGCCGATTTCATCGCCGAGTTTTTCCAGTTCTTTCGCCAGTTCTTCCGCAGACTTTGTAGAATTGTTTGCATCGGTAACCATCATCATATTGAAGAATCCCTGTACAATTGTCTGGGAGATATCCAGGATGTTTACGTTGTTTTCTGCAAGGAAAGTACAAACCTTAGCGATGATTCCCACGGTATCTTTTCCTACGACTGTGATAATTGTTTTTTTCATTTCTTCTCCTTTCGGGGACCGAAGTCCTCTTTCACATTAATCTATATATGTAAGTCAGTATGTTACGGTTCACATCCTTTGGATGCCCACAGTAACTGCATCTGCTGTCCGCAATTGCAGACTGCAGATGGGGAATGACTTTATATCGCAAATAATTCACTTGGCTCATCCCTGTGTGCCACGCGGATTGGAAAATCTTTTGCTGTATAAGGATTTTCGCCTAAAGTCACTTCTGAGCAGACCGTTTCATATGCAAGCGCCTCATAATTATTTTCCTGGCTGAGATGCCCAAGCATAATGGTTTTAATGCCGTCATGAAGAATCCGGCAGAGCAGCCGTCCTGCATTTTCATTAGACAGATGCCCCCTGTTTCCAAGAATTCGCTGTTTCAGGTAATAAGGATAGCTTCCAACCTGAAGCATATTAATATCGTGATTCGCTTCTAAAAGTACGCCGTCCAGTCCCTGAAGATGGTCTACTATGTAATCGTTATAATGTCCCAGATCTGTGATTACACCCACGGATTTATGTTCATGGTTAATACGGTAGGCTACCGGGTCAGCCGCATCGTGGGAAATGGAAAATGGCGCTACTTCCAGATCTTTAATACAAAATGGCTTATCCGGATAGATCTCACAAAAAAGAGATTCATCCACTTTACCTAGAGGTGAATAAGCTTTCATCGCTTTGATGGTACCACCGGTTGCATAGATTGGTATCTGATACTTTCTTGCCAGAACGCCCAGACCTTTTATATGGTCGGAATGTTCATGTGTAATTAAAATGCCGTCCATTTCTGCTGTTTTTCGGTCAATGGAGTTTAAGCCGGCTTCAATTTTCTTGCCGCTTAAGCCAACGTCTACCAGTAAGCTGGCATATTCTGATCCTACGTAGATGCAGTTTCCGCTGCTTCCGCTTGTTATACTACAAAAATTCATGTTCTATCAATCCCCTGTCAATTTGTTCATATGTATTTTCTACAATATTGCTGCTGTTGTCAACTACAAATTGACAATGCTGGCGAAATACGTTGTCACGCATCTGGTTTTTCATAATCTGTTTTACTTTTTCATCCGAATATCCACGTGCCGTCTTGAGTCTGATTCTGCGCACATCATCAGAGGTATAGACATACCAGAATTCGTCACAGATAGTCTCATAGTGGTCTTCAATCAAAAGAGCCGCTTCAATTACCACAAAAGGAACTTTACCGGCTGCACGTTCTTTTTTGATTTCATTTACTATATATTCCTTTACTGCAGGATGGACAATCCGGTTCAGCTTTTGTAATTTTTCCGGATTTTCAAAAACAATATCAGCAAGCTTACTGCGGTTGATATTCTGATCCCCATTCAAAATACTGCTTCCAAATGATTCTGCAATGCGGTAATAACATACCTGACCCGGGGACATCAGAAGATGTCCAACCTGGTCAGCCTGAATGACTCTGGCATGATACATTTTTGAAATATAATCTAAAACGGTGCTCTTACCGGCGCCTACTCCGCCGGTGATTCCTAATACTTTCATTAGTAAACCTGTCTCCTATCTACTTAGCCTCATACCAGTTATTCCCGGTATGCATATCGATCTCCATTTTAACAGCCAGATCAGCAGCACCTGTCATTTCCGCTTCCAGTATCTGCTCAACCTGTTCAAGTTCATCTTGTGACGCTTCGATTAAAAGTTCATCATGGACCTGAAGAATCAATCTGGATTTCAGACCCTTTTCCTTTAAACTGTTATTCACACGAATCATGGCAATTTTTATAATATCGGCAGCAGTTCCCTGTATGGGAGAGTTCATGGCTACACGTTCTCCAAAAGAACGCTGCATAAAATTACTGGAAGTTAATTCCGGAACAGGACGTCTTCTGCCAAACATGGTCGTTACATATCCTTCTTTTTTCGCAGCTTCCACCGTTTCATCCAGGAACTGTTTGATTCTGGGATAGGTGATGAAGTACTGCTCAATATATGCAGCAGCTTCTTTCCGGGTGATACTCAGATCCTGGCTAAGCCCAAATGAGCTGATGCCATAGACTATACCAAAGTTTACAGCCTTTGCATTACGCCTCTGCAGGTCTGTTACTTCCTCAAAAGGTATATGGAATACCTGGGAAGCCGTAATGCGGTGGATATCCTGTGCCTGCTGATAAGCGTTTATTAAAGTCTCATCCCCTGAGATATGTGCAAGTACGCGTAACTCAATCTGGGAATAATCGGCATCTACGAATACATATCCCTCTTTTGGTACAAATACTTTACGGATGAGTCTTCCGAGTTCCATGCGGATGGGAATATTCTGCAGGTTCGGTTCTGTGCTGCTGATTCTTCCGGTAGCCGCAATTGTCTGGTTGAAGGTGCTGTGGATTCTTCCGTCCTCAGAGATATAATTGGCAAGTCCATCCGCGTAGGTAGATTTTAACTTCGTAAGCTGGCGGTATTCCAAAATGTCGGTTACAATTGGAAAATCGGGAGCCAGTTTTTCCAGAACATCTGCAGCAGTGGAATATCCGGTTTTGGTTTTTTTGCCGTTGGGGCAATTTAACTTTTCAAATAAAATAACACCCAGCTGCTTCGGTGAATTGATATTAAACTGCTCTCCTGCCTGTTCGTAAATGGATTTCTCCAGTTCTGTAATGCGGATCAGCAGCTGTTCGCCATAGATTTTTAAGGCTTCTGACTCCACCAGAATTCCTTCCTGTTCCATATCAAAGAGTGTATAAACCAAAGGCATCTCAATTTCGTCAAACAGATGATCCATCTGCATTTCTACAAGGCGTTCCCGGATTTTAGGTGTGGAAGAATAAGCTACATAAGCTGCATAACATGCATAGGTTAACAGTTCCGTTTCCTTTTCCTCAGCAGCAGCTGTGAGCGACATTTTTCCCAGCAGTTCCGCCCTGGAAGGAACCATCATATCCAGGTACTCTTTTGCCAGATCTTCATAGGTGTAAGTATCTTTCAACGGATTTACCAGGTAAGCCCCAATGGCTCCATCTGCAAATTTAGGCTGCTGTTCTCTGGTTACGGCAAGGTATTTTAACTGTTCTTTCAGATTAATGGTACTGACAGCAGGAACTGCCTGAACCATTTCCTGTATTTTTCCAATCAGGTAATCTTCCGAAATAAATCCTTCAACGGGAATAAAATAAATATCGGAAGGTCCAAAACAAAGGGAGCATCCGAATAAACTGTTTTTCTCAGTGAAAAGCTGTATGCCGACATGCTTGTTTTTGCCTGCATTTGTAAAGATTTCTTCTACTTTGCCAAAATCATTTGCTTTTGTAAAGACATCTGTCACGGTATTCACCGGTGCTTCACAGTCAAATTTGGAAAGCATATTTTTAAAATCCAGCCGTTTAAACAATTCAAATGCTTTTTGGGTATAGAGATTATGAATGCGGGCACTTTCCAGTGAGAAATCCAGAGGGCTTTCTATGTTAATGGTAGCCAGTTCTTTACTCAGCACAGCCAGATCATAATGGTTTTTTAAGGATTCTTTTGCCTTATTTGGTTTTATCTCTTCCACATGAGCATAGGCATTTTCAATGGAGCCATATTCTACAATTAATTTTGTAGCGGTCTTTTCTCCAACACCCGGTATGCCCGGGATATTGTCAGAAGCATCACCCATCAAAGCCTTTAACTCGATAATCTGAAGAGGTGTAACCTGATATTTTTCAATCACGTCCTTGGTATTGTAATCTTCTACTTCTGTACCGGTCCGCTTCGTCTTAGGAATACGGATTTTGATCTGATCGGTTGCCAGCTGCAGCATGTCCCGGTCACCGGATACGATGGAGACTATGAGTCCCTCTTTTTCCATCTTTTTTGCTACTGTGCCCAAGAGGTCATCCGCTTCATATCCCTCCAGCTGCATGAGAGGAATATCCATTGACTGGAGCACTTCTTTCATCACCGGTACCTGCTGACGCAGTTCATCAGGCATTGGCTTTCTGGTACCCTTGTATTCTGCATACATATTATGACGGAAAGTAGGGGCTTTCAGGTCAAATGCCACTGCCAGATAATCCGCGTTTTCTTCGGATAATATTTTAAACATGATATTTAAAAATCCATAGATGGCATTGGTATGAAGTCCTTCTGAATTCGTCAGATCCGGGATTCCATAATAAGCCCTGTTTAAAATACTATGTCCATCTATTAAAACAATTTTTTCACTCATACATATCTCCAATTACTCTATTGTAGTCTGATTCTCAGTACTTTTATTTTTTGCATTCTTTTTCTTTGTATTCTTCTTTTTTTTATTTGAGGATTTTTTGCTGGCAGTATTGGAAGAACTTTCCGTCTCGGGAGTTTTTTTCACACTGCTCTTTTCAGTGTCCGACGCTTCTTCAGTATCCAAAGTTTCGATTTGGTATATCTGAGGTATATCCTTTAAATTTTCATCGATTTCGGATTTTGGATTGCCATAGACAAATTCATAGATTGTTGTCTGCTGAATTGTTTTATTGCTGCCCCACATCTGAAACTGGGTAAACAGTACGATCAACAGAGCCAGCTGAGCCACAGCCATAAAGCAGTGCCGGTAAAAACGCATGATCTTTCTGCGGTGTACACGATGCTCCGAAGAATGCAGGTCATCAACCAGAAGTTTCTGGATATTGTAGTTCATATGACTTTCATCATCCAGACGTTCCAATGCAAAATAGATCGTAAAATAAATCTCTAGTTCTTCATGGCATTCCGGACATTCTTTGATATGCTCAATGAAATTTTCAAGTTCTTTATCATTTAATTTTCGCTGTATATAAGGCAAAATCATCTGCTGGGCAGTTTTACAATCCATATGCTTTCCTCCGAAAGGCAAAATTTAAACGAGGCGTATTTGGAAATGAATTTTCAAACATGTTCTACATGATTCTAACACACCTTATTCAAAATTGCCATTACAAAATAAAAATGGCCCCTGTAATATCCCAGATAAAGGCGTCTGGCATATTACAGAGGCGTATTATGAAGCCGATTTGATACTGTTCGTTTATTAAAAAATTTTCCGTACGTTATTATCGCTCATATATATTTATATACACGCGTTCCCCACTTCACGCAGTACTCCCTCAAACGATAACAGTAATCAAATCAGACAGCTTCCGAAAAAGAATAATGAGTTAATATTTGTCTGAACACCAATATATTAACTCATTTTGAAAAAATTGCAATAGCTTTTGACTAACTGGATTCGATTCTTGTCTAACTGGTAATTTTTGTTTCCTATTTGGATTTTTTACCGTTAGATTTTTTAAGAGCCTCTGGTTTAGATGGCTGGTAAATTCCGATCCATGATGGCCAGTCTCCACCTTCTAATGCTACAGCATGTCCAGCTGCTGCAACAGCTTTTAACAGGTTTTCTTTAATATTGGCTTTCATTTAATCGCCTCCTTTTCAATATTTCTATGATTATTAATATGATAACGGCAACATGAACAAACAATACTAAAACAGCAAGTTCATTGTAACCGAATAACCATCCGCATATGCCTACTACTTCACAAATTATTACCCTCATTAATACTTTTCGTTTTACGAGGGATCGTTCAGCAGAGTCTAAAGGGGATTCCAGATTTTCAACAGGTGAAAACTGCCACATGAAAAGTGGAACATATATGTATGCCAGTACAAAAAAGGCAAAATAAACATCTGTAATTTTAAAAAAACGTACTGACGCCATGATAAATCCAAATACAATAATTAATGATAGATTACATTTTAGATAAGAACTAGCGTGGTAACCGCCACTTTGAGTTCTGATCCATGCAAATATTGAAAAACCTATTAAAGCTAAAAAAAGCCTATTAGAAATAATACCAATTAATAATATCCAGAATATATTTACTATTGTAGATATTATTAACTCAAACCCATACTGATAAACCTCTTTTTCAGTGCCTTGAATGATCATCTTCCGGACACATAAATCAGTCACCACATTAGCACACTTGGAAATCATAACATCACCTAAATCCCTATAAACTTCATAGAATTCTACATTTCTATAGGATTTTACCAATTTATTCTATAAGTTTCAATACGAATTGACTAGTTGGTTTGATTTCTTGTCTAACTGGTAATCAAATTATATTTTTATCATAATATGTGCTATAAATACATTGTCCTTTTCGTAATATTCTACAATACCTCCGTTCTTATTAACAGCTTCTGCTACATTTAGATGTCCCAGACCATGTTTTCCGGAAGTGTCTTTTGTAGATAATAGCTGTGGATTTTTCTTTAAAACTGATTCTTTAATAGGATTTTTTACAAAAATATTAAAATAACTCTTTTCTTGATACATTTCCATTGAAATCCATTTGTCTGTGTTATGCATATTCGCTTCAATAGCATTATCCAGAAGATTGAATAAAACAATACTGGTATCAACGCCATCCAGAATGCTTGCGTTACCAGCTATTTTGATATCCAAAGAGATACCATATTTCTGGCAAACATCAGATTTAGCATGCAGGACGGCATTAATGGTGTGGTTATTGCAGATTTCAGATGCTGTAGTTTGTTGAAGATAAAAGTCGGATACCTTTTTTGCATAATCTTTTACGGTATCATATTTTTCTTCAAATAATAGTGTTTGTATACAGGCAAGGTGATTTTTATAATCATGCCGCATCTTGGATTCTCTATTTTCAGCATCTTTAATCTGAAATAACTGTCTTTCCAACTCTTTGCATTTCAATTCTGTTAATTCCATATGTAAAATGTCCTGGTTTTCCTGACTTAATGTTAGTATAGAATGATAGATATAAATATCAATGATGATAATACCAATTAAAATGATAAGAGCTTTAATATTCATAGCTTCGTCGGTAGGATTGTTTCGAACCATTAAATACAAAGCTAAATCCGTTATAAATGAAACGAGAAATACGATCAAAAATGTAAACCACTCTCGTTTCCTAAGGTTTAATTTGCTACGTTTCATTACACGTAATATTACCTGGATAAATACATATAATAATACTTTAGATATAATAAATACCCAGATCAAAATATATGATTCTGAAGTTAATAAAGCATGTACACTTATATTAAAAGACATTGCAACTAATTGATAGATAAATGTATTAATCAGCGTTAACATAATGAAAGGGGTAAAGCAGCATAACATCTGAAGAATTGCGCTCCCGTCTAATGCCCATCTGCAATAAATCCATAGAACTAAGATAGCCATAATGGGAAGGATTACATCACTTCTATAAAAAGTTCCTGTAAATTGTGCAATTAGTATTATCAATATGACAGCTAACACTCCGCCTATTTTCTTAGATATAGAGTCGTCTTTTAATCCCAGATATTTAACCACAAAATATAAAATCATAAAATTTTCAATCGGACTGGCTAAAAATTTAGTAACTGTATAAAGAATTTCCATTTATCGTCCCCTCATATATGCAATAAACCGCTGTTTCACATCCTTCTTACGGCTTCTGCTCATTGGCAGCTCGATTTCATTTTCCATAATCACGGTATCATTCTCGATGCTTGATACATATTTCAAATTCACCATAATGCCATTATGAATTCTGCACAGCCCATTTTTGGCATAATTTTTCTCAAAATCCCGCAGCGAAGCCCAGACCTGAAAGGTCTTATCATTGTTGCAGATAATTGCGATTTTTCTGTCCATCTTTTCCATAAATAAAATCTGCTTGATGGGAATGAGGTGTATACCGTCAGCATCTGTAATCTCCAGTACCTCGTTCTCATCGGTGTTCAGGTCGAGAAAGCCGTTTAATACTTCCGGCAATTCTGTTTCCATATACTCTTTTCTTATGAATTGAAACGGGTGATACTTAAAAGTGTCGAAAACCAGATTTGCATGGCTGGTTACAAAGACAATGCGGTTGCTGATTCCTGACTGATAAAGCTGTGATGCAATTTCCATACCTGAGATTTCGGGCATATCAATATCCAGAAAAATTAGATCTGCCTGGTTTTCTGATACAAAAGCAAGCAGATCATTTCCGTTATATTTTGCAGTTAATTGATAATCTTCATTCGTATCAGCCATTTGACTTACTATGATATTTTTAATTTTCTCGGCAATAATGGGTTCATCATCACATATGACGATATGAAGCATAAAATTTCTCCTTTGTTCCTTCTATATAATATTCTTATGTAAATATCCGGCAACTTTAATGGCTGCCCCTAGGCATCTGTATCAACGCCTATCAAATACACTATAGCATATCATACAAATAAATTCAGGGTTTGTCCACAATTTTTTCAAGTTACGTATTTATATAAAACCGCAAAAAAATAAGAATGCCGATCTGATTTATGCTGCTTTTTAAACATTAACCAAATGACATTCCTATTTCTATTACTAATTGCATAGATATTCGGCAACATGGACTAACAATTCGTTGCAATCATCGCCATGGATCTGCATCTCAATATTAGTGGAATTACTCAGCGTAAATGCACTGACCAGGGATTTCGCGTCCACCACGTAGTGTCCACACTTTAAATCCACATCATAATCATAACCGCTTACGATATTTACAAATTTTATGATGTCCTCAGGACTCTGAAAATTAACGGGCATCTTTGTCATCAGTTTACCTCCTTTCCATCTTCTGTATGTTATCATTATAGTACTCTTTCTTTTGGTTCCACAAGGGTAATATTTTATGATTTTTAGTACTTTTTTTATTACATTTGACCATAAAATACGAGTATATGGATGGTAAATATTAACATGTAAACATTGTATGAACATTTCCATTTTTAGTAGAAAAATTTGTCGAATTTTGCTAAAATATAATTATTAGAATTTTTGTGATAGGTGGGCAAATTATGGGAGAAATCAGAGTAGATGACAACAAAAAACTGTTACAATTATCTGGAAGTATGTTATTATTCGTTTTTAGCCTTTTTTTGCTATTTCTGGCAAAAGAATACAAAGGATTTGCGGAGTGGTATTCGGCAACGATTTATCCGGTTCTGGTCAACAGTATCGGGCGATTGGAATCCATATTTCCGTTTTCTTTAGTAGAAATTTTCCTCTATATTGCTTTAACTGTCTGTATTATTCAAGTTTTCATCTTCATTTTTCAAGTGGTCCGCAAAAAGAAAAAATTATTACATATTTACATAGGCCTTTTATACTTGGTACACGGAACCGCAATCCTCTTTTTTTTATATACGATTAACTGCGGTATTAATTATCAGAGAGTATCTTTTTCAAAGCACAATGGTTTTGAGGTCATTTCCTACACCTCATCCGATCTGGCTATTCTGTGTGAGGATTTAACGGTAGAAGTAAATCTGTGGGCAGGAATGGTAAAACGCAACACGGAAGGTATCTGCATAGTTGACACTGCCGTTCAGAGTCAGGCAGTAGAGGCTATGAAAGAGATCAGTAAATCTTATATCGGATTGTCGGATTACTACCCAAGACCGAAAAAATTATGGGCATCCGGTATTTTATCTGTTCAGAGCTTAAGCGGTATTTATTCTCCCTTTACAATTGAAGCGAACTACAATGGAGATATGCTTCCCTATAATATCCCATTTACTGCGTGTCATGAACTCTCCCACTTAAAAGGGTTTATGCAGGAGGATGAAGCAAATTTTATTGCATATCTGGCATGTGAAAAATCTGATGTTCCGGAATTCCGTTATAGTGGCAGTCTTACCGCCTGGATCTCCAGTATGAATGTGCTAAGCAGATCGGATAAAGAAGCCTACAAAAGAATACGCAGACAGCTGAACCCGATTATAGAAGCAGACCTTACTGCCAATAATAGCTTTTGGAAACGCTATGATACAAAAGTGGCAAAGGCTGCTGTGAAAATGAACGATACTTATTTAAAAGCAAATGGTCAGTCAGACGGTGTTAAAAGTTACAACCGGATGGTGGATCTGATGGTAGGATATAAAGTGTTTTTTAAGTAATTTGCATTGACTCTCCTGATAAATCCCTGTATACTTAAAATATTTAACGGGTATAGCTACTAGTACCGCCAAATTTTAAAGCAATGGACTACTAGTAACACACTGAATATAGAGATTGTAAGGAGGACAAAACATGGAGGATAAGAATAGGGAACATAAAAATTCTTATTGGAAAGGCATTATAACAGGAGCCGCAGCGATGGGGATCATCTGTATAATGTCTTTATTGATTTATACGAACAGTAAGGCATGGGATTCCAGGTCGGTGGCTGGGGAAACTAATGGAACTCAACTGGCTGCCACGGAAAGTGAGAATGGAACTGAATCCGGAAAATCGAATGAGCTGGATGTGTCCCGCATAGCTAATAAGATCAGTACTATTCAAAATCTAATCGACAAGTATTATTACTTTGATGAGAATAGTGAACAGGTTGAGGACTGGATTTACAAAGGAATGCTGTATGGGCTGGATGATGTTTATTCGGCTTACTATAATAAAGAAGATTTTGAATCTATGAAAAAATCTTCTTCCGGCAATTACTGCGGCATTGGCGTACTGGTTAACCAGCACTATATAACAAAACAGACAAGTATTGCTAAAGTCTATGAAAATAGTCCGGCTGAAGGCGCAGGTATGCTGACAGATGATATTATTATGGGCGTAGATGACATCAATGTAACCGGAACCGATCTAAACAAGATCGTTGAAATGATATCAGGGGAAGAAGGAACTGACGTTAAGATTACTGTTTTCCGTGAATCCACAGATGAAACTCTGGAATTAACCATGAAGCGTCAAAAAATAAAAGTAGATACGATTCGTTATCAAATGCTTCCGGATAAAGTCGGGTATATTGCGATCAGCGAGTTTGATGAAGTGACAGTTGACCAGTTTAAGAATGCAATTGATGATCTTCAGAAACAGGGAATGGAAAAAGTTGTTTATGATCTCCGTAATTGTCCGGGCGGACTTTTGGACAGCGTTGTTTCCATGCTGGATTATATTCTTCCCGATGGATTGATTGTATATACGGAAGATAAAAATGGCACCCGCCTGGATGAAATATCCGGAGCGGATGGTCATGAAGTCAAATTGCCGACAGTGGTATTAATGAATGGAAATTCAGCCAGTGCGGCAGAAGTATTTGCAAGCGCAATCCGGGATTATAAATGGGGGACATTAGCCGGTACTACTTCTTTCGGTAAAGGAATTGTACAAAATCTTATTCCATTAGAAGACGGTACAGCCGTGAAACTTACCATTTCCAGTTATTTCACAAAAAGCGGATATTCGATCCAGGGTAAAGGTCTGGAACCGGATGTCGTGATAGAAGCGGATGAAGAACAGGCAGCAGAAGCTAATATTGCGCTGGAAAAGGATAAACAGCTTCAGGAAACATTGAAAATTTTTGATAAACAGGATAAGAAACAGGCAGATTAACAGGCACATCAAAAGAAGCGATCTAAAAACTGATTAAAAAGCAGGGCAAAATGGTATACGTTAAATCCATTTCGCCCTGCTTTTTCGTATCAATTATATTTAATACCTGTTAAATGCATGAATACCGGGATACACAGCATCATTCCCCAGTTCTTCTTCAATGCGAAGGAGCTGGTTATACTTTGCAACTCTCTCACTTCTGCTTGGTGCTCCGGTTTTGATCTGCCCGGTTGAGAGGGCAACTGCAAGATCCGCAATAGTTGTATCTTCCGTTTCTCCGGAGCGGTGTGAGGCAATTGCCGTATAGCCTGCCTGTTGAGCCATTTTGATGGCTTCCAGCGTTTCCGATACCGTTCCGATCTGGTTAAGTTTAATCAAAATAGAATTACCGCAGCCCATTTCAATACCTTTTTTCAAGCGTTTGGTATTGGTGACAAAGAGATCATCGCCTACTAACTGAACCTGACTTCCCAGCTCTTTTGTAAGGAGCTGCCAGCCCTGCCAGTCTTCTTCATCTAAGGCGTCCTCAATGGAATAAATGGGATATTTTTCACAAAGCATCTTCCAGTGGGCAATAAGTTCCTGGGATGTGAAGGTTTTCTTGCACTTTGGAAGCAGATAAGTGCCAGGAGTCTCACCTTTCCATTCACTGGAAGCCGCATCAATCGCCAGTACAAAATCCTTTCCGGGTTGATATCCCGCCTCTTCCACTGCCATTAATATATACTGGATGGCTTCTTCATCGCTGGAAAGATCCGGCGCAAATCCTCCTTCATCTCCAACGGAAACAGCCAATCCTTTAGACTTTAATATGGATGCCAGTGTATGGAATACTTCTGTACACCAGCGAAGCCCTTCTTTGAAGCTTGGAGCGCCAACGGGCATGATCATAAACTCCTGTACATCAACCGTATTGGATGCGTGCGCACCTCCGTTCAGTATGTTCATCATAGGCACCGGCAGTTTATTTCCGTTGATCCCGCCAAGAAATTGATACAGGGGTATTTTCCGGGAAAGGGCGGCTGCGCGTACACAGGCGATGGAGACGGCAAGAATTGCGTTGGCTCCAAGATTTGATTTATCATCGGTTCCATCTGCCGCTATCATTGCATGGTCGATTTTATAAATATCACCGGCATCCATATTGGAGATTGCCTGATTAATAGTTCTGTTAATATTCTCTACTGCTTTTTGAACGCCTTTACCTTTAAAACGAGCATTGTCATTGTCTCGAAGTTCCAATGCTTCAAAGATTCCGGTGGAGGCTCCGCTTGGAGAGGCACCTCTTCCTATGGTTCCATCCTTAAGATGTACCTCCGCTTCTACGGTTGGATTTCCTCTGGAATCAATAATTTCCCTTCCAATTACTTTTTCTATTTCTAAATGATTCATACCGCACCTCTTTCTGTCACTATGACTGATACAGTAATTGCCTTCAGGCATTACTGTATCAGTATATTATCTGGTTTCCGCTATGAGACCTAATATTTCTTCAATGCTTTTCTTACCAAAATACGCATGTTCCTGATTGATTATCATGCAGGGGACGCTCATAATCTGATAATCTTCCTTTAGCTTAGGAAAATGATTGATATCAAAGACATCACACTGGATATTTTTATTTTCAATAGCTGTCCTGCCAGCGGCCATGACTAAATCCGGACACATGGTACAGGAAAGGGAAATTGCAATCTCTATTTTAACAGGATCGGAAATTGCACGTATCCTCGCGAGTATCCGTTCGTCAATCATCTGACCCGGTCCGGCTGCATTATATAAAGTAACAATAAATGAATTAAATTCGTGTCCCCCCGGTACTCCGTGGAACCGGAAGCCCAGAGATACACCTGAACGATCACATATTTCTATGGAAGGAATTTGTATGGCAGATGCATCATGTAGAATTTCTGCTTGGATCCAGGATGTCAGGGATGCCATTTCCCGTACAAACCCTTCCACTTCCCGGGATATGGGGCTTTGATCCAGAAATGCCTTTAAAAGAATCATTTTATGAAACTTTTCAAATAATGGTTTTAACTGGTCCCGCATGGAAGCGGGAATAAATGCGCCATTCGATTCCTCCGTATTTTGTTCCGGCTGTTTATCTGCTTCCAAAGTCTGTCCATTTTTTATCCGCGCAGCAACGGGCATGGGAATAGGCGGTATTTGATTTCGTTCGTGGACTTCGGAAACATGTTTTTCGAGAGCGGTTGCTGCTTTTGCACCATCTGCAACTGCTGTTACTACCTGACGGAGATTTTTTACACAGACATCACCTGCACCGTAAACGCCGTCTATATTCGTTTTATGATTTATATCGGTGATCAGATAGCCATGGTCATCAACTTCTACGACATCTTTGAATAAACTGTTCGCAGGAGCATACCCGGCAAAAACAAAAATGCCGAAGGAACTGCCGTCCTCCGGTTCAAACCGTCTGGTTTCCCCGGTCCGGTTATTGTATAACAATGCATATTGAAGCTTGCCTTCTCCGCCTGCTTCTTTGATTTCCGTATGAAACAGAACCTGAATTTTATCGTAGTGATCTAATTCGTCTGATACAGACTTTGCACAGGAAAAAGAATCGCCTCGAACCAGTATAAGCACCTGCCTCGCATATTTGGTAAGGAAGATCGCTTCTTCCACAGCTGCGAAACCTCCGCCTACAACCAGAACATCTTTTCCGGTAAAAAATTCTCCGTCGCAGGTTGCACAATAAGCAACTCCTCTTCCTTGAAATTCCTGCTCTCCCGGAAACCCAATTTTCCTTGGGGCTGCACCGGTTGCCAGTATGATACCCAGAGCCTTTTTCTCGCCCCGGTCTGTTG
This sequence comes from Clostridiales bacterium, assembly GCA_018365455.1. GTDB lineage: Bacteria > Bacillota > Clostridia > Lachnospirales > Lachnospiraceae > Robinsoniella. The sequence continues at coordinate 131,115 of JAGZJZ010000001.1, forward strand.
TAACGGTTTTAATATCCGTATCCAAGCTCAGATGTTCCACATTTGCCAGCAGAAATTCTGCACCAAATGCTTCTGCCTGCTTTTGCATTCCATCGGTCAGTTCACTGCCGCTGATACTTGGAATGCCCGGATAGTTTACCACTTCCGAAGTAATGGTGATCTGTCCGCCAAATTTTTCTTTTTCAATCACCAGTGTCCGATACCTGGCACGCGCCATATAGATAGCGGCAGAGAGGCCTGCCGGCCCTCCGCCTACTATAATCACATCATATAACGCTTCCATATTAAATCAGTCCCACAAGCTCCAGGCTTGGTTTCAGTGTCTCTGCACCAGGCTGCCATTTTGCCGGGCACACCTGGTCGCCATGCTCTGCAACAAACTGGGATGCCTGCACCCGGCGGAATAATTCATCTGCATTACGTCCCACGTTTCCGGCGATTACTTCGTAAGCTACAATCTTTCCTTCCGGATTGATGATAAAGCTGCCGCGTTCCGCAAGTCCGTTTTCTTCAATCATGACATCAAAATCTCTTGTTAATTCTCCAGTGGGGTCTGCCAGCATCGGGTACTGGATCTTTTGGATCGTTTTTGAAACATCATGCCATGCTTTATGAACAAAATGGGTGTCGCAGGATACGGAATAAATTTCACAATTGATATTTTTAAACTCCTGATATTTATTTGCCAGGTCTTCTAACTCTGTAGGGCACACAAAAGTAAAATCTGCCGGGTAGAAAAAGAATACCGACCATTTTCCCATAATATCATTTTTCGTTACTTCCTTAAATTCACCTCCTACATATGCCTGTACTTTAAAATCACTTACATCTCTTCCAATTAATGACATAATTTGTTTCCTCCTTAGATATTCATATTTTAAATTATAGTCAGCTTGTATTATTCCAAAAAATGCTGATCTTATGAATTATTATAGTTAGTTACTGCTAACTTAATTGCATTTTAACATGTGTAGGAAAGCTCGTCAATAGTTTTTCCGATAATGATAATTATTATTAATTTAAAGGTATGAAATATGAGGCTGAAACTTCAGCCCCAATATTAAATAGGATACATTACGTGAATGCTTATATTTATCGTCAATACTTTATGCCAATATTTTTCGGGAAGACTCTTCCTGGAATTGTTTACTGTAAAGGTCATGATAATAACCCTTCTTTTTCAACAGTTCTAGATGTTTTCCCTGTTCGATAATTTTTCCATCCTTTACAACCAGAATCACATCTGCTTTACGGATGGTGGACAGCCTGTGGGCGATTAAGAAGGAAGTTCTTCCCTCCAGCAGCTGCATGGTTGCATTTTGGATCAACTGTTCTGTCTGTGTATCAATGGATGAAGTTGCCTCATCTAATACAAAGATTCTGGGATCAGCCAGAACTGCCCGTGCGAAAGAAATCAGCTGTTTTTCACCGGTAGACAGGCGGTCACCGCCCTCACCTACATCGCTCTGATAGCCATTTTCCAGTTTGTCTACCACCAGATCAGCGGATACAGCTTTGGCAGCAGCAATTACCTGTTCATCAGTTGCTTCTAAGTTACCGTAACGGATATTTTCCATGACAGTACCGGAGAACAGGTGGGGATTCTGCAGGACATATCCAATGTTGCTGTGAAGCCATAACTGACTGCGCTCCCGGTAATCTTTCCCGTCTATGAGAATCTGTCCTTGGGTTGGTTCAAAAAATCGGCAGGCAAGATTGACCAGCGTACTTTTCCCGGCTCCTGTCTCTCCTACTATTGCCACCGTGGTTCCCTCTGGTATCTTCAGATTAAAATGGCTTAATACTTCTTCGTTACCATCCGGATAATGGAAAGATACATCTTTAAATTCAATCTCTCCCTGCAGCTTCTCCCAGTTCTCTTTTTTCGGATAGAAAGAATCCCCATATTTATCTGTGATTTCTTTTGAATCCACGATCTGTGGTTCCTGATCCAGTAAACCGGCAACGCGTTCTATATTTGCCTGTACGGAGATAATATCTGCAATATTTCTGGCAAGCTGCTGTATAGGCTCAAAGATCCCAACTGCATAGGATGTAAAGGCGGACAGGGTTCCGATCATCAAAAGGTTCTTTAATACCATATTTCCACCTTTAGCCAGAACCAGAGCCGTTGCCAGGGAACTAAACAGCATAACCAGCGGTATATAAACGGCACTTAATCTGGCGGCACGTACTCCAGCGGTTTTCATTTCATCCGTGATTCCCTGGAAGTCATCATAATTTTTATCTTCAATTACAAGGGTTTTGGATGTTTTTGCACCCATAATGCCTTCGTTGTAGGATCCTGTAATTTTCGAATTAATTTTGCGGACTTTCCGGTTCCAGGTCAGAATCTTATTCTGGAAATAGACGGTCAGCAGTGCAATTACAGGGACGATGATAATTACCAGCAGCGCCAGCTGCCAGTTCAGGATCAGCATGGCTATAAATACGCCAAACACATAGGTGGATGCCCATAAAACATCAATCAGATTCCAGGCTACCAGACCTGCGATACGGTTTGTATCACTCATGACTCTGGCAAGGATATAGCCAACCGGTGTTACATTGTAATAAGAAAATGACAATGTCTGAAGATGTACGAAGCATGCTCTCTTTAAATCTCTGCCCACTTTCATTTCCACTTTCATATTGCCTCTTGTAAAGAAGATAACACTTAATGTCTGAAGCAGAATCACAATGGCGTAAACGACTGCGAACCCTGCAATACCGTCGATTGTGTTTTTTTCAATAAAATGATCAATAGCAAAGCGCTGAAACAATGGCAGTGCGATATCCACCAGTGAGCAGAATAAGTTCAGTGCAATGATCATAATAAAAATCTTTTTATATGGTTTTAAAAACGGCAGGATCTTTTTCCAGATCTTTATATCAAATGATTTTGTAAATTCCTGCTCTTCGTAGCTCATATTGCCCCTCCTTCCAGTAACAGACGATCATCATTGTTCATCTGTATATCGTAGATGTTTTTATAGATGCCTTCTTGTGCAATCAGTTCTTCATGGGTACCCATTTGTGCCACACTGCCGTCATCCAGGACCAGAATGCAATCAGCCTGCATCAATGTAGTGATACGGTGTGAGATTAAGATTACAGTTGCTTTTCCCATCTGGTCCTGCAATGCCTCACGGATTTTTGCATCGGTCTCGGCATCTACAGCAGAGAGGGAGTCATCAAATACCATGATGGGAGCTTTCTGCATCAGCATACGCGCGATTGCCACTCTTTGCTTTTGGCCTCCGGATAATGTAACGCCACGTTCTCCCACTATGGTATCATATCCGTTGGTGAAATGTTGGATTGCGTCATCCACACATGCAATTCTGGCGGCTTCTTGAATGGATTCATGACAGACATCTTCATTGGCAATGGCTATATTTTCATGGATTGCCCTGGAGAATAAAAAGGGTTCCTGCAAAACCATACCAATATTTTTTCGTAGATATTCACGGCTCATTTTAGCTATGTCCATGCCGCCAACCGTTATCCTTCCGGATTCTTCTGGAAGGTCATAGAGCCTGTTCAACAGATGCATCAGCGTTGATTTTCCACTTCCGGTTCCTCCCAGTATGGCAAAGGTGCTTCCGGCAGGAATGGTAAAATCCACATTTTTTAAAATGGGATATCCTGTGCCGTAAGAAAAGTTAATATTTTCAAAATGAATGTCCCTGTTCATTGGTCCGTTTTCCACATTTGGATTGTCCTGTTCCTCTTTGGCATCCAGAATATAAGCAACCCTTTCTATGGATACACCCGCCTTGCTCATTTCGGAAAGTATTCTGCCAAGCCCTCGGACGGGCCATACCATGGTGGCATTGTAGGATACAAATGCCAGGAATTCCCCAAGGGTAATTTGTCCGTTTACGGCGACGGTAACACCTACACAGATCACGGTGAGAATCTGAAGCCCAGTGATTAAGTCTCCGATTCCCCAGTAGGCACTCATCAGACGTCCCAGACGAATCCACAGGCTTGCAAAGGCTTCGTTTTTATGATCAAAACGGTCAATTTCAAATTTTTCCCGTCCAAATGCCCGGACGACCCGGACTCCGGTGAGATTCTCCTGAACTACGCTGGATAACTCTCCTTCTGCTTCATCTGCTTTTAAGAATCTTTTTGCTATCTTCGCATAGAAAAATCCCGAGTATCCCATGATAACGGGGATGAAGCAAAGTGCCACCAGGGAGATTTTCACATTCATGGAAAACATAATGCCCATGGATAAAGCGATTAAAAAACTGGTTCGAAACACTTCTACCATTTGATTACAGACAAAATTCCGGACAACCTCCACATCCGATGTACACCGCTGGATAATTTCTCCGGTCTGATGTTTCACATGCCAGGAAAACGGAAGTTTTTGTATATGGGCATATAATTGGTCACGGATACTTTTTACAAAGGACTCCGAGCCTTTTGCTATGCCCATTTTACTGAAATAGCTGCAAATCCCGGACATGACTGCGGTTACCATAACAGCAGCCGCCGCTGCCAACAGTGCTTTACTGCCGGTACCGGACAGCTGTTCAAGATGCAGAAAGTCAACCAGCCTTTTTGGCAGCTGCCAGTCTGCTCCCCCGATTACCGAGTCAACAGAGATTCGCACAATCTGAGGTGTCAATGAGTTAAAGATGGTATTCAACATTGAAAATACCAGTGCAAATACAAACAAGTGTAAATTTCCTTTCAGGAAACGGGCGATGAGGCGCACCTTTCCTGTCTGATTCCTTTCCATAAATCTGTTCCCCTCCATTATAAATTCGTTTCGTGCAGCGTTATGTCATGGTGTCATGAGCTGTACTGCTATGAGTAGTTACTTTATTATGTGCCGTTTCCGACACAGCAAAAAAGCGCCTCTGAACGACCAGAGACGCTTTTTAACTGACCTTATTCTATTCCTATCGTAGAAATGCAGGATATCTCAACAGACATACTCCCTCATTAAAATTACGATATTCATTGAAAAGGCAGACAAAATGTCCGCTGATTATTCATATTTTGATTCACTGAAATGCGATTATTTATGAATGTTATTATTACGTTTAATTTAAAGTTTCTCATTTTGCCTGCCTCCTTTCTTCTAATTTTTATATTAATTCAAGCAAATTGTTTAATTAGTATAACTTACCAATTTTTTAAAGTCAAGTGTATTTTAAAATAAATTTTTATTCTTTAACGTATTCGTATTTTGAAAGTATTTTCCGCTTTTTTTAGTTAAAAATACAAAGCAGCAAATTTTCCAGGTCAAATGTCTCATCTTCCATAAATATTTCTTCCAGCCGGTTCAGGTTCAGGTCGGAATGCTCGATTTCCCGGGAATATCGTTGTGCTGTTCGTGTGAAATCGGAAAATTCCAGCTCTTTGATCCGGCTTTGCCACAGAGCCTGCGCCATCTCCTGAATCAGCAGGGTGCTGACTACTGCTAATTTCATTTTAGAATAGGCTTCCCGGTCATATACTGCACCGCTGAAATAAGTAAAGATAAAATAAACCATCAATTGTTCGCACCAGCATGACCAGTCGTCCCGGGTATCGCTTTGATAGCCAATACTTTCCAAAAATAGTCTGCGGTTATACGGATAGGCAGACTCGTCCCGGGCAAAGAGGCTGTCTTGAATGCTTTCTATGAATTCCGGCCAGTCTTTTCTTAATATTTCCAGCTGATCAAAAATATGAAACATGTTTTTCATGGTAATTCCGCGTTCGTTCGCCAGTTTTTTATATTCTGACTGCTTATTCTGGAAAAATGAAATTGCTTTCTCACCCTGATACCGGTTAATCACTTCCTCTATGGTGAAAAGCTGATTACGATCTATGCGGGACTGCAGGTCGTGGCTGAAAGCCAGTACCATGGCCATTCGGACGGTATAGTCCAGGTTGCGGTTCTGCAAAATACGGATAATACTATCCCTGGCATCCATGAGTTTGGTAAATAACAAAAAATCAAAATCTTCATATTCTTCCTGACTGCTCTCTTTTTCCAGTGTTAAAAACCGGATTTTTTCTTTGCATCCAAGTATCAGTTCTGCACAGGGTGGACAGGAAAGCGACAGAGAGATTTCCCGCAGTCCTTCGTATTCTTCCACATGCCTGGGGTAGGTTCGACAGGTTTTACATAACATTGCAGGACCTGCTTCTTTATAAATATCACACAGGTTTTCATCATTTAAGAATTCACACCGGCGGCGGTACTGTTTAAATACCGTGTTCTTCCAGTCAATGGAATTATGCAGCCTGTTTCGGAAGGGACCTTTTACTTTTTTATATTTTTTGACTGATTTCTCATCGATCACAATTTCCCATCCGGCACAGCAGGTGTCCGGACAGGCAGATGCTGTGCACTTAAATTTTTTAAAATAGTGTGGAATTGTATATTGCATAGTGTTTCCTTTCTGTAACGCCTGGTTACTATAAACCATCTATTTCAGAGCAAAAAAAAGACACCATATACAGGTGCTTTTCAAGAAAAATGATAAAACTGCCGGCAATGGGACTTGAACCCATACGTGGTTGCCCACAACAGATTTTGAGTCTGCCTCGTCTGCCATTCCGACACGCCGGCTTACGTTGATATGTTCCTCTCAACGAAAATAATTTTATCATAAGCTGCCAAATTATGCAAGCATTTTTTGAATTTTTTTTATTTTTCCTAATTTATCGACAATAAGGACTTTTTGTACTCTTCTATTAATTTGTTATAAAGATCAAAACAGTCTGATCCGGGTGACATGGGATTCCGATCCCCCCTCACAGGTTGATCAAGTAATGATGGCATTAGCCAAAAAAATCATTGACCCGGTTTTTCCCGTCGCTTAGATGATTATACTGTAAAATAGAGTACTGATTCAGCAGTTCGCTATAGGAATCTTCTGAAAACTGGTGATAATTTCCATCCTTATCTATGTATATATTTCCGGTAATAACAGGTAGTGTTTTGCGCAGGTTTTCTAAGAAGGTCTGATAACCGGTTAAAGGCAGCCCGGCATTAGACAGGAGCAGTCCACTGAGATAGTTTGGACTGATCATCGGAATATCCCTACTCTCCAGTTTATAATTTGCCCACATTACCATAGGAACTATATATCCGTTCTGAAATTCTTCTACAGAGGAATCCTGATTAATATGATTCAGTTTTAAAATTGGTTTTGCCACATTATCTGCAGGCTGATGGTCTCCAAACATTAAAATTATGGTTGGCTCTTCTTCTTTTTGAAAGTAATCGGTAAGATCTTTGAAAGCCTTGTCGGATTCTTTGATCAGGGTCAGATATTGTTCTGCTGCCCGCACATTATCCGATTTCTTTTTACCATCATATTGAGAAAGCGATATGGAAGTTTCAAATCCCGGAAAGTCTTTATCATATCCGCCATGATTCTGCATGGTTACTTCGAAGGTAAATATTCGTTCTTCCGGCGACTTATTTTTATAAGTTTCAATAATTTTCTGATACGCAGATTCATCACTGATATAATCCCTGATTTTTTTGGGATTCTTAAAATCAGTTTTGGAGTAGTACGTATCAAAACCAAAATAGGAATATACATTTTCCCGATTCCACCCTTTGGAATTGTATGGATGAATCGCAGTTGTCTTATACCCCAGGCTCTTTAAATAATTTGGCAATGCGGGCATGGGCTGGCGCACAAACTGCTGGTATGCCACACTGCCATTAGGTAAGAATGCCATTGTGTCACTGGTCAGGAACTCATACTCTGTATTGGCGGTATTGCCACCTTTCACCGAAACAAATAGATCTGATTTGATGGTGTTCTCTGTCAGGGAGTGGATAAAAGGCATGTAGTCTTCATTTGTTTCAAATTTTCCACGGGCAGAGAGGTCGGAAAATGCTTCATTCATGATTACGATGATGTTTGGTTTGTCTTTTAAAAGCACCTCTTTTGAGGTATGCTTGTCAGGACTTGTTGCGGAAACATCCTGGACTTTTGCTTCTGACATGATTTCTTTGGCTTTTTTTGGGGTATAGCCAACGGGTTTTTGTACATGTAAATAACGGAAGTTGGTGATAAATGCCACAGCAAAACCATTTCTCATATAGATCCGTTTTGGAGCAAATAAAGTATGGTAGAGCTTAAAAGTTTCTGTAGTTCGCTCTGATTTTACCACAGTAACATATCCTGCCATACAAATAGTTGTAAGTATAAGTGCTGCAAGGCGAATCCGCAGGCTTTTGATTTTGAGATTCATTTTTTCAGCACAGATCATCAAAAACGCAAAACCGATGATCAGAAATACGAATCGATAATTAAAGGTAAAGGAATAGTTATCTGTAATAGAAAGTGCTGTTCGTGCAGATAAAAAATCCCAAGGCATTAATGGTGAGGAACGAAATTGGATTACAAAAAAATTTATTACTCCAAAAACTAATGGAAATAAAGTCGCTAAAATATATCCCCATCTTACAGAGTTTAGCAGAAAACTACTAATTGCATACAAAAGGAAATAAAATACTAAATTAAGTAAAATGACAATTTTTTTAATATCAGTAATTTCATGTGTAAATGATTCGATTCCAATTAATGATAGCATTGGAATAATTAGCAGGAATAGAATGGTTACTAATTTTGGTATTTTCAGATCCAGACAGATCAACACACCAGCCGCCAAAGAAAACACAATACAAAAAACCAGCTGGACGGCATGCCCCTTATTGTGCATTGCCGCCAAACTGGAAAGTAATATTAGTGTACAGGTTACCAAAAAGGAAACCACAATTCTAAATTTTGATTTCGTAAATATTTTTTTCATTTGTATAACTCCCCGAAATATCTTTATCTTTCGTAACCGTATTGATTTGTGTTTTTCGTACATTTAGTCCTTTAGAGCTTGTTTGAAAATTCATTCCCGCCATCTGCACGCCCCACTTTGCGCTATATTTCCCCGAATTCAGGTTACGCAGTCCGCTACGCGCCCTTCATATGGGACAAATCTCCCACTAAGTGTGACGCATAGCTGCCAGAAAGCAATTTTAAAACACGCTCTAAAGCATTACCCACCGAAAAATTTATCAATACGGTTTTTATTATCACATAAGTGATTGTACTGTAACATGGAATATTGGTTTAACAGATCTTGATAAGGCTCATCGGCATACTCATAATACTGCCCATCTTTGTCAATGTAAATATTTGCTGTTATAACAGGCAATGTTTTACGCAGTGACTGCAGATAGGTCTGGTAGTCGGTGAGAGGCAGGCCAGCCTGCTCCATTAAGAGTCCACTTAAATAGTTCACACTGATTCGATCAATATCCTGTTCTTCAATATCATAATTCGCCCACATAACCATCGGAACCTTATAGCCATTCTGAAACTCTTCAATGGAAGATTCCTGGTCAATATCATTGAGTCTCAGGATAGCATTTGCAATATAATCAGAAGGCTGATGGTCGCCAAACATGACCACAATGGTATCTTCATCCACGTTGCTGAAATAATTTATTAACTCTTCAAAAGCTTTATCCGTTTCTTTCACCAGGGTCAGATATCGTTCAGTGGAGATGACACTCAATGTCTTCTCTTCTTCCGGTATCTGTGTTAATTCGATAGATGATTCAAATCCCGGATATTCTTTGCTGTAACCGCCATGATTCTGCATAGTAACTTCAAAGGCAAACATCGGTTCTCCGGGAGTCTTGTTTTCATAGGTCTCGATCACTTTATCAAATGCAGATTTGTCGCTGACATAGCCGCGGATTGTTTCCGGGTTATCAAAGTCATCCTTGGAATAAAATTGATCAAATCCAAAATAAGAATAGACCTTATCCCTGCTCCATCCTGTTGCATAATAAGGATGAATGGCTGTCGTAGCATACCCCATACCCTTCAGGTAACTTGCCAGTGTTGGCATATTTCCTTTTACATATTGCTGGTATGCGACACTTCCTGTAGGAAGGAATGCCATGGAATCGCCTGTCAGAAATTCAAATTCTGTATTTGCGGTATTACCGCCCTTTACGGATACAAACATATCAGCTTTAATGGTGTTTTCTTCCATAGAACGGATAAAAGGCATGTAGTCTTCATTTGTTTCAAAATCGCCGCGATAAGCAAGGTCTGTAAAAGCTTCATTCATGATCACCACAATATTTGGTTTCTTTTGCTTTTCTGTATCACTGGCGGAGGCATTGACAGAGGATGTTTTTTCTTTCTCAATCTCCTGCTCTATTTTTGTAACCTCTTCCGGTGAGTAGCCTTCTGGTTTTTCAATGTCCAGATACCGCAGATTTGCCAGGAACGCCACCATAAAACCATTGTTCCGATATAGTACATTGGGGGTAAATAGAATATCATCCAGCCCAAACATATCTTTTACAGTGTCCGTTTTTACTGCAGTTACATAGCCTGTCATGAGAATAGCAGATAAAAGCAGGGCGATCAGACGCACCTTTATACTTTTAACCGGAAAAACGGTCTTTTCTCCAAGAATCATTAAAAAGATAAAGCCAATCAGTACAAAAACCAGACGGTAAGAAAAAGTAAAGGTATAATTATCTGTAATTGTAATCGCGGTGCCTAATGACATAAAGTCCCATGGCACAATGGGTGAGGATCGAAAGCTTACAACAAAGTAGTTGGCAACTCCAAATAGCATTGGAACTGCGGTGGCAAGCATATATCCCCATCTCGTGGAACCCAGTAAAAATGTACAGATTGCGTACAGCAGATAATAAAATATCACATTTAGGATAAATATCAGTACAGTCAGATCCCAAGGTACATGGGTGTAGAACTCCATGGTGCAGAGAGCCAGTATGGGTATGACAATTAGTGCAGCTATCCCCGCCGGTTTCGGAAGCTTAAATTTTAAAGCGATAGAAAACCCGGCTGCAAAAGATAAAAGCAGTGAAAGCACCAGTTTGCCGCTATGCATCCCATCGCCGTTCACTGCCAGTATAGTCAATACAATTAGAATAATTGTCACAGCCGAAGCCATGACAATTCGTAATTTTGATTCGGTAAATATTTTTTTCATTCTCAATAATCCAATCTATTTTGCTTGTAATACATGCATCATGTTTGTAATGGCACCCTCTCCGGTTACAACATTCGTAGCAGGATCTCCTGCTGTAAAAATTACCAGGTCCCCTTTATTTACGAGATTTTTCTGACGCAGGGTGATCATAGGGCTGGAAATAATGTGCTCGGTCGTATTTTCGTTATTTCCCTTCATGGGATAAACTCCCCAGTAGAGCTGCATTCTGCGTACGGTGCACTCATTTGGAGAAATAGCATAGATCGGCATTTCCGGTCTGAAATTAGAGATCAGTCTTGCGGTCTGTCCGGAAATGGTCGGGATTACAATACAAGCTGCATCCAAGTTACGTGCTGTAGATACGGTTGCAAATCCAACTGCACTGGAAATATTTTTTTTCCTTCTGCCCTTACTGTTTTTCACCAGCATTTTATAGTCCAGATGCTTTTCCGTTGTCTCAGCAATTTTACCCATCATTTTCAATGCTTCCAATGGATATTTACCCATTGCGGTTTCGCCGGAGAGCATAATTGCATCGCTGCCGTCATATACAGCATTTGCCACATCTCCTGCTTCTGCTCTGGTTGGGCGTGGATTGCGGATCATGGAATCCAGCATCTGGGTTGCAGTGATAACCGGTTTATAATGTTCATTACATTTATTAATTATTTTTTTCTGGATATATGGAACTTCATCGGCTGGAATTTCAACACCAAGGTCTCCCCTTGCTACCATGATTCCGTCTGCTGCGTCAATGATTTCATCTATGTTTGCGATGCCTTCGGCATTTTCAATTTTAGCAATTACATTAATATGTTCACCATGATGATCTTTTAACAGTTTTTTAATATCCCGGATACACTGGGCATTACGTACAAAAGATGCTGCAATAAAATCAAATCCCTGCTCAATTCCAAACAGAATATCTTCTTTATCTTTATCAGTCACACCAGGAAGGTTTACGCTGACATTTGGTACATTGACACCTTTACGTTCGCCAAGCTCACCGCCGTTTACTACAACACACTCAATTTCTCTTTCGGAGACTTTCTTCACAACAAGTTCAATTAAGCCGTCGTCAATTAAAATAAAATCGCCTTTTTTTACATCCTTTGTCAATTCCGGATAAGTAATGGAGCATCTTTTTTCATCGCCTTCGATTTCTTCCATTACAAGGGTAAACTCTTCGGCTTCTTTTAACTGTACTTTTTTGTGATCTTTTAAAACGCCGGTCCGAATTTCCGGTCCCTTGGTATCTAAAAGCATAGCCACTGGGATCTCCAGTTCAGCACGAACTTCTTTTACAAGCTGGATTCTGCCCAGATGTTCTTCATGGTCGCCATGTGAGAAATTAAAGCGGGCAACGTCCATTCCGTTATTAACCAGGTCACTAAGCAATTCTCTGTTGTTTGTATTTGGTCCCATTGTACATATAATTTTCGTTTTTTTCATAATGCGCCTCCTGATGTTGTTTGAATTATTTACTTTTTCTAATTACGCCTAACGGTGGTGCTTTTTTACATGCTCATGTGAGAACAGATGATCCTGGCAATATTCATAATTACCGTCACATTTGGAACAGAAACGAAATTCCAGATCCTCTCCGTCCAGTTCTGTTCTGCCGCATATTGCACATTTATGCTTGGTAAGGCCGTTTGAAGACTGTCTCGTTTCCTGCCGGAACTTCTTTTTCCTTTTTATTTCACCGGGTGAAACCCTTCTAAAATCTCTGGTTCCAAGGAAGAATATAATGAAGTTCATCAAAGATGCAATAATTGCAACTTTAATCGGCCAAGAGGATTTAAAGAAAGAAAACAGGATAAATACCCCATATAAGATTCCCATCCACTTGATTTTAATCGGTATAACAAAATACAATAACACCTGCATATTGGGATAGCATAAAGCAAATGCAAGGAAAATTGACATATTAATATAATAAGTACTGAAAATAGGACCAAACAGTTTTCCGCCGCCTAAGATAAAGTACAGGATAAACGCACCGATATCCGTAAAGAGTATACCGGCAAGAATATATAGCGTATAACGGAAAGCACCCCAGGTATTTTCCAGAGAAGTACCCAATGAGTAATAAAAAAACAACATGATAACCGTAAATATGCTAAGGGATTCCGGAGGTACTAAGATCCATGTAACGATACGCCAGATCTGGCCTCTTAAAATATGGTAAGGTTCCAGCGTTAAAAAATTCATGATATTAGGCTGAAATACATTAAAAGTGTAACCCAGGATGTAGCAGATGATAAGGTATAAGGATAAATTACGGATACCGTACCTGCCAAATTTACGTTCCAGTTTATTTATAAAGTCCATTTATACTACCTTTCTTAAAATAAATTCTTTTTTGAAAAAATCAAAGCTACAACAAGACTTAAAATTAATGAAAACAAAATAACCAGTGCAAATCCATAGGGACTGCCCGAAAATGGCATACCGCTGGAATTCACATTCATTCCGTAAGCGCTGAAGATCATCGTTGGAATGGACATTACAATAGTAACGGTTGCTAAAAATTTCATTACAATATTCAGATTGTTGGAAATAACAGAAGCAAATGCATCCATCATACCGCTTAAAATTCCGCTGTAGATATTTGCCATCTCAATTGCCTGTTTATTCTCAATAATAACATCTTCCAAAAGTTCAGTATCTTCGGGATAGTGTTTTATGCCTTCTGTTTTCAGCAGTTTCTCCAGAACAACTTCATTCGACCGAAGGGAAGTTGTAAAATACACAAGACTCTTTTCCAACTCCAGCAGTTCAATCAGCTCCTGATTTTTGGTGGACAGATGAAGTTTCTTCTCCACCACTTCGCTCTTCTTATCAATAATTCGCAGATAGTGCAGGAACATGGTCGCATTCTTATACAAAATCTGTAAGATAAAACGGGTCTTTTTATAGGTAAAGAAATTCCGTACCCTGCCGTCCATAAAAGCGGAAAGCACCGGTGTATCCTCCAGGCAAACGGTAAAAATAATTTCATCCGTTACAATAATGGACATGGGTATGGTTCCGTACCAGTCTTTGTCATTACGTTCTTCGATGACCGGGATATCCACCAGAATCATCGTATAGTTATCTTCTACTTCAATTCTGGACCGTTCTTCTTCATCCAGAGGTGCCCGCAGGTCATCTACCTCAATATTGTATTCGTTGGCGATATCTAATATTTCTGTTGCTGTAGGGTCTACCAGCGCAATCCAGCAGCCCTCCTGTGCTTCATTTACCTGGTGAATTGCACCATCAATTGTCCTGTAAATTTTGATCATGATTCCATAATCTCCTTTCAATTATCCATAGAACAGGATAATCGTCTGAAGGCCTGTCCTATGCGTATTTTTCTATATGAACTTCACTATTATTTTCCCTAGGACTAGGACCACCCTCCATGGAATCACACTTCCTTTCTTTCTCCAAAATATCTTGCAACTAAAGGACATTATAAAGACTAAAAAAGTATTTGTCAATCGCAGCCATCATTTTTTTCATCTCTTTACAATATTTTAACAATTAGGTATACTGTTAATAGTCAGTCAAATGGATCTGCAGGCATGCCCATTTGGTTCGTTACTCGCGGGAATAAGATTGGCTGGCTCATTTTAGCACACAAGGAGGATATTATGGCAGGATCAACATTTGGCAATCAATTTAAAATAACGACCTGGGGAGAATCACATGGAAAGGGCATCGGTGTCATTGTAGACGGATGTCCGGCAGGACTGGCTCTCTGCGAGGAAGATATACAAAAGAATTTAGACCGGAGGAAACCCGGACAGAGTAAATATTCCACTCCACGCAAAGAAGATGATGCGGTTGAAATCCTCTCCGGTGTTTTTGAAGGAAAAACAACAGGGACTCCGATTTCCATGATAGTTTATAATAAAACACAGCGCTCTTCTGATTATGGAGAAATCGCTGATTACTACAGACCGGGACATGCCGATCTGACTTATGACACGAAATACGGTTTCCGGGACTACCGCGGTGGCGGGCGTTCATCCGGAAGGGAAACCATCGGCCGTGTTGCCGGAGGCGCAATTGCAATTAAAATACTGGATCGGCTGGGCATACAGCTTCTGACTTATACCAGATCCATTGGTCCGGTCAAAATAGATCATAATAATTTTGACCGTAGTATTATTTCCCAAAATCCGCTATATATGCCAGATGCTGAGGCAGCCCAGCGTGCAGGTGCGTTTTTAGAAGAATGCATGCAGCATGGAGATTCTTCCGGCGGCATGATTGAGTGCATAGTTAAAAATATGATTCCGGGTGTTGGGGATCCGGTATTTGAAAAGTTAAATGCGAATCTGGGAAAGGCACTGCTTTCTATAGGAGCTGTGAAGTCTTTTGAAATCGGTGACGGGATTGCAGTCTCCCAGGCTCTTGGAAGTGAAAATAATGATCAGTATACCCTGTCTTCTGAAGGACATAAAGTGAAACTTACCAATCACTCCGGCGGAATCCTGGGCGGAATCAGTGACGGCAGTGACATTCTCCTGCGGGTAGGAATCAAGCCGACACCATCAATAAAAAAAGAACAATCTACTATTACGAAGGATGGAAGAAGCATACAGATCAAAGTGAAAGGACGGCATGATCCGGTCATTGTTCCCCGCGCAGTTGTAGTGGTGGAATCCATGACCGCTATAACGTTACTGGATATGCTGTTTGCCAGCATGACATCCCAGATGGATGGTCTGATCCGGTTTTTCAAAAGCTAATAAGATCTAACCCGCAGAAAGTAATTTTAGCACGCTGCGGATTCAAAAAAAGACAGCCGCATATGCAGTTGTCTTTTTTGAATCCTACTCTTCTATTTTTGAAATCAAAATGCAGTTTGGTGTCTCCACTTTTACTGGTTTGCCCTTCATAATTAACAGGCCTTTTTCATAATCAATGGTAAAGAAACGGATTTCATTGCTTTCATGGTTGAGCACAACTAACGTCTTTTCATCCGGGAACACATCAATGTCTTTTGGATAGTCTCCGCTGATTGGTAAAATGCAGATCTCTTCCAGCATTCCGTTTTCCGGATTGATGCGGAATACGCCGGCACTGTTGTCTCCTGCGGAAGAACAATACAGGTATTTGCCGCTTGGAGCAATCTTAAGACCGGAAGCTGCACAGCCGCCTTCTTTTTGGTCCATTGGCGTGCGCACAGTCTGTATTAAATCAAACTGCGGGGATTTACCGGTACCATCATAGGTATACACGTTAATTTCATTGCTGAGCTCGCAGATTACATATGCGTATTTTCCATCTTTGCTGAAACGGATGATCCTTGGACCTGATTCCAGCTCGCATCTTAAAATATCATATAGTTTTAATTTTCCGGAGGCAGGATTTACGGTATATAGCTTTATATGGTCAATTCCATTGTCTACGACACAGAGATATTTACCGTCCGGTGTAGGCATTACACAGCTGATATGAGGTCTGAAGTTACGTTCAGCTACGCTTCCAAGGCCCTTGTGGAATATGCCATCCACAACACTGCCCAGGCGGCCGTCCTGATGAATCCGCACAACGCTGACTTTGCCGTCATGGTATCCCCCTACAAATAAAAACTTACCATCCAGGTCGGTGGAGAGAAAACATCCTCTCATGCCATCGATATCCACCTGGTTAATCGGCTCTAAATCGCCGTTGGGGAATATTTTTAAAACTTCAACACCTTCATCTGCTATGGAATACAGATATTGTCCATTTGGAGATTTCGTAATATGGGATGCATTATTGACCGAAACTACATTTCGCTCCGCCATTGTCCCCTCTTCTATATTTAAATCATAAATATGGATACCAACACTGCTTCCATGTGTATATGTACCTACATAAGCAACATATTTACTCTTGCTCATTTTCTTATCCTCCTTAGCTAAACACTTATGTCTCATTAATTTCTTCTATCTTACCATAAACTAATCTATTTGTTAATAGAAATCAGAAGAAAAATTTAGCAAATAATTAGTGACAATCAGCCCATTCTATGCTATATTGTTTCTGTTTACAATTGCTAAACTTTATGTTTATTTATACTATTAGTTAAGAGGTAGGAAAATGGTTATCGGACAAAAGCTAAAAGAATTGCGTATTGCCAAAGGTCTGACCCAGGAAGAACTGGCAGGCAGGGCTGAACTTTCCAAAGGTTTTATCTCCCAGCTGGAACGGGATCTGACTTCGCCGTCTATTGCCACTCTGGTGGACATACTCCAGTGTCTGGGTACCAATCTGAATGAATTTTTCTGTGAAACGACAGAGGAACAGGTCGTTTTTCATGACACAGACTATTTTCAGAAGGTTGATTCAGAATTTTTCAATAAAATTGAATGGATCATTCCCAATGCCCAGAAAAATATTATGGAGCCTATCCGCCTGACTTTAGAGCCCGGCGGAAGCACTTATCCGGACAATCCCCATGAAGGGGAAGAATTTGGATATGTATTACAGGGGAATATTACCCTGTATATTGGTAAACGTAACTATAAGGTAAAAAAGGGAGAATCTTTTTATTTTAATCCAAGCCAAAGACATTATATTAAAAATACAGGGAAAAGCAGTGCTGTCCTGATCTGGGTCAGCTCTCCGCCCAGCTTTTAAATCAGGAGGTACGACATGAGTAATAAATTAATTGACCTAACCCATATAACAAAATCCTATGATGGGCAAAAAGTATTGGATGACCTGAATCTCTATATCCGGCAGAATGAGTTTCTAACACTGCTTGGTCCAAGCGGCTGCGGTAAAACCACAACTCTTCGTATTTTAGGCGGGTTTGAAAATCCTGACAGCGGCAATGTGATCTTTGACGGCAAAGACATTACCAATCTGCCGGCAAATAAACGCCAGTTAAATACAGTATTTCAAAAATATGCGCTTTTTACCCATATGACCATCGCCGAAAATATAGCTTTCGGCCTTAAAATTAAAAATAAAAGCAAAAATTACATCAATGACAAAATAAAATATGCCTTAAAGCTGGTTAATCTGGAGGGATATGAAAACCGTTCACCCGATTCATTAAGCGGCGGACAGCAGCAGCGTATTGCCATTGCCAGGGCTATTGTAAATGAGCCGAAGGTGCTTCTTCTGGATGAACCGCTGGGGGCACTTGATTTAAAGCTGCGCCAGGATATGCAGTATGAATTAATCCGGCTGAAAAATGAACTGGGCATTACCTTTATCTATGTGACACATGACCAGGAAGAAGCTTTGACCATGTCGGATACTATCGTGGTTATGAATCAGGGATACATTCAGCAGATTGGATCTCCTGAGGATATCTACAATGAGCCGGAGAATGCATTTGTGGCTGATTTTATCGGTGACAGCAATATTATAGCAGCAACCTTTATGGAAGATAAACTCGTTAAAATTCTGGGTGTGCCATTTCCCTGCGTAGATGTGGGCTTCGGGCATAATAAACCAGTAGACGTGGTAATCCGCCCTGAAGATATTGACCTGGTAAAACCGGAAGACGGAACGATAACGGGTGTCGTAACCCATCTGATATTCAAAGGAGTGCACTATGAAATGGAAGTACTTGCCAACAATCACGAATGGCTTGTACACAGCACTGACCTCTTCCCGGTAGGGACGGAAGTAGGTATCCATGTAGATCCTTTTGATATTCAGATCATGAACAAACCTATTTCAGAAGATGAGGAGGCGGTAAATATTGAAGAGTAAACGACTTTTAGCCGGACCGTATCTGTTCTGGGCTGTTTCCTTTATCATTATTCCGCTGCTGATGATCGTATATTATGGTCTGACTGCGGAAGATAAAACCTTCACACTGATGAATATAGCCAAAATCACCACTGCAGAAAATTTAAAAGCGCTGGGGCTGGCAATCCTGCTGGCTGTGATCAGTACCGTGATCTGCCTGATTCTGGCATATCCGCTGGCAATGATTTTAAGTTCCTCTAATATGAATCAGTCCAGTTTCATTGTTTTGATTTTTATTTTACCTATGTGGATGAACTTTTTGTTAAGAACGATGGCATGGCAGAATCTTTTGGAAAAGAATGGAGTTCTGAATGATATTCTGACGTTTTTTCATTTGGCACCATTAGAGATTATCAATACGCCCTATGCGATTGTACTGGGGATGGTGTATAATTTTCTGCCTTTTATGGTACTTCCCTTATATAACATTCTGAGTAGAATTGATAAGGATGTGATCAATGCAGCAAAGGATTTAGGTGCCAACAATTTTCAGACATTTGTAAAAATTACTTTTCCCCTGAGTCTGCCCGGCATTATCAGTGGCATTACTATGGTTTTTGTCCCGGCGCTTACTACTTTTGTTATTTCAGACTTGCTGGGCGGCGGGAAAATTTTATTAATCGGTAATGTAATTGAACAGACATTTAAACAGGGAAGCAACTGGAATCTGGGCAGCGGACTGTCCCTTGTTCTGATGGTATTCGTAATCGCAAGTATGGCGCTTGTTTCAAAATACGATAAAGATGGAGAGGGGGCTACATTCTAATGAAAAAAGCGGCACAAAAAATTTACCTGATCTTAATTTTCATTTTACTGTATGCACCGATTGCAACCCTGATTGTACTCTCCTTTAACGCATCCAAGACTCGTGCCAAATGGGGCGGTTTTACTTTAAAATGGTATAAAGCGCTCTTCCAGAATGAGCAGATAATGAATGCATTTTATACAACGCTGATTATCGCACTGCTCTCCGCCCTGATCGCCACCTTAATTGGTACTATGGCGGCAATCGGCATACAGAGTATGAAACGGAAGTACCGCACCCTGTTTAACGGTCTTGCCAACATACCGATGGTAAATGCTGAAATCGTAACCGGCGTGTCCCTCATGCTGCTTTTCATTGCATTTCATGTAACTTTGGGATTCAGTACAATCCTGATGGCGCACATAACCTTTAATATTCCATATGTTATGTTGAGCGTAGCTCCCAAGCTGAAGCAGACCAAGCGAAGCACGTATGAAGCAGCACTGGATCTGGGGGCATCTCCGCTGTATGCCTTTTTCAAAGTGGTATTCCCGGATATTATGCCCGGAGTTTTGTCCGGATTTCTCCTGGCATTCACCATGTCCCTGGATGATTTTGTAATTACCCACTTTACCAAGGGACCAGGGATTGATACCTTATCCACAAAAATTTATACGGAAGTGCGTAAGGGAATCAAGCCGGAAATGTATGCACTTTCTACTCTTCTGTTTGTATCCGTACTGGTTCTGCTGATTCTGGTAAATATGTCACCGAAGGAACAGGTACACGACAAAAAATCGGAGATAAAGAAGAAAACAAAAGTAGCAGGTGTGTTTAAAAAAGCGGTTCCGGCACTTATGGCTGCTGTGATTGTGATAGGAGGCTTTTACTATGGCTCCCAGGGCTCTCTGGCGGGGGATAACAAGGTAATCGTCTATAACTGGGGAGAATATATGGATCCTGAAGTAATTTCCATGTTTGAGGCGGAAACCGGCATTGACGTGATCTATGAGGAATATGAGACTAACGAAATCATGTATCCGAAAATAAAATCCGGTGCGATTGCATATGATGTAGTCTGCCCCTCTGATTATATGATCCAGAGAATGCGGGAAAATGATCTGCTGGCGGAAATTAACTTTGACAACGTACCCAATATGAAGCACATCGGTAAAACTTATCTGGATAAATCCAGGGAGTTTGATCCGGAAAACCTCTATTCTGTACCCTACTGCTGGGGAACGGTGGGTATTCTTTACAACAAGACCATGGTGGATGAGCCAATTGACAGCTGGTCCGTACTGTGGGATCCCAAATACAAGGATAATATTTTAATGCAGGACAGCGTCCGGGATGCTTTTGCCGTTGCATTAAAACAACTGGGATACTCTTTGAATTCATCGGATCTGGATGAACTGACTGAAGCCAAAGACTTTCTCATTCAGCAGAAACCATTGGTTCAGGCTTATGTCATTGACCAGGTAAGGGATAAGATGATTGGAAATGAAGCTGCACTTGGTGTTATTTACTCCGGAGAAGCAATATATACCAAGACGGAGAATCCGGATCTGGAATATGTGGTACCAAAGGAAGGTTCTAATATGTGGATTGATTCCTGGGTTATACCAAAGAATGCAGAACACAAAGAAAATGCGGAGGCTTTTATTAATTTCTTATGCCGACCGGATATTGCATTAATGAATTTTAATTACATTACCTATTCTACGCCCAATACAGAGGCGCGTAAAATGATAGAGGACGATGCTATCCGCAACAGCCCCGTTGCTTTTCCGGATAATTCCGTATTAAGCCGATGTGAAACCTTCCGCTATCTGGGCGATAAGGTTGACCAGACCTATAATGAACTATGGAACAAAGTAAAATCAAATTAGGAGGTATGTATTATGAGTTTTAAAGAAATCAAAGCAACAGAATTACAGAAAAATCCTTTTCAGATGATTGGCAGGGAATGGCTGCTGGTTACAGCAAAAAATGGTGACAAATGTAACACCATGACCGCTTCCTGGGGCGGCGTGGGCATTATGTGGGGGAAAAATGTAGCCTATGTTTTTATCCGCCCCCAGCGCTACACCAAAGAATTTATTGACGCGTCTTCTACCTTTTCACTGTCCGTACTGGATGAGTCCTGCCGTAAAACCTTAACTTACCTGGGCACTGTCTCCGGCAGGGACGAAGATAAAATTGAAAAATCTGGGCTTACGGTGGCAATGGATGGGGATACGCCATACTTTGAAGAAGCCAATACCGTAATGGTTTGCCGTAAACTCTATGCCCAGGAATATGATCCAGCCTGCTTTATTGATAAGAGCTGTGACGAAAAATGGTATCCTCAGAAGGATTACCATACCATGTATATTGTGGAAATTGAAAAGATTCTGGTTAAAGAATAAAAGGTATTAAAATAATATAATTGAGATGTTTTATGATATATTCAAAAAGGGATGTCGGAAAATTATCCGGCATCCTTTTTGAAACTAATTTTCTCATTAGACACTATTAAATGGGATTGGCGCTTTTACATGTCAGTGTCCGGCTGTCAATGCTTAAAAGAATTTCACTACATACCCCTGAATAAAGATCGCCAATACAATAATCGGCAGAATCCAGGTTACATATACCCTTGCCCAGGCCGGGAACTTCATCCCTTTTCCTGCATTGGCCTCTGCAGTAAACTTCTTGAATCCCCATCCATAGCGGCTGGTACAAAATAAAAGATATACCAGGCTTCCAAGAGGCAGCAAATTGTTGCTGACGATGAAATCTTCCAGATCCAATACATTTGTTCCTGGTCCAAAAGGTGTAAATCCGCTTAGCAGATTGAATCCCAGCACACATGGCATAGAGAGTATAATGATTACAATGAGATTGACCGCAACTGCTTTCCCTCTGCTGCATCCCGTAAGGTCCATAGCAAATGAAATAATGTTCTCAAACACTGCAATGATGGTAGAAATGGCTGCAAATGACATGAATAAGAAGAAAAGGCTTCCCCATACTCTTCCACCGCTCATTTCATTAAACACATTGGGTAATGTTATAAAAATCAGACTGGGACCGCTGTCCGGCTTGATGTTGTAAGCAAAACAAGCCGGAAAAATAATCAGACCTGCCATAAGTGCTACAAAAGTATCTAAAATAGTAACGCTTACTGCTTCTCCAGTCAAAGACCGGTCTTTGCCGATATAACTGCCGAAAATCGCAAGCGCTCCGATACCGAGGCTCAAGGTAAAGAATGCCTGACCCATAGCCGCAAAAATACTCTCGGAAATCCCGGTTTCCACCAGTTTATTAAAGTCCGGATACAGATAAAATTTAAGTCCGGTCGAACTGCCTTCTAACAATATAGAACGGACAGCCAGAATAATCATAAGTGCCAGCAGGCTGACCATCATAACTTTTGTAATTTTTTCTACGCCGTTTTTTAATCCTTTTGCGCAGATTCCAAAACATACAATGACAACCGCGATCATGCAGACCGTCATAAGTACCGGCTGACCCATTAAGTCTCCAAAAGCTCCGGCAACCTGTTCTGAATTCATGCCTTCAAATTGTCCGGCAGCCATTTTAAAGAAATAAAGAATCATCCATCCGCCAATTGTAGTATAGAACATCATAAGCAGATAATTTCCTGCAATTGCACCAAATTTGTACAGATGCCATTTCGTTCCTTTGGGTTCCAGCACGTCAAATGACAATGCAGCGCTCTTCTGGCTTCCACGCCCTACCGCAAACTCCATTACAACAATGGGTAATCCAAGTATGAGCAGGAAAAATAAATAAACCAATACGAATGCCGCCCCTCCATATTTTCCCGTAATATAGGGGAAACGCCATACATTTCCAAGCCCGATTGCACATCCTGCCGATATCAGAATAAAGCCTAATCGGGAGGAAAACTTCTCTCTCTCCATATCTGTCTCCTTTTAAAAGTTCTTTTCTAACTATTTTACACGAATTTTGTATATATGAAAAGCAAAATTCGCTTTTTTCAATAAATTTGGCAGAGATTTAAAGCGTTGATACTTTAATACGTTGAGTTGTATCAGTATTATATACTTTTCCTTTATAGATAAGGGTCACTTTGTAAAGAATAACTTGATTTTTACAACTTCGTTTGACACCTCAACGCCGTTACGGTAAACTAAAAGGGATTTAATATCAGAAAAAGAAAGGTGATGCCCCGGCTATTAAAAATAGGGGCAGTTAAAACGGATCCACACATGAAAAGAACACTGACATACCACATAGATTCACACAGCGCAGGCAAAAATATCACTGCCTTTTTAAAGGAACAGGGATACTCCAGACATATCTTTACGCATCTGAAACGCACCGAAAACGGTATTTTGAAAAACGGAAAGTGGGCATATACCTCAGAACGATTGCAGGAAGGGGATGCATTAACGGTTCATATCGTGGAAGAAGCTTCTTCCAGTCAAATCGTGCCTGTTAATATGGAACTTGTGATTGTATATGAGGATGAAGATATACTGATTCTGGATAAGGCCGCAGATATGCCTATTCATCCATCCATCAATAACTATGAGAATACTCTTGCCAATGGTCTTGCCTATTATTTTTCCAGTAAAGGAGTTGCCTTCACCTACCGGTGCATCAACCGTCTTGACCGAGATACTACCGGGCTTTTGATTATTGCGAAAAATATGCTGAGTGCCGCCGTTTTGTCTGATATGGTAAAGAGCCGGAATATTCATCGTGAATATTTGGCTGTGGCACAGGGCGAAACTCCAGAATCCGGCATCATTGATGCGCCAATAGCCAGAAAAGAAAATTCCGCCATCGAACGCATAGTTGATTTTGACTGTGGAGAACGGGCAGTGACTTATTACAGGCGGCTGGCATATAAAAATGGGTACTCCCTGGTTTCCCTAAAGCTGGAAACCGGGCGTACCCATCAGATTCGCGTTCATATGAAATATTTAGGATATCCGCTGCCGGGAGACTTCCTGTACAATCCCCGGTACAGCAAAATCAAACGGCAGGCACTACATTCCCACAGACTGGAATTTGATCATCCGATTACTAAAGATAAAATGGTATTCACTTCTCCTTTGCCTGGTGATATGCAGTTTGAGGAATGGGAGTAAGGCTTATTCAGCCCTTGCCTCTGAGAACTAAATATTACCGCGGATTCTCGGAACTTCA
This sequence comes from Clostridiales bacterium, assembly GCA_018365455.1. Classification (GTDB taxonomy): domain Bacteria; phylum Bacillota; class Clostridia; order Lachnospirales; family Lachnospiraceae; genus Robinsoniella. Next base: position 155,812 of record JAGZJZ010000001.1, read on the forward strand.
TCGATATGCAGATACCGGCTGATGCATTTTACAACCAGGTCATGGTCTGAAACATGATCCAGACCGGATACAATTACACCGCCGATGACACCCACTTCTTCCACTCGGATAGGGAAACCGCCGCCGCAGGCTGCATAGTCTTTGGGATCCATAAAGCGCTCTTCCAGGGTTTCTTCTGCTTTGCGAAGCAGCATGTAAGCCCGCAGGCTGCTCTGTTCTAACCTGCGCACTGTATTGAACTTTCTTGCCATCCAGCTTTCATTGTCCATGTTTGTCCGATTTGATGCATATTGGAAAACCACATATCCATTATTTAAACGGATACTCACTGCTACCGGAAGGCTTCTTCTCTTCGCTTCCATCACAATCAGATTCCCAAGTTCCCATGCATCTTCATTTGTAAAATGAGAAAACTGAAGAATTTCTTCCTGCATCTCAAGCATAGCAATTAATTCGTCTACTGTCATAGTCATTCCTCCTAGTGTGAAAATGATGATATGCTGTCATTATACTACTTTTTGGAGGAAAAGAAAAGAGTGTGTGTGATGAATGATCGCTTTACAGGTTCGCTTTAAAAAATGCTTCCATGGCTTCGATTGCGGCAGCTTCGTCATCACCTTCTGCAGTTACGGTTACTTCGGCTCCCTTCTTTACGCCAAGGCTCATAACCGCCATCAGTCTTCTGAGATCTGCACTTTTTTCACCTGCTGTCAGGGTTAGTTTGGATGTGAATGGCTTTGCCTCTTTTACCAGCAGTCCTGCGGGTCTTGCGTGAATTCCGATTTCGTCAGTAATAACATAATTAAATGATTTCATAATGATTTCCACCTTTCGTTTTTTATCTATTGTTATGGCAGTCTGAAATCTGCCGGGATCACCCGGCAGCTGTAGGAACTGCTCAAATAACCGATGATTAATAAATGACAAGCAATTGCTGCTTTCTCTCAATATCTCCTGTATTTACAATGGTAACCGTGTGGTAGTCGTCGGTATTGGATACAATCACAGGAGTAACGGTTCTGTAATGTTCACTCTGAATGCCTTCCAGATCCACATTGGCTAGCAGATCTCCGGTCTTGACACGGTCTCCGTCTTTTACGTGAATGTCATAATATTTCCCATTTAGCTGAACAGTATCAATTCCCACGTGTATTAGCAGTTCTACGCCCTCATCTGAGGTAAGTCCGATGGCGTGTTTGGTATCGAATACCATAGAAACGACACCGTCAAAAGGTGCGGTTACCCTGCCGTCTTCCGGTTCAATCGCAGCTCCGTCTCCAAGCATTCTCTCTGAAAATACACCGTCATTTACTTCTTCCAAAGGAATTGCTGTTCCTTTCATCGGCGCGTAAACCGTATAGGTTTTACCGGAGGCGTTAGTACTGCTATACACCCCGGAAGTTTCCTTGGCAATCTCAGGATGTTCAAAAATCAAATCTTCATCATAATCGCTTGCGGAACTTGCCAGATAGTCCTCCAGGTTGGATTTGATAACCGTTACTTTCGGTCCGTAAATTACCTGAACGCCATTTCCTTTCATGATGACCCCTGCTGCTCCGCTGGATTTTAAGAGATCCTGGTCTACCTTTTCTTTGTCTTCTACTGTTATGCGAAGCCTTGTTGCACAGCAGTCCACATCACTGATGTTCTGCTTACCGCCTAATCCTTTTGTAATCATGGCTGATTGTTCGTCTGTACTGTTACTGCCGCCATTTCCCTGGTCTTTTCCCTTTCTAGCATCCATATCGGCTCTGCGGTACAGCTTCACTTCTCCTTCTCCATCGTCACGTCCCGGTGTCTTCAGATTGAATTTGGTAATTAAAAATCGGAAAAGGAAATAATAAATGATAAAATATACAATACCGATTACCACAATCCACAGCCAGCTTGTTTTGGCATTTCCCTGCATGATCCCAAAAAGTGTCAGGTCAATAAGCCCGCCGGAAAAAGTCATGCCAACGCCGACACCAAAAATATGGGTAAACATATATGCCAGTCCCGCCAGAACACAATGAATGGCATACATTAAAGGTGCAACGAACAGGAAGGTAAATTCCAGAGGCTCTGTGATACCGGTAATCATCGCAGTCAGCGCTGCTGAAATCAAAAGTCCGCCCACTACTTTTCTCTTTTCCGGTCTGGCACAGCGGTACATGGCAAGTGCGGCTCCCGGAAGTCCGAATATCATAAATACAAACTTGCCTGACATAAAACGGCAGGCGTCCACGCTGAAGTGGGCGATTCCCGGATCAGCTAACTGCGCAAAGAAAATGTTCTGTGCACCTTCTACATAGGCACCTGCCACCGTTGCGGTGCCGCCTACTGCTGTCTGCCAGAAAGGTAAGTAAAATACATGGTGAAGACCGAAAGGAATCAATGCCCGTTCGATTAATCCATAGAGCCAGGTTCCAAAATAACCGGAATTCATAACAAATTGTCCAAGACTGTTAATTCCATTTTGAATAAACGGCCAGATATAAAACATCAGAATTCCCACTAGCATATATACAGCAGCCGAAACGATCGGCACGAATCTGGTACCGCCAAAGAATGACAGAACCTGGGGGAGCTGAATTTTGTAAAAACGGTTGTGGAGTGCAGCAACACCAAGTCCCACAATAATACCCCCGAATACGCCCATCTGCAATGAAGTGATGCCCACAACGGAAGTGGTAGCGCCTTCCAGCATATTTTCCGGTCCGCCCTGTGCAGTAATTAACGCACCAATGGAAGCATGCATTACAAAGAATGCGATGGCTCCGGATAAAGCCGCAACTTCTTTTTCTTTTTTTGCCATACCAATGGCAACACCCATGGCAAAAATAATAGGCAGGTTGCTGAATACAATACTTCCGGCTGCATTTAACACGGTTAAAATGGTATAAATAAAAGTCCCGGGTCCCATAAATTTCATTAAATGATAGGTCTCAAGCATTGTCTCATTTGTAAAAGAGCCGCCAATTCCCAGAAATAGTCCCGCGATGGGCAAAATAGCGATGGGCAGCATAAAAGATCTGCCTACACGCTGTAATACTCCAAATATTTTATCTTTCATTTCTCTGATTCCTCCTGATAAAAGTATATATTATAATCTGATTCTGCACAAAAAAAGACCGCAACAGAAAATCTGATAGTAGTATACCCCAGCTGTAGATATCTACTACCAAATCCTGTTCCGGTCTCGCCTGCATTATCAGTTACAATCCAGATTAAACAGTATTTGATACTCTTCTTAAATGTATTGTGAGGAAAATCATCTCTTCCTCTGTAATTTCTTTTTTATAGGTTTCTCGGATAAAGTCCCGTATCTCTTCGGAACACTTATAGTCATTTTTATAGCGTTTCTTAACCATTTTCTGAAAAGTTATATCATCATCTTTTGTAATCCGGTCGGAAAATAACCGCTGTCCGAAAAATTTAAGATGGGTAATAAAACGTTCATATGCCAGAGAACGGTCATCTAATTTCATCTGATAATAATGCTCGACAATGTCTAAGACCTTCTGAATCATTTCCGTAATATTCACCATGTCACACATATCTGTGTTTAACTCTGCATTCACAATATGTAAGGCAATAAAACCTGCTTCATCCCTGGATAAATCCACATTCAGACGTTCTTTTATAATTTCCAGCGCTTTGCAGCCAATCTGAAATTCCTGAATATAAAAATTACGAATTTCCATGAGCAGCGCATTCCGGTATTCCATATTCTGGCGCTGGCGTTCAATGGCGAAACTGATATGGTCTGTCAAAGTGATATAAATATTTTCATTTAATTTTTTGCCCACGGTATTTCTGGCATAATCAATGATTTCTGTACAGGTCTCCACATATGACAGCGGGATTTCTGCCATTAATTCCTGTAATTTACCCAGAGCTTTCGGGCTTTCCATTTTATAAACTTTTTCAATTTTTTCTCCGGGGATGATATCATGAGGTTTTGACTTAAATCCAATGCCAAGCCCTCTGACGATGATCTCCTGTCCATCTTCATCAACGGAACACACAATATTATTATTGATAATCTTCGTTATCTCATACATTCTTGCCTTATCTCCATTCCGTATCAAAACATGTAAAATCCAATAATGCTCTTTGGCAAAATGAAAAAAGTATTAATCGGTTTTACGCGGTTTCAAACATAAAAAAAACCAACCCTGCAGAAAGTTGTCATACTCGCTTCAAAGATGGTCTCGCCTGCATTACCAGTCACAATCCCGTATTTATCTTCAAAAATGATATCATAAAATGCAGTTAGTGTCAAGTGGGTTTATCAGAATAATTTCCTATCTGTAACCTGGAAACAGCCCGCTGACAGATGGACAGCGGGCTGTTTTTACACTTCTATTTTTTTATCTGGGCTTTGGAAGAAAGGCCCTTATTTTTTAAGAGTTTCTTATAAGAACTCCATTTTTTAGACGGAACCTGAATAACCGCTTTTGTGTAAATCTTTTTCAAAGCATTTTTGCCAACGGTTTTTAACTTACTGCTTTGAATCTTAATAGATTTTAGATTTTTTGCTCCATAAAACGCCGCATCTTGGATCTTTACGATATTTTTTGAAATGGTGATGGATTTTAACCTGGTATTTTTGTAAAATGCCTTCTTTTTGATTTCCGTAACTTTAAACTTGTAACTGGAAATTGTAACGGCAGCAGGTAGTTTCAGGTTTGTTGTCTTTTTATTTTTCACCCCTCTTACGCTTACGGTTCCATTGGTGGCAGAGGATTTTAGTATCTGGTATTTTACATTTCCTATGGTATAGGATGCTCCTTTCTTCGGAACTTTGCAGACAGAAAGGGTGAGTCTGGCTGCATAGAGTAAATTCCTTGTATTTATTATGGAATCCTTGTTTGCTTTGCTGTCCCCCAGGATTTTTTCTGCCTGGCTTAAATTATCTTTTAAACGGCAAAAGCTTGTTGTTGTATAATGTTTCTGCCCTTTCTTTACGATTGCGCTGCATGTTGCAATTTCTGTCTCCAGGGATTTTCTTGCATCTGCCAGGGACGTATCCGGCTTAAGCTGCAGCCCTGTCATTGCAGAATTTAGTTTATCCAGAGCTGTCTGCAGTTCCCTTTTGGAAGGCGCTTCCAGTGATAAGACTTTTAGTGCCCCGTCATATGCTGCTTTTAACGCTGTCCAGCTTTCATTGGTATAACTGCCCTGCCCTTTATTTAACAGTGCCTTTGCCTTGCCAGCTGCTTCGGAAAGTCTGGTAGTATCTTCTTTTTGCAGCAGGGAATCCATTGCATGATTTAATTTTTCTGACGCTGCCAAGATCTCTTCTGCTGAGGGATCTGCCTTTTCTAAAACTTTGACTGCTTCTTCATAAGCGGATATAAACTGAGTCCAGCTGGCATTTGTGTAATTCCCCTGTCCTTGATTGATCCTGTTTTGGGCAGTACGGATGGCCTCCTCCAGTTTAGAAGTATCACCTATGGGCTCCAGACCGCTAAATGACTTTGCAAGGGAATCCGCTGCCGCCTGGATCTCCTCACCGGAAGCCTCTTTGTTTAAGTATACATCATAGGATGCAGCAATACAGTCGGATGCAGATTTCCTGCTGGTAAGGGTATAGTGTTTCATGGTATCCCCTTCGATTTTTTTCGTTAAGTCTCCAAGGGCTAAAAGTATGGGACTTTCTTCTGTCGGTTCTTCGCTGCCCCCGGATATCGTTTCAACACCATATTCAAAATAGTCCAGTCCGAATTTTCCGGTTGGTACCAGCTTAACCGTATGTTCACCGTCTTCCAGATATTCGGATGCATAGACTTCTTTGTATACGTTTGCATTCTCATTGTTGTTAATATGTCCTGCCGGTTTGCCGTCAATAAAAACATCGGCACCCTGTTGTCCGCCGTCTGCCTTGGCGCCTATTTTTATATAGTTTCCATTAAATGTGAGGGCTATATAATCCCCTTCTTTGACCGGATTTCCTTTATCCCCAAGGAAAGTCTCACTTCCGTTATAGGCATCGGATGAAGGCCAAAGCTGCCAGTCTCCTTGTCTTTCAAGACGGCTGTCCTCCCCGTCAATTTTAGTCCAGGCAGTTTCCGTTTTCGTTCCGGCTTCCAGTTTATCCGGGTCCGGATAGATCATGACGGTATTTGCAAGAATTTCCATGGTATCCTTGTCCCACACACTAAGCCGTCCCTGGTATCCTTTCAAGTCAGAAGGCATGGGCAGTGTCAGGGAAAGCTCTTTTGTACTGTCCGGATACAGGGAGTCAAACTCCATGGTGAAGCCTGCCAAACGTCCGGCGGGATCATAGAGAGAAAGGGAAGCACACAGAGGCTGTAAAATATCCGACGTGCTTTTCAGGGTTAATTTCCCGGTAAAATCTTCTCCCGCCTGTAAACGGTCGCTGATTCCAATATAGGAGGTCCGAATGCCGCTGTTCTTTTTACTCACATCCCTTATGGCGCCATACAATTTTACATCTGCCCAGTCGGTATGATCCTGTGACTCGGATCCGTTAGCATCTGTCATAAGCTTCAGTTCAGTAACTCCGCTTACGCTTACGTTAAATGCGTCCGATTCCCCGCCGGAAAGCTCCTTTTCATATATCAGGCTGTTATCGGCATAGATTCGGAAAATGGCATTGCCCCCATTTACTTCATTATCAATCCCAGCCACACCCGAGATGCGGGTATACTTCTTATCCAGGTTGTGGATAATGGTGCTGTCCGCATGAAGCCCGATTCCTTTTTTATAAACTTTATTGCCCAATGTAATCGGATTTCCCTCACAGGTCCTGTCCTTTCCCTTTTCGCCCCATCCGGTTGAAACTTTGCTGTAGTCCACTACATCGGACAGGTAAGCGCTGTATTTGGTATAGGGTGGTGTAATGGAGGATGGGTTTCCATATACCTCAAGTTCAGAAAGAAAGGCTTTTTCATTTGCCGGAACGTCGGTAAACGTTATTTTCACATATCTGGCTTCCACGCCATCCAGTGATTCTTCTGCATTTCTGGATGAAAGGGTATCCTTGGTATATTCTGCTGCAAGAGTCCAGGGGCCATTTTTATCCATAGCAGTTTCGATTCGATAGGGATATGGCGTTTTGTCAAATCCCAGATCCAGGTTATAGAGATACAATGCGAATTCCAGATCTACCATAAAGTATTCTCCGCTGCCGGTTTTACCAGCCTGCCAGGATGTGGAAGGATTGCCATCTACAGCCAGGGAACCGTCCTTGTCGTTGCTGCTTGGGAACAGGGGCCTTCCTGCAGCGGCGTTGTTTTCGCCATAGATAACGGGATCCTCAATTTTAGCAGTTACACTGCCCCATTTATCCGCATTGTAAAAATCTTCCGGTTCCGTACCGTCATTGCTATCCAAGGCATTATCCGTATGTATGGTAAATGTGGAGACCGGAAGGCCTTCTGCCGTTGCACTGATCACGGTGTCTCCGGAATAGTAGGAGCGGAATTCGATGCTTGCTTTTCCGTCCCGCATGGATTTCCCAGGTGTAAACTTATAAGTTTTTCCGCCGGGGAAAATACCGGGTCCCGATTCCACCTTTAGGGTTACGGCTTTCGTTTCATTTACCCAGTTACCGTCTGCATCTTGTAAAGTTACGATGAGCTGTGTGTCTTTTGTGCCGTTGTTGGTGATGTCTGTATCTGAGGAAGAGATCCCTATCTGGGATGCTGTTCCCGCAATGGATGATTCCCCGGCAATTCCCATATTGTGTTCCCGGTACCAGTACCAGCTGTTTAAAGGCAGGCGGTAATAGTCTATCATTCCCATTTTAGCCAGTCCGTCTCCACCGATTGTACCATGGTGAAAACCACACCACAGTACCAAACCGGCACTATTTGCTCTGAGCTTATAAGAATATTCGTCACTGCCCTGAATCTGATCATAGAACGGACGGTAATCTCCGGGACGGTCTGCTGTTTTGGAACCGTATTCTGCAACTACGTTTGGCATCCAGGTATTTTCAAACTTTCCGCCGTCTCCATTATAACCCGCAATATCACAGACAGCCAGATCGGCATAACCGCCTCTCTGTGCCCCGCCCATACCTGCTTTTCTGGTTGGATCCAGCTGGTGGGAAAGATTCCTCATTTTATCAACCAGCGCAAGCGCTTTTGGAGCAGTTCCGTTAGGGGAAGCTTCCATTCCGTTATCCATGCCACCATTGGTAAAAAACACTTCATTTCCCATGCTCCAGTTGATAATGGAGGGATGGTTGCGGTTTACGCGGATCATAGCTTCCAGGGAATCCAGACAACTCTGCTCAAATGCTGCTTCATCCGCAGGGTTTTGAGGATATGCATCCTTAAACCAGTCAGCCGACGTACCCATAGCCGGTTCATCTTTCCCGGCGCAGCCACCCATTCCCCAGAAATTGCATTCCGACCAGAACAGAATGCCCTGCTCATCACAGGCTTCTGCAAATGACGGATCGTGAGGATAATGGGATCCTCGGATAAAGTTCATGCCGCATTCTTTAATCATGGATACATCCCGCTTAAACCCTTCATTGGTAACCGCATCTGCAAATCCTGCATGATCCTGATGTACATTTGCTCCATTTAATTCTACTTTTTTTCCGTTCAAATAGAATCCGTCATTTTTATACTGTGCCCATCGAAAGCCGAATGAAGATTCGTAGGTATCTACGGGAGTGCCATTTTGGTACACGGTGGTATATAACTGGTAAACATAGGGATTCTCAGGATCCCATAACTGGATATTTTTCAGTTGTCCGCTAACTGCCGTAATTTCAGCCACAGCCCCGGCTTCAATCTCCTGCTCACCGGATTCAAAAACAGCCTGTACCATTCCTTCTTTATCTACAACTTCCTGTTTTACTTTTACCGCTGCCGGTGTGGAAGAGTCATTTTTTATTTCAGTACTGACGCTTACATTAGATTGCTTTTTTGCAATATTATTCAGGATCACTTCTTCACTCTCATAGCTGTCCAGAACATTTTTTGCAGAAGCATCAAATCCCGGGTTCGACAGATCGGGCGTAGTGACGAAGGTTCCATACCAGGTTACGTGAACATCATCTGTAATATTGAGATAGACGTCCCGGTAAATACCTCCGGTAAACTGGTGGTCTCCCGCTCTGGGCGCAAGATCCGGCTGCCAGATATTATTGACGCGTACCGCAATGAGATTTGTGCCGGGATTCAGATAGTCCGTTATGTCCAGGACGAAACCCGAATAACCGCCCCGGTGTGTGCCTGCCGGTTGTCCGTTTACAAATATTTCGGCTTCCTGGAATACCCCTTCAAATTCCAGCTCTATTTTTTTTCCGGCCATATCCCCGGATACCTCAAACTCCTTGCGATACCAGCCATACCCCACGTAGAATGAAGCCTGCATCTCATAAGGAATGCTGAAGTTATGGGGAATTCCGATATCTACCCATTCGGTGTCATCATAGTCTATAGCTTCCGCTCCCGGAATGTCATTGCGTATAAATTTCCATTCTCTGTTGAAATTCACCTGCTCTCTGGCGGTCTTGATTTTTTCAAAAGGCTTGGAAACTGTATCTGCCGTATTTCTCTCTGACTCTGCCGGCAGATCTTTTTTGATCTCATTGTTTTCACCGAAATCACTGTGCTGCCCCTCTGTTACCCATTCTGTTTGTGGCGCAGGAGCCGCTGCCGCTGCCATGGATGGCAGAATCATGGAACAGGACAATAAAATAGCGATTATGCTTTTCCATCTCTCTTTTTTTCTCATAGAACCTTCTCCTTTTTCTCTCACTCTCATTCATCTACTCAGTAAAATACAGTTTGCTTTCTCCTTTCCCCCACAATGATTAGAATCCGTTGAGATAGATAAATTACCGTTCATTATATTTAAGACAAAATGAAATGTACATACTTTTTTCTTCGAATATTATTAGAAATTATTCACTGTTTTCAGAAGATGAAAGATGAAACGCTGTGGGATCTGAATATTAAAAAAGAAGGGGTATCGTTCCCCTTCCTGTTTTTGAGTGTGATTATTTAATCCGATCCGGAAATCCTACCTTACGCTGTACCTTGCGAAGTGTCTTTGAAGCGTAATAATTTGCCTTTTCAGCGTTTGTTTTGATAATACGATCAATATAACCTTTGTCTTTATTTAACTCGGCTACACGGTCCTGAACCGGTTTCAGAACGGATATAACAGATTCACCAACGGCTTCTTTAAATGCCCCATATCCCTGACCGTCAAATTCCTTTACCGCTTCATCCGGTGTCTTACCCATACATGCACAATAGATATCCAACAGGTTTTTGATTCCCGGCTGCTCTGCCCGATACAGAACTGTTGCTTCCGAGTCTGTTACGGCGCGTTTGCATTTGCGCATGATCGTATCAGGGTCATCCATGAGATAAATACTGCCGTTTGGATTCTCATCGGATTTCGACATTTTCTTGGCTGGGTCCTGGAGGCTCATGATTTTAGCACCGGTTTTTCCGATATAAGCTTCCGGAACGGTAAATACATCGCCATAGATACCGTTAAACCGCTGCGCAATGTCCCTTGTCAGCTCCAGATGCTGCATCTGGTCAATCCCTACCGGAACCAGATCGGTCTGGAATAAAAGAATATCGGCAGCCATAAGTGTCGGATATGTAAAGAGTCCTGCATTGATGTTATCGGCATGTTTAGCTGATTTATCTTTAAACTGTGTCATACGGCTGAGCTCGCCCATATAAGTATAACAGTTCAGGATCCAGCTGAGTTCTGCATGTCCGGAAACATGTGACTGGTAATAGATACAGTTTTTCTCGGGATCAAGTCCTGCTGCAATATATAAAGTCAGAAGCGCCCTTGCTCTTTTGCGCAGCGTGGCAGGATCCTGACGTACGGTGATGGAATGCAGGTCTACGACACTATAGAAGCACTCATATTCATCACTTAAAGTAACCCAATTTTTTAAAGCGCCCAGATAATTGCCTAAAGTCAACGTTCCGGTTGCCTGCATACCGCTGAATAATACTTTTTTGTCATTAATCATGTCTCAAATTCCTCCATTTACTTTGGTTAAAGTTTGTAACAGTTCAGACAAGTCAGAACTGTTACCGCATCCAGCCAATAAAATCGCTTTGCGATGGACTGGATGCCTGCAGGCTCCAAGTTTTCTCCCGGTACACGCAGTAAATGCGCATACCTGACTGAACTGCTACTAAAGTTTATCATTTGAAACTGTGAAAGTCAAGGTTGTATCCATACAGAATCTCTGATAAAATATAGAAGAAAAAAGGGTGGCTTTCAACAGCCCATGCCCGTATTTATAAAGGAGTGTACTACATGGAAAAAATAACAAGCTTCACCATAGACCACATCAGGCTGCTGCCAGGGGTATATGTATCCCGCAAAGATCATGTGGGCAATGAAGTAATTACTACATTTGATCTTCGCATGACAAAACCAAACGGCGAGCCGGTCATGAATACTGCAGAAATGCACACCATCGAACATCTGGCTGCCACCTGGCTGCGCAATAATGAAGAAATCGGCAATAAGGTCATTTATTTTGGACCAATGGGCTGCCGTACCGGTTTTTATCTGCTGCTGCACGGGGATTACGAGTCCAAAGATATTGTTGAACTGATGACCGGATTATTTGAATTTATCCGGGACTTTAAAGAGGAAGTCCCCGGCGCATCTGCCAGGGACTGTGGTAATTATTTAGATATGAATCTTGGGATGGCCAATTATCTCGCTGATAAATATTTAAATGAAGTGCTATACCACATCACGCCGGACAGGCTTGTGTATCCGGACTAGAGCGTGGTTGAAAGCTCCGCTTCTTTTCTTTAAATATCTGTTTTTTACAAAATCAAATAACACTTCTTCACCATGCTTATCCAGAACCCGCAGCAGCTTTTCCAGCTGATCGGCTGTTTCTGGATGAAGCAGGTAGTGGGTCTTGCCGTTTTGATAATACGCCAGCGGGTCATGATCCGTATATTCACGTCCGTTATATACTTTCGAAGCTGCAATCCGGTCCATCAGCATTTCTGCCACATATTTTCTAGGCATTTTTACTCCTGACATGGCAGTACCTTTCTGCGCCAGACTGTAATCGGTCCAGTACTCAAAATGATGCTTGTTTCTGCCTTTGTGATGCAGCCATGCTGCGGAATATCCTTTCACTTCACGCTCCGCATTATTAGGGCTTCTCGTACCCTGGTAATACTTGCAGCCGATGAGAAATTCGGAAGGCATATACTTAGACAGGTCATGCAGCAGTCCCTGCCTGTAAAGGCCAATCCGGAAACAGTGTTTCATAACCAGAAATTTATGCTTCGTAATTGTTCTAAAATGCGCCAAAGCTTTCATGTCAACACCTCGTTGTTTTTTTGTCTTTCTCTTTTGCTTTTCCGATCAGGACAACGATTGTTCTTGGTAACACCGTGAAGATATTCTGAACATCCAAAAGAGGTTCGCTGCCCTCATCATATACACCACTTCCATCTGTTTTACCAGTATCGATTGCGGTATACCAGTCCAAATTTTCAGGCAGATGAGGCAGAGCAAATTCATGCTCCACCCAATGCATATTATATGCAGCATAGAGAAAAATGTCTTCTCCGGCATAGAACCCGCAGTACATAACACCCACCTGGCGGTTTGTATGTTCAAATGCTCCGTACCAGGCCCTGTTGCCATGGTAGGAAACATCCGGATAACCGCAGGAAACCGTATCCATCACTTTCAATTCATAGGGCATATGCAGGATTTTGTGCCGCTTCCGAAATGCGATTACATCCTTGACAAATTGTAGTATCTCCTGGTTTTTTTTATTAAGATTCCAGTCAACCCAGGAGAGTTCATTGTCCTGACAATAAGGATTGTTGTTACCATCCTGTGAATTTCCAATTTCATCACCTGCTAAGAGCATGGGTGTTCCCTGACTTAACAGCAACAATAGAAATGCATTTTTTATCTGTTTTATGCGGAGATCCAGAATTTTCTTCTTTCTGCTTTTCCCCTCTACACCACAGTTCCAGCTATAATTATAACTGGAACCGTCCCGGTTTTGTTCCCCGTTTGCCTCATTGTGCTTTTCATCATAGGACACCAGGTCCATCAGTGTAAATCCATCGTGATTGGTAATATAATTTATAATGCCCCGCCCGGCAGGATTTCTGCGTATGCGGTATGTAAACTGATTCAGCTGGTCTTCATCGCCCTTTAAGAACCTGCGGATATCCACCAGGAATCCATCATTGCATTCAGCCAGATTTTCGTATTCCGGGAATGGAATTTCCCGGTAAAGCTCTTCAGTGGGGAAATAGACCGCTATAATTTTTGTACGGGACAACAGAGGATCTTTCGCCAGCATACTGCAAAGAACCTGATCTGCCAGTATATGGAAACCATCAATATGGTAATTGGAAACCCAGAAGGTAAGACAATCCATAATTAATCTGGGGTTCATCTGATCCGGAAAATAAAACTCCATAATTACTTCCATGCCATTTGCATGCATAGTACGGACAAGATCTTTGAATTCTCGGACCACATCCTTCGTGGCACCGTATGATTTCTTGGGAGCAAAATAATTGCCTGGTTCATAGCCCCAATAATTTACCCGTGGAATATCGGTCTCTCTGAGTTCATAAGACATGCTCATTTGAGGATGCAGCTTTTTTATTTCATCAAATTCATAGGAAGGCATTAGCTTGACCTGATTTATGCCAAGTTCCCTGAGGTAAGGTATTTTTTCCTGCAATCCCAGAAATGTTCCTTTGTGGCGTACTTTGGAACCATTATGTCTGGTAAAGCCCCGCACGTGAAGCTGGTAAGCAATGATATCCTGGTATGGTATCCTTGGGTTTTTATCCTCCATCCAGTCATATGGTTCAAAAGCAAATCCGCATCGGATGGCATCTCCTTCTTCTGTGGATACCTCCTCGCCAAAATGCTCCCGTCCAACGACCAGCCGGGCATAAGGATCCTGGAAAATCTGTCCGTCAGACATGTAATTATATTCATACTGACTCCATAAAAGTCCGCAGACCTTCAGGGCATAAATATCTCCTATCAGTTGTCCGTCCGGGAATGGAATCTCCTTTGTTCTATAGGGAGAACCTTTTTTATAAAGTACTAATTTGACTTCATGGCTACCTGAGACAGCAACGGCAAAGTTGATTCCATCTTCCTCTTCTGTAACACCTAATCTTAGATAATTTCCTCTTTTCACTACCAAATCAATCTCCGGCTTCTCTTTTTCCACAATTAATTACCTGCCCTTTCCTGTTCTATCCGCTCTGCCAAGTCATTCAGGTATTCCCAGCGCTGCATTTTTTCATCCAGTTTTTCTGAAAGTTCTTCTTTTTGCTTCATCAATTCGGCTAGTTTTCCATAATTACTGGCTGCTTCCAGTATTTTCTCTTCCAGATGTGTTTGCTGTTCTTCCAGTTTTTCGATATCTTCATCAATTGTTTCAAAATCTTTTTGTTCCTGATAGGTGAATTTTAATTTTTTCTCTTTTATTTTTACATTTTTTGTTTCTTTTTGATTTGAGGGTAATAGATTTTCTACGGATGGATTACGCAGTTCACAGGCGATGAGGTAATCCGAATAACCGCCTTCATATTGCTGAATCACTCCGTTTTCCTCAAATGCAAATATTCTGCGGACTACTCTGTCCAGAAAATAGCGGTCATGGGATACCGTTATTACAATGCCGTCAAAACTGTCCAGATAATCTTCCAGAATAGTCAGCGTCTGAATATCCAAGTCATTGGTAGGCTCGTCCAGGATCAGTACATTCGGGGCGGTCATCAGAATACGCAGAAGAAACAGCCGCCTTTTTTCACCTCCGGACAGTTTGCCAATAAGATTCCACTGCATGGTTCCGTCAAATAAAAACCGCTCCAGCATCTGGGATGCCGTAATGGTGCCATCTGTAGTTTGTACGTACTCTCCCGCTTCCCGGATATAATCTATGACTTTCATAGAATTGTCCATGGTTTCGCTTTCCTGGGAAAAATAACCAATTTTCACCGTTTGTCCAATATCAATGGAACCACTGTCCGCCTCCGTAATACCGTTTATAATCTTAAGAAGGGTACTTTTTCCGCAACCATTGGGACCAATGATACCGATCCGTTCGCCTTTTAAGAATATATAAGAGTAGTCCAGAAACAGTACTTTTTCCCCATATGATTTAGAAAGCCCGGTTACTTCAATTGTTTTGCGTCCCAATCTTGTGGAGATGGAGTTCATTTCTACGGACATGTCTTCCTGGGGACCTTTTCGTTCCTGCATTTCCTCAATTCTGGCGATATGTGCTTTTTGCTTGGTGGAGCGAGCCCTCGCCCCCCTTGCAAGCCATTCCAGTTCTGTTTTTAGTATACTCTGGCGCTTGCGTTCTGTCCCAATCTCTATATTCTGTCTGGCTTCTTTCAGACGGACAAATTCAGAATAATTTCCTGGATAACTGTAAATTTGCCCTTTATCAATTTCTACAATGCGGTTTGAGACACGATCCAGAAAATAACGGTCATGGGTAACCATAATGAGTGCGCCTCTGAACTGGTTCAGATATTCCTCCAGCCATTCAGACATGGCATTGTCCAGGTGGTTGGTAGGCTCATCCAGAATCAGAATATCCGCGGTTGCAAGCAGTATATGAGCCAGGGCTACTCTTTTTTTCTGCCCGCCGGATAATTGGCTTATTTTCTGGTCAAAGTCTTGTATCTCCAGCTTATACAGCATGGATTTTGCTTCACTTTCCAGGGACCATTCGTTTAATTTTGTTTTATTCAGGTGCATAACCGCTTCTAGGGCAGTCATTTCCTCGTTAAAATCGGGATTCTGGGACAAAAATCGAATTGTAACCTGATTGCCTTTGGTTACCTTGCCCGAATCCGGGATTTCCAGCCCCGCTGCTATTTTTAGCAGCGTGGACTTGCCGGTTCCGTTAATCCCGATCAACCCTACCTTATCACCTTCATTAATACTAAAATTAGCCTGGTCAAATAATTTCCGTTCTGTATAAGCATGTGTCAGATTTTCAATTGTCAATAAATTCATAAGCTCATTCCTATTCTATAAATCAATGTCTAATTCTACCGGGCAATGGTCGGAACCGTATACCTGGGTATGGATCTTAGCATCCTGCAGTTTGTCTTTTAAAGATTCGGAAACACAGAAATAGTCAATTCTCCATCCGGCATTCTTTTCCCTGGCTTTAAACCGGTAAGACCACCAGGAGTACACACCTTCCTCGTCCGGATAAAAATAGCGGTAGGAATCAAGAAAACCGGAACTTACCACCTGAGTAAATTTTTCCCGTTCCTCATCCGTAAATCCGGCGTTTTTACGGTTTGTTTTCGGATTTTTCAGGTCAATCTCTTGATGTGCCACATTTAAGTCTCCGCCGAAAATCACCGGTTTACTCTCTTCCAGGTGTTTGAGATATTTCAGAAAATCATCTTCCCACTGCATCCGGTAAGGCAGTCTTGCCAGCTCATTCTGGGAATTAGGCGTATACACCGTAACCAGATAAAAATCTTCGAATTCCAGTGTGATTACTCTGCCTTCCCGGTCATGTTCTTCCTTACCGATACCGTAATGGACACTGACGGGCTTGTCCTTTGTAAATACCGCAGTACCGGAATACCCCTTTTTTTCTGCATAATTCCAATATTGATGATACCCATCTAATTCCAAATCTATCTGCCCTGCCTGAAGTTTGCTTTCCTGAATACAGAAAATATCAGCATCTATATCCTGAAAAAAATCTAAAAAACCTTTTTGGACACAGGCACGCAGTCCATTTACATTCCATGATATTAATTTCATATTTTATTACCTTTGCTCCTTGCAGGTGACCCTGCAATACAGCCCTTTCACTTTCGTCTATCAAACATAGATATGTTGATTATAATATACGGAATGGTAAAAGTAAAGATCGTTTGTATACCATAAGGGGGACCTGATTTTGTACGGAATAAAATCCAATCCCAATTCAACCTTGCATTTTACGCCGGGTTACACTAAACTAAAAGAAAGAGAAATTATATAAGATTAGAGGTTGATTACATAATCATGAGAAGTAAATTCAAGATTCATCTGCGTTACTCTATGGATTTCACATTCATTTTCTTTAAGTGGGTTCTGTGTGCAATATCAATGGGGGTGATCTGCGGCGCAATCGGAACCGCATTTCATTTCAGTGTCCACTATGCATCAAATCTTTTGTCTGACCATTCCTGGCTCCTTTATCTGCTGCCGGTATCCGGGCTGCTTATCGGATTCTTGTACAAAGTCTGTAAAATGGAAAATGACAAGGGGACCAACAGTATCCTGCAGTCCATCCGAACGTCCCAGGAGGCACCAGCCAGGCTGGCACCCCTGATCTTTATCGGTACCACGCTCACCCATCTGTGTGGAGGTTCTTCCGGCCGTGAAGGGGCAGCCCTTCAGATCGGTGGAAGCATCGGCACCTGGTTTGGCCATTTCATCCATCTGAATGAGAAAGACCGCCATCTGATTACCATGTGCGGTATGAGTGCTCTCTTCTCTGCCGTCTTTTCCACGCCGATTACTGCTGCTTTCTTCTGTATGGAGGTCATCAGTGTGGGCATCATTCATTACAGCGCATTTGTACCCTGCCTGATCTCAGCTATTATTGCAAATCACCTGGCTTCATATCTGGGGGTAGAACCTACGACATTTTCCGTACCGCTTCAACACGCATTCAGCCTTCCGCTGGGTGGAAAAATAATTGTACTGGCTGCGGTCTGCGCTCTGGTAAGTATGATTTTTTGCATCATCATGCATAAAGCAGGAGAACTATATCAAAAATGCTTCAAAAATATGTACCTGCGCTTTTTTGCAGGCGGATGTCTGGTGGTTGTATTAACACTACTTGTAGGAAGCCGTGATTACAATGGTACCGGTATGGAATTAATCTATAAGGCGATGAACGGGGAAGCCAGGCCGGAAGCATTTTTATTAAAAATGATATTTACTGCGGTAACCCTGGGCGCTGGTTTTAAAGGCGGTGAAATTGTTCCTTCCTTTTGTATCGGAGCCACTTTGGGAGCCACCGTTGGAAGCCTGCTTGGGATGGATCCCGGACTTGCGGCAGCTATCGGGCTGGTATCCTTATTCTGCGGTGTAATTAATTGCCCCATCGCATCGATTCTTTTGAGTATTGAGCTTTTTGGCTCAACTAATCTGCTGTTGTTCTGTATTGCCTGCGGGGTTAGTTATATGCTCTCCGGCTATTATGGAATTTACAGTGCCCAAAGAATCATGTATTCAAAACTGCATCCGCAATTTATTAACAAACAGACAAAATAAAGGCTTGCAATTCTTTTGCACATCTGATAAAGTGATGGGGAGATACTAAATAATAACATTTAAAGTGAGGTACTTACTATGAGCGAACATGAACACGATTTAGACTGCAGTGGCGGATGTGATTCCTGTGGATGCGGATGTGACCACGATCACGAAGAAGGTGCTACCGTAACTCTTACTATGGATAATGGCGACGTTGTCGAATGTGCGGTATTAACAATCTTCCCGGCTGGTGACAAAGAATATATTGCGCTTCTTCCATTAAATGAAGAGGGTGACAACGAAGAAGGCGAAGTATTCTTATATCGTTTCTCTGAGGAGAATGGTAATCCGATGTTAGAAAACATTGAAGATGATGATGAATATGAAGCTGCAGCTGATGCATTTGATGAGTTTCTGGATGGACAGGAATATGATGAAATAGTAGATGCTGAAGAAGAAGACGAAGAAGAATAATCTATATTTTTCAAGCTGAGCATTTTTAATAGTATAATCCCCTGCCGGGATCAATCCAATGACTTGAAGTTTGCATTGGGATGATCCGGCAGGGGATTTTTAGTAGGATGTCTTTATTCAGATTTAACCGGCTGTTTTCACATCCTGTTTCAAATTTTCCAGAAACACAGAAGGCTGAAGGTTCTTTCCATAGCGTTCCCGGATGGAATACATATGGAGGTGTTCCTTTGCCCTTGTCATACCCACATAGAACATCCGCCGCTCTTCCTGCATATCTGCATCCAGAATGGCTTTTCGGTGAGGTATGATGCCCTCATTGATATCAATGATGAATACATTGGCAAATTCCAGACCCTTAGAACTGTGCAGCGTGGTGAAGGTAACGGCATTGGATACTTTATTCTTCTCCTTTGCCTGATCAGTCAACGCCTTTGTATATTCTTCAATATGGGCAAACCAGGCTTCAAAAGTTTTAAAGTCCTTTGCACCCTCCTGCATTTCGTTTAATACTTCATACAGGTCTTCTACTTTTATCTTTCTGAAATCTGCATATTCATTTAAGTATGCTTCGTATCCGATCCCATGACGTATAAAATTAATTGCA
Source organism: Clostridiales bacterium (assembly GCA_018365455.1). Lineage (GTDB taxonomy): Bacteria > Bacillota > Clostridia > Lachnospirales > Lachnospiraceae > Robinsoniella. Next base: position 175,160 of record JAGZJZ010000001.1, read on the forward strand.
GCATAGGGCGTCATCCGTTTTAGAATATTCAACTGATATTCCAGCTGCTCTATCCGCTCTACTACCCAGTGTTTGTCATCGTAATATTTTTTCAGATTCTCTAAAGACACCTGTGCTTCATCTACACATTCTCTTCCGATATAACGGTTTGGACGGTTCATTACCTGGAGAAATTCCCGCCGTTCCCGGCTTCCCAGGGCCAGATGAATATAACTGATTACATTTTTTGCAATCCAGTGGTCGTAGATATTTGGCATGCTGTCTCTCATTTTAAAGGGGATGTTATATTCCATAAATTTTTCAACTAACAGCCTGGCATCCGTATTGGTACGGAACAAGATGGCAATATCGCTGTACTGGTAATCTTCCTTGATGTATTCCTGTACTTTTTTTATAATATGAGCACATTCCTGTGGCTGGTTGGCAAATGTGTGCAGTTCAATTTTATCACCGGATTCTTTTACTTCTTTCATATTCTTTTGAAAACGCATCTGGTTGTGACGGATTACGAGTTCCGCTGCTTTGACAATATTGCCGGTGCATCGGAAGTTCTGGTCCAGGAGTATGGTCTTCGTATCTCTGAACTCCTTTGGAAAATTCAGCATAATTTCCGGTTTTGCCCCCCGAAAGCGGTAAATGGATTGGTCGTCATCGCCTACGATAAAAATATTATGCTCAGGTGCAGCCAGCATTTTCACAATTTCATACTGAATTTTATTGATATCCTGGAATTCGTCCACCAATATGTAACGGTAACGGTTTTGCCAGCCCAGGAGAATATCCGGGCGCTCTTTTAACAGCTGATATGTATACACCAGCATATCATCAAAGTCCAGCCGATTTTCCTTTTCCAGACGCAGCTGGTATTTTTGGTAGATATCCCGGAATGCATTTTCCGAACAGGTGGTGGAATAATAGTGTTCTAAAGGTATCTGATCATTTTTCACAAGACTGATTTCAGAAATAATATTTCCGATAAATTCCGCCTCATCTTCAATATCCAGATTCATCCGCTCTATAATGTCTTTCAGATATTGATGCTTCAGATCTTCCCGAAGTATATTGTCTCCCGTAAAATGATAAGCATGTTTTAAGATTCCGAAAAAAATTGCATGAAAGGTTCCAAAGGTAACCTGGGTCTGCTCCTGTTCCATTAATCGTAAAAACCGCTGCCGCATTTCCTGTGCCGCCGCTTTTGTAAAAGTAATGACCAAAATTTCCATAGGATTTATCCCATAGTTCTGGATCAGATATTTTGTCCGCTCTGTGATTACGGTCGTTTTCCCGGAACCAGGTCCGGCTAGCACGATCATGGGACCATCTTTGTGGGTAATCGCCCGCGACTGAGCCTTAGTAAAACTCATTCGTATTTCCTCCATTCGCGCAATCCGTGCGCTTAAAATCTGTTTTATAGCCCTCAATAGGGACGGTGCATGTCTGCACCGCCCCTCATTGACTGTATTTATGATCCTTTTGTAACTGTTCCGTTCTCTCACAGTTACAAATCGTTACCTTTGCTTTTACAGCAATTAACTCAGTTTTTCAATGGCAGCCCGGATACGGGAAATGGATTCTTCTTTACCGATGATTTCCATGATTTCCGTAGCACCGGCCGGGGTCATCTGTTTCCCGGATACGGCTGTACGTACCGGCCACATTACATATCCGTTTTTACATCCCTTTTCCGAAACATACCCGGATAGAAGGGCATATAATGCATCATTGCTGTAGTCATCCTGGCTCTCCAGAAGGGGGAGAAGGTCTTTCAGGATGGCTAAAGAAGTCTCTTCATTTGTTTTCATTTTCTTATGGGTATACATGGCACTGTCATATTCCGGAACGGTTTCAAAGAAATCAATTAAATCGGGGATATCCGGGAATACTTCGATTCTGCTCTTAACCATTTCTGCAATCTTTTTTAAATCCAGGTCTTTGGTAATTGCCTGTTTGATAAATGGCAGCGCTTTTTCATAGAATACATCTAAATCCATGGCCTTCATGTATTCGCCATTCATCCATTTTAACTTATTAATATCAAAGACAGCCGGTGATTTGCTCATATGACGGTAATCAAATGCTTCCACTAATTCCGCCAGGGAGAAGATCTCACGGTTATCCTGTGGGCACCATCCTAGCAAAGCTACATAGTTTACAATTGCTTCACTTAAAAATCCCTGTTCCAGCAGATCTTCATAAGAGGAATGTCCGCTTCTTTTACTTAACTTCTTATGTTCTTCGTTGGTAATCAGCGGGCAGTGTACATATACCGGCACTTCCCAGCCAAATGCCTGATACAGACGGTTATATTTCGGTGCGGAAGATAAATATTCATTTCCGCGAACTACATGTGTAATTCCCATTAAATGATCGTCTACGACATTTGCAAAGTTATAAGTCGGATATCCGTCTGATTTGATGAGAATCATATCATCCAGTTCTGAGTTGGGTACTTCGATTGTTCCATAGATCTCGTCTTCAAACTTTGTAGTGCCTTCTTTTGGCATATTCTGACGGATTACATAAGGTACACCTGCTGCTAATTTGGATTCAATCTCTTCTTTTGGAAGGTTCAGGCAGTGTTTGTCATATACAATAATTTCCTTTCCTGCAACTTCCTGTCTTAAGGATTCCAGGCGTTCTTTATCACAGAAACAGTAATATGCTTCGCCTTTTTCAATTAACATTTTAGCATACTTCAGGTAGATTCCCTGTGCCTGACGTTCACTTTGCACATAAGGACCTACTCCGCCGTCTTTGTCGGGACCTTCATCATGAACTAAACCTGTTTTATCCAGGGTACGGTAAATAATATCCAGTGCGCCTTCCATAAAGCGTTCCTGGTCAGTATCCTCTATTCTAAGCATAAAATCGCCGCCGTCATGCTTTGCGATTAAATATGCGTATAATGCGGTTCTTAAGTTGCCTACATGCATACGTCCTGTAGGGCTTGGTGCAAATCGTGTTCTAACCTTACTCATTTTATTGCTCCTCCTTCTTATATTAATGCTGAATTAAAGCTCTAAGTCACATTATATACCGAAAGTGGTTTTTATTACAACCTTTATTTTCGATTATAGTATAAATTTTGACAGTTTCCACTTCAAATCTGGACATAAAATTAAAGATTGCCTGATACAAAAAGAGGACAGTGCCTGCATCGTCACTGTCCAACTTTACTCATTTCGTCAATTCATCCATAATATCCTTAACATGTTCCAGTTTATCTGCCCGGTATGCATTGTCACCACAGAACAGCAGCGCATCCTCAGTATTGCCTTTAGCTGCGTTGACCAGTGCTCTGGTGATGCAGTAAGGGATTGTTGCAGGATTGCATTTTTCCAGGCAATTCAGACATTTTCCGCTTAGCCCGATACCAGGTGTCGGATGCTTCATAAATCCGTTGATAATTGCCCGTCCCGGCATTCCTACCGGACTTTTAACGATTGCGATATCTTTCTTTGATGCATTCAGATAAGTCTGTTTGTAAGCATCACTGGCGTCACACTCGTAAGTTGTAACAAAACGGGTTCCCATCTGCACGCCATCTGCGCCAAGTTCCAATGCATGATCGATATCCGCTCTGTTATAGATTCCGCCTGCAACCACAACTGGTATATGGGTTTCGTATTTGTCGGCATACCCTTTTACCACTCCTATAATACCTTTGATTTCTTCTTCATATATCTCCGGTGTGAAATGATCCAGCTGGTCCGGTGAAAATCCCAGATGTCCCCCGGCTCTCGGTCCTTCGATAACCACCAGATCCGGAAGACGGCCTGATTTGCGTTCCCACATTTTCAGGATCACGCTGGCGGATTTGATGGTAGATACGATAGGAGCTATCTTAGTCTTGCTGTCCTTTACCAATTCCGGCAGCATGGTGGGAAGCCCGGCTCCGGAGATAATTAAATCCACTCCAGACCTAACCGCAGCTTTTACATACTCAGCATACCGTTTCGTAGCCACCATGATATTAACTCCGATAATGCCGTCTTTTGCAATCTGGCGTGCTTTTTTTATTTCATTGGCGATTGCCCTTAAATTTGTTTCAATGGGATTACTTTCAAATCCTTCCTCCCGATAACCAATCTGTGCGGTAGAGATTATGCCAACACCGCCGCAGGCAGCAACATTTCCGGCCAGCCTGGACAAGCTTACGCCTACGCCCATTCCTCCCTGGATAATCGGTATTCGAGCTTTTAAATCCCCGATATTTAACGGTTTTAATTCCATTTTTACCTCCTGTGCATATTGTAAGCTTGCTTGCAATTTGGTTGCCTGTGTGCTACATATTACGGAAACGGCGATACCGTTGTTTTGCAAATTCCTCTGTCTGTAATTGATTCTGTTCTTCCAGAAATCTACAGATATTTTTCTTCATATATCCTGCAATTTCTGCTATGTTTTCCATCATAGCAGGTTCCTGTTCCGGGATAATCAGTTCAATTATGCCAAGTTCCTTTAAGTCTTCAGCTGTTATCTTCATGATTTCCGAGGCTTCTTTTGCACGCTTCCCGTCTTTCCATAAAATCGATGCAAAGCCTTCCGGTGACAGAACCGAGTACGTGGCATTCTCCATCATCCATACTTCATTTGCAACTGCTAATCCCAGTGCGCCGCCGCTGCCGCCTTCTCCGATCATTATACTCAAAACAGGGGTTTTTAAGGCTGACATTTCCATGAGATTACGGGCAATTGCTTCTCCCTGTCCCCGCTCTTCTGCTTCAATTCCGCAGGCAGCACCTGGTGTGTCAACAAAATTAATAATAGGACGGTGAAATTTCTCAGCCTGTTTCATGAAACGGAGTGCTTTACGATACCCTTCCGGTGATACCATTCCAAAATTCCGTGTGATGTTGTCTTTGGTATTTTTCCCCTTTTGCTGTCCGATTACCGTCACCGGCTGTCCGTTCAGATAAGCGATGCCGCCTACAACGGCACCATCGTCACGAAAGCTTCGGTCTCCATGAAGTTCTGTAAAATGTTCAAAGATTGCTTCTATATAATCCAGACTGGTCGGACGGTCTGCCATTCTGGAAATCTGTACTTTTTCCCAGGCTGATTTTTTATATCCTTCTTCAGATAAATTCAGGTCAGCTGGATTGGTATCCAAACCGGACAGACCGGAATCTGATTTTTCACTAAAGGAAACCACCGGATCAGAAGGATCGCTATCTCCATTTAAAAGAGTTCCAAGTTCCCCAGCTATTTTGTGAAAAGAGGCGCAGCCATTTCTGCTTTCATGCATGTCAATCAGCATCGCCAGACGCAGCTTAAGGTCACTTCGCTCTACAATCCCATCGATAATTCCTTTTTCCACCAGAAACTCTGCTCTCTGGAATCCTTCCGGAAGCTTCTGTCCAATGGTTTGTGCAATAACTCTTGGGCCAGCAAATCCGATTAAAGCACCCGGCTCTGCTAGAATGATATCCCCTAACATTGCAAAACTTGCAGTCACACCTCCCGTTGTGGGATCGGTAAGAACCGGAATATACAGAAGCCCGGCTTCGGAATGACGTTTGATAGCAGCTGAAGTTTTCGCCATCTGCATCAGGGAAACAATTCCTTCCTGCATTCTGGCACCCCCGGAGCAGCAAAATAAAATGACTGGTAATTTTTCATCAATTGCCTGTTCAAAAGCACGGGTTATTTTTTCTCCTACTACGTATCCCATACTGCTCATTAAGAAACGTGCATCACAGACACCCACTACTGCATCTTTTCCATAGATTTTGCCTTTGCCGATGGTAACTGCTTCGTGCAGATGTGTTTTTTCCCTTTGTGCTTCCAGTTTTTCTTCATATCCCGGGTAGTCCAACGGATTGCGCTGTGGCAGGTCATTATACCAGGCTTCAAACGTACCATGGTCTAAAACCATACGCAGCCTGGTCTTCGTTTTAATCCGAAAATAACCTTCGCATTTCGGACATACATAATGATTATCCACTACATCCTGCTTGTAGAGCAATTTACCGCATTTTGGACATTTTACCCAAAGCCCCTCCGGTACACAAGGTGCTGCATCTTCTTCTACAGAAGGTTTTTCTTCCTTCTTAGGTTCATCCAAACGTCCGATTGGAATGTAGGAAGTTTTTTTAAACATATCCTTAAGCTTTGACATTTTATACTCTCCTTAACATCAAACACATTCTGCTGCCGCTATGAAAAATGTTCTTCTATGAAATCCGTTGTAAAATCTCCAGCCTGAAAATCTTCATTATTCAGTATTTCGTACTGAAAATCTACATTTGTGGTAACACCATCTAAAATCAATTCACCCAAAGTACTTCTCATTTTGTCAATTGCACTAGCCCTTGTTTTGTCATGCACGATTACTTTTGCAATCATAGAGTCATAATAGGGTGGAATCTCATATCCGCTGTATACAGCGGTATCAATTCGAACGCCGTATCCGCCTGGGAGATGAACTTCATTGATTTTTCCCGGGCAGGGCATAAAGTTCTTAGCCGGGTTCTCTGCATTAATTCTGCATTCAATGGCATGACCGTTTAAGCAAATGTCTTCCTGTTTTACACTGAGGGGAAGTCCTGCTGCAATATAGATCTGCTCTTTGATCAGGTCAACTCCGGATACCATTTCTGTTACCGGATGCTCTACCTGGATACGGGTGTTCATTTCCATGAAATAATAGTTTTTATTTTTATCTAAAAGAAATTCAATGGTTCCCGCATTTTCATAAGATGCTGCTCTGGCAGCATGAATGGCTGTCTCACCCATTGCTTTACGCAATTTGGGTGTCAGAACCGCACTTGGAGATTCTTCAATCACTTTTTGATGGTGCCTCTGAATGGAGCAGTCTCTCTCTCCAAGCTGAACCACATTTCCGAATTTATCCGCAATAATCTGGAATTCAATGTGTTTGGGATTTTGCACGTACTTTTCAATATACATGGTATCATCGCCAAATCCTCTGACGGATTCCATCTGTGCAGTCTGGAAATTCTCGGTGAAATCTTCTGGTGATTCTGAAATACGCATTCCCTTTCCGCCGCCGCCGGAAGAGGCTTTAATCATAACCGGATAACCAATCTCTCCTGCAATCCGTTTGCCTTCCTCAGCAGTATATACCGGCTCTTTCGTGCCCGGCACAACCGGAACGCCGGCTTTCATCATCGTGGCACGGGCTTCTGATTTGTTACCCATGCGGTTAATGACTTCGGCGCTGGGACCGATAAATGTGATATTGCATTTCTGGCACATTTCCACAAATTTACTGTTTTCCGAAAGAAAGCCGAATCCGGGGTGAATCGCATCTGCTTTTGCTGCTATGGTAGCACTTAAAATGCGTTCCATATTCAGATAACTCTCCAGTGAAGAAGCAGGTCCGATGCAGATTGCCTCGTCTGCCAGCTGTGTATGAAGGGCTTCCCGGTCCGCTTCTGAATAAACGGCTACCGTTTTTATGCCAAGTTCCCGGCATGCCCGGATAATGCGAACGGCGATCTCTCCCCTGTTAGCAATTAATATTTTCTGAAACATATGATCTCCTATCCGATTGCAAAAGTCAGTTCAGCTATGGCAACTACTTTACCATCTACGGTAGCAGTTGCTTTCCCTACACCGATTGGACCTTTCACCTTAATCATTTCCACTTCCAGCATTAATACGTCACCTGGTAATACTTTACCTTTGAACTTAGCAGAATTGATTGCACCAAAGTAAGCAACCTTACCCTTGTTCTCCGGTACGCTTAAGATGATCACTGCTCCTACCTGAGCCAGTGCCTCTATGGTTAAAACACCAGGCATAACCGGCTCCTGGGGAAAATGTCCTGCAAAGAACGGTTCATTGTAGCTGACGCACTTTTTCCCAATAGCACGTTTCCCGGGTTCTAATTCTTCAATGGTATCTATTAATAAAAACGGCTGTCTGTGAGGAATAATTTCCATAATTTCTTTCGTTGATAAAGCCATAATTTTACCTCCAAAGTTATGTGTAGTTTATCGGATTACAAACAACGGCTGTCCGTATTCCACCATCTGCTCATTTTCTATGAGAATTGCTTCTACCACACCGTCAAATTCGCTTTCAATTTCGTTCATCAGTTTCATTGCTTCTATGATACCGAGAGTCTGCCCTTTCTTTACCACATCGCCTACTTTTACAAACGCCGGGTTTTCAGGAGAAGCAGCATTATAGAAAGTTCCTACCAATGGTGCCTTAACGGTATTTCCTTCCGGCACAGAATCACTTTGTGCAGCTTGAACTGAGGCAGCTGAGACGGGCACCTGTGTAATTGCCTGCTGTGCCATCATTCCCTCAGAAACAGTGGTTACCACTACATCTTTTTGCTTTCTTTTCATGGAGATTTTTACATCTCCATTGTCAATCGAAAAATCGGTAAGATCGGTAGATGCTACTTTATCGATTAAGGTCAATAAATTTTCAAATTCCATATGATTACTCCTCTCTATATTTCTTCACTAAAATACTGGAGTTGTGTCCGCCAAAACCAAGGGAGTTGCTGATTGCATATTCTACCGGCTCTTCTATAGCTTTTCCTGCAACATAGTTTAAATCCAGTTCTTCATCCGGTATCTGGTAGCCTACAGTTGGATGAATATAACCTTCTTCCATTTCTTTGATACAAGTGATGAATTCTATGGAGCCGGCAGCCCCTAACATATGTCCGGTAATGGATTTTGTAGAGTTGACACGAATGTTATAAGCATGATCACCAAACGCTTTTTTAATAGCTCTGGTTTCAAATAAGTCATTGTGGTGTGTGCTGGTGCCGTGTGCATTGATATAAGTAATGTCTTCCGGTTTTAATCCCGCTTCTTTCACTGCATTTAACATGGCTCTTGCAGCACCTTCCCCATCTTCAGCAGGAGAGGTAATATGATAAGCATCACTGGTTGCGCCATATCCGCCAAGTTCGGCATAAATGTGGGCACCACGTTTTTTGGCATGCTCCAGCTCTTCTAGAACTACCACTGCAGCACCTTCAGCCATAATGAAACCACTTCTTTCTTTATCGAAAGGAATGGAACATCTAGTTGGATCTGTTGCTCCGGAAAGTGCAGTTAATGCTGCAAATCCGCCAACTCCGATTGGGCAGATGGATGCTTCTGAACCACCGGCAACCATTACATCGGCATCGCCAAACTGGATGGTACGGAATGCTTCACCGATGGAGTGTGTCCCGGTTGCACAGGCAGTTACCACATTGATGCTCTTGCCTTTTAATCCAAACTGAATGGAGACATTTCCGGCAGCCATATTGGAAATCATAAGGGGTACCAGAAGAGGATTTACACGGCTGGGTCCTTTTTCTACCAGTCTGGTGTGTTCTCTTTCGGCAGCCTGAAGGCTTCCGATACCGGAACCTACGGAACATCCAACCATATATGGATCTTCTTTTGACATATCTAATCCGGAATCTTCAATTGCTTCTTTGGATGCAGCAACTGCATACTGGGAAAATAACTCCATACGTTTTGCTGCTTTAAAGTCCATAAAATCTTTTGCTACAAAATCCTTGATTTCTGCCGCAAGTTTTGCCCGGTATTCGGTACAGTCAAATCTGGTAATCGGAGCAAATCCGGTTCTTTCTTTTTTTACGCTGTCCCAAAAGCTCTCTACATTTAAACCAACCGGTGTAATTGCGCCCATTCCTGTTACTACTACTCTTCTCATGTTTAACCTCCGTTTTATCTGCAACATTTGCAGGTGTGATATTGCCAGTAAATTTCTCTAGTGACACTAGATTGCCATGCCGCCGTCTACACTGATTACCTGTCCGGTAATATAGTCTGCCCTGTCAGAAGCCAGAAAGGCTGCCATTTCCGCCACGTCCTCTACTTTTCCAAATCGTTTTAAGGGGATCTGGGCAATGGACTGCTCTTTTACCGAATCGGATAATACATCGGTCATTTCTGTAGCAATAAATCCTGGTGCAATTGCATTTACCGTAATGCCTCTGCTTGCAAGTTCTCTTGCCATAGATTTAGTAAGTCCGATAATACCGGCCTTGGAAGCGGAATAATTTGCCTGCCCCATATTACCAAGGACACCGGATACCGATGCGATATTGATGATTTTACCGCTTCTTTGTTTTAACATTTGTCTGGATAAATGACGGATTGTATTAAATGACCCTTTTAGATTTATGTCGATTACGGAATCAAAGTCCGCTTCACTCATTTTCATAATTAGATTATCTTTTGTAATTCCTGCGTTGTTCACCAGAATATCGATGTGCTGATACTCTGCTAATAACTTTTTCATCATTTTTTCGGTGCTGTCATAATCAGCCACATTACATTGAAAGGATACGGCATCTTGACCGTTTTCTTTTATCTGTGCAACAACTTCTTCTGCTTTGTCTTTGGAACCGTTATAATTTACAATCACGAATGCACCATCCATAGCAAGCTTTAATGCAATTGCTTTGCCGATTCCCCTGGATGCTCCCGTTACTAATGCTACTTTATTTTCTAACATATATACTCCTTTATAAATCTTCTCCAGAGCGTGTTTCAAACATGCTCTATACTAGTGCCGCCCGGCGCAAATACGCCACTATATAGCACCCGCTACCTGCGCCGGGTGCACGACTGTGAATCTAGCCGCAGCCCGCTGCGCCGTCAATTCGCAGTCGCTCACCTGACACAGATATCAGGCACTCTATATCGACGTATTTACGCCGGTCGGCACTACCTTGACACAGATGCTAAAACCTTATCTATATCTTCCACTTTCTCAACATTCAACGCTGTCATATTCCGGTCTATTTTACGTAAAAATCCGCTGAGGGTTTTGCCTGGTCCGATTTCTATAAAAGTGTCCACACCCTGGGCAATCATATTTTCCACACTCTGCTGCCATCTTACGGAAGAATAAATCTGCTGTTGCAGTAATTCCTTAACCTGGCTTTTATCGGTTACGTATTCTGCTGTTACATTGGAAACGTAGGGGGTATTCACATCCTGAATTTCCACCTCATCTAATACTTTACCAAGCTTATTGCCGGCTTCTGTTAACATAGCAGAATGGAAGGGACCGCTTACGTTTAATGGAACGATTCTTCTTGCACCGGCTTCTTTCAGAGCTTCACAGGCTTTTTGTACCGCTGCTTCTTCTCCGGTAATGGCGATCTGTCCGGGACAATTATAATTCGCCACGCTGACGATGCCATCTGTATTTGCACAGATTTCTGCAATCTTTTCTCCATCCATGCCGATAACCGCTGCCATTGCACCTCCAAAAGGAACCGCTTCCTGCATATAAATGCCTCTTTGACGGACCACTTTAAACGCGTCTTCAAGAGACAGGACTTTTGAAGCAGCCAGTGCTCCATATTCTCCAAGGCTCAATCCTGCATTTACACAGGAAGATACTCCTTTTTCTTCCAGAACTTTTAAGATTGCTGCAGATACAGCCAGCATACAGACCTGGGTGTATTCCGTTATATTTAATTTGTCATTTTCTTCAAAACACAGTGCCGGGATATCCAGTCCGGTTACTTTCGATGCCAGATCAAAGATCTCTTTACTGGATTCATATTGTTCGTAAAAATCCTTACCCATGCCTATGTACTGCGCACCCTGTCCCGGGAACACAAATGCTATTTTATTCATGCTGATACCCTTTCGTAATCATAATTCTCGTTCGGCTTTTATACTCCAAATAGTTTTATAGCTTTAGTAATTCTCCGGCTTCCGCCATTATTTCTTCTATCATTTCTAAGCAGCTTTGCTCCTTTTTAATCAAGCCTGCGATCTGGCCTGCCATCACAGTTCCTGTGATGATATCGCCTTCCATTACTGCACTGCGAAGAGATCCCAGTGTTAAATATTCCAGCTCTTCAAAGGAAGCTCCTGATTTTTCTAATTTAACGTATTCTCTTGTCATTTTATTTCTGAGGGAGCGGACCGGATGTCCTGTTGTAGTCCCTGTAACTTCTGAATCAATATCTTTTGCTTTAATGACTCTGTCTTTATAATTTTGATGAACAATGGATTCATTCGCCACTACAAAACGGGTACCGATCTGTACTGCCTCAGCCCCCAGCATCATAGCTGCTGCAAATCCTCTTCCGTCACCGATTCCGCCGGCTGCTATGACCGGAATATTCACCGCGTCCACTACCTGCGGAACCAGTGTCATCGTTGTCTGTGATCCGATATGTCCGCCGGATTCCATACCTTCCGCAATGACTGCATCCGCACCGTATTTCTCCATTCTTCTTGCCAGAGCTACCGAAGCAACTACAGGAATTACCTTTATGCCCGCTGCTTTCCACAGCTCCATGTACTTTTCAGGATTGCCGGCTCCTGTGGTAACTGCCTTAACACCTTCTTCTGCAACTACCTTTGCCACCTCATCTGCATGAGGGCTTAGAAGCATTACATTTACTCCAAATGGTTTATCTGTCAGTTCTTTTGCTTTACGAATCTCTTCCCGTACCACTTCAGCCGGAGCACTTGCAGCACCGATTAAGCCAAAGCCGCCCGCATCGGATACAGCTGCCGCAAGATGATGCTCAGCTACCCATGCCATGCCGCCCTGGATAACTGGATATTCAATTCCTAAAAGTTCGGTTACTCTTGTCGTCATTTCGGACCTCCATTCAACGAAACATATAGTAAAGCCGACGGATTCCGCCGACTTTTATTCGAATTATTCTTCTACACCTTTTGCTTTTAAGTAATCCAGAACTTTTCCAACTGTAGTAAGTTCTTCCAGGTCTTCTGCAGGGATTTCTACAGAATACTCATCTTCCAAAGCCATTACCAGCTCAAACAAATCTAAAGAATCAGCTCCCAGATCTTCTTTGAATGAAGTCTCTAATGTAATATTCTCAGTTTCACAATTTAATTGCTCAGCGATAATGTCTTTCATTTTTTCTAACATGGTTTTTTCTCCTTTTAATTCAGAAATTAAGTTTTATTCATCAAATATTTTGATATTCAAAGTATATAAGAGGAGGTGTGTTTTGTCAAGAAATATTTTGTGAATATATTTTGAACTTCAAAATAATAATTGTTTATTACACGTAAAAATCCAGAGAAGCTTTCACTTCCCTGGATTTTGAATTAAATTTTATATGCGATAACCGCGGATATTATTTCTATTTTGTATTTACCGTTTCCTATTCGGCAGATACTGTATCCTTTTCTGTATTGGTTACTGCCTTCGTGTTTGTTTCTGATTTTGCATTTTCATCTGTTTTCTTATTCAGATCAGCATTTTTGTTTACTTCTGTTTCGGTACTCACTTCTTTTTCTCCAGCTGCCGTTTCCCTTTCATTGTTCCTAACACTATCGTTAAACGGTGTCAATGCTTCTGTCTGCAGATTCGATTTTACCTGCGCAAGAAGTGGAATGCTTATGGATACAGCGCCAGGGTCAGAGGAAAGTTCATTTACATCTGCCGGGATATTTATGATCTTCATTTCAAGAGTTTTTCCGGCGTATGGCGATAGATCCATTTTAATAGTATTGGATGTTGCTTCACCGTCTAATACATAATCACCATTGTTAAAATTGATCTCCACATCCCCATCTGTTAATACAAACCTATGTCCTTTGATTTTTCCTGAATCGCTTTGGTTATTATCCCAATTAAATACATAAGTTAAATTCGCAAGCTCTGCCTGAGTACAACTGTCACCAGCGGGTGATCCATCACTCAGTTGAATTTCTGCCTGGATATTTTCCGGACTTTTAAGCTTCGTTTTGGGAACTGTAAATTGCAGTACTCCCGCTTCTGATGCAAGTGCTGTGATGGAATTGGAAAGTTTTACAATACTGATACTCAAAGTCTTTCCAGCGTATTGAGACAGATCTTTTGTAAGTGTATAGCTTGCTTCTTCTTTCATAGCTCCCGGGTCGGTAATGTCTAAATAATCCTGACTATTCAGCGGTATGATAGTTCCTTCATCATCGAATAACCGGATTCGGCATCCTTTGATCTTGTTAAGTTCATTTTTATCATTTTTCCAACTGAATACGTATTTCAATGTCGGATATTCGTCTCTGCTGCAGCCGTCTTCCGGCGGGATTACAACACCGTCTGCATGTTGGATTTCGCCCTTAAGTACCGGCTTGGTTAACCGGTCTTTCGGCAATACCATAGATATTGATCTCCCAATAGAGGTTGAAGAAACATCCTTCACGCCTAAGGCATACGCATAAATAAAATAATCATTTCCGATACTGGATGTATCGAATTTCAACTCTGTCTTAACGGTATCCCATCCATCTACAACTGTAGTAATGGCGTTATCCATCTGCAGTTCACCAACCGGTAATATGGCAAATAAATATCCCGAGCAGTTTGTTTCGTTTACGCCTTCCGGGATCTTCCAATCCAGGTTGACTTTTATCTTGGTAGAATCCTCCGAATCAATCTGTGGCTCTGAATGTGACAGATTAGATACTGCTGGCAGGGATTTTTTCACGGTCAATTTGCCGTTTGTTACTGCGGAATCCAGAGTCTGACCGATATTTCCAACTTTTTTCACCACCAATTCTATATTATAATCAGCGTCTAATGCTTTTGGTAAATCAACCTGACAAGTCGTTCCGCTGGAATAATGAAAGGATGCATCCTTCGTAACGTCTTTGCCTTCCGATGTTACCGTTAATTTAAATTCATATTTCGTATTTGCCGAATACGTTGGATCCTTCCAGATGAAATCTACCATATAGGGATAATAAACTTCACTGGGTACCTCACCGGTAATGGCATTTACCTGTTCTTCCATCAATGGGAGGGTAATCGTATCGGCGGCTGGTTCGGAATCTTTATAGAATACTTTGTCTCCGGTATTGCTACCGCTTAATGCTGTTACGGACCAGGTCAGTGTATGATTGAGCGTTTCTGGATTTGGATAATCATCTCCCATCAATTTTTTTATGTCTTCTGAGGTTAAATCATAACGAAGAGCCTCTGTTTTCAGCAGTTCTTTTTCAATCGAAGCCCCGGTTACCGGATTCGTGATCACCACTTTATATCCTCTTACATTTTCTTTGCTTTCATTGGGATTCTGCCAGGTTAAACTATATCCAGGTTCTGCTGTGGTGCCGGTATAAGTCTTTTCAAGACCTTTTGGTGGTGTCAGATTAGCAGTTGTACTTAATAAAAACCTCTTTTCTTCCGTATCAGAAGATAAATAACGGTATTTGACCGTTTTGTCCGAATAGTTATCCGGGTTTAACGACATGGAGTTTTGCTGATCCGAAATGCATATCTGTACTAAATACGCATGCCAGAATTTATTTTCGTATTTTTCTCCCGGCTGGCTATAGTCAATGGTTAAGGCCGCTTCTCCGGTTCCCCAGTTAATATCCATCTCATGCTCATTGGAATGCCACTGGAAATATGCATCATTTTCATTATTTAAGAAATAATCA
This sequence comes from Clostridiales bacterium, assembly GCA_018365455.1. GTDB lineage: Bacteria > Bacillota > Clostridia > Lachnospirales > Lachnospiraceae > Robinsoniella. The sequence goes on from JAGZJZ010000001.1 coordinate 190,543, forward strand.
ATGACTTTAATCTTCGCCGTACCGTTTTTAAACATGTCATATAATTTATCTTCTAAGAGATGTCCCTGGCTTAATTCACGTAAACCAGAATATAAATTATAGGGACTTTTTGTGAAAATTTCATTTATATTTTTAATGGACAAAGTTACCTTGCTGCTGTTGGCTTCCTGCTGTATCTCCATTTTTTCCGGAACTTCCAGCGTTGGTAATGGCGGCATCATCACAAAGGTCTGTACGATGGATGTTTTACTGTCGGTGGTTATATCAATTTTATTCTCACCTTCCCCTATACTGTAACCTTTTGCCTGAATGGACAGATACAGTTTTTGTCCCATGTATTTCTCAGCAATACTCTTCAGATTTAATGTCAGTCCTTCCAGATTATTGCTGTCGTAATGCTGATTCCATATTGGGGCTCCCTTGCCGGTTTTTATTCCGTCTACGTATTCATAACTGGTAAAAATGGAGACTTCATAACCGCTGGTTAACCCCACCAGACCTTTCCATTTCATTTCATAGGTCGTTCCCATTACGCCGGTGACTTCTTTTGTGTCCGGTATCGGCAGCTCATAAAAATAATTCTGTAAAATATGGTTTACATTTGTAAGTTCATCATTTTTATCCCAGTTAAAATCATCTGTTTTTCCTATGGTATCCAGAAGCGCATCAAAACTTGCTTCATTCCAATAGCCTTTTTCTCCGGCAGCATCCTTTTCCGTATAGCTTTGGCTGTCACCGTTGTCGGTGTTATATTTTGCAAACGGTTCATTGCCAACCATCCATTTATGAAGCTGTAAGGGGGTATTGCCAAGCTTTAAATAAGGAAGTGTAGATGCTACTCTGTCACTGATAAAATAGCAGTCACGCATACTGGCTCCGGTACATTCTTTATCCCTTAAGTCACTGCTGTTTCCTGTATATCTGCGGGCGCCGATAATTCCTCCGATGTAACCGCATACTTCATCTTTCGTTGCCGCCTTTCCGTCAATCCAACCGATTTTACCAAGGCTGTAGCAATTGATTACGATCCCCTTATTCAAGGTTGAAGCATCGTTTGCATATCCGATAATACCGCCAGCAGAATTCGCATTTGACAACTCACTTGCAGCTACCCGTTTCACGGATACATTTCCCGTATTATAAACAGATATTACAGCTGAACCTGCTAATTCCCCTGCAATTCCCCCTGCTTCTTTATCTGCGGTTACATGAAATGTATTGTAAGTAGCACGGAACTGTTTGGATTCATTATCCGGATCAATTTTAATATCACTCATGACCTTCGTAGCAACACCGCTGACATAACCCGCGATTCCTCCCACACGCTGTCCGCCCTGAACTACCGGGACTTCTGCACCATTAGGGATTTGGGTTGAGCACGCAGTAATCGTTCCGCTGGTAAGATTGCCTACGATTCCTCCCACATTAACAGAAGAAGCGTTGGATATCACACTTGCATAATTAGTACATCCATTTAATGCAGTTCCAACCGGCGAAGCCATGGACCCTGCGATTCCGCCCAGAGAATTAATCTGAATATCGGATCTGTCTAACTTTAATTCCTTCTTATTAGAACAATTTTTAAACGTACTGTTAGAATTTCCTGTATTCCCCAAAACACCTACAATACCGCCTACACCGGTTACTGTTTTTGTACCTACTGACCTATCAACTGATAATTCGCCTTCGTTAATTAAATTTGTAAATAATTCTCCTGCATAAGGCATAGCTCCCACACATCCTCCGATTCCGGACGGTGTTGCATTTGCTTCCTTATTCCATATGGCGGAAACATTACCTTTATTTGTGCAGTTACTATATTCGCCGGTATTGAAAGCACTGGAAGTGCCCTGGTATATGCGCCCTAGTATTCCTCCGACGTTCTGAATTCCAGAAATGGAACCGCTATTATCACTATTCTGTACTTTTAAGTACGCTCCGTCTTCCTGTCTTCCAATGATACCGCCCACATCACCTCCGCCTTTTATGGTACCGGTCGTACTATTATTACAGTTTTCGATTAAACCAACGGAAACTGCATTGCTCTTGCTTTTTATAACACCTATAATGCCTCCGACCTGGGCAAAATTATTGACATCGACGACTCCATAATTATTACAGCTATTAATATAAACTTTTGTAGTCGCATAACCAACGATTCCACCCATTCCGCAATAAGTATAATTGTAAATATCCAGTTTCTTATTGGAATTCATTTTTATTTTTCCGTAGTTATTACAGGAATTAAGAATCAGATACAGGTCGTTACCGGAAGCATTTCCCACGATTCCCCCAACAGAACCGCATGATTCTCCGTTCATAACAATATTCATGTAATTGTTGCAGGAGTCAAAGTTTTTGGTCAGTGTTTTGAGGGCATCGGAATTTTTTATATCCTTTCCCGGTTTGGGTCCGGCATAATTTCCTACGATACCACCTGCATTGCGGACGTCACAGGTAAGGAAATCTCTTGTCTCTCCAGCTTTACCATTATTACAATTAATAAATGTAGTTGAGGATCCATTTCCGACTATACCTCCTACATTCGTAATGCCTGCAGGCTGGTTGCTTTCATCGGCATAGCAGATCCTTCCCTGGTTGCTACAATTGGTCAGCTTAACATTGGCGGCATATCCGGTGATCCCTCCAATATCACTGCTGTTCTCCTGTAAAGGATTAATCATTGCCTGGGAGGTGTTCTCACAATCCGTAATATCTGCTGAATTGCTCTGAAAACCGCTGATTCCTCCTATCCGTGTTTTTCCACCGATAATTCCCTTATTTTTACACGCTGTAATTGCGACACTGCTGTTTCCGTAAATACCGCCGGCATTTAGTACACCTGTTACAGAGGCATAATTTACAATATAGCCATCTCTTGCGTTGCCATTGTTAGGAGCATCCCGTAAAATGCTGCTGTTTTTATCCCCAATTCCGACGATTCCGCCTACATTCGTGCATCCGTTAATGGAAGTACGTGTATCCGGTGTTGTGTTAATGGCATATTCATCGCTGTCTCCAATACGTTTTAAATAAATCGTTCCCGCATTGCGTCCGGCGATTCCACCAACGCCGCCGTCCGTCTTCAGATTGCCCTTATCATCAAAATTCCGATTGCCAAGTCCGCTAATCGTACCTCTGAATTCACAGTTTTTCACGATATGACTTTTGTTATTGTATCCGATGATACCGCCGGCATATAAGGTCTGTGCCATTTCACCAATATGAATGGTACCGCTGTAAATATAATTTTCTATACTTACGGGATTATTATCCGTTGCAGATCTCTCATCTTTTCCGATAATGCCGCCGATCAATGGGGTATTTCCTGCGGTACTATTAACAGCAGCCTGGTTAACATTGATATTGATGGTAACATTACTGTCTTCTTCGCTGTTCTTTTTCATGGTAACAGTTCCCTGGTTCCAGCCAATTATGCCGCCCAAGATATTACTGCCTGTGATAGAGTTTGAATTGGAACTATTTTGTTTTGAAGAACAATTATTAATTTCACCCGCGGCGATCCCCTGGGAAGCACCATTATTAATGCCGGCGATTCCACCGATTGCATTGCGTTCGGTGCCTGTGACAGCTCCTGCCACACTTCCAAGATTGATACTTGCTTGAATGATGCCGGAGTTGATTCCTGTGATACCACCAGCCTGGGCATAATCACTCCTTATGGTTCCGGAACTGTTGCTGCAACTTTCCAGTGTGCCAAAATTCATGCCTACGATTCCGCCGGACTGCCCATAATTACTGATAACATTTCCATAATTTTCACAATTTAAAATCTCTTTACCGGACTCATTTACACCGGTGATACCGCCTGCGTAACCGGAACCAATTACATTATCCGATGCATCTCTTTTTTCCGATGTAATATTGCCATAGTTACTGCAGGATATAATGCTCTTGGAGTTATGGCTGCCTACGATTCCGCCCACATAATTCTCACCCGTTACATTTGCCCTGTTCACTAAATTCTCAAGAGTAGGCTGTACGCCCTGGATAGTGGAATCGTTGTCTGTGCCTTCCTGTAACAGGATTCCCTCATTAACCCCGATCAGACCGCCCACATAGTTTCTGCCCACGACAGTAGGTATAATCCGCTCACTTCCGATTGCGGTTCCGGATATACTTCCTTTATTAAATCCGGTGATTCCGCCTACTTTGTCACCGCCGGGAGCCGATACGTTGGCAAATGTCGTACAATTGACAATGGAAGCTTCATTGGTACCAACAAGACCGCCTGTATTGCTGCCGCCAACGATAGAAGCATATTGATTGGCGCTGCAACTGTCAACCCGCGCCGGTTTTGAAGGGTCTGTAGTATGATTTAATCCTACGATTCCTCCCACACTGCTCCTGCCTTCTATTTTGAAGCTTTTCGCATCTCCTATGACACAATTTTTGATGATGCCTTCATTTACTTCGCATAGTCCACCCAGATATTTACTTGGAGATTTCACACTTCCTTCGTTATAACACTGCTGAATTAAACCAGTAGATGTATTTCTGCCCGTAATACCACCTATAAAATAGGAAGTTCCTGTTATTTGATCAGAAGTTGCAGCATCTTCTTCGATCTGAATGCCATCCGGTATGACGATAGAAATATCACCATAATTATTGCTCGATGTTACCGTTAGATTACTGCCTTTTTCGTTACACCCGATAATACCGCCCACATAGCGGGAGCCGGTAACCGAAGCTGTATTGCGGCACCTTACAAAATTCGTTATGGTCTTTTGCACTCCACCCTGTTCCTGTGAAGCATTCGCATCAAAGACGCCATAAGGATAATATACTGACAGACTTGCACATTGAATAGGTACATCGATCAAATTCGCCACGCTGGAATGATAGCCGATAACGCCACCCACATAGGCTTCTCCTTTAATGGAAATACTGCCCGCTGTAGCGCCTGTGATCTGCACTTCCGTCTGATTATTATCTTGTACCGGCACAATATTGCAGCCTATGAGACCGCCCACATAATTTTTACCGGAGATTTGTGAATCTGCACCGCCATTATAGGTTACCTCAACACCGTTAATACCGCTTATATCGGAATTCATTCCCAGATATCCGCCAACGTAATTGTTCCGTCCCCGTACACATCCGGAGATATTGCGGTATCCGCTGATAGAAGACACATTCCATCCTACAATTCCGCCTACAAAAGAATTGCCGTATACATAATTGGTGCTGTCTGCGTTGTTTGCGCCATCTCCAATTACAGAACCCAGATTTAAACCTGCGATTCCTCCGGCACAGTCGGCTGTTGTGAGAAAATCATATTTTGCATCAATAATGTTATCTTCGGTTTCTTCATAGCTGCTTAAACATTTATTTAATTCACCATAGTTTACACCGGTAATTCCTCCGCTGTATCGTTTCACAGCGTATACGAATCCTGTATTGGTACAACTGCTTATCTTACTTGCAGAGTTTGTATTTTCAGCCGGTAATCCTCCCTGCATTAATTCTTTATAATAATTATTCAGATTTCCTTTTATGGCATCTCTTTCTGCATCGCTTAGGTCTTTCTGCATGAGTTTTTTATAATATTCATCAGTGCCGGAAGCCAGTTCATCCAGTTGCCCATTCCAGTCAGCCTCCAATAATTTCTGAACGCTGTCAAAGTCCGCTCCGTTCATACCTACAATACCGCCTACCATAGAAGCGCCCAGTACATTTGATGAGTTTACATAATTGGATATCACTCCGTTTTCATCGTAGGTAAACCCAAAAATTCCCCCAACCATGTTACCGCTGCCGATTACAAGGCCGTTAACATCTTCTTTTCGTCCAGTGATATTTTCCAGTATTGTGGATATAAGTCCTCCGTTTGTAACAGTTCCCATATTGACGCCGATCAGTCCGCCTACGAAATCCTTGCCCAGAACAGCATTGTTTACAAAACAATCCGTAACTTTTGCCTGCTCTCCCAGATTACCTCCCGCAATACCTCCAACGCACGTTCCTAAATAAGAGGGCAATGTTCCATCCACCTGATTCAAATCATTTATACATGTTTCAAAAAGTTTATCGCTCTTCGTAAAGTATGTTTCATCCAGTACATTTTCACATTTTTTTAAACGGCCTTCATTATATCCCACTATTCCACCAATATAAAGCGGCTCACGGGATAAGGCTCCGGTACCATCCGGTTGTTCATTTTTGTTAGACAGGCTAATAATTCCTTTATTAATGCAGCCTTGTAATTTTCCGGTATTTTTATTTTGCCCTGCGATTCCGCCAAAGTTCTGTATCGCTGTATCCCCATCTGTTACAATGGCTAAATTATTGTAATTTTTAAGAGAAGCTACCTGATCGGAATGATTTAAACCAATAATTCCGCCCACGTTTTGATTTCCCGACACTATATTTTGCGTTGCCTTTTGATCGTCGCCCACAACCGGCGATGTGGTTACATCAGAAACCTCACCCTTATTTTCACCAATCACGCCGCCTATGTTTTTACCGAAATTGGCAACCGTGCTCCCGCTTTCTTCACCGCTGCTATTATAATTTTTTGCCTGTACTGCGGCCTGGACCTGAACATCCGTAATCTTACCTGTTTCATTATTTGTGCCTGTAACAGCACCTACATTTGTTATTCCGGAAACGGATGAATCCAGGAGACGAAGTCCCTTGATCTCTCCGCCATTTATTGCAAATAGTCCTACATTATTTCCAATTTTGGCATCAGCTTTGATATCTATGCCGGTTATCCGGAAATTCCGCTTATGATTGTCTTCATCTGTTGTTTCTTCAACGGCAAATTGACCTTTAAATTCTGATACGATATTGGTCAAATCATTTTGATCCGCTTTTACTTCTCTTACAAACACCAGGGGTTCAAAAAGTTTCTTATTTAGCATAACCGTATGAGAACTGTCATTGTTGTATTCCGGAGTCTTCCAGTTAATATCCCCGGTCTGCAGGAAATAGGATTCTGCAGTTACATGACGCATATTGTTCAGATGACGTGCATACTTAATGGTGTAAGGAGAATCTAAAGTGGAGTCATTTTCTTCTAAACCAGTCTCCAACTTACCGCTTCCGCCTGCATCTACCATAACCCCATTGTAATCTGCTTCTTTTTCGCCGCCTCCAAAGTTGGCACTTTCATAATTGGATATACCTTTTTGATCCGAAACGGACATCCCTTCCAATTTAGGAGTTACTTCGCAGTAAATATAATCCGTAGACAATATCCCTTTGTATTTTTCCAATATGCTGTAGTGGATACAATCCAGGCTCAAAGAATAGGTATTGGTACTGCTGTTGTATATAAAGATTGGATCCGAAGAAGATGTAGATGTGCCTGCTTTTTCTTCTGCTGTTTTCCAATCAGTAGGTGTGCCTACACCAGCTTTTACCTTTCCTATACTGACACTGAAATCGGGTCTGTTTTTTGATTTGATTTTCACATCATAATATAGTTTTCCTGCAAGAGAGGAATCAGCGGAAAAAGCAGGGTTTCCTGACTCTGCCCCTGCTCCTTCAAGTGGTAAGTTTTTATCCTGCCATTCTAAATATAATCGGTCACTGTTCACTAATTTTACAGCCGGCTGATATACTTCCACCGTGCTGTTGGCGTAGTTGGACATACTGATTCCGTAGTAGCCCTGGCGATTTTCTTTCAGGCTTTTGGTATCACGCTTTACTACGTTATATTTTTCACTGCCGTTCAGTTCATAAGGATAAATATTAGGTTTCTGGCAAAAATTAACAATTTTTTCCGAATAAAAAACGCTTAGAACAACACCGGTTGTTTTATCATATTCCAGTAAAAAACAGTGATCGGTTATATTCTCATCCTTTATGCTGGGTTCAATGATTTCTGACCAGAATGGGTTATATAAAATATCGTCATCTTTTGATGACATATCTTCTCTGTTTCCTAAATAACCTTCCTTACTATTAATAAACACGGATACAATTTTACTGCTGCTATGATTTTTTTCCCATTCTTCTTTAACTGTGGGATCGTCATCCGGAAAATATCCGTTTAACTGCAAGATGTCTTCCATCCTGGTAGTGTTGAGACCTGTATCATATGTAGCAATACGCTCATTAAATTGGTTTAGTGCTCCCAGTTCTTTTTGCTGAGTCAGATAATTCTGAGCAGCGTAAAAAACAGTTTCCGCTGTTTGGTTTGCCTTAAGCATATAGGCGGTCACCATATAACCGTACACCGCAACTGTCACGATGGTACCGATAATGGCAACAACGGTGATTACGGAAATCATTTCTAATAATGTGAAGCCTTTGGTTTGTTTTAGTGTTTGTTTTATTTTGGCAAACATTATAAGTTCATCCTTTCTTGGGGTGATTATTGAAAAATATAGTTAGTTATTATTCGTATTAGTAAATGTAGGATTTTTTATTCTGCACTTAATAATAGGGATAATGTTTTGGTAAAAAGGCAGGCATGTTGCCTGCCTTTTTCTTTTCTCACTTATTGTTTCGGATATGTAGCTCCTGGAGTTCCATCTTTAGTCCATGTTACGCTTTTCAGAGCATTATTAGCACCTACAACTGCTGTTATCGATACGCCCTTTAGTTCTTTAGCATTAAAATATAAATTTATAGTATCGAATGGTGCAGTTGTTGTGATTACACCATTGGTTACTATATCATATGGTGCATCAGAAGCACCATCATTAGCTGTTACTGTTGTTCCTTTTGTTTCCAGTTCAGTCAAATACGTCTGAATAGACGTATACGCTGTCTTAGCATTCGCATCTACAGATGTACCTTTTGCCGTTGATAAAAACTTCACCAAATTCGGTGCGATCAAAGCGATCAGGATTGCTATAATAGCAATAACGATGATCAATTCGATTAATGTAAAACCTTTCTTCTCCTTTGCTGATTTTCTCAGCTTCTGCATGAATGTCATAATTCATACCTCCTTAAATTTATGTTTTTGTATGTATAAACCCTTTGGGGATTTATCAAAATTATATCACATTGAGAATGCAAAAAAATTACGCGAAGAGCTTCTGCATTAACATGTTCTTGTCGATTCCATAGTCAACTGCCATTTCTGGTTTTATGATATGGTTTTGAGCCAGTTCCAGTAAATGTCCATCCATGGACTGCATGCCCAGCCTGCCGCCTGTTTGTAAAACGGAAGTGATCTGGTGGCATTTATTTTCTCGAATCATATTCGCAACGGCATCCGTGATTAATAAGATTTCAAGGGCTGCTACCCTGCCTTTTCCATCTGCTGTAGGAACAAGCTGCTGGGATATCACTGCCTTTAATACGGAAGCTAATTGTGTCCGTATCTGCTGCTGCTGATATGGTGGAAATACATCAATAATACGGTCTATGGTCTGCGCTGCGCCTGTTGTATGCAGGGTAGAAAATACCAGGTGTCCGGTTTCGGCTGCTGTTACCGCCGATGCGATGGTTTCCAGATCTCTCATTTCTCCTACCAGAATAATATCAGGATCTTCACGGAGTGCGCTTCTGAGTGAGGCTGCAAAGCTGTTGGTATCTACGCCTACTTCTCTTTGGTTTACCATACAGTTTTTATGCTGGTGTACATACTCCACCGGATCTTCTATGGTAATTATATGTTCGCTGCGGCTCTGGTTAATATAGTCCAGGGAGGATGCCAATGTGGTAGATTTACCACTTCCGGTGGGACCGGTAACAAGTACCATGCCGCGTTTCAGCATAGCGAGATCTTTTAGAATCTTTGGTAATTTCAGTTCCTCCATTGTGGGAATATATGCGCTCAGCAATCGAATAGCGATTACTGTTTTTTTCTGCTGGTAATAAATATTAACACGGTTTCTGCTTCCATCTGCCGCTTCATAACAGAAATCAATTTCATCCAATGGATCTTGTGGTCTTTGAATCTGGCACTTGATCAGCATATCGTCAGCGGATATCTGAAGCTGCTGGGCATCCAATACCTCATACCCCGGCATTTTTATTAATTTCCCGTTCTTCCTTGCCATTGGCGGAAGCCCGAAGGTGAGATGGATATCGGAGCAACCAAGTGCTCTGCCCTGTTGAATTAAATCATCTATCTGACCCATGTAATCCTCCTTTTATTCGATGAAGTTAGCTACTTTTATCATCTGTTCCATTGTAGTGCGTCCCTGTTCAATCAGGTCCATCAGGTTTTCTTTTAAATCCGTGAATCCATATTCTTTTGCTTTCTTTTTGATTTCCTGTGCGGAAGCATGCTTCATAATTAAATTTCTCAGATCCGGAGATACCAGAATAATTTCATGTACAGCTGTTCTGCCCCGATATCCAGTATGATTACAGTTTTTACATCCGGCGCCATGATAAAACTTCTCAGGCATTGGCCGGTCGGCACTCCATTGCAGCAATTCCTCTTCTGTAGGCGTATACTCTGTTTTGCAGTCCTCGCAAATAACTTTGACCAGCCGCTGTGATACGACTCCGATTACAGAAGATGCAACGATATATGGCTCCACGCCCATATCGATCAGACGCATAAAAGCAGATGCTGCATCATTGGTATGAACGGTAGTAAGTACAAGGTGACCGGTAATAGCTGCCTGTGCTGCAATGACTGCCGTCTCCTGATCCCGGACTTCTCCTACCATGATAATATCCGGATCCTGGCGCATGATGGAACGCAGTCCGGCGGCAAAGGTTAAGCCTGCCTTCGTATTAATATGAACCTGGGTAACATTTTTTATATATTTTTCCACCGGATCTTCGATGGTCACCACATTGACATCTGGTCTGGACAATTCATGAAGTGCGGAATAGATCGTTGTGGTCTTTCCGCTTCCGGTTGGTCCGGTTACCATGATAATACCGTTTGGATTGGCAAGCAGCCGTTCAAACTTTTGATAGTTGCTTTCACTCATTCCAAGTTCTCTTGCCTGCACGATATTAATTGCATTATCCCCCAGAATACGCACTACGATCTTCTCACCGAAAACAGATGGAAGTGTGGAAATTCGAAAGTTAATATTTTTACTTCCTACCGTCTGGCTGAAACGTCCGTCCTGGGGAACCCTGCGTTCCGCAATATCCAGACCACCCATAATTTTAAACCGGGTAGTAATGGGAACCAGTACCGTAGTATTTAATACCATTGCTTCCATTAAATCCCCATCAATACGAAAACGGATGCGGATGTTATTCTGGCAAGGTTCTATATGAATATCGGATGCTCTCATACTGCATGCCTGAATGATAATGGTATTTGCTAATTTTACCACCGGCGAACTGTCCACCCGGTCCATCATCTGCTGGAAGGACTCAGATACATTGGTGTCAGATTCACCTGTATATTCTCTATGTACATCGTCAATTGCGCTGATCATGGTTTTATTTACATAATTGCGCTTGATTGCTTCTTCCACGTCCAATTTAGAAGCCAGTGCCGGAACCACCTGCTTTCCGGTGAGTGTCTCTAATTCTTCAAATCCATAATAATTAAGCGGATTATCCGTTGCCAGGACTAAATTGTTCTGATCAACACGAAGGGGAATCACCATAAGGCGTTCTGCAATTTCCCTTGGAACCAGTGAAATCGCTTCGATGGTTGATTTTAACTGATCGAAATCCATAATGCGGACATTCATACGCGTGGACAGCGCTTTTAATCGGTCTTCCTCTGTGATATATCCCAGTTCAACCAGTACATCTCCAAGCATTTTTTTCATACTGCTGTTTTTTTGGTATTCCAGGGCTTCTTCTAATTGCTGCTCTGTAATATATCCGGTTTCTATAAGAACCTGACCCAGTCGTAAGTTTTTTAACATACTATTCCCCTTTGATTCTAAATGTGTTATAATTCATCTGCAAAACAAACGAAGGAGAGAAAACAATGGAATATTTTTGGCTTACATATGTTACTGTTATGGGATTCGTGATCGGGAGTTTTTTAAATGTCTGTATCTACCGAATCCCCCTGCACCTCAATATCGCAAAAGGACGTTCTTTTTGTCCTTCCTGTCATACCACACTCAAGCCGTATGACATGGTTCCCATCTTCAGTTATCTCATATTGAGAGGCAAATGCCGCAAATGCAAAGCACCTATCTCTGTGCAATATCCGCTGGTAGAAGCATTAACCGGAATTCTCTTCCTTGCAGCTTTTTTAGCTCATGGTTTTACCATTTACAGCGGTTTGCTTTGTCTGTTTTTCTGCTGTCTTATTGTTGTATCAATCACTGATATCCAAACAATGACGATTCCTGATTCCCTGCAGGTTTTTATTTTCATACTTGCCGTAATCAACATCCTCATAACACCCAATGAAATTATGGAAAAATTAATCGGGCTGGCAGTGATCAGTATTCCCATGCTTCTCATCGCTGCTTTAACAGGCGGATTTGGCGGTGGCGATGTGAAACTCTGCGCCGTATGCGGGCTTTTCCTTGGTTGGAAATTAGTACTGCTGGGTGCCTTTATAGGATGCATTCTCGCCTCATGCTGGTCCTTACTTTTAATTATCCGAAAAAAAGCGGATAAAAAAACTTTGATTTCCTTTGGACCGTTTTTATGTTTCGGTTTTCTGTTTTCCGCCCTTTACGGTTCTGCGCTGATAAACTGGTATTTATCATTACTTGGATTCTGATACCTCTTTCTCCGGCTGCTCTGCAGGCTTATTGATTCCATACAGCGATAAGCCAATAGCAGCATTTTGAGTGGCATTTCCCGTAGCATCTCTGTCATTTTCTGATAGAGAAATGCTGTCTATTCTCAGACAGATACTCTTTGCATTTAAAGCTTTTACATAAGCCAGGATATTGTCATAAGTACCGGATACGGAAATTGAAACCTGGCTTTTTAATAATTTTGCCTGATTTTCTTTTTTTTGCCCGGAAATGTTTTCACTCTCAGAAGCAGTTTCTTCTGTTATGTCCTCAGCAGTATTAACCGCTGCTTCCGTTGCCTCTTCTGTCTCAATGTTAAAATCAGAAGAAGCATCCGTATATTCACCAATCTGCAAACTCTGTACATAAAGTGAATTTTCTTTCGCCAAATCATTTACAATTTTATCTATATTGTAACTGTTTAATACGGAATAAAAAAACTCATAATTCTCTTTAGAAATATTCTGCTGAACATTCAAATCGTCTTCAAGCGCGGTATTATCAATCAGTGCCTGCATTTGTTCCTGTTGAATTCTAGCAGCCTCTTCTCTTTCCCTTAGCACCTCTTTCTTTTCAAGTGCGGGATTTAAAAAGAACATCCATACCCCAGCCAGTAAAACAACGCAGATCAGAATCTGAAGCAGTATTTTTTCGCTCTTTTTCATTCTGATTCACCTCCCGTTTGCTGACCCCATAAAGTACAAACCAGCTGGAAGGTATAATTCGCAGCTCCATCCTCACTACTGCCGCTGCTGAATCCAGTGTACTTCACATCCGTATATAATCCGGAATCAGATAAAATTTTGGCAAAAGCAGAGGCGCCGTCCTGGTTCGTTGTATTACAGGAAATGGTGATTTCCCCATTACTGTAACCGTAACTGTTAATCGTGACATCATCCGGTTTTTTTAAATCCAGATTATGAAAATCGTCTGCTTCCAATCGCCGGGTATTTTTAATAACGTCAATATATTGATTACACGTTTCATTATACTCAGACAGGGATATGGTATAATCCTGTAATGCTTTCGCTCTTTGATACAGTTTTTGATTTTCAGGATCGTTAATAAAATCCTGGCTCATCTGTACCGATGCTTCAACGGATAAATTACTTGCTGACTGGAGTGCATAAACGCCCGCCATTATCAACACAATTCCCATACCGGCAGCCAGGGGGATCAGATCCTTTTTGGTTGTCTTCTCCGTCTTTTTTTCCTTCATCAAAGGGAAGAAATCAATATCCTTTTCTTCTGCTACCTCTGACAGACTGCCTGCTGAAGCTCCTATAGCGTTCAAACAGGTTAAGTCATCGGGACCTGCAAAAGTTACATGCTCCGGAAATGCACACTTTACAGTTGTAATTCCCGTAGCATTTTCGATACGGCTTAGAAACTGTGAATCTCTTGATAAATCTCCATACATTAAAATCTGGCCGACTTTATTCCTTTTCCCTGTCTGGGAATGGAACTGCACAAGCTTAGAAACATTTTCTACGATTTCTTCAAGCGCAATAGAAATTGGATCCACTTCCCGGTTAAGAGACTGCACAGCAGACACAATAAAAGCATTTTCTTCAATGGTATCCTCGGCTTTGATCTGAGTGCTGCGGTATATCATCTTGCTGCCCGCCCCTGTAAATAAAAGACCAATCTGATCTCTTTCCGCACAGCATAGAATGGACATATCATTCCCTCCGGCAACTTTTAAGAGACATGCAAGACGCTCCATACTATTGCTGACCGTTTCGATTCGATAAGGAATAAGTCCTGCCCTGCGCAAAGTGGTGAGATAGTTATTGACCAGTGCCCTGGGCATTAAATAAACATCCACATTCTGCATCGTTTCGTTGTCTGCCCCATCCTTACGTTCATTCTTTTTAACAATATAATCAAACAAATAGTCTGATCGTAGCATTCCGGCCTTATTCAGCTCATTTTCCACCATGCCCCGGGTATGCTTTTTATTACCTGCAGGGACCTGGAATTCTTTTCTTAAAATGTCCACACCACTCACTGTAACAATACTTTTTTTAGTATGTATACGGTGCTCTTTTACTGCAACCTGGATAGCGGCTGCTACAGAGGCAGTGTTTACGATCACTCCGTTTAAATAAGAACCGTCTGGCATTGGAATCTCAATAAAACGTTTCACATTTATAGATTTGGCATTCACATCTTCTTCTACTATATGAATATGTTCTGCCGTAAATTCAATCGATAGTATCATTTTCGTCAGTTCCTTTCTAAATCGTCTGATACATTCCATATATCGGCATTAAAACGCTCGCCACTACCGATCCCACAATAATTGCAATTATAATCAACATTGCTGGTTCCATAATCGCCATCATTTTCTGAGTAGCTGTTTCTGATTCTTCCTCATAATATTCAGAAAGTTTTAAAAACATGGCATCCAGATTACCGGACTCTTCGCCAATATGAATCATGGACCAAACCATACTATCATACAGCCCCTGCTCTTCCAAAGCCTGAGATAGAGAAGTTCCTTTCTCTACCTGCTCTGTAGCCTGTTGCATTTTGTGTTCCAGATAAGTATTGGATATTACCGTACTGCAGATATCCATACAGCGTATAATTGATATTCCGCTGGAGTATAAAATACTCATTCCGTTGGCAAATCTGGATATTAATATTTTTTCCAAAAGCCTGCTGATCAGTGGGATTTTCAGCTTGCTTTTGTCATATCCCAAGCGAAAACCAGGATCCCTTTTTAAAAAATGAAGCAGTAAAATGATACTAATAATTACGCCCAGAGGGATATACCACTGATTCTTCAAAAATACACTGAGCATCATATAAAATGAGGTAAGAGGGTTTAAATCCTGCCCCTCAAACATCGTAAAAAACTGCGGAAGTACTACGGTAAACAATAAAATGATAACGGCAACGGTTATAGCCATTAATAATATGGGATATATTAAAGCAGTCTGAATTTTTCCCTTTAAACGATAGTCTCTCTCATAGTACTGCGCCATCTTTTCCATTACAATATCTAACGAGCCACTGGCCTCTCCTGCCAAAACCATGGCAGAAAGAAGTGTAGGAAATGTTTTGCCCAGCTTCTTCATTGCATCGTGCAGCGTCTCCCCTTTTTCAATTGCTTCGATCATATGCATATAACATTGTTTTTGCTTCGCCTTCCGACATCGTTCATATAAGAGCTGCAGCGAAGTCAGCATATTCATTCCGGAGGACAGCATGATTGCAAACTCCCTGCAGAATAAAGCTACTTCCTTTGGTTTAAAACGGTATTCAGACTGATTCTGTGCTTCCCGCAGCAGATCTGTTCTGGAAACCGATATACAATACCAGCTCTGTTTATCTAAAAAAAGATAGAATTCATCGTCCCCATTGGCTTCTATTTTGCCATTATGTATTTTGCCAGCTGCATCTTTTGCCGAGTAATTATAAAGGATCATACCTGTCCTCCTAACTTTTTTCAGGTCCATAAAGTCTAATATATCGAACTTTTTCTATCACCTTTTTACCTGTATTTCTATTCGTTAATGTTACTGTTAACTTACATACATTTTTTTCGGAAGCTGTGTCAGATTCTGAAAATGTTTTGGAAATTTCAGCGCTTATTCCCAGCTTATTATTCATAAAATATTTCTCATCATATGCAAGGCCCGGAATGACTTTGCAATCCTCACCTAATTGTATTTCCCGATTTTCCCCGGTGCTATATAGGTAATAAATAGTGTCAGGACTGCCCTCCTTTACTTCTACGGCTCCAGAGTAAGTGATCTGTTCATCAATTGCCGTAATCACGCTATTTGCTATCTGACTGGCATTGCTTGCACTGATAACTTTTTGATAAGATTTAAACCACTGGGGAAGTATTGCTGCTACTGTAGTAAAGAAAACAGCAACCAATGTGACTGTCAGAATTACTTCTATTAGGGTAAAACCTTTTTTTCTATCTGGATTTATACGCAATCTCTTCTTCATGATCCATCACCACTTTCAGACTCTGGAATTCTTTGAAACTTTGCAAGCACAGAATCAGTGGTACCTTCCGAATCACCACTCTTTGGCTTCACCAATTTTACTTTCGCACTTACTTCTGTCTGCTCTGCTAAACTGCCGTCTTTGGTAAGTTTGAATTTCAGTTCAATATCCGATTTCATTGTCTTTAAATTATTCCCAAGTTCCAGATCATTTATCTGATGATTCAGGTTTTTCTGAATGGCATTGTTTTTCACTAAAATACGGTTTGCATTGGAAAATAAAACAGCAACCAAAACCATGGTCATTGCAAATAATGCCAAACTTGTAACTAACTCGATCATCGTTTCACCCCGGTTATTTAAACAAATACTCCGGCGGCTAAAGAAATATTTCACTTTATAAATTAATTTATTTCTTATCATTTGACACCACACCTTCGCATTTTAATAAAGTGTATTTTGTTTGACCGGGTAAACTTTTATCCTGTAAGTAGAATGATGTAATACTGTAATCTCTGGATTTATAATGGATGATGGTCTGTGCCTTTACACGGTTTTTTTGTGTTACTGTCGAATCTCTTGTGAATTTTACCGACACATCAATTTCAGTTCCATTGCCGTCTTCCAGTTTATTACTTAAATCCGCTTTCATACCGGAAGATTCTGCATCTTCTCCTTCTAAACAGGCATCCAGATTAAATGCTCCGTCTTGTATCATGTCGTCAACAATCTCATATATGGAGTTTACATATTGAATAGCCTGTTCGTTGACTAACTGCCCTCTTGAATTGTATGTATTGGCGGACGCTGCAGCCAGCACATTAAATCCGATTACAGCAAGTACCATGAAGATACAAATTGCCAGAAGCATAGATGCTCCTTTATTTTCTGCAAGCGTTTTTCTCACTTCTGGATCATCCTCTCCACTAAATTCTATTATCCTAATTATAGCACAGACACAAATTTAATCAATAAAAATTATGTTTAATTTCTGCAATTTTTTATATATTTCGACAATAACATGCATTGTATATCGTGATCATCCATTTAATGGTAATACTGAGTAAATAACTTAAAATCACTTTATTAAACTTTGCAAATATCTGATAGAATTTTACTTCTCAGACATCTACTGCCCGTTCTTATACATCATACTGTACCATTAACATCAGTACTACATCAAAATTAACAGGATAAGACAAAACTTTCGCACAAAAAGATGAAGCATCCTCAAAACGCTTCATCTTTATCCTTAAAATATCCGACTTCCAACCTGATATACAAGTACTGCCAGCCCCCATGCAAGCAGCAGCTGGAATAAAACCATTTGTATAGTAAACTTCCAGGAATTCGTCTCTTTTTTTATAGTTGCCACCGTAGCTGCACAAGGCGTATACAAGAGGCAGAAAATCATAAGTGCATAAGCATTTACCATGCCAAACCCGGCACTCCCAAGATTGTCTATGATCTGTGCCATTCCAGCAGCGGAATTAGCATTGCCAACACCAAACAAAACTGCAAAACTGGACACAACTACTTCTTTCGCAGATAAACCGGCTATGAGGGAAACACCGATTTGCCACATTCCCAATCCGGCAGGCGCCAGAATCGGCTCCATCCACTTCCCTATCATGGCTCCAAAACTTAAGGATACATCTTCCACCATGCCGCTAAAGTTAAAGTTTAATATAAACCAGATTACAATTGAGGCAACAAATATAGTAGTTCCTGCTTTTGTAAGATAATCCTTTACTTTTTCCCATACATATATAAATATTGTACGTGTATTAGGCATTTTATATTCCGGCAATTCGATGAGAAGAGACTGGCTTTTTCTCTTATTGGAATCCAGTTTGTTTTTCACCAGTGCAATTACGATACCGATTACCATTCCGATCACATACATGGAAAACGCAGCAGCCATTGCATATTTGCCAAAGAACATGTCTGCAAACAGAACGTATATGGGCAGTCTTGCGGAACATGACATAAATGGTGTAATCAGAATCGTTTTTTTCCGGTCTTCTTCCCGCTCTAACGCTCTGGTTGCCATGATTGCCGGAACGCTGCATCCGAATCCCAGAATCATTGGCAAAAATGCCTTTCCGGACAGTCCCGCTTTTCCCATTAATTTATCCATTACATATGCCACACGAGCCATATAACCGCTGTCTTCTAATATAGCAAGCGCCAGGAAAAGTATAAATATGTTGGGAAGAAATGTCAGAATTCCGCCCACTCCCGCGATAATGCCATCAACTACCAGGCTAATCAGCCAGTCAGCGGCTTTTATGTTTAACAACAGTTGATGAACTCCATCGGAAAATGCGCTCAATCCGATTTCAAACACACCCTTCAGTGCGTCACCAACTACAAACGTCAGGAAAAATACAAGTGCCATAATCCCAAGAAATATGGGTACGCCCCAGATGGGGTGTGTCAGTATTTCATCAATCCGATCCGTAGAAGCTGCCTTTTCATTCCGATAGAACAAACACTCTTCCATAACTTCTTCAATATAATCGTATTTCTGATTAATGATTTCTTTTTCATAACTGCGATCCACTACTTTATTGGTTTCATCCAGGTACTGGGAAATCAGCTCCTCATCTTTTTCCAGGAGTTTGATCGCCATCCAGCGGTCATTACGGATCTTTGGGTGGTACTCTTTCAGAATTTCCTGAATCTTACCTATCTTCTCCTCAATATCCGCAGAATAGTGGATTACCTGCTCGTTGGGTCCTTCTTCGTAGTGATGCTTTACTGCATGCATTAATACGTCCAGTCCGGTTCGTTTTCTGGCTGAAACCGGAACAACCGGAATCGCACCCAATAATTCCGGTAAACGGTGCAGATCAATTTCCATCCCCCGCTCTTCCACAATATCCATCATATTCAGCGCCAGAATGACAGGCTTGCCAAGTTCCAGCAATTGTGTGGTCAGATAGAGGTTGCGTTCCATTGCCGATGCATCTACGATATTTACAATGACATCAATATCTTCTTCCATTATACATTTTCTGGTTACTTTTTCTTCAATTGAATAGGATGTGAGGCTATAGATTCCAGGGGTGTCAATAAGCTTAATATGCTGGCCTTTGTAATTTGTCCAGCCTTCCTTTCGCTCAACTGTAACCCCCGGCCAGTTTGCCACTTTAAGATTCGCACCGGTAAATGCGTTAAACAAAGTGGTCTTCCCACAATTTGGATTTCCTACAAATGCCACATTAATTGTCTGTTTCATCACGCTGCTCCTCTGCCTCAATCCCTGATGCAAATTCTCTTCCCAATGCCCATTTTGTGCCGCGCACTTTTATGATCACTGCTCCGTTCTTTTTCATGTTCATGATTTTTACTTTTGTGCCTTCAAATATACCCAGTGCTTCCAGTCTTCTTGTTATCCCTTCATCCAGGTGAAGTCCTGCCACTACATAAGTATCTCCTATTTTTCCATCGGATAATGTCATTTGTTTAACCTCTCACCGTAAAATGATTCCCTTCTTTTGCTTCTTCTTCCTGTTCTTTAAACTTAATCTGTCTGGAAACGCTCAGCGCCAGTGCCATCTCCGCCATCAGGAACATGACAGAGGTACCTCCATAACTAACAAAAGGAAGGGTGATACCTGTGGTTGGAATCAGATTGATAACAACCGCTATATTCAATACAACCTGAATTGCAATATGGGCAAATATTCCGGTTGCAATCAGAGAACCTAACAAATCCGGTGCATTTTGTGCAATAAATAAAAGTCTGTATAGGAGAAAAATAAACAATATTGTAAGCATTGCTGCGCCAAAAACCCCTAGTTCTTCACATACAATTGAGAAAATCATATCATTCTGGGCTTCCGGCAGTGAGCCTAATTTCTGGGTACTGTTGCCCAGTCCTTTTCCAAACAGACCTCCGGAACCAATGGCATACAATGCCTGCATAACTTGATATCCCCCCAGACTGGAGTAGGTCTCCGGTTCTAACCATACCAAAATACGCTTAATTCGGAAACTGTCTGAGTTCTGCACTGCCGATGCCAGATAAGCAACCAGCAAACCGATCACCGCTGCCACGCTGCAGCCGCCAACCACAAAAGGAAGCGTCTTGGGATGGGCTATAAAAATTAAGATTACGGTAATTCCTGCAATAATAATCGCCGTACTCAGGTTCTCTGTAAACAAATATGTAAATATAGATGTTGCGGCACCAAATCCCATAACAATCATAGGTGCCTTAAATCCTTTCATATTTTTTCCAAGCTTCACAATTAAAAAAGGAAGAAATAAGATAACTGCTAATTTAGCAAGCTCCGCCGGCTGAAAGGATATTGGTCCCAGATAAATCCAGCGCCTTGCACCATTAATCGTCCTGCCCACAAACTTTGTAGCAATCAACAAAATATTTGCAATAATATAAATAAAAAGTGCAAACTTTGCATAAACATGATAATCAATCTGGGAAAACAGTAACACCACCACAAGACAGACTGCGCTGATGATTGCCTGCTTTCCAAAATAATACATGTCCGATCCGAACTCAATCTGGGCTTCGTATGCACTGGTACTATACAACATAACCAATCCAAAGCAGGTCAGCAAAATGACACTCGCTAAAAGATTATAATCATAATAACGAAATTCACCCCGTAATCTTTTTCTGATTGATTTTTTCTTTCTTGCCGGATAATTTCCTCTCCCTGCATTTCTAGTTTTCTGAACCATTTATAAACTCCTTAATTTCCCTGAACGTGCCTAAAATCATCTTCCTGCCATATACACGTCCCACTTACTTTTTGCCTATGGATTATAATACCACATTCCCCTGAAAATAGGAAGCGTGAATTCCGCTCAATGGGAAGTTTTTAGCCATGGCTAACATTATTTTTGGAACAGACGCAATAAGCGCTCTTCCATCTGCTTTTTACGCAGGGCAGTTTCCTTTACCAGTAAAATATAGGAGCCATTTTCATCCAGTTCCAAACAACTGCCCTCTTTGCAGTCAGGGGGAAGTTTTGTTAAAGGAATAGTTATCATGGATTTATCTTCCGTTTCACATACTGCTGTATTTTTTTCTATTCTGTCTATAACAATCATTTTACACCTCTTCTTTTATTTTGGACATCCGGTACATGTAACCAATTTATTTTTATTCTATCACATTTCATGATTATTTCAAACTTTATCCGTAATATGACACGTTTTTAAAGGTATTTCATAAGATAATATTGAAATTAAGAATAATGAATAAGGAGACTTTATGAATAATTGTACACCTTGTGATTATAAAACAACAAGACCTTGTACTTGCCTGGAAGATATGCCGGTAGCAATGGCTTACGTACCATGGCAGACATTTCACGATAAGTTTGAACTGTGTAAAGCCCTTGAGGTTGGCACCATCTTCCCCGAACTTTGCAAACCATTTTGCGGAAAGAGAGGTTGCCGTTAATGAATAATTGTTCAAATTGGAGAAATGGAAACTATAACAATATGAATCAGCGCCAGTCTTGTCAAAACATGTACAGACCGGACAACAGACCCCAGATGAGACCAGACTGTGGTTCACAGCGTCCCTGCCAGCCTCAGATGAAACCAGACTGCGGATGCCAGCGCCCTGAAAAACCTCCAGTAAAACCAGATTGTGGATGCATACGTCCTGAAAGACCTCAGGTGAAACCAGATTGCGGATGCCAGCGCCCCTGCCCGCCTCCAATGAAACCGGACTGCGGATGCCAGCGCCCTGAAAAGCCTCAGGTAAAACCGGACTGCGGATGCCAGCGCCCCTGCGAACCAGTAAAACCGGATTGCGGATGCCAACGTCCCTGCCCGCCTCCAGTAAAACCAGATTGCAAGCCGGAACCTCCCTGCCCTAAAAAATCGAGGGAAGAATTATTGTGCTATATCAATGAAGTAAGTTTTGCTGTGAATGATATGACTCTGTATTTAGATACACACCCATGCGATGAAAAAGCATTGGCATTTTGTAAAGAACATGTTAAAAAACGTGACAAAGCTTTAAGAGAATATGCTGCCCTTTACGGTCCGCTTACCATCGATACAACGGACGATGTGAAGAGTAAAACCTGGGAATGGGTAATGCAGCCATGGCCATGGGAAAGGGGGAAATGTTAACCTATGTGGAATTATGAAAAACGATTACAATATCCTGTAAATATTAAGACTCCAAATGCAAAAATTGCTCAGATTATAATGAGTCAGTATGGTGGCCCTTAACGTAATACCATATAACTCACTCTTTGCAATCCTTCCATAACGAATACCTGCAGATACTGCTCTCTACATTACTTCCCAGCATAAACCCGGATGCCGCCCGTCTGTCCGGATTCTTTCCAGCTTCCGGTACTAATACTTATGTTAATTTCACCGGATCCTCCTCCTATTATAAGTTGCTGATTATATAGAGATCACATAGTCCATTATAAAGCTTATGGTATCAAAAAAAGATATGTTCTCCCATGCGCGTCGCAGCAAGTTCCTGGATATACGCCCTTATTAAACAGTCAATGCAAACGGGTTCATACCGATGCAATATATTCAGCTTATTTTGAGAGGATACCCTGGCAACGCATTTAAGGAGTTACCAGAATACTTGGGAGATTATTTCATAGTATCCCTGATACAAAAAATCTGTCGATATCCGGATAATAGGAATATTCTGCTGTTTTACTGCCGTCTGTCCAGGAGACCAGACGGTTACATGCATCATATGTCTGGATTTCCTCTTTCTCTTCTTCCGATTTTGTAAGCTGGTTGCCATTCCGGTCATAGGTTTATGCCGTTATTCCATCCGGGTGGA
>JAGZJZ010000080.1 GCA_018365455.1 Clostridiales bacterium
CACAGAAATACCCATCTTCACGGCTCATTCATCTGAGATATGTAACTAAAAATTCCTTGAAAAATAAGGAAAAAACACTTGACTATATAGGGAGGTATTAATTTGACAGTAGAAGATTGGTTAGGTAAAGACAATAAACTGGGTATAGATATATGGAGAAAAAAATACCAGTTCAATAATGAAACATTTGACAAGTGGTTAGATAGGGTTTCGGGTGGCAATAAGCATATTCGCCGGCTGATTGTAGAAAAAAAATTTCTTTTTGGTGGACGTATTCTTTCGAATAGAGGATTGGATAAACTGGGCATGAAGAGGACGCTCTCCAATTGCTATGTTATTTCGCCACCAGAAGATAATATTGAATCCATATTTGAGTGCGCCAGTAACCTGGCACGTACCTATTCTTATGGTGGTGGATGTGGCGTTGATTTAAGCAATTTAGCTCCGAGAGGTTCTAAAGTGAATAATACAGCAAAACAGACATCGGGAGCAGTGTCTTTTATGGAGCTTTATTCAACGGTAACTGGTTTGATAGGGCAGAATGGACGTAGAGGCGCATTAATGTTGAGCCTGTCATGTGAGCATCCAGATTTGGAAGAGTTTATTGGTATCAAATCTGATTTAGACAAAGTTACCAAAGCAAATATCTCAATCCGAATAACCGATAAATTTATGGCAGCGGTAAAAAATAAACAGCCATTTACTCTTTCGTTTACCAGGGCAGAGACGGGAGAAACAATAATAAAAGAAATTGATGCCTACAAAATATTCCATAAAATTTGTGAGATGAACTGGGATTATGCCGAACCAGGGATGTTATTTTGGGATAAAATAGAAAGTTGGAATTTGCTTAGTTGCGATGATAATTTTCATTATGCTGGGACAAATCCTTGTGCTGAAGAACCTCTTCCAGCGGGAGGCAGCTGTTTGCTGGGAAGTATTAATCTTGCAGAGTTTGTTAAAGAAAG
Organism: Clostridiales bacterium; assembly: GCA_018365455.1. Taxonomy (GTDB): domain Bacteria; phylum Bacillota; class Clostridia; order Lachnospirales; family Lachnospiraceae; genus Robinsoniella. The sequence goes on from JAGZJZ010000080.1 coordinate 969, forward strand.
TAAAATGTTTGACTTCGAAGACTTTGAAAAAACAGTACGTATATCTGTGAAGGCATTAAATGAAGTCCTGGACGAAGGTCTCTCACTGCATCCACTACAGGAACAAAAAGATTCCGTAAGGGATTGGAGACAGATAGGTTTAGGCATATTTGGGTTGGCTGATATGCTAATTAAAATGGAATTGAGATATGGAAGTAAAGATGCTATTGGAATTTGTGAATTAATAGGATTAAAAATGGCATATGCAGCAATAGATGAGTCTTCTAATTTAGCAGAAGAATTTGGTATATTTCCCAAATACAATCGAAATGCACTTATGCAATCAGCATATTGGAGAAGGCACACTTCCACTGATAATAGAGATAGAGTGTTGGCGTTTGGAATGGCAAATTCTCAGCTGTTGACAATTGCTCCAACCGGATCGCTATCAACGATGCTGGGTGTTTCCGGAGGGATTGAACCAATCTATGCAAATTTCTACGAACGTAAAACGGAGTCGCTGCATGGGCGTGATGAGTATTATAAGGTTTATACACCAATAGTAAAAAACTATATGGAAAAATTTAATCTTAAAGATGTTAGTGAATTACCGGATTATTTTGTTACCGCCCAAACAATTGATTATCATGAAAGAATTAAAATGCAATCAATTTGGCAAAAACATATTGATGCATCAATTAGCTCAACAGTAAATGTACCTAACAATTTCACAGTAAAACAAGTTGAAGAACTATATATGTATGCCTGGGAAAAAGGTCTTAAAGGAGTCACAATCTTTCGTGATGGATGTAAACGTGCCGGGATACTTACAACGCCAAGTAAAGCTGGATCAGCAGAAAAAAGTGTTGAACAGATTCTCCCAAGAGGGATGATTATAAAAGCTGATGACAATTGCATAGGGAAAAAACGTACTCTTACAACGGGATGCGGAACTTTACATTGTGAAGCATTTTTTGATCCGGATACAGGAGATTTATTGGAAACATACTTCAGTAAAGGTTCTCAAGGCGGATGTAACAATTTTATGATCGGTCTTTCGAGAATGATATCTTTGTCAGCTCGAGCAGGAGTAGATATTTATTCAATTGTAGATCAATTAAAGAGCTGTGGTTCCTGTCCCTCTTATGCGGTAAGGTCAGCGACAAAAAAAGATACGTCTAAGGGATCTTGTTGCCCGGTAGCTATTGGAAATGGATTGATAGAAATGTATGAGGAATTTATTAATGAGATTAATGAGGACTACGATGATACAAATCCAAAAACTATTAAACAAAATAAGAAAAAAATCCTTGCGAATCCATGCCCGCAATGTGGAGAGCCACTCGTCTTTGAAGGAGGGTGTAATATATGTAAAAGCTGTGGGTGGAGCAAATGCGATTAAGGAGTAGATTATGGCGCGGTATTTAATGAATAAATATAAGGGAATATATCGAATTAAAGCTCATATAGATCAATTTACAAATGATTATCCACGTATGCCTGATACAGGTGAAATTGATCCTTCATATGATGATCTATACATAAAATGCGATAAAGGGAGTCAAATTTATCATTATGGTCAATCAATATTAGTAGCTTATATTCCATCAATTGGAAGAGGGCATAATATTTTAAAAGCAATAGGAAAGAGACTTTTGGGTTCTCTCTCCCAATATGAAGGTAAAATATTTGATTACGAAGCCCTTTATGAAGACTTAAAAAAAGAAGGAACGGTTAAGGATATTATTGAAAATGATGCTGAAATAGAATTCAAATTTAATAATGCCAAAATAGATCTAGTAGCAGAATATTTGAAACCTCAAATCAGTGGCGCTGATATTAGTCCGTTCTCAACCAGGAACCTTCCTAAATCATCTTACAATATTCCAGCTGATGATATAGCTGCGTACAAAGAAATATCAGCTGAAGTTCCACAAGAGAATAAATTGCTTATTTCACAGATTACAAAACGATTTCTGAATGATATTCTGGCTAAAGATAAGCTGTATAGGACAATTGATATGAAAACAGATATGCGTAAAAAGATACTCAAGAGTAAGGAGTATATTCATTCGATGGGGTATTGGGAAAAGTATATATCATATTTAAAAAAGGAGATAGGTAAAAATGCAAAGAATATCACAATTTCATAAAGTGAGCTATGAACAGTTTGAAAAGGATTGGAATGAAACATTTGAGGATCAGAGCTGTAATAACATCTCAGCAATTTATAACAGTATTAAACTTCCAAAGAGAGCAACGGTAGGATCTGCAGGCTATGATTTCTTTATGCCAAAGGATATCACACTGGCACCAGGGCGAACAATCATGATACCTACCGGTATTAGAGTAGAAATGGAAGGAAACTGGGTATTAAAATGTTATCCCAGAAGTGGATTAGGTTTTAAATACCGGCTGCAGCTGAATAATACAGTTTCAATTATAGATAATGACTATTTTTACTCTGACAATGAAGGTCATATCTTTGCAAAGATATCCAATGATTCTAATGAGGGCAAACTTCTACAGCTAAAATCTGGAGATGCTTTTATGCAGGGAATCTTTGTTGAATATGGCATAACGGTAGATGATGCTGTGACTGCAATTAGAAATGGCGGATTAGGAAGCACAAGCGGAAATCAAAATGAGAATCTATAAAACAGCTGTTTACATATTAGGACTGTTTGTAATCTTATGTGGAGCATTAAGTAGCATCTATATATCTGGGTATTTGCTTTTTCTTAAACCTATTATAGATATTATTTGCAGTTTGTGGATTTGTGCAGAAAAATTTGAAATCATCTTTTGCATATCAATGCTAAAAATTATATGTGCCATTCCAGTTGGCTGGGTAATTATGTATTTTGGAGCTATATTAGGCAAAGCATTTTATTTAATTTCAAAAGAATGAAAGGAATTAATATGAATAGAGAGCAAAAAAGAAAACTGTTCAGAGAAAAGAAGCAACGTAAGAAAAGATTCGAAGGACTGTTAAAGGGGTTAGGTGCATATACCGCGTCTTACAAGGAAGGGACTAAAGTAAGGATTAATCCTTCAAAGGTAAACCGAGGCAACCCTTTGAGAAATAAATGGATAGATGATCATATTGATCAAGTATTTACTATAATATACGATCCTAGATTTGATAGAGAAACGTTGATTTATAGCTTTAAGGAAGACATGAGCGAACCTAAATGGTTATTTTCACATGCGGAGTTGGTGGAATGTAATGAATGTTAAGAAAATAGAAGGAATTATTGACCTTATGATTGGAGAAATCTTATCGGACGAATATAAGCTTCGTGAGCAGTTACAAAGAGTTCATCCGTTAAGTCCTCAATTCGCAAGAATATCTAGTCAATATAATACTGTTATTTCCAAAAGACAGGTATTGGAAGAGTTAATAGATAGAATAAAGAAAGAAAAGGTAAAATAAAATGAAAATCAATTTGAATGAAGTAAGTAAAGCTCAGGAATTTGTAAAGCTGTGCAGTAAATATGAAGAAGACATAAATGTATGTTCTGGGAGATTGATCATTGATGCTAAGTCTATTCTTGGAATATTTAGCCTTGATTTATCAAAATCAGTGGATGTCGAGATATTATCAGAAGATACAGTTATTGAAGAATCTTTCTATGAGAACATTGCAAATATGGGTATTGCTATTGACAATAGATGATGAAAGAAATATTGAAGAGTGCTACGAAGCATTGAGTGACGAATGGGATAGAGATCATCCCGTTTGTCCCCAGTGTGGTAGTCACATGTATCCCATGAGAGAGCAGTATAATCTTGATTTCCCATTTGAGGATGTTTGGTTTGAATGTTTGACTTGCGGATATACAGAATCAAAATAAGAAGGAGATAATTATTGGATAATTTTTATAAGACAGAGTACTCCAAAAAATTTGATGAGTTGAGAGAAAATCGAGTCAAGGTTAGCTTATATAAATATGGGTCAGCGAAAGATAACTTTGGACTGAGATTAACAAATGGTATTAAAAATATGGAATTGTGTATTAGCAAGTACGAAAAGACTCATAACACGGAATATCTCTTAGATGCTGCGAACTATCTTATGTTCGAGTATATGTATCCGCAGTATGATGATGCATATTTCAAGGCTACAGAAAGTAAGGATTCAGCTGGAATTGTTGGCGGATGCATGAAGGAAATAGAGGAGTTTGGATCACTATAATAAAGAATTGGATCGGTGAGAAAATGATCGGATACATTATAAGCTTTATAATTGGAGGAATTGCCGGGGCGCTAGTTATGGCACTATGTGCTGCCAGTAAGAACAGCAATATAACCCTGGAGGATACGGGCGAATACGTAACGGAAAATAAGGACGTAAATGATGGTCTGGAATCGGGTTGCAAAAACTGTGAACCGGAGAATTGCAAAGAGTATTGCTGCCATAATTGTTTCAACTCAGATGGCATATTCTGTGATGAACATGAGGGATATATATCAAAAGGATATGACCGTTGCAATCACTACGAACCAAGAGAACGGGAGGCATGAGAATGAAGTTAACGGAGCGAATAGAAAATTTTGAGCACTACAAAAAGGAATTTGATACCTGGGAAGCTGAGGAAATGGTAATAGACAAAAATAAAGCATTTTGGCAGCTAAAACACCCCAACGACAGTTTCCGTAAAGTATGCCTGTATCGTGACGGATGCAATATGTTTGTATATGGAGATTACGGCCAGTTTACTTTTGACAGCATGACCTGGCTTGGAAACGTAAGAAATCTGGAGTATGACAATATTGGCTACCAGATGGAGAAACTTAATTATGACAGCCGGCAAACATTAAATGCGTTTGATGAATTCCAATGTGAAAAGGATATTATAGATTGGCTAAAAGAACGATTAGAAGATGTCTATGAGATGAAAGCCGAAGAGATAGAAAATGTTATAAATCTTTTCGAAGAGATGCACGATATTTATACATTCGATATAGACGAATTTTGCAGTACAAATCATTTTGAAGACATAAAAGATATTATTGAATTTACAGATCCATAGGTCAAGACAGATCGTGAATTAAAAAGCGCAGTTGCTAAGGCAATATTTGGTCAGAAATAAATTGAAATTTAGGCAAAAGCCGGAAAGGGTAAGAATGAATACAGGATTATTTGATAAAAATGGAACGCCGATCAGTATTGGAGATAGAACCAGATTAGTTTTAGAAGACGGCGAAGTTAGGGAATTTGAAGTGTGTTTTAAAACTGTGAAAAGAACCACAGTTAAGACACTTCCAGGATTTGAGCCAGAGACAGCGGAAGTATCTATTACAGGAATATTCTTCTGCTGGGAGGGCAACGAACTGCTTCCATGCATAGATGAAAACGGTGTGTCTGATGTTGAGAAAATGGAAGTAATCGAGAGGATGTCTGGCAGGGAAGCTGTATCACGGATATTTCGCTAAAATTAGAATTTAAAGAGGTGTTTTATGAAAAAAAGATGTAGCAATTATGTAGGTGCAACATGTATAAATGGAACTTGTCCTATGGCATGTTCTGAAGAATACGCTGAAGCATGTATGTCCGTAATAAAAAACTGTACGGATTGTTTTTATTATGGTGGATGTACGGATTGTGCTTTATCAGGAACGGCGTATTGCACAAAGTAAAAATTAAAATTAAGGAGTATTAAAATTTGGAAGCTAGAGAAGCCATAAAGAGAATTAGGGAACATAATAAGGTGCATTCAAAGTACGAGGGATTCCGGGCGTTACGTATAACAGAGGCGATAGAATTATCTATTTTGGCATTGGAGAAACAAGTTCCCAGAAAGATATACCACCACGAATGGGTTGGGATTGATGGTGTACCATATGATCTATGTCCTACCTGTAAACATAATCTTTGTACTACTGGTATGTTGGCAAGTAAAAAAACGACATATTGCCCTGAGTGTGGGCAAAAGCTGGACTGGTAAATTAAAATTTAGGAGGAAATAGTATGGCAAGTATTTATGTGCGGATGAAGGATGGGACTACAAGGAAGTTTGAACATGAGGGAAGATCAGGGGGGAGTTATACAAAGAGCATTCGATATGAAGGGTGCTTTGCAATTATTAAGGATGAATGGGGGGACGAAACAGCTATCCCGGCAGAAGATATTTCAGAGGTAAAAGTAGAAAAAGAAAGACGATGGTGAATTAACATTTAAGCCAGGAGGAAGTTATGAGGGAATGCGAAAAATGCGAATATGTATGCGATACACCGTTAGGAAGTTATTGCATACTAACAAATGAACCATTGGAAACAACATCTTGTCACTACTCCGATTCAACGGGTTATGACGCTGATGAAGTGATTATGTTTAGTAGAGATTAGTTCACAAACTGAAATATTAGAATAAAGCTGCCGACTGCTGAGTGTCGGAGAAAGGATAACATATGAATTTATTTGAAACGATTAAGGAATCAGTGAAAAACGAAGAACCACTATTTCTTTTGTCTCTGTCAGCTTCGAAAGATGAGATATTAGAGGCGGATGCTGATACTTTAGCTAACATTATTAACTCTAGAGTGCTGCATACAAGTGATGGAAAGCCATGCCGGTGTTATTGTATTGACTGTGGGAAAAAAGGTGTTTCCTTGGCAGAATGTCACAGGCAGATAAAAGGACGCTTATTAAGATGTTTAAATAACTAAGTTAAAATTTGGGGAAAGGAATCAATATGGAAGCAATACTTATTATAGATATGCCAGAGAATTGTAGAGATTGCCCATATTTTGGGTTTAACTGTAAGCTAACAAACGAAAAATGCAATTGGTTTAATGAGGATGGCAGACATAAAAGTTGTCCATTACGAATACTTCCTGAAGAGCTGAAGAGTGTTTGTTACTGACTGAAATAGCAGAGTGGAGGGTTACTAATGAAACAAATGTATAAAACCTGCTGGTGCTTTTTAATTCTTTCTTTTATTTGGCAGGGGTTGGAACTATTAATTTACGGAGAGATTCAGCCGCGAATAGTAGACGATATAATGGGGGTGCTATTCATTCCGTTTATTTGGAAATCATTTGAATATTGAAATGTGGAGGTTCAAAATGTCAACAATGCTTTTTGTGCAATTGAAACATTAGAAGAAAATACGTACCTGCTTTAATAAAATAGAAAATATTAAATCTAGAAGAAAGGAAATATCAAAAAGTTCCTATAGGGTAAAGTGCGCACAACTTACGACGGTAAGTAAAATAATGGAACAGAAAAAGTATATGGATATTGAAAGATTGAAAGAAAAATACATAGGGGGTTTTCAGATTAGTGACCATATAATTATACAGGAAAAGATAGATGGAGCAAATTTTTCTATTCGGTATGATCATACGACTGATACGGTAAAAGCATTTAGTAGAAAAAAATTACTCGATTTTGGCAACAATCTTCGTGGGGCATGGGAGTGGTCTCAGAAATTAGACAAGGATTTAATACATAGGGTTTTGGGGGAAAATTTGGTTCTTTTTGGGAATGGCTCGTAGCCCATACAATTGTGTATCCAACTGATAAATATCAAAATGCATATTTTTATGATGTTTGGGATGTAGAAAAAGAGACATATTTAGACCAAAGGGAAGTAAAAAACATTGTAAATCAATTAGATTTAATCTATGTGCCGGTGTTCTATGATGGCGAATTTCGATCATGGGAAGATCTGAAACAATATGTAGGGAGAACTGGTCTTGGGGGAGAATGTGGAGAAGGAGTTGTTGTAAAAAATATGACTCGATTGAATAATCCTAATACCAGACTTCCTTTTTATACTAAAATTGTTGCGGATAAATTTGCTGAAAAAGTGTCAGTAAAGAAGTTTGAAGAGGGGAAAATGGAATTAAGAGCAAAATCGATAGCTATTGTTGAGACTGTCGTTACAGAGGCAAGAGTAAGAAAACTTGTGAATAAATTAGTAGATGATGGTTTAATTCCTTATTGTTGGGATGAGCACCATATGTCGATTATAGCTAGGAATATCGGCAGGGACGTTTACTATGATTGCATAAAAGAAGAACCAGAAACGGTAGAACAGGTAGGCGAATTGTTTGGGAAACTTGCAAGTGGAGCTGCAATGAGAATTGTTAGAAGTATGTTGGCTACATAGAGAGAAGGGATAAAATATATGACTAATAATATCAAGGATAGAAAGGAGGAATTTCATATGTTCCCAAATACACTTAACCTACCACTTACAAGTGCGAAGCCACCAATGCCAACAGTGAATGTAAGAAAAGGTAGAGATTGCACAACTTGTAATAAAGAAAATGTATGTAAATATAAGGAATCTGTAACAGAAGAAGTAACGAAACTATTAAGTAACATTGAGAAATTAAACCTTCCACTGTTTTTAAATATTAATTGTCAAGAATGGAGTGGGAAGACTACAGGGGGTATGAGGTAGTAAATGCAAGATATATTAAGATACTCCATTAGTGCTATTGGAGGGTTTTGCTTAGGCTCAGCAATAACAAGTATATTAACAGGAGAATTTAAAAAGGCTGCAATTATTCTTCTATTATCAACCGTAACATATGGTTTTGGTAATTATTACGAGCAGTATATTAATATGAAAAAGTGGGGGAGATGATTTTATAAAGATAATATTCTTAGATATTGATGGGGTATTAAATTGCAGTCATTCAAAATCTAAATGCGGTGGATGTGTCGGAATCGACAATGACAAAGTAAAAAGGCTTAGGAAAATTATAGATGATACAGGAGCTCATATTGTTCTGTGCTCTTCTTGGAAATCTGAGTGGGAAAGAGTACATAAAAAAGATCAAAGTTATGTTGGTAAATATTTAAACAAAAAGTTATGGAAAGAAAAACTAAAGATATTAGATAAGACAATAGACAAGGGTTTAAATAGGGGTGAGGGAATCGTTTCATGGATTAACAATCATCAAGTTGACACTTGGATAGTTTTAGATGATGAAATATTCGATGATTATGAACAGTTCGGAGTTATGTCACATTTAGTTAAAACAGAATTCTACCAGTTTAATGGTGGTCTCCAGTCAGAACATCTGATAAAGGCGATAAGAATGTTAAATGAAAGGGGAATAAATAATGGTAAACAGGAAGTCATGGAAAGAATTTAGAGATAGCGGATTTCTCTGGTGGATTAATATGATTCTGCATACATTTGGCTGGGCTATTGTGGTTACAGTTGAAGATGATGGGTCGATATCCGATGTTTGTCCTGCGCGAGTGAGATTTAGAGGATTTGGAGAAGAAATTAGTACAGAGGGTTATAAAAAGGTGAGCCAGTTTATGATTGATAATGCTGAAACATTATTGAAAGAAGCAAATGAATAGAAATGAACAATTGAAAAAGTATAAAGCGGAGAATGAATTGTTATGAGAAATATAGATAGAATTCGCCAAATGTCATTAGAAGAGTTAGCTCCTCTGCTGGTGTTTTCCACCGAAGAAAATATAGGTGATTATGATTATGAAGGGAATCTTATCCCATACTATACTACAGTGTGGCATTCTCCTAGCGGTGTATCATTTCAAGATTATGGGTGTAATGATTACCAAGATGCCATTAATGATTGTATAAAATGGTTGGATAGTGAATACGAAGAAACAAATCTTTCAAAGGAGAGTGTATGGTGAAAATTGAAAAAGAAATAGAACTAACCCCATATGAACTTGCAAAAGAAGTATGGGATAAAGATGACGATGAACAAGCGATTTTCTTTAGTGCATTAGGAAGATGCTTTTATGAAGCACAGGGCAAAGGAATAGCGCAACTTGATTATATCGCTATGAATGTAAATTTAGACGATAAAGGGAAGTGGTTTATTAAAACGTTGTTAAATGAAATGATGGTAAAGTAACTAAATGTTATAAAATGCGACTTTTAATGGAAGTGAGGTGAGTTGTTTGAAGCTATATAAAATAAGAAGGACAGAAGGAATTAGCTGGTGTGAAGATTATGAGATGGTCGTAATTGCAGAAGATGAGTTAAATGCAGAACGTAGAGCAAGGTTATCTTCTGATGATTTTAGTCGAGCAAAGAATTTAGATATCGAAGAAATTAATATGGATGAAGAAAGATATGTATTAATTTCAGATACAGGAGCATAAGAAATGTAGGTTTCATTATGATTTATAAGAGAGGAGATTAAATGGGAGAAAAAATAAAAATGATGTTGATTAGGACAAATAATGGGTGTTTTATTTCAGATTGTTATGCAACATCTGGTTATGATTTTAATTATCATCATACCCAAATAAGTGAATTACTATTTGACGGAGAACTACCTATGCCAACTTATGCTCCACATTGGCTATATATAAAGAAATATCCGGAACATATTCAAAAAAAATGTCAAGGGAGTCAAACTAATAGCAGATATGAATTACGAAATAAAGATCTTGTTAATGAAAAAATGCCAGCGGTTATATTGTATGAAGATGAAGATAAATATAGTGATGATGTTATAGAGAATCTATATTCCTATAAGTATGATAGGGAACCAGATTACCTAGAAGATGTAGTTTGTGAAATAGAAGAAGTCCTAAGAGTAGATCATTTTACATTACCACCACAGATTAAATATGATGCAATTAAAAAATATGATTTTAATGATAAGGTTTACAAAATAACAAATGCAGATGTGAAGCATCAGTTGTTGGATAAGATTATTTATCCAGCAGTAATGTTACATAAATCACCTTGTAAATTCTCGTCTAAGCAAATGTATGACATCACAAGACAGTATATTTTGAACCATATTGACAAGAATATTGCTACTATATCATCTAATTATGATTTCTGCTTTAGCGTTGATAAGATTATTCCCCTATGGGAGCCTGAAACAATTACTTACCAGAATATATTCGCAAGAACTAAGAGAGAAAGAAACAAAATTCATACTAAGATTAAAAAATTCAATAATGTAAAAATCTTTGAAATGACGCATGATGCAGAAAATTATAAAGGATACCCAGTTATTCGCTAACAACGAACAAGATCTGAAGCAAAAGGTTGATGCATGGCTCGATGGAGTAATAGAAATTATTAATAAGCCGTTATGTACATGTCCACAATGCAAGGGAAATGGATTTATTGATGATTTTAAAAAAATCGGGTTTGATTATAGCGAATGATTTTAGTAGGAAATGTTGATTTCAAGGAAATGAGGGATATAGATGAAAAAATTTGTATGTAGTAAGTGCAATAGCACTGATGTATTTATTGAAAAATCAGGTAATAACACAGGGCTATACTGCTCTGAATGCGGCAAGTGGATTACCTGGCTGAATAAAGACCAGATAAGATTAGCTGAACGTCAGATTGTTTCAAATTCGTTTAATATTGACATGGTTCTGGAGCAACTCGAAGACTATGCAAAGTACAAAGGAGTACTCCGTTGTGATGATGAAAAATGTGAGCATTACATTCCAGTTTCCGTGGCGAAGCAGATTGTACGAGGCAAGGGGCTTGGCGGAGTATTGGGATATTGTCCAAAATGACTGGATGTAAATTATAGAAATAAATTGTAATTTTAAGTAAAAAAATAGAAGAACCAGAATTTAATAATAGGAGGAATATTTAATGCCAGTTAATGATGACTTAGGTAAGAGAATGAAAATATTTTATGAACAGATTCCTAAAACAACACTAATAAGACGGATGCCTGTGATTATTCGTATTGATGGTAAAGCGTTTCACACATTTACGAGAGGGTTTCAAAAGCCTTTTGATGAGTTGCTAATTAAAACGATGCAGGAAACTACTAAGTATTTATGTGAAAACATCCAGGGATGCGTTTTGGGATATACACAGTCAGATGAGATTACATTAGTTCTTGTAGATTATAAGAAACTAAATTCAGCAGCATGGTTTGATTATGAAGTACAGAAGATGTGCAGTATAGCAGCTAGTATGGCAACTATGGCTTTTAATATGTTTTTTCAAAGTAAGTACTCACGTGCGTTCATAAGTGTAAATACCGAAGAAGAAAAAAAGGCATTGTATAAAACATATGGTACGAAATGCTTCCAAGCATTGTTTGATGCTCGCTGCTTTAATATACCAAAAGAAGAAGTTACAAACTGTATTTATTGGAGACAGTTGGATGCATCACGCAACAGTATTCAAATGGTAGGTCAAGCCAATTTTTCCCACAAAGAATTACAGAATAAATCTTGTAGTGATATTCAGGATATGCTGATAACACAGAGGGGTGTAAACTGGAATGATTTACCTACATATCTAAAGCGGGGTAGCTGTGTTGTCAAAGAAGATTACAAAGATAAGGATTGTTATCATCAAGTAACAGAAAAATTTTCGGCTTTAAAATCATCAATGCGAACACGATGGATTATTGACAAAAACATTCCAATTTTCAAAGGTGAAGGAAGAAAATATATCGATGGTCTTGCATATGTGGGGGAGCAATAATATCTATGGACAAGCGTATAGAAAATGAGTTAAAAGAATGGGCTATGAAAAATTATAAGCACTGTGAAAAAGAGTGGGTTATTAAAAATTATGAAGATAGATGTTATTTTTTCCCAAAAATAAAAGAAAAATCCATAAAGATAAGATACGAAACAGATGATGAACAAATTAAAGATAATGAGGATGGTACATTTACTTTTAGCCAGAAAATGTACCCAGAAAGGATTATAAATATACAAGGAATACTATTCATGAAGTGGTGTGGTAAATGGTCAAAATTGGGAAGGGCATATAAACTAAAAGGAGAAGAAATTAATGATTAAAAATTTAAAAAGTAAAATTGCAGAAGGTGGCAGTGCAGTAGTAGTTGTCATTTTAATCTTGGCGATATATTATGGTTTTAGTTGGCTTGTAACCTGCGGAATAATAAAGTTAATAACTGTGTGTTTTGGACTCACATTCAAGTGGAGTATTGCTACGGGTATTTGGTTAATAATCTGCATTTTAAAATCTATATTTAACGTGACAGTTAAAAATAAGTAAGAGGGAGAATAAAGAATGAATAAAATTACAAATTGGAAATTACCATTAATCGTTGGTGGCGTTGTGATTTCTTTGATACTACTGGTTATATTAGTGATACAAAGTTCACAGAATAAAGCGATTGCTTTGGAGGAACAGGTAAATAATGCGTCTTCAGACATTAAGGTTCAGGAAAAACGTAGAGTTGACCTCGTCTATAATCTTGCTGACTGTGTGAAACAGTATGATAAACACGAAGCTGAAACACTCACTGCTATTGTAGATGGACGTGGATCAACAGGCGATATTGAAAATGTAACAACAGCAATTACGGCTGTAAGTGAAGCATATCCAGAGTTAAAATCAAATGATAATTATAAGCAGCTTATGAATGAATTGTCTATGACAGAAAATTTGATCGCTGAATATCGAAGTAATTATAATAAGCAGATCAAAGAATATAACAGATATGTTCGTAAGTTTCCATCGAGAGTATTTTTAGACTTACTTGGATATGAAGTACAGGAATATACATATTTGGATTACCAGGCACCGGTAGACGTTCCCCAGGATATCTTCGGAGAATAAAAATATGAGCGGTTATAGAAAAAGAAAAGGATTTGATTGTGGAGACTTTACAATCACAAAACGAGAAATCTTGGCAAGCATTGCTATTATAGCAGTTATGCTGATCATTGGTATTTTTATCTCATCTAAGATTTCAGAGCATCAATTGGATCAGAACGAGGTATACAATAAGGCAGTTAAAATAAAAACTCATGACCTGTTCCAGTATGGGATGGATACCAATGTAGGTAATGCTTTTGTATATGGAGATTTAAAAGCAGTAGATACTGTTACATATCCTGAAATTGGTGGAGAATATATGTCTGTAAGAAAAATAAAAGAAAGATATACCCGCCATACAAGAACTGTAACTAAGACCCGGAGAGTAAATGGTAAGACTCAAACATATACAGAAAAAGAAGTGTATTGGACATGGGATGAGATCGATAGGTGGACTAAGCACTGTAATAAGGTCACTTTTCTTGGTATTGAATTTAATTACGGACAGATATATACACCGAGTGAATTTCATATTGAAACTCAAAAAGAATCTTCGAATATCAGATATGTTTACTATGGCAGCGATATTAAGTACATAGGAACGATATTCACGAGTTTAAAAGATAAAACGGTAAATAACACAAAATTTTATAATAATAAAAATATAGAGGAAACAGTTGTGCATCTTGAATCAGGTGGAGGAGAAATCTTATTCTGGATAATCTGGATTTTGGTTATAGTTGGCTGTGTATTTGGTTTCTACTATATTGATAATAATTGGTTGGAGTAAAGGAGAAAGTTTAAAATCGATAAATGAATTATACATCCCCAAGAATGCAATAATAATAAAAAAGCAGACACTAAAACAGAATTGTACATGCTTAAGGAGTTGTATGACGCTACCAACGATGAGACTTTCAAAGAAAATATGGAAGAGATATGTAAACAGGAAGAATTATGTCCTGTATGTTTCGGTGAGTTAGAAATAAAAACATTTTTTGAAGTTGTTGGAGAATACATGGGCAGACCAGCCGAACAGGAGGTTACACGAAGAGTCTGTAAACATTGTGGTAATAAATTCTAAATATTATTTCTTAGTATTTATTTTATTCATATTTAAATACTAAGAAATAAAAAAGGAAGATGATAGATGGATATTTTTGACAGAAAAGCAATAGATCCAATGCTAATTAAAACGAAACAACAACCGTTCGATTCTGACGATTATTTATATGAATTAAAAATAGATGGCATCAGATGTATTGCGTATTTGGATAAAGACAGTGTTAGCTTAAGAAATAAACGGGATCGGGAACTATTGCCATCAGTTCCTGAATTAGCAGAAATATATAACTTAGTGAATAGTAAATGTATTCTTGATACAGAACTAACGATATTAAAGGGTGGGGCAATAAATTTCCATGAAATTCAGAGAAGGATATTGATGACTGATCCTTTTAAGATAAGTTTAGCCTCGCAAAGATATCCAGCATCGTTAGTTGTTCATGACATTCTGTATAAAGATGGAAAGGAAACCATCTACCTGCCAATAGAAGAACGTAAAGATATATTAAAAAATATAGTAATAGAAGAGACTCCTCAATTTGCTATGTCTAAGTACATTTACAAAAATGGTATTGCTCTTTTTAACTACACAACACAAAACAATCTAGAGGGGGTAGTTGCCAAACGCTTAGGCAGTACTTACCAAATGGGTAAGAGGAGTGCGGACTGGATCAAGTTCAAAAATATGTGCGATGATGACTATGTGCTTTGTGGTTATGTCTATAATCATAATGATAAAAGTAGCATAGTAATCGGGAAGTATCGTGGGGACAAGCTAGTTATTCAAGGGTTCGTTTCTCTAGGCGTAAATATCAGGGCATTACAGAAGTATCCTATAAAATATAGAGATAAACCACTCTTTAATCTTAAGGATACGAAAGTACAGTGGCTGGAACCAACATTGGTATGCACGATAGAACATATGCCAGATTCAGATATTAGATTCCGCCAGCCATCGTTGAAAGGTATACGGGATGACAAAGATCCTAGAGAATGTCAAATAGAGGAGGACGGCGATTGAAAGATCGCTGTTGGTACATAGTAATCGGAGTTTGAGTAAGATCTATTTGAAAAGGAATTCTAATGTGGTATAATATAATCACATTAAGATTCCTTTTTGGTTTCAACAGAAAGGAATGATCGGATATGGGTAAAAATTTAAAAGGTAAAGAATTGGGAGTTGGATTTACACAGAGACAAGATGGGAGGTATGAGTGTAAATTTACTTTAAATGGAAAGAGGAAAACCCTCTATGATAATAATTTTAGTAAATTGAGGAAGAAAGTTAATGATGTTAAATATGAAGCTGAGCATGGGATATGTGGGAATTTTGAAAAAATCACATTAGATGACTGGCATAAGATTTGGAGAGAAACTTACAAGGTTGGACATGTGAAAGAGAGTACATTAGAGGTTTATGATACAAATTACAGGGTATATATTAAAGATAAATTGGGCTGTTTTTTATTGAAAGATATTAAACCGGCTATGATTCAGTCTCTTATAAATCAACTATATAAGAGTGGATTGGCATCAGGTACAATTCAGCTTATTAGAGTTATACTATCAAATATGTTTGAATTTGCTATTCAGGAAGATTTGATTGTTAAAAATCCTTGTCATAATTTACAAATACCTAAAAAACCAAAAAAAGTTAAAAAAGTATTGTCTAAAGATGAAGAAATTATATTCATGAATGAGGCTAAATTAAGTAGTTCTTATTATCCTATGTATTATACTGCATTGGCTACTGGAATGAGAGTAAATGAAATCCTAGGATTGACGTGGGACGACATAGATTTTAAAGAATCTATGTTATCAATTAATAGGACATTGGTGTTCGTTAATGGAAAATTTGCTTTACAAACACCTAAAACCCAAAAAAGTAAAAGGGTGATCCCAATGAATAGTAAGCTGAAGACGTTGTTGGCGAATCATAAAAGAAATCAAAATAATCTAAAGATAGAACATTCTGATAGGTGGAAGCCTTATGATACGATGAATGACAACAACCTAATATTCACTACTAGGAATGGGAAGCCTGTCAATAGTAAAGATTTAAACAAAGGGATTAAAAGAATACTTGGAAATATTAACAGAAAAGAAAGTATTCAGGCTAAAGAAGAAAAAAGAGAACCAATATTAATTGAAAATTTCACAATGCATTCTTTACGGCATACTTTTGCAACAAAGTGCTTCGAACTTGGTATCGAACCCAAAATAGTTCAGGAAATATTAGGACATTCTAACATATCAATGACCATGAATATATATACACACCCATCAGAAGCCATCAAAAAAGCTGCAATTGAGAAAATTCAAGTGTCGTAAAAATGTCGTAAACACTAAAAATAATTATAATCTATTTTAGTAAAAGGCTTATATTTTAAATGCTTTTTTAATATAATTATTTTATTTTCCGCTAATAGAAGGCGTATACGGGGTTCCGTTTACAGACTTTGCTACGGTCCTCTATTGCAATAAAGATATGTTTGAAACCAGAGGTCTGAAATATCCGGAGACAATATCAGAATTTGAAGCAGTTTGTGATAAATTCCTGGAAGAAGGGATCACTCCGGTTCCAATGTCTGGAGAAGGCTGGCGTTTTGCACATCTCCTTTCCGGTCTGGTTATGAGAAAATATGGCGAGGAATATATATATGACCTGGCAAATGGAAAAGAAAAGTACACCGGGGACAAGATGCTGGAGTTGGTAAATCTAATGAAATCCTGGCAGGACAAAGGATATTTCGGGGAAAATATTGCATCCCTGGATTCTGCTACAGAGCAGGCTCTGTTCTCTACAGAGAAATCCCCGATGATTGCAATCGGAACCTGGCAGCCCACTAATATTCTGGAAAATAATCCGGAATTTTTGGAGAGAAAAGGTGTAGATGTAATCTGGTTCCCTGCATTTGACGATAAAATGGATTTAAAAGGAGGATCCATGGGAGGTCCGAATGAAGGTTTGTCCATAGCTAAGAAAGATGACGCAACTACCGCAGCAACGGTTAAGCTGGTAAAATACCTTACTTCACCGGAAGTGGTAACAGAGATTTGGAAAGCCGATCCCACACAGATCTTTGCCGTTAAGAGCGCAACACCGCCGGAAGAGATGAATTATTTAACAAAAGACTGTATTAATCTGATTAATAATACAGCGACAGGTTTAATGCAGGAAATTGACATGTACAGCACCATTGCTTCTTTACAGGACAGACTGAGAAATTCCCTGGCAGGTATGGTGGCAGGGAACTCTCCGGAAGCTGCAATGAAAGAGGTTCAGGACGAAATTGACAGTCATAATTAAAATCATGCGCGGACAGGAGATAAGCCTGTCCGTGCATATAAAGGGGGACTTTCCATGAAATGGATAAAAAAATATTATGTGCCGTTTCTCATGATTCTTCCGGCATTTCTATTGATTGCATTTATGTTTTTTACACCGATTATCCAGACCGTCTATCTGTCTTTTGTGGAATGGAACGGCATTTGGCAGACGCCAAAGGAGTTTGTGGGATTCAGTAATTATAAACGCATGTTCAGCGATCGTGTATTCTGGATCTGTATTCGAAACATGTTCATTTATCTGGTACAGGGTGTCCTGATTCAGGGACCCATTGCCTTTTTACTGGCTATGTTTATATCTAAAAAAATCCGGGGGCTGCGCGCATTTAAATTTGCTTTTTTCCTTCCGGTTATTATTCCGATGACAGCAGTAGCAATTATGTGGAAATTTATTTTAAATCCCAACTGGGGTTTAATTAATGATATGATCCGTATTTTTAATCCCGATTTTAACATGGATTTTCTGGGTAATCCAAATATTGCAATGTATTCAGTCGTATTGGTCAGTGCATGGGTATATATCGGTTTAAATATGGTTATTTTCTCCGCCGGTATGACGGCGATTCCGGAAGAGTTATATGAATCGGGAGAACTTGACGGGGCTACCGGAATGAAAAAGATTTTCTATATTACCCTGCCGATGATGAAAGAAAGTTTAAAGGTGTATGTGATTCTTATGATTACCGGTACCCTGAAGACTTTCGATCTGGTATTTGTCATGACAAAAGGAGGACCAAATGAAGCCACACAGGTGCCGGCAGTTAATATGTATCTGCAGACATTCTCCTATGGGAAATTTGGCTATGGTGCAACGATTGCCACATTTATTCTGGTTGTGGGTCTGATTGGAAGTCTGATTGCAAACAAGTATTTGGTCGCAAAAGAGTAGAGGAGGGGAGACAATGATAGTAAAAATGAAAAAGAAAATTCTCTATATACTGGCGATATTGTGGGCTTGTATGAATATTATTCCATTGATTGTTGTTATATTGGGATCTTTTAAAAATACCAACGAAATCTATATGGGACCCTTTCAGCTTCCGGAGATATGGAGTTTTAAAAATTACGATAAAGCAATCCTTCGTTCCGGGGTCTTAAAAGGTATTTTCAATTCCTTTACCTATGCGATTATATCAGTTATTCTGATCATGGTAATTGCACTTATGGCGGGGTTTGTGCTGTCAAGATTTAAAGGTAAACTGATTGAGGGATTAAATATTTATTTCATACTGGGAATTCTGGTTCCTGTTCAGGCAACTTTTATACCACTGGTAGGAACAATCGGGAAACTGGGGATGCAGAATAATCCAATTACCATGATTACAATATATGTGACGTTTAATCTTCCAATGTCCATCCTGCTCATTACCGGCTATATGCGGGGGATATCCAAAGAGATTGATGAGGCGGCAACCATAGACGGAAGCGGGACCTTTGGCATCTTCCGCAAGATGATTGTGCCCTTGTCCCTTCCGGCGATATCCACAGCGGGCATACTGGCATTTGTAAATATTTACAACGACCTCATCTTTGCAACGCTGTTTATTTCAAAACCCAAATTTCAAACCATAACACAGGTAGTCAATAGCTTTTCTGCGCAGTATAATACAGATGTAGGAGCAACTTTGGCAGCAATGGTGGTAGCAATTATTCCAATGATTGTCATTTTTATGTGTTTTCAGGAAAAGGTGATCGCAGGATTATCAGCCGGAAGCGTAAAAGGGTAATGATTTAGTGTAACTACATAAGGTGCATGCACGAAGGGACGTAAGAAGGGGCAGAAAGCAAAGATGAGATTACTGAGAAAGTTATTTAATGGAATATCGTTACAAAAGAAAATTTTCATATTGCTGGTGCCTTGCATGACAGGTATGCTTCTGGTAATGCTGCTGCTTGCAGGGGTATATTCCAACAATATGCTGGTAGAAAAAATGATTGATAATTCCTATCAGAACCTGAATGTAATCTCAGAAAAATTAGATCTGCTGACACAGAATATAGAAAGCTATTCGGTACTGGTATTGACTAATAAAGATGTGCAAAAATGGCTTGAGGGTCAGAAAAAAGCCAATTATTCTGTGAAACAGGACGTCTTTGCATATCTGCTCAATATCATCAAGTCTAATTGCATCAGTAATCTGATCATTCATACCTATCATGATACGGGGGAAGCTTTTTCTGTCAATAAGTTTACCGATGGAGACAGGAAAAAAGAGGATACTGATTTTGTAAGGCAGTTTTATAACATGGAGGAAAGTTATTTATGGAAACTGAATGCGGATTACCATTTTACATCCATGCCCCTTTCAGCAGGAAAATGTGTAATGTCATATTATCGCAAAATATATAATGAAAATACAGTTGAAGTAGTAGGCTGTGTGGAACTGATGGTGGATGAATCGGTAATTACAGAATTGTATGAGAATATTCGCCTGGCGGATACAGGACATTATGTGATTCTGGATCTGACCGGAAAAGTAGTTTCTCATAAAGAAAAGGGGGAGCTTGGAAAAGACTATTCCCATAAGGAATATTATAGTGCCATCAGCCAGTCAGAAGGTAACCATAAAATTACCATGAAGAATCAGGAATACCTGATCACGAATAAAATGTATAAAAAACTCGGCTGGAATATAGTAGGCATTGTTCCGGTTGATGAAGTAGTGAAGGACAGCCAGAGGCTTCAATTATTCTTACTTTTTCTGGGAGGTTTTTTTATAGTTCTGACAGTATTTCTGGGAACATTTCTTGCTAAATATGTATCGGATCCCATCATACGGCTGAAGAAAATTATCATTCAGATCGGGGAGGGCAGAAGAGATATCAAGATCAGCCAGGACCGGTCAGATGAAATCGGAGAGCTGTTTAAGGCTTTTAGCAGGATGATCCAAAAAAATGATGATCTGATGAAAAACCTGCTAGAAGAACAGAACCGAAAAAAGGAATATGAGTTAGCCCTGATCCAATCCCAGCTAAATCCTCACTTTTTATACAACACGCTGGAATGTATCTGTGGTATGGCATCTTTGAACAAGACAGATGACATTATTTTTGTAGTGAAAGAGCTGGCATTTTTTTATCGCGGTGTTCTGAGCAAGGGAAATAAAGTGATTCCTGTGAAAACAGAATTAAATATTATTGAACGATATTTTAATATTTTGAAATACCGCTATCCTAATAAACTGCATTATGAGATTGAGTACCAGAAAGAAGCAGAAAACTGTTCTATTTTAAAGCTGTGTCTTCAGCCAATTGTTGAAAATGCAGTGCTGCATGGACTCAGAGGGAAAAAGAATGACTGGAATATAAAAGTTCAGGCTTATATTGAAAATAGCCAGGTAATTCTCTGCGTATATGACAGCGGCATTGGAATGGACAGCGAGAAAATCAAAGATGTATTTAACCAGGATGAATGGGATAAAGAGAAAGTCAATTTTGGCATTAAGGCAACAGATGAAAGAATAAAATTGTGTTATGGTATGGAATACGGTATCCACATTGAAAGTGAACTGGGTAAATTTACAAAAGTTTATTTTGTCTTTCCATGCAGTACCGTAGATCACGATCTTAGCACAGATATTCGATAGATTACATTTAAATTTGACGCTTATAGCAATCTTCATAATTACTGCCACAGTTCACCAAACCAGTTATGCACATGATTGCTATAATAGCAGGGAAGAAGTGAGGCAGATATGTATCAGATCTTAATAGTAGAGGATGAATTCTATGCCAGACAGCGTTTGAAAAGCTGCATAGAATGGGAAAAATATGGTTTTACCATTGCCAAAGAAGCTGAAGACGGGGAAGAGGCGCTGCATATATTGTCGGAGAAAAAGATGGATTTAATGATTGCCGATATTGAGATGCCGATTATCAATGGGATAGAGCTTACAAAAAAATTGTATGAACAAAACAGTATTGTAAAAATAATATTCTTGACGGGATACGATGATTTTTCATATGCCCAGAATGCCATTCACTATGGCGTAAAAGAGTACTTGCTAAAGCCTGTGGAGGAACAGGATCTGAAACAGGTTCTGGAAAAAATAAAAGAGATTCTGGATGAAGAACAGCAGGCAAGCCAGCGGAATATTTTGGGAGAAATGTACGATAAGAAAATGAAAGAGGATTTGCTGGATAAAATGTATGAGGGAAGGCAGGAAGAAGTGAGCAGCCAGCTTGCAGAGATTTTTGCATATGCCCAGGAACATTATGCGACTCCGGAAGAATTTAACAGTTTATCCCAAAGTCTGATGGATACCCTGAATGAATTCTGCAGTAAATCAGAAAGACAGAAAGAGAAGACACAGGAGATACCGCACTTTACTCCTTATAAAGAGTTTTTAATAAAGTTGTTCCTTGAAAAACTCTGCCGGCAGGGGGAGGAGAGAAATTCCGGTACAGAAATAATCGTTGAGCTAGCCAAGCAATACATAGATCTTCACTATCAGGAAACACAGCTTTCCCTGACTGTGATCTCAAAATCATGTTATGTGAATCCTTCCTATCTAAGCCGCGTATTCAATCAAATGACAGGTACGTCAATTCCATCTTATATAAAAGAACTGCGCCTGGAGAATGCGGTTCGGATGATAATGGACGGGAGTAACTGCATTGATCTGCTGGCAGCGAAAAATGGTTTTCAGAATGCAGGTTATTTTAGCACCTGTTTTAAAGAGAAGTTCGGTATGCGTCCATCGGAGTATATTAAAAATATGGAGCAGGTGAGAGATTAGCCTATGGGGGTAGTTTGCAAATGAATATGTTCGGAGTTAAATTTTCATTGTATTTAGAGGTCATTAAAAATATAGATCATAAATTATGATAGATGGGAGAATGTATAGGATGAGTGTACAGCAAAAGGTTCAAGAAGAAGGTAAAGAGAAAGTTCAAGGAGAGGTTCCTGAAAAAGGTAAAGAAGAAGTTCAAGGAGATATTCAAGAAAAAGGTAAAAAAGAAAGCAAAGAACAAGATATCGAAATAGGGAAGGAAGAATTAGAATTACTGAATTGTGTACAGGAAAGGGTCCGGATGAGACTGGAGGAAGTGGAGCAGGTAATTGGGCAGGGTCCTTATCAGGATACCTGGGAATCTTTATGTGGATATGAAATACCAAAGTGGTACCAGGATGCAAAATTCGGAATATTTATCCATTGGGGTGTGTATGCCGTTCCGGCATTTGGAAGTGAGTGGTATCCCAGAAATATGTATTTGAAAGGAACTCCCGAATATGAGCATCATTTAAAAACTTATGGCGCTCATGACCGGTTCGGTTACAAAGACTTTATTCCGATGTTTCAGGCAGAACATTTCCGTGCAGATGAATGGCTGGACCTGTTTGAGCAGTCGGGTGCCAGATTTATTATGCCGGTTGCTGAACATCATGATGGATTTCAGATGTATGAGAGTGAGCTTTCCAGATGGAATGCTAAAAACATGGGACCCAAAAGAGATATCATCAGAGAGCTAAAAGATGAAGCAGACAAACGCAAGATTACATTTACGGTTTCTGATCACCGGGCAGAACACTGCTGGTTTTTCAACGGAGGAAGGGAGTTTGAGTCCGATGTCAATGATCCGGCTTTTGAGGATTTCTACTGGAAACAGCAGGATGGAGGAGATTTAGACGGAAGTGTGACACACGATATATATTCGGTTGCTCCCAGTAAAGAACATATGGATGACTGGCTCGCCAGAATGTGTGAACTAGTAGATAATTACCACCCCCAGATTGTCTGGTTCGACTGGTGGATCCAAAATGTTGCATTTAAGCCTTACCTGAAGAAATTTGCAGCATTCTATTACAATCGTGCAGCCGAATGGGGAATGGAAGTGGCAATCAATTATAAATACGATGCATATGCCTATGGAAGTGCGGTATTTGATCTGGAAAGAGGACAGTTGGATGTCATTCGTCCCCAGCTTTGGCAGACAGATACGGCAATTGCAAAAAATTCCTGGTGTTATACACAGGGAAATGATTTCAAATCTCCGGTAGACCTGGTTGGAGATCTGGTGGATATAGTCAGTAAAAATGGGTGCCTGTTGTTAAACGTGGGACCAAAAGCAGATGGTACATTTACAGAAGAAGACAGAAATGTACTGCTTGAAATAGGAAATTGGCTGAAGAAAAATGGAGAAGGAATTTATGGCACCACATTCTGGCAGATATTTGGAGAGGGACCTACTAAGGTTGCAGGAGGATATTTTACGGATGTGGACAGAGCCCCATTTACTTCGTCGGATATTCGCTTTACGTATAAAGCAGGTGTATTATATGCCTTTGTGATGAGATTTCCGGAGGATGGACAGGTAACGATAAGAGCCTGCGGCATTCCAAAAGTATGCAGTGTAGCAACCAGTACATTTGATGTGAAGGACGTTTCCGTATTGGGCTATGGTGCAGCGGTTTCATTTACCAGGGATGATGCGGGAATGCATGTAAAGGTGAAAGAAAAGATAGAGACGTTGTATCCGGTTTGTTTGAAAATAAAGATTGATTAGTACGACGGGGAATACTTTATTGGTGATCTGATAGAAAGCATTATATTTGGGTTTTGCTGAGTAAGGACGCTTTGTATAAGATAGGTAGTGTACGGAAAGAGAAGGGGGCGGACCAGGAGAGGGGTTTGGAAGGCTCAACGCAG
>JAGZJZ010000081.1 GCA_018365455.1 Clostridiales bacterium
TCAGTTGTTTTACGCCAATCACGTTCAGCATGCCACAACCTCAGGGTCCCACCATGCTGAGAAAACCAGCTTTGTATCAACGAATGCTATCTCGGAAAGAGAAGGGCGAGGGGTTTGGAAGGCGTATAGCAGATCTGCGCATTTACTTACCTTACCGGAGTGTTTTTTGGCGGATAGTATTCGACTGGCTCCCATCGGATACTAAGCGGGCATTGAGCGTGTTTTAAAATTCATTTCTGTCAGCTGTGCGTCACAGTTTGTGGGAGATTTGTCTAGGATGAAGGGCGCATAGCGGGCTATGTAACCTGAATTCGGGGCAAATATGCCGCAAAGTGGGATGTGCAGATGGCAGGAAGGAATTTTAATACACGCTCTAGCTGCGAAATGCATCAGGATTTCACAGCGAATGCCCGCGTGCCACCAAAAAGCGCTTCGGGAAGGTTAGAAAATGCCAGCTCTGCGTTAAGCATTCCAAACCCCTCTCCTGGTCCGCCCCCTTCGCTTTCCGTACACTACCTCCATCTACAAAGCGTCTTTTATCAACTAAACCCAAATATTTTAACCTTACTGTGCATTGTAGTACTAATACCAAAAGGAGGGTACATTATGATAATAAATCAATACCTAATCGACTTTTACAATAATTATGACGAAGACAGCCGCCTTGCATTAAAGCATGGATCTGTTGAATTCCTCACAACTATGCATTACATAAAAAAATAGATCAAACCTGGGGACCGGGTACTTGAAATCGGTGCTGCTACCGGCCGGTATTCTCATGCGCTGGCACGTCAGGGATATGACGTAGACGCCGTAGAACTGGTGGATAGTAACATTGAGATCTTCCGGCAAAATACCTTGCCAGAAGAAAAAATAACCATTACTCAGGGTAATGCTATGGACTTATCTGCTTTCTCAGATAATCAATATAACATCACGCTGCTGCTGGGTCCGCTGTATCATCTTTATAACAAAAAAGATAAGCAGCAAGCTCTTCGGGAAGCTATTCGTGTAACAAAACAGGGCGGTGTAATTTTTGCCGCATACGTCATATCCGATGGGTGTCTTCTGGACGAGGGTTTTAAACGCGGTAATATCAATGTTGCCGAATATATAGAAAAGGGCTTGCTAGATCCCGATACTTTTGCTGCAAAGTCTCAGCCAAGGGACTTGTTTGAACTTGTCCGCAAAGAAAACATTGACGATTTGATGTCTGTATTTCCCGTGTCCAGGCTGCACTACGCAGCCACAGACGGCTGTGCCTTATTTATGCGGGAATCCGTGGATGCAATGGATGATGCAGCGTTTGATCTGTATTTAAAATATCACTTAGCTACCTGCGAGCGTGAAGATCTACTGGGCATTACCAGCCATGCAATTGACATATTCAGTAAATAAGTACCTGCTAACAAGCTCTTTTGAAAGGAGATATCTATGAAAAAAATAACCGCAATACTAATTCTCTTCTCCCTGTTCCTCCTTCTCACAGCCTGCAGTTCCACAGATAAAGAGACTGAAAGAACCGAAAACTTGACCAAAAAGGAAAAAAACACAATATCTGATTATGAAACAACAGAAACATCCACACCGGAGACAGTCAATATCAGTATTAAATCCAAAAGCTATTACATGGAAACAAAAGAAAATGCTGATGTGTTCACACCATGCCTTTCCGTTTTCGATGATGGAACTTTCGGATTTACTTACGATATCTTAAGTTCCTATTTAGCAAATGGTACATATACCATTGAAGATCAGAAACTAATTTTAAAAACGGAAGATGGAAAATACCAGTATATTTTTGAAATAGAAGACGACGATACCCTGGTATTTGTCAAAGATAAATCATCAGATGTGGCACCGATTCAAAAAGATATTGGTGTTGCGATTACGAATGGGGCGCGGTTTATACTGAATAAATAGAGCTATGTTAGCAGCTATCGAGATAAGCAATTTCCTCCAGACAGGTTTGTACTCCTTCTATTTCGAGAGAAATATAGGCAGCAGTTTTATTCCCGCGAGCAACAAGCCTACCGGACACGCCGGTTCGTCCATTTAGCGACTGCACCAAGCGCATTCCACTAGGCTACAAAATCATGATCCAACCAGTCCTTACGGCTCCACAATACATCGGGAGCATATCCAAGGGAAACAAGTTTACATTTTTACGATAGTGTTAGAATTTTTGTAACATCCTATACTCACCATGATATCCGGTTACTGCATAACTCTGATCCATTTCGTAAGAACATCCACATCCTTTTCCAAGATAATCCGTTGCCTTAAATCTTCTGACAGGTCTCCCTTAATGTCTCAAATTTCTACAATAGCTTCTGCCTTACCCTGAGTTATTCCATCATTTACCAGCATCTGTCTTTACTGCTTCCCAATCCCACAAACAACCCCCTCAATTTCCTCCAAAATCTCCTCATCCAGCCCCAGCCTTGTTCCAATCCCAAGGAAGAATGGCAGTTTTGACATTTCAGTAAGGGTCATATTCTGTATCTCCGCTCCATCTGTATGAACCAGCATAGGTACTTTTTTATACAGATATTCTTTAATGACCGGATTGCGCACCAGCTCTTTTACGCTGTCTTCCAGTTGATAGCATGGGCGGTAATTTTCGGAAAGTTCATATTCGAATACCCACTCGCCTGCATCTGCAGGTATTCTGCTTTCCGGCTAGTATGGCTGTTCTTCTCCATTTAAGATTACTTTGCCAGGACAGCAGGGCAGAGTAATTTCTGCTGTGGCATTGAAGGGAATGCTGCAGGTTAATAACATTTTGTTGTCTTTTTGGATTTCCCAGCGGATTTTATATACACCAGCGGCTGTTTTAAGTACCGTCTCCATCCACCCTGCCCCCGGATGAATCTGAGGCTTTATGGATACATGTTTAAAACCGGCTCCTTTACTTTGAGGCTTAATTCCTGCCATACGGGTATACATCCATTCCTGTACGGAACCGTTGGCATAATGATTCAGGGAATTCATGCCGCTGTCGCTCATACTGCCATCCGGATTCAGCGCATTCCACCGCTCCCACATGGTGGTGGCACCCAAAGTGACCGGATAAAGCCAGCCGGGATATTCTTTGCTAAGCAGAATCCGGTAGGCAAGATCACTGCGCTCGCACCTGGACAATGCTTCTAAAATAAAAGGTGTGCCCACAAATCCTGTTTTGAGACTGTATCCATCCTTTCGTATGCGCATCAGAAACTGTTCTTTGATAAGCTCCAGCTGGGCTTTTTCCCTAACCAGTTCGAAGACAATTGCCACCGTATAGGCTGCCTGGGTATCGATACTCAGCTTTCCGTTTGCTGTAAAATACTCCTGCAGGATAGCATTTCGGATACGCTGGGACTTCCTACTGTATTTTTCACAGTCTTCCGTTTTTCCTAAAGCTTCGGCTGACTTTGCCAGCAGGGTCACCGAGTAATAAAAATATGCTGAGGAAATGTAGAATACGTCTGTCCCTCCTGTAGGCATATGATAACACCCGCCGTCCAGCGCCAGCCAGTCGCCGTAGTGGAATCCATTCTGCCACAAGTCAGGATCTGTGCCATTTTCTTCATTCTGTCTGTCTATATAAGCAACCCAGGCTTCCATGCTCTCATATTGTTCCGCTAAGATGCTGGAGTCCCCATAGTATTGATACAGCACCCAGGGGATAATCACGGCTGCATCTCCCCAGGCTGCAGATGTCCGTTCGTTTCTTCCAACAGAAGGTACAATCTGAGGTACCAGCCCTCTGGTGTCTTTTTGCTCCAGTGAAATGTCGTTTAGGTATTTGCGGAAAAACTCATAGCAGTCCATATTCAGACATGCGGTTCCGGCAAATATCTGAGCATCGCCCGTCCATCCCATCTTTTCATCACGCTGGGGACAATCTGTGGGAATATCCAAAAAGTTCCCCTTCTGGCTCCACAAAATATTGGATATCAGCTGGTTTAAATCCTTATTTCCGGTCTCCATCCTGCCGGTTTCTTCCAGATCACTATACAGGACCTCGCCCTGGAAATCTTCCAGGCGGGCATTTTCTATTCCTGTAATCTTCACGTATTGGAATCCGAAAAAGGTTAAGCGGGCATGCACTTTCTTTTGCTGTCCGTCTGAGATATAATCATACCTGGCTTTTGCAGTACGGTAATTTTTATTATAGAAACAACCGTCCTGAAGAACCTCACCATGCTCCAGGCTGATCTTCGTTCCTCTCTTTTCCCGACAGTGAAAAGCAACCCAGCCAACCATGTTTTGTCCCATATCAAGTACGGTTTCTCCTTTGGGTGTCGTAATCAGAGCCTTAGGCTTTCTAATCTCTTTCACCTTTACCGGCAGTCCCAGTCTCTCTTTCACCACGCCTTTATCCAGTTTTCCTGCCTTTACCGGAAATCTCGCGTAGTCTTCCAGGGTATCATCCCTATATTCCCCATCATAAATGTCGCTGATAATAATTTTACTCTTTTTCACCTGCCAGCTCAGATCCGTACACAGGGCAAGCGCTCCGTCCACATACAGATCTGCAAGCAGTTCAAATGCTTTCCCCTTCCGGTAATCATTATTCTGGCGATATCCGTACAAGCCTTTATACCAGCCGTCACCGGCTATAACCTCGATCAGGTTTTCTCCCCGTTGCAGCATATTGCCTGCATCATAAGTCTGATACTGTACATAATGCTCATTTTATTTAGTGCTATATAGAAAACCCTTAAAACAACCGTATTTACAAGGTTTTACACCTTGTTTTCTACTTGTTTTCCTTTGTTTTTTCCCTTACGAGAAATCTATAAGGGAAAGAGAGTGTTTTTTCGTTTAATCAAGCAACATTGCAGACTTCTTCTTAGATTCATTGCTTGCGTGTGCATAGATGTTTAATGTGGTGTTTATATCCGAATGCCCTAATAACTCTTGTACATCTTTTGGTGCAACACCATTTGCCAAAAGCCTGCTTGTATAGGTGTGTCTTAAAGTGTGAAAATGGAAATCATCCATTCCCTCAATCTGCTTTCTTGCTGATATACACATATTATTAACTGTTCTTGGTGCTTCGTATGTACCGTCCAATCGCAGACATACGAAATCTATTTCAGTGTACTGTTCTGTTATCTTTTCTGCCACAGGGAATGAATACACCTCGTGATATGACCTGTTTTTATCCTGCACAACTTTGTAGTAATTCTTTAAATATAAACTACAATATTGATGTTCGTTTATCAACTGCTGTGCCTTTGCATCTTTGAGGATTTGCAGTAGTGTACTTCCGAAATAAACCGTTCTTATCTTTTTCCGCTTGGTCGGACCGAGAATTGTTTTTTTCAGAGTGTTGCTGTAACATATACTCCTACGAACAGTGATATATTGTTCGTCAAAGTCTATATCCTGCCAAGTAAGGGAGCAGGCTTCCCCAAGTCGCAAGCCTGTATAGTATGCAATTTGTATAGGCAATGTGGCAGGATTGTTTTTTGTTGCAAGTATTTCAATCAACTGCAAATATTGATTTTCTGAAATGGTTTTAGTGACTGTTGCTTGCTCAGTCCTTGTTTCGGTGAACAGTTCATAATCGTCATTCGCATTTCTGTTAACTACATATTGCATAGGATTAAATGAAATCAACTTTTTGGGAAATACCGCAAAGGAAAATGCCCCTCTTAAAACCGCCCCATAGACGTGCCTTGTTCCATGCATTAATCCCTTAATTTCCTTGCCCTTATCATTTGAGCCGCCCGTTGCCAATAAATCAAAGAACGCTTGTAAATGCTCAACCGTTATTAATTTTAGTTTCCGCTTTGCTATGGGATAACTTTTAATACGGCTTATTGTGTTGAGGTATGACCTTAAAGTTCCATTGCTCCTTGAGCTTGGCTTCAGTTCTTCTTCAATCCACATATCAAGCATTTCAGCCAATGTGACATTCACGGTTTTAGCTGTGTAAACTTGATTTTCATATTCCTCCATCGCTTTACGGAGCAAGGACTCCGTTTCACTTTTGCTTTCAGTACCGGGCAATTCTTTTTGAATACGGTTGCCGCTTTCGTCCTCTACATAAAATCGGAAGTACCACTTCTTTCCCTTTTTTCTAACAGAACCTTTTGCCATGATTTTTCTCCCTTCGATACGGCAAAGGTCACTGTTGTAATGTGATGCCATTATTATAAGGGAAAGACTTTAAACATACAACTTTGCCGATTTCATTTTCATAAGCTTTTTACTCGTTCCATATCTAAGAGATTTACCCCTTGATTGGCAGTCAAAAACTGCTCCAACACATCTGTGCGGATAACATTTTTCTTACCAACAAAAAGCACAGGCAGTTTCCCATGCTTGATTAACATTCTTAATGTATTCCTGCCAATGCCTGTGTAGGCAGCAGCTTCATCCACGGTCAAGCCGAATTTATTTCCTGCGTATGTTGCATTAGCGTTCATTTCTTTCAAAAGCCACGCATAACGCATGAACTCCCCCTGTTTCTATCGTCTTGGGGGCGTAACGTCACGAAGTATCATTGTCCCTTATGTGGGTCATTGCGAACGAGTGTGCGAAACTCGGTCTAACAGTCCATTTTATCGCTCGGGCGGTATAACTTTCACCTCCCCATACCGCTGTCTTGGCGATGGCTGTTAAGTCGTTTTGCATTTCGGCTCACATAAGTAATGTACTCAAAATATCGTATATTCAGTTTTCAAAGAACAATTATGCTGCTTAGTTACGAGAGAAATTTTTCAAGATGCGACAGCCCTCGACTAATTGAGCGAGTTACTTGGCACTTGTTCACTCCCTCGGCTTTAGCAATAGCTGTTATGCTCATTCCTAAAAAGTAGTGAGCATAGATGCGTTTTGCCTGCTTGTCTGGCAGGGTGGCTATGGCAGCATGGAGCTGTTCCCTTGTTAGCTTACGCTCGTAAATCTCATCGGGAGAGAGGGAAACAAACAAGGCACTGTGTTCGATACCGTCATCAAGGTCAAGAGAGTAATATGCTTTATGGTAATTTATCTTGCTGCGATAGGCTTGCTCTGCCTTGCGGTATTCCTCCAAGATGTTAAACACCTCATCGGGAACATCGTGATATGCGTCTGTTGTAATGTGGTCATAGTATTTCTTAAAGTTTATTCTTTTCATGGTTGTACCATCCTTTCGATTTTGGGGATTGCTGAAATCGAAAGGACGGAGGTGGAGAACGGCAACGAGGGGTTATAAACGCAAAAATGCCTATATTCTGATGCTAAAGTCCTCTTTCAAAATTACACTTTTGCATATATTCATGTTCACAACTATACCTCCACCTAAAACACTACTGAAAGAAAAAGCCAGTAACCGTGTGAGAACTATCCTCACCAGTTATTGGCTCTGCGTCTTAGCGTCTGGCTCTTTAATAACTTCTACATGAAATTGTTTTGCATTGATTAGAGTTTCCCTTTTACATTTTGGACAGTATAATGGAAATCTTATCAACACCGTATCATAAAGTAGTTTAATCCGTGTTTTGTGGCTGCAAAAAGGACAGAGTATCCAATTATCATTTCTCACTCGTTTCCCCCTTTTTATGCCTTCTTGCTTTCAAAATCAACAGAAGTGCTATTGCAATAATCGGTATTGCAGTTAGGTACGGATAATATGGGGAAAGAGAAAAAATCCAATTCATGTATATAGAAAATGATGTGGTAAAGTCAGAACCCATAAACAGACTAAACAAACTAAATACACCACCACATACAGCTATTAATATAAACGGCGACAAGACAGACAGTAAAATCGCACATATAATCAAAAGCACTTTTTTATTTTTTTGCATTATCAGCGCCTCCATCATCAAATCTCCTAGTAAGCAAAAAGCATAAAATCCCGACAAAAATCATTGCAATACCTGCTAATACAAACCACAGGTTAACGCCTATCATTTCTGATACGGGTCCAGCGACAAACATACCAATGGGGGCTGAAAAGCTCATTACGCTGGTAATAATAGAAAGTACCTTCCCTAAATGTTCTTGTGGAATTGTACGCTGCACATAAGCAGTTAATGGCACATTAAAACCTATACCGGCAGCTCCCATTAAAAATATCATTATGGTAAATATCCAAAACATATTAGAAGGCAACAGCCCTGCAATGAAAGACCAAATACCCAGCAGACCAGTAGATACTGCAATCATCAAAAACTGTTTTTTAAAGCCGCCTGTAATACTAATTACAACTGCTGCAATTAGCATACCTATTGAAAAAGTGTTTGAGCCAAGCCTGTGTGCCAAGCTGTACCTTGAAAATATGTTTTAATAATAAGTGGAATTAGAGTTCCTATTGGTACAAAAATTACCGTTGCAATAAACATGGGAATGCCAAGGCGATACAAAGCTTTGTTTTTCTTAATTGCAGCAAAACCAATTTTTAAATCTGCAATAACGCTGTTTGACGTGTTGATATTTTTATGGCGTGTTGACTTAACAATAGATAGTGTTATTACAGCCAACAAAGCTCCAAATACATCAACTAATAAAGCGTATTGCAATGTTGTAATGCTCATCAATAATGCTCCGAGCATCGGTCCAACCATAGAACAGGCAGATGAAATCATTTGTCCAAAGCCGCCAGCTTTAGTCAACTCTTGGGGTGGAACAATCTGCGGTATTAGGGCTTGAGTGGCAGGCTTATGAAATGTTTCTCCCAATGCACGAATTGCCAAAATAGCATAAACGAATATCATATTGGGCGTACCAACAAAAAACATAATAAAGAGAACAAAACTTGAAATTGCCACGGCTAAATCGGCAATTATCATAATCGCTTTCCGTGAATATCTGTCAATCCAAACACCTGCAAATGGTCCTATGATTGCCTGAGGAAGAAGCCCCACCACACTGGCTATTGTCAAAGCAATAGCAGACTCAGTCTGTACAGTAATCCACCAAATAATTGAAAATTGTACGGCACTGGAGCTAAGAAGCGAAAAACCTTGCCCTATATATACAGTGAAAAATGTTTTTTTCCATGACAAGCTATTCTTCATGCGTTCCCTCCAAACAGCCCAGTATGATGTCCACGGCGGCTGTTGTTCCTTGCTCGGTTAATATTTTATTGCCAAGCATTTTTGCGTTTTCAATTATTTCATTTTGCATAGCAAATGCAATTCCATCTGCAAGGGCATTTGCTGATAAGTTTTTCTTATAAATTGGAGGTGCCCCTACTTTTAAATCATACGCCCTGTGTGCCCACGCAAACTGGTCATTAGAAAATGGAACAATTATGCTTGGAACTCTGGCAGCAAACCCAGCAGCCGTAGTCCCGGCTCCGCCATGATGGCACACGGCTGCCATTTTGGGGAATAACCAAGTATGCGGCACTGCATCAATGGCACAAATGTTGTCTGGGATTTTTTCTCCTCTGTGTAAACCTGACACCACCCCACGTTTTCCTGTTTTATGAAGTGCTTCTATCACCATCTGCAATAATGCGTCATAATTGCCCAAAGATGTCATGCTTCCAAAGCCGATATAAACAGGTTTTTCGCCACTTTTTAAAAAGCTCTCTAATTTTTCGGACGGCTTATATTCTGTTTTCTCTTGTACAAACCAATATCCATTTTGATATATGTTTTTTTTCCAATCCTTAGGTCTTGGAAACACATAATTGCTACATGAAGCTATGGCAGGATATTTGGAAGAAACATTTTCAAAGGGGCAGCCG
The DNA here is from genome assembly GCA_018365455.1 of Clostridiales bacterium. Taxonomy (GTDB): domain Bacteria; phylum Bacillota; class Clostridia; order Lachnospirales; family Lachnospiraceae; genus Robinsoniella. The sequence continues at coordinate 9,680 of JAGZJZ010000081.1, forward strand.
AAATCCTTAGGTAATGTGCCATTTTTCTTTTTAAGAAAGCCCTTTACAGATGTTTTAGATGCCATCCAGAGCATTGATTGTATCATCTTGTAGCTTAGAGCTATATTCCTATTATTACTTTTAGATTTTCCGTACATAACCACAGAAAGGTATTCATTTGTTTTATGCATAGGAAACGGTGATGCCATAACCGCTGGAATACCCATTTCCCTTGCTGCGAAATAACCAATAGTGCATCCGGGGTGATAAATAATCAAGTCGCTTCCTTGACAAGCCTTGTACATATCTTCAACCATGTATTCTCCATACTTTTTCATTTTGTTGAAGGTAAAAAGCATTTTTAATGGGTTGTCAGATGAGCCTGCTTGTTCTAAAAGCTTGGCATCAACATTTAGATTAGATATGCTTGCTTTCAGTGGAAAGCATTCAATTCCGTAACCCTCTATAAAATCCTTAAAATCATCATTTGCCGAAATTCGCACATCATGCCCCCTGCGTTTGATTTCTTGTGCCAGTGCAATGTACGGCTGGAAATCTCCTCTTGAGCCTGAGCATAAAATTGTAATCATAAAAAACCTCCTATTGCAATAACCAACATCGTGTTGTATGATAATAGTATACCTTAAAAATAAATGCAGCATCAACCAACAAATCAATGTGTAATGTCGGATTTTATAAGGAGAGTGTGTTATGAATAAACAGCCCGAGGTCACAGCACAAACACGACAAAATCTAATAGACGCTTTTTGGGAAATATACACCGAGAAAAGAATTGAAAAAATCACAGTAAAAGAAATTACCGCTAAGGCAGGTTACAATCGTGGAACCTATGAATACTTTACTGATGTGTATCATCTTTTAGATGAAATAGAAAATGCCTTAATTCCTACCGTTGATGAACTTCCTGCATACTCTACTTCAACAGGGGACAGGTTAGGGGTGCCCTTAGATAGCTTTTTGCAGCTTTATGAGCATCACAACAAATATTATTCTGTGCTATTAGGTGCAAAAGGCGACCCTGCATTTTCTGCAAAACTTAAAAACCAAATTAAGGCTTCGCTAACTGAACATTTCAAGGAAAATATTCAAGATGCTCAAGAGTTTGATTACACTTTAGAGTATGTACTTTCTGCCATGGTTGGAATTATGAGCTACTGGTTTAGCAAGGAGCAAGAAATATCAAAAGAGCGACTTATGAGCTTAATACGCAACTTAAGTGAACAAGGTATCCGCGCAATATTGCCGCTGTAATATGCGCAGTTCATGTCTGCGAACAAAAGTGGCAAGCAGGGCAACTCGGTACACACCTCGTTGCTTTTGCTTGTTGGGGAGTATCCCCAATCCCCACTAAAACGATGATAAATCATCGTGCTACGCTCCCTTTGGGAGCTGATGAAATCACAGTGCAGCTTACCGCTGTTCCTGTGATTTTTCTTTTGCCTTTTGTTCCTGTTCCAGCCCTAAAAGGCGGTCAATATTTGCCTTTGCAGTCAGAATATCTTGCATTTCTTTTCTTGCGGTATGGTACTTGCTGTAAGCCTTATTCTTCTCTGAAAACAGCTCATCACATTCCACTTGCAGAGCCTTAATGGTGGGGAGCTTTTTCACACCAAATTCCTCAAAAGCTGCCTTTGCCGCCTTGTGCAAGGTAAGGTCTGCACGGTGTTCCTCGTAAAACTTTTTGGAGTAGCCTGCCTTGCGGTAATCGGTGTAAATATCTAGGGTTTTGGCATAATTGAAGATGTGCTTTTTAAGAGCTTGTATCTCTGCAATCCGCTTTTCAGCGGTCTTAATTTGTGTGTTCGCTCGTCAAAAGGAGCTGTGCTTTTCTTCGCCTTTTCCTCTAAATCGGAGTAGGCAAGGAGCTTATGTTCTTGCAAGAAATTAACGGTCTGTGCCATCTGCTTGAGGTTGAAAATCTTTGCCCACTGCTCATAGCCTTTGCCCTTGCCTTGTTGTAATTTTGCCTGTATATCCACAAGGAGATTGACCGACTTTTCTTGTTTCTTTGGCTGTTTGGCAGAGGACTTTTTAACCTCTCTTTGTGGTGCTTTGCCCTCAATAATAGCCTTGATTTCATCTTCTGAATAGCCCTCGCCAAGAGAACGCAGACGGAAAAACTTTTTCTGCTCCGCACCCTTAAAAGCATAGTGTTTCCCACTCTTTATTTCAAAGCCTGCACCCTGCATGAGCTGTAAAAACGCATCAAAGGTTGCAGGCTTTTTAGCAAGCATTTCATCAATGGTTTGTCTTAATTTATCAGAGTGTGAGAGGGGCTTTTCATCGCCAAGCCACTTGCCGTAATGCCCTTTGGAGCGTTTGGGATTTTCGATAATGGAAAGGTTATTTTCAAGGCAAATGCGGTCTGATATTTTGGCAATCGCCCGACCACTACCAAGAAAATCTCGAAACTTTTTCGTACAGTCAAGAGAGGTGGAATTAAAAATAATGTGATTGTGAATATGAGATTTGTCCACATGAGTGGCAACGATAAAAGCATGGTTGCCTTTGGTGAAGCTCATGCCGAGTTCATAGCCGATTTTATTAGCAAGCTCGGGGGTAATCTCCCCGGGCTTAAAGGATTGCCGTATCTGATAGACAATGACATTGCTTGCCTGTTTTCTGCCTGTAATATCATCGTATTGCCGCTTAGATAGCATAAACTCGCCCTGCACGGTTTTAGGGTCGCACTCGTAGGAGCTGATGTATTCGCCCTCGTTTGTTTTGTCGGGGTTTTTCGCATAGTCGGTGCGGTCTGCAAGACAATCTGCAATGGACTTTCCTTTGTTTTGGTGCATGGAAATAAGCCTTGTGGTAGCGATAATAACACCTCCTGTCATAAAAAAATTGGTGCAAAGACAAATCGCCTTGCACCCTACAATCACTTTTTTAATTTCATTTTCAAGCGTCCGCCTTTCAAAATCAGGATCACTTTCCAGACCTGCATGGCGGATCAGATAGAGATAGAGCTTTTTGATAAAACCAGTTATCCTGACTTTGTCATACTTTTCCCTAAGCCCCATTTTAAGCAGTGCCCCTATATTTGCATGAAGCTCCTCCACGTCACACTTTTGGACACTTTTTGCAATGCGTTCCATATAATCCCTCTGCTGCTCTTCGGGAAATTCCTTTTCTTTTTTTTCGGTATGAGTATAGATCACGCATGCGCCGGACAGGCTGTAATAAGTCTGTTCCAGTGCTTCTTTTGCATGCGCATAGGCTATATGCAGTTCATTCAGTCCTCTTGCATCTGATATTCCGGTGGTAATAGCCAGATTCTGCTCTTTCCATTCCCGTCCCAGCCCCTCAATTATATTCTTTACCTGATACTGATAATCCAGATTCAGAAGCTGGGACCGGTCGCCTTTCCCAAAGAATAATAGCAGATCTTCCTGGAGGGTAAATACGATTCCCTGCTCTGCCAGCCTACCTTAATCTGTTCCGCCGCCTGATCTTTTAAGGGCCTTTTCCGCATGGAGCCATCCGCCTGCTCCATCCAGAGCAAAGCCAGGAAAGCATAATTGGCAGGCAGCTTCAGTTGATATTTATGTTCCAGCATCTGACTGAACTTTTCCACATTTTCAATTTCCCCGCCATTGACCATGGAATGGAGAAAGCTCTTTTCATAAACATCATAATAAGCCTTCTTTTCCTTTTGTGACTCCAGCAGATCTCTGGCATTTTTCATCACTATTTCAACTAATTTTCCCGGCTTGATGGGCTTTAATATATAATCATCCGCACCAAGACGTATTGCCTTTTGCGCATAGGTAAAATCTGAATACGCACTTAACAAAATATACCTGCAGTTTTTTCTAAGCTCTCTCACGTGCTCTAACAACTGCAGACCGTCCATTCCCGGCATCTTAATATCCGCTATGATAATATCCGGCTGATAGGTATTCAGTGCCTCTCTGGCTTCCTCCCCATCGGCATATTCCCGCACTTCATCGATCCCATACTCACTCCACGCAATCCCGTAATGGATTCCCTCCCGTATCTGTCTGTTGTCATCCACAACCATTAATCTCATAGTAATACCCGCGGCATCCTTTCTTTCATAATTTTCTTTCACACTTTACCCCATGAATACCACAAGCTGGACTGGGGGATTCCTAAATCAGCAGTGTGAAAGCGATTTTCGTTCACACTTTTGCCTCCAGCTTCACTTTGACCTGTACCATACAGCCTATGCCTTTTTTGCCGTACATCTTAAGTCCGTATTCTTCCCCATAACGCAGCCGGACTCTTTCATCAATATTGCGCAGTGCAAATGCCTCCTTTCCCTCTTTATCTTTTAATAGCTTTCTGATTTTTTCCACATCGCAGCCCACTCCATTATCGAGTACCGTAATGATCAGGTCCTCCTGCTGCCTGCGCATCCTGATTTTTACCTTTCCGCCTGTATTCACATCCCGCAGTCCGTGCTGGACCGCATTTTCTACCAGCGGCTGGGTAATCAGCTTAGGTATTAAGTAAGCATGCAGGTCTTCCGGAATATCATTTATGAATGCTGCCCGGTCTCCCATCTGAAAATCCAGCAGAAACAGATAATTATCAATAAATTCCATGTCATCCCGGATGGAGATCATTCCTTCTCCAAACCGCAGGATATGGCGGTATACATCTGCCAGGGCTTCCAGCTGTTCACTTACCTCGTAATCCTTATTCCGGATTGCCAGCCAGTGTATGGAATCCAGAGAATTATAAAGAAAATGCGGATTCATTTTAGCAAGCAGCATCTCTCTCTCAGCATCCTGGGTCTTTATCGTCTGAATATAAACCTGATTGATCAGTTCATTGATATGGGAGACCATATCTTCGAATCCCTTCTCCACATTTCCCATTTCATCATGCGCTGTCTCATAATCTCTCTTTTCAAGAACACCGCTTTTTACAACATCAATACGCTTTGAGAGGTGATGCAGAGGCATAATAATTGTCCTGTTTTGTATCATACTGTATACAAATCCAAATACCACACACAACAGCACCGCGCAGACTATAAAGGTAATCTGTGTATTATAAATGGAGATTTTCTCCTCAACCTGAAATAAATACCAGCCGCCAAAACCGCATTTGGTATATAGTACAATGTAACCCTCATTTCCTGTTTTTACCGGGAAATATCCGGAATCCTCGCTCTTTCCCTGATTTTGAAATTCCTCCCAGCAAAGATTGCGCAGCTCCTCCTTATTACTGTTTTCTGCAAGCACGCTTCCCTGTTTATCGAAAATGAATACATCTGCAATCATGTTTTCTCCCTGATAAGGGGTAAACTGGCCAATAAATTCAGGTGCATTAATATGTACGCTGATAACGCCTTCATTCTCCAGGGTAAGTCCCTTCATAATCGTCATATAGTAAGAAATCTGACTTAACGTACTCACATTAATTCCTCTTTTAAAGGTGACAGGATGTTCCGCTGCCCACAGATACGGGACATTTTCCTCCTCGATCTGCCTGGTATATTCCGTGTTTTCCCGCTCATCCATATAGCGCGGACCTCTCTGGAACAGCACCTGTCCGTTTTTACTCAGGGCAATACTGCTGCAGCTGTTTATCATTTCGCTGGCCTCCAGCATACTTTTGGCAGCATTTTTGAAGTCCATGACAGATGCATTTCCCGCTGCAATCGCCTGAATAGAACGGTCACCCGCCAGAGCTGATATCTCCTGAATCACCGTATCATATAGTTTTTCAACATCTTTCCCGGACTTTGTCAGCTGGTTGATCTGTATTTCATATTGATTCTGCTCGCTGAGCCGCAGCACTCTGGTTGTGGTGATGATACCCAGCAGAATAATCGGCAGAATAACGCAGAGCGTCAGCGCCAGCAGCATCTTCTGACGGATAGACAAATTCTTAATAAACTTTTTCCAGGATATTTTCCAAAGTATCTTTCCCATGTAAAAACCCTCCTATTGTCATATTCTATCATGGAAAATGTCATGCCGGTAAACTGATTTAGGCTCTATGTAGAGATGCTTATTTGAAAAGTGCTTATAATAAAAGGCTTTGCATCTGATTCTCTGGATGAAACTTCCATTCCAAAGCATGATTTAAATTACATCTGACAGCTTAAACAGCGAAACCCCTGCTTAAACTGTCACTTAAGCAAGGGTAATTTTTATAATTATATCAGATTTATATTTCCGTTCATATGTCAAAAATTTATAGTGATATGCTAAAATTCTATCCAGGGACATTCTTTTACCAGCCGGATAAACAGCTCCATAGCAGGGCTGATCCATTTATTTTTATGATGTCCGCATACAGCACTTATTCGTACATTCCTGAGATCTGTGGGAATCTCGGTTAATTCTCCGCGGTCCAGTTCTTCCCGAACTGTGAATCGTGGGAGAAAAGTAATGCCCGCATCGTTTTTAACCAGATTTTTTATGGTGGGAATACTCCATAATTCTATTGTATGGTCCAGCTGTATCCCTTTATCCCGGAGATACTGTTCAAATATCTGCCGGAAGATGCAGTTGGATTCGTTGATAATCAGTGGGAGGGGAATTTTCTGATTGGGCGTTATAAAATCCGGATAATCCTGCTTTATTTCCGGAGAAGCCACGAGCGCCAGGGAATAGCTTCCAAGGGGGCAGCCAGCCAGACTGGCTCCTAATCCTCCAGCTTCTTCATAGAACAGCCCTAAATCAAGTGTACCATTCATCAATTCATCTCGTATGTCATAACAATTCATGGAACGGAAATACAGTTTGGCATCGGGTGCCTTCTTGTGAAATTCCTTTAGTATAGGAGGCAGCAGATAGCAAAGCAGCGATTCTCCCACTCCAATCCGTAAATTATCCTGGCATTTTGCCAGATCACCTTCAAAGTACCGCATCTTATGTACAGAAATCATCACGTCGTCCACATAAGGAATCAGCTGTTCTCCGGCTTTCGTCAGAACCATGCGCCTGCCGATTTTCTCAAACAGTTTGGCTGAAAGCTCCTGCTCCAGCTGACCGATCTGAAAGGTAATGGTTGACTGTGTATAATTCAGTTTGTCAGCAGCTTTGGAAAAACTCCCCTCATCCACAATTGTCCGAAAGGTTTGCAAATATTTAAGATCCATCTTCCACCTCCACATTTATTCAAAAATATCGAACTATTATTTTAATTATTTCAATTTGTTTAAAATTTTGTATGATGTTATTATAACGGAAACGCCAGATTATGGCAATAGCTGTTAATAATACAACAACATTTGCAGAAAGCAAGGAGAGAATGAATATGATTAAAATTAGATTATTTGAAGAAGCCGACAGAGATGAAGTTATCGCACTTGTGCTCAGTTGCCAGAATGATGGAACAAGGCCCGCCGTCAGCGTAGACGACCAGCCTGAACTGCTATGTATCCGGGAAAAATATTTTTCAGATGGAGGCTGCTTTTGGGTTGCCACAGATCATGGACATATAATCGGCAGTATTGGGCTTATGAATTGCGGTAACGGTATCGGCGTATTAAAGAAGTTCTTTGTAAATCAGGCATACCGGGGAGATCCTTATCATTTGGGACGGCAGTTATATGCTGAACTGCTTACCTTTGCAAAGCAGCACGCATTTCAAGCGATTCTTCTGGACACCCCTAAGAACACGGAACGTGCTCATAAATTTTATGAAAAAGCTGGCTTCGTTAAAATCTTTGAAAAAGACCTTCCGGTACATTTTGACCATCCATATAAAGACTGTGATTTTTTTCAGTTAACAGGTCCATTTGTATCCTGATATTCAGGCTGCGTCTAAATGAGCGGGAAGATACGCGATAGATAAACTATCACGTCAAATCTTCCCGATTTCCAGAATCACCGAAGCTTATCCGAAAACATTTCCAGAGATTTTCAGACTCCTTATATACAAGGCTTCCATGATGCTTTTCCATTATTTTTTTACAGATACTAAGTCCCAGACCGCTTCCGCTTCCTGACGTTCTGGACTCATTTCCACTTACAAATGGTTCAAACATATGGAGTTTCACCTCTTCAGGAATGGGATTTCCATTATCTGCAACTTCAAAAATAACCGACTTATTTTGCATCTTATTTTGCTCCTCATTTTGTTCCTCATTTTGCTTCTTGATATGATCCTTAACATGCTCATTAATATAGTCATTAACATGCTCCATATTATGATTCTCATCAACATATTCATAAAGTTTCAAACGGACTTTCGTATTGGGCGGATTATGTTTGATTGCATTGATCAAAAGATTTCCTATCACCCTCCTGATCTCTGTCTTTGCTATAAGCAATTTGATCTCTCTCTCAGGAATCTCCAGCTCCAGTTCCATTTCTGCTCTTTCAAAATCATCCATATACTCAATTACTACCTCACGCACAAATTCGGTGAAATCTGTTTCTTCATACACAAACTGATATTCGGAGTTCTCTAACTTTGTATAGATCAGTAATAATTCCACCAGTTCATTTAAATGGTCCGTCTTTTTTACGATTGTACCAATATACTCCCGTTTTTTCTCCTCCTCTTCTACCACACCCTCCGCAATTGCTTTCGCATATCCCCTGATTGTTGTGATTGGTGTACGTAAATCATGGGCTATATTGCTAAACAGCTGCTGTTTTTCTTTTTCATACTGCCGGCGCTGACTCTTTGCCTCACGCAGTTCCTGCGCTAATACATGAAATGACTCCTCAATGGCACAATACTCATACTCCGCCTGCAGTGAAAGCCTTAGATCATAATTTCCTGCTGTCAACTCAGCAAGTCCTGCTGCAAGCTTCTTATTCGGTTCTCCTACATGCCGTTTGATTGATTTTGCATACCACCAGATGCACATTAAAAATATTACGAAGAACCCAGCACCCAGCAATATGCTGGTATTTCTCAGCCATGCCGCCATATCTCCCTTGGGATTATAAAAAGTGAAACTGGCTTTTAGCTTTCCTGCCGGGAATTTTACAATACCAAGATAACGTTCCCCATCCAGCCCTTTGAAATAGGTCGTTGTGCACACGTACCGGGGTTCTTTTATTTTTGGATCTGTTTTATTGATTTCTAAAATTCCGGCGATTTTAGTAACCTTTTGCTTTAACAGGTACTCGATTCCTTTCTGCTCCAGTAACTCCTCCTGGGTATAGGATGCCTTTTTTTCTAATACATTTCCCTTTGTATAGATCACCTGGTTCTGCCCATTCAGTATTTCAATCCATCCGTCAAAATCTTCCAGCGCTGTTATATCGCTCTTTTCATAGTCCTGCGCGATTACTTCTTCCGCGCTGAATATATGAAGCACATCCTTATCGCTCACAAGAATATACGATGTAACTAATCCCAATATACTGGTCAGTACGATAATCAGGAAGGAAAATTTGATATACTGTTTTATCAGATATATACTCAGACTCTTTTCTTTTCTCCTCATTTTAATCTGCAATCATCTTATACCCCAGCCCTCTGATCGTTCTGATATAAGACTCTCCGTTCCTTTCTCCGATTTTATCCCTGATTTTGCTGATATACACCATAATATTATTATCGTCTACGATATATTGTTCCTCCCATGCCGCCTCATAGATCTGCTTTTTTGTAAATACTCTGCCCGGTGCCCCCATGAAAAGCTTCAGTATCTTAAACTCAATCGATGTCAGTTCAACCGTCCGTTTCCCTCTGCTGAGGGTACATTGCTGCAAGTCCAATTCCAGGTCATGCACTTTTAAAGGTTCATCCTCATTACTCTGACTGAGACAGTAAAACCTTCGTATATTTGCATCCACTCTTGCAACCACCTCTAAAGGATCAAATGGTTTTACAATATAGTCATCTGCACCAAGCCCCAATCCCAAGATTTTATCCGCCGTCTCTCCCTTTGCCGAAATCACTATAATTGGGAGATTCTTCTCCTTACGGATCGCTTTGATTAATTCATAGCCATTTAGATTGGGCATCATAATATCAACCATGGCTAAATCTACTTTTTCCCTCCGAAGAATCTGAAGTGCAGACAGTCCATCCCCCACCGCCAATACATCATACCCATCTTTCTCAAGATACAATCTCAATAATTCTATAATTTCCCGTTCATCATCCGCCAGTAATATTCTCTTCCTCATATCTTGCCGCATCTCCTTTATTTAAGCAGCATATGTTATCGAATATCCTGCCTTTTAAAAATATTCATTGTTATAAATATCATAACACCTGTTATTCCTAAAGTACAAGCAGCAATTAAAATCACATCGGTTATTTTAATTGCCCCGCCTGTCATCAAATAGTTCACAAATCCTTCCGGCACATATCGTAAAAATTTAAAGGAACCCATGGTCACAAAATAGCTTTCCCCATACATAAATATCAGTACTATAAAAAATGTTACAAAGGGACCAAAGTAAGTCCCCGCCAAAAATGCCGCTGCACTTAAAAGAACATAATTTGCCGCCCAGCAGAGGACTGCAGCAAATACTCTGTAATACGTCAATCCATCTATGGATATGGCAAATGTTCCGGTCCCCATCCCTGCAGGTATTATAATCCAATAATAACAGCCTATTATCGTTACCGTCAAAACCAAAGACATCAGAATCACCACTGTAGTCATTACAAATAATTTTGCCAGAATGACCTGACTTCTTTTTCCAACTCTAAGCAGGCTTGTCTTAATCTGCCCCCTCTCTATTTCGCCGGCAAACTGTAACGAAGCGGTTAATATAACTAAAATGCCGATTATTCCAAAGCCTGATAATATATTCCAGACTGAAATGAAATAATCCATGCAAGATACCAGCGTCTGGGTAGACGCCCCTGCCCGTGTAACCGTCACATTCCCGCTTCCGATTCCAAGGGAAATCAAAATTACTAACAAACAGGGAAGCAAGAGCATCCGGCTTGATTTTCTTTTTCCCATCTTATACAACTCCATCCTATATACTTGCAGCAAATTCATCTTCCTGCCCCCTCTCTATTTCATCAATTCAATCAAAGACTGCCCGCTTTGTCTGATATTTTCGTATGTATCCATGCAGGTGATTTTCCCCCTGCTTAAAACTGCAATTTCATCCGCAAGTTCTTCCACTTCCGTCAATTGATGGCTGGAAAAAATAATTGACGTATTCTGCTTTTCACACAATTGTTTCAATCGGCTTGTGGTTTCCTCTATTCCTATGGGATCCAGACCTACGAAAGGTTCATCCAAGATCAGCAGCTCCGGCTTCGTAATAAGCGCCTGTGCCAAGGCAAGCCGCTGTTTCATTCCAAAGGAAAAGGTCTTTACCCGCTTCTTCTTTGCATCTGCCAAATCCACAAATTCCAGAATCTCGTCTATCTGGCTGACTGCATCTCGTTTCCCTAATCCTTTCGTAATCATCATGGGTATTTTCAAATTTTCACAGGCAGTCAGGTCGTCAAAAAATGTGACGTCAACTAGCGATCCAATCCGGCTTTTCTGTTCCAGGTCCTCCGGATTTAACAGCCGGTCCCGGAAATAAATTTTACCCTTATAAGGAACTCCCAGTCCCAGGATCGTTTTTAGAAGTGTTGTCTTTCCTGCTCCATTTCTCCCCAGCAGACCCACGATGTGACCTGACTCCACTTCCAAATTCACATCTTTTAATACTTCCTGGGTCCGATAGCCTTTTGTCATATGTTCAATTTTCAATATCAAATCTCTTTTCATTGTATTTCCTCCGACTATATTTTCAAACACGCTCTGGTATCATCCTGCGTAATCAAAGATTTATGATATAAACAATGCAGCAGATTATACCCAGATTCATTATGATAAATGCCCCGCAGCTGATCCTTACACATTTTCGCTCCGCCTCTGTCTCCATCTCTTTTTTACTCTTTCGGCTTAAAAGATAAATAAGGAATCCTCCCATATTCTGTCCTGACAGACCGATGACTGTCCAAAGCCCCGGGCGCATTCCTCTGCTCTTTGCATCCTTATAAATCCATTTCCCCAGATGATAAAAAAACACCACCATTGCCGGTACCAATAAAACCAATCCTGTTATCAGCCATATCATACTATTCATGTTCATATCCTCCATATTCTCTATATTATTTCTTCACAAGTGATATACATAGCATATACCTGCTCTCTTATACTCAGCTATTCTTAACCTTAACTCAACCTTAAAAAAGCAGGAAATATGCATTCCACACATTTCCTGCTTATCATTTCTTTGATATTTTGTTGTCTGTCAGTTGCCCTTTACCTGTTTTCTCTGCATATTCCTCTCTGAGAACAGTTCCTTTGTTTCAGCTTATTACAACATATTCAGATACATATCTAACCGCTCGTTCACATATCCGGCAAACAGGTGTTCCATTGCCAGAAGACTATGATTTGAACCATAGTATGCATCGAATGCATTGTAATAACTTATCCGATCCGTAAATTTTATGTCAATTGGCGGATACCCCGCTTTCATAAGTTCTAAATTTACAAGGAGACGGCCAGTTCTGCCATTTCCGTCAATGAACGGATGAATCCCCTCAAACTCAATATGAAATAGTGCCAGACGTGAGATGATATGCTCTGTACTTTTCTCGTATTTTTGCAAGAGCTGTTCCATACAAGGCATAATGCGATATGGCTGTACGGGTTCATGTTTTGCTCCCATGATACGCACAGGCACCCGGCGGTAGACACCACGGTCTTCTCTTTTATCTGCCAACACAAGATAATGTATTTCTTTGATAATCCGTTCAGAAAGAGGTATCTGATCTTTTACCAGTTCACCAACAAATTCAAATGCATCTTTATGGCCTACTGCCTCCATATGGTCCTTTAGTGGTTTTTTGTCAATTGTAAGTCCCCTCAAAACCATGTCCGTCTCACGTAGTGTCAATGTATTACCTTCGATTGCATTGGAATTATAGGTATACTCAACCATAAATTCTTCATTAAGTCTTTCAATTTCTCCTTGGGTCAATGGACGTCTGGAATCTAATTCTTTCTTTTTGCTGTCAATCATATCCAGCAAACTATCAGCAGACTTATAACGGCCATCTGACGGCTTGATAGCATCATGGGGTATTTTCCACCCACGGCCTTCTTGGTAAGCGCCAGGTATTTTTCCTTCAGCACAAAGAATTCTGACCCGCCTGTCTGAAATGTTCCACTTTTCTGCTGCTTGTTTTGTTGTCATTGACATCTTCATCACTTCCTTCTTTAGTTGCTATTATACCCAATTATCGGAATAATAGCAAGCTATTCGGAATAATATAGTGTCTTTTATCGGAACAATACTAATTTGGATTATTTTTATATTCGCACTGATACGATTATCGTTTTCGCCAACAGGAACGTGGATATATCCTGTTTACACATCCCTTAATCCTTTCACAAAAGGTATCAGGCAAAGAATTAAAATAATTCCTAAGATCCCAATCACAATACCTGCCACCATATGGCTCCAAACCATGGTAAGACACATGCCTGCACCTAACAGCAATGCTCCCAAGATACCAATCAGCGTTGCCCCAATTGTTTTGCCTGACAGCCTGATAGGCGTCTTATTTTCCATCCTTCTCCAGACAAATACCATAATAAAAAGAACTGCTATACCAATCGCTCCCATGATAATACCGGGTCTGAATGCATTCCACTCCTGAATCAAAGCCATGCACATACCCAAAGCAAATAAAATTCCTCCAATTGTCCCTAAAATCATAGATACAAATGTACTTTTTTTCATTATCGGTTACCTGCCTTTCCGGATGCTTTTCTGTTATTCTGTTCTTCTGTCAGCCTTGTTCGGGCTTCTTCTACTGATTTGCCTTCTTTCGTAAGATAAAGATCCACGAATTTATCGGCAATTTTGTTGAAGCCTCCTACTGCAGCTGTTTCTATTTTCTTGTATGCCGACTGCACCTGACTCAATTCTCTTGTAACCGTCAACTACTCCTGTCTCAATCTTCTTGCAGCCGCCGACTACTTCTTTAGCAATTTTTTGATTTGCTTTTACTAATTTTGATTTCGCCATTCTCTTATTCTCCAATTCTTTTTATTTTGTCTGTGTTTTATTTGATGATAAGAGAATAGCTTTTTAATATTTGTATCATGTTTGATTTTTGTTTCTGAAATATTAATTTATTATTTGTTATTTTCAAAACATACCGCATACTGCTCCAGAACCAGATTAGTACCAGCTATTATTGCCGATTCTTTTGGTAATCCCGATGGACAGATCCTGATAGCCCTCTCTCTATGACCAAGCATCTGATCCTTCATCAGTTGTTCCATATAGGGAAATATGAAAGCTCCTTTGTATAATAATTCTCCGGATACAAATACGACCCCCACATCCAGGAGATTCATCATCGTAGTTAAAGATGCTGCCAGTAACCTGCATTCCCGCTCAACCACCCAGACAGCGTCTGCTGCTCCTTCTTCATAGGCATCCATAATTTTTTCCCAGCTGGTTAAGGAATTATCTTTTTCCATGGCAGACCGTAAAATATTTGGTATCGCGGCATAGAGTTCCAGACAGCCATGATTCCCGCAGCTGCATCGCTCTCCATCCAAATTAACCGTAGTATGTCCGATTTCACCACAATATCCATGAATACCCTTGTAAGGTTTCCCATTTAAAATCAGTCCCCCTCCAACTCCGGTATCCACAATTAATTCCAGAAAACTTTCTTCTCGGACACCGGCTCCATAATATCGTTCTGCCATCGCCAATGCCTGGGCATTATTTTCTATATAGACAGGACATGCAAATCTTTCCTTAAAATAACTGGCTACCTCTATCTGATGCCAATCCTCAAAATTCGAAGGTTTTAAAATTGTCCCATTTATGCTGTCTAAAGGACCAGGGGCTGTAATACCAACACCAAGCAATCTGTCCACACCTCCGTCTTCTTTCAAAAAATCAAACGCTTTCTGACAAAGACAGTTGAGCATCTGTATTGCCGGAACCCCTTTTTTCTGTGGAAACTTTTCAACCATCAGTATGTCTCCAGAAAAATCGCAAAGTCCGACGCTGCAGATATCCCTGGCAATATTAATGGATAAGATCCTGTATTTTTTAGGATTTAACTTTATCGTTACAGACGTTCTGCCTACTTTCCCCGTAACCAGCTGGTCTTCAATCACAATACCTTCACCCAGCAATGTATCAATTAAAACAGAAATAGCCGCTCTGGTCAGTCCTGTCCGCCTAGATAAATCCGCCCGTGACATAGGCTGCTGCCGAAGAAAATTAATAATACTTCTTTGGTTGCGCAGCTTCATATTATTTGCATTTCCCATGGTAATCCCCTTTTCAAACAATCATTTTGATCATCATAATCTATTTTTCACAGTTTGTCAAATCAATTGACAAACTCTATTTCACATGCTATATTTCATATATAAGAAAGGCAGGTGGTCCATATAGATATAGTCTATTTATGCCCGCGTGCCGCCAAAAAGCGCTTCGGAAAGGTTAGAAAATACCAGTTCCGCGGCCAGCTGACGGAGTCCATACCAGTTTCCCACGCCCATCTTTT
>JAGZJZ010000082.1 GCA_018365455.1 Clostridiales bacterium
AGAAACTTTAGAACATAAAAAGACCATATAGACGGAGCAGAATTAACTTCTTCACAAAATCCAGACTAAAAGTATATCTTATGGAAAGCAGTTCACAATGATGTTCAGCCATATGAGCTTTTTTCTTTTTAAAATCCTACTTGTTTGCGGTATTTTCCCCATACCCTTGCCTGAAAATAATCGTATGCCTTATCATAAATGAACAGTATAATCTGTCCCAGTACTGCAGCCGCAAGGAGAATCCATCCTGATATCTCACCTGCAAATAAGAGCTTTGGAAACAGGAACAGCATCGGTAAGAATAGTATATTAAAAATAAGATACTTTAAAATCCAGAATATTTTACGGCCTTTTGCGTTTGGACATACTTTTCCAAGTTTCAGCCATACAAATTCAATTGCCAGTACATAGAGTCCCATAATGGCAAATGTAAGGCAATGCAGCTTATCCGGTGCTATCAATAGTCCCAGAATTACTGCGCCTATGTAAAAGCCGGCGCCCAGCTTTATTCCGAATTCCCGGATCATGATCCCAACAAAAAAGGAAGCAGCACCCAGTAAAAACAGCGTGTTAAACTGAAATACACCGCTCAGAACCATAAGTACAACCGTAAGCGCCAGCATCAGGCCTGAAAATGCCATTTTTTTGCCACTTACATGCATGAACAAAGATCTCCTCCCATACATTCGCAAAGTGAATCCGCACACCAAAGATCACAGCAGCAGTTTCCGGTGGTACATCCTCCTGCAGACCGCCCGTTGCCATAGCTGTTAGACTGGTAACGCTGTCCGTTCCATTGCAGTTGATTCACCAGATTGCGGTATTCCTGATTACCCGGTTCCATATTGCATGCCTGCTGTGCCTGGTTCATCGCCTGCACATTGTTGCCAATCCCGGAATTCGCCACTGCACTGTAATAATACCACCTTGCTGTACGATTCTGCATTCTTGATAACATATTCAGGGCATCCTGATAATATCCCGAATTTATATAATTCGTTACCGCTTTCATCTCATTGGAATCATCCTGGCTGCTCTGGTAGCCGCCTGACGCATAACTTCCGCCTCCGGAACTGTATCCGCCTTCCCGTTCTTTCATGATCTGGTCATACGCTTCCTGCACTTCCTTAAACTTTTCCTCTGCCAGCCCTGCCAGGGGGTTGTTGTTATAAGAATCCGGGTGGTATTTCCTGCTCAAATCTCTGTATGCTCTCTTAACTTCATCATTGGTCGCATTGGGTGATATTCCCAGTACGCTATATGGATCACTTACCATCTTTCTGTTCCTTTCCTTCTTTCATTTCTTTTTGTATCTTGTCATACTTTGTCCATACTCCGACGTAGAGTATATTCTTCAGGATATCCACATCCCAAAGGCAGGGCAGTAATTCAAATTCCCTGCTGCACTCTCCCATCATCATATTCAGCATCTGCTCACAGACTGCTTCATAATTCTCTTTTCCCTGTAACGGAATCAGAGGATTATAATTACCTTTTACGATATCCTTCTTTACATCCTCATAGGCATCCATAATATAAATGAACTTACCAAGGAAAAAGCCCATTTTACGGAGCCGTTCTTCCCACTGGTCTTTTTGGTAAACCAGCAGCTCGCCCATCAATTCACCAAAGGTTCCCGCTACGGCATCGATATCCGTAATCTGCTTTTTTTCATACTCCTGCAGTTTTTTTAAACAGCGCTGTATGGTTTTGCATTTATCCGGATATTTCGCAATAATGCTTTTTACACTTTTCCCCAGCAGCTTGCTGCCTGCAAGCCCCGCCATACTCTTTTCATCTTCCCAGTCATCCATAAAATGATAGTAAGATAGAATTACATTCATCTCTGCTGTATATTCTGTAATATCATTTTGCAGCATGTCCATTTTTTTAACCGGATGTACCGCACAGTGATGTTTGCTGTTCTTCATTTTATGTTCATACAGAGAAGTAAGCAGGATGGTCACAAAAGTCATATCATAGGTCAGAGTCATTTGGCCGCGAAATCCGAAGTTCTCTTTTAGGGTTCTGCATAAACCACAATAATATGCTTTATATTTATAATAATCTTTTACTTTTAACTCCGGTTTATATATGGTAACATAGCCAAACATTTACAATCTCCTAATCTTTTCGCCTTCATAGGGGATTATACTATATTCATTTCAAAAATACCAGTTAACTTTATATAAATTATCGGGCTTATGGACTGCTGATCCGGCTCCGGGAGTTACATCAGCAGCCATTTTCATTGCCTTACTCTGCTAAATACAGATTTACTTTTTTCATAACAGCCTTAACCGCCTGGTCCTCAGAGACAGAACCCTGAACCAATTTGGGAACAGTCTCCAACACTCGGCCACTTGCAGTGCAACAGGTAAAATTTGTCATCTCCTTCAAACTGCCCGCCCATGTTAAGCACAATATCACCTGGTTTTGTACTATTTAAAATATTGTCATAGGCAGCTTTATTCACAGGAATTCCTTCTTCCATTCCACCGCTCTGGGCTTCTTTTGATAATAAAAACTCTGCCAGCTTCTTTGCTTCTTCTTCCCTGGTTCCTTTGCTGCTGACTCCAATCATTCCCCGTGGCACAAATACGCCTTCGCTCTGTCCGTTCGGATAATTTTTTGTTCACAAGCGGATGCTTACTGTTTATGCTCTAGTTTCCCATATCCCCCGTTCCTGTAACATCCTGCTGCTGGTAAACCTCCGGTCCGTTCATCACGCCATCTGCTGCCTCTGGCTGTTCAATCGTTCCATCTTCCGGTGCTCCGGGCTGCCCATACGCTCCTCCATCCGGCGACTCCGGCTGTTCATATGCTCCCCCATCCGGTGTTCCGGGCTGCTGGTTCTCACCTTCCTGACCCGGTGATCCAGGCTGCTCATTCGCTCCACCATCCGCTGCCCCTGGCTGCTGGTAGCCCTCCTGTCCGTCTGCTGCCTCTGGCTGCTGGTATATCTGCCCCCCCTGAGCCTCGGTCTGTAAATAATTGCTCTGTTGGTCTGCACCACTTCCTGCGTCTGTCTGTCCGTATGTTCTGGATCCCTGTACTTTTCCATTTGTTTCTGAGGAACCGGTGCCTGTTGGAGCGTCTGCCTGCTGAAACAGCTTCACCAGCATTTCATGGGTATAAGGCTGATCCATTGGAATTGTAATATCCAGATTATCTATACGGATGGGCACATTCCCTTCCATACTATAATAAATATCTACACTGTCCGGGTTTTTGGGGCTTGCGTAAGTCTGAAGTGTTTTCTGGATACTGTCCAGTACTGCATAAACCATACTTTGCGCATCGTAAACATGAAAACCTTCTTTCTGGGCAGCGGGCGGCCCCATAAAAACAGCGCTCTGCCCGGTAATACACACGGTCATTCCGCCTTTCCCCGTAGTGATCTCATCAGCGAGAGATATATTCCATCCGGTGAGGGTTTCCATCTCTTTTACCAAACTGTCAGGTGTGGCTTCCTCTGCTCCTGAATAATCGCAGCTCTTAAATTTACCGTCTCCCGTTGAAATATATAGCTTCACGCCTTCTGATTGCTGTGCATCACTGTCAGACTGTCCCTCTGCACTGCTGCCGTTTTCCGTCACTTTCATAATTTCAGAAGTATTGCTTCCTGTGCCATTTGCCGGATCTGCTTTGCCATCTTTTTGGCATCCTGCATTTAATCCTAATACACCGCATATCAAAACTAATAAAAGTACTTTTTTTCTCATGTCTTCTGCTCCTCTGCCTGTAATACATCTCTATGTATTCCTGCCATATGCTTAACTTCACTACATACTAAAATAGCGCCAGATCAATCAACTTTTCATTAATCTTTTTATTAATCTTTACAATCCTAATCCTTTTCCCCCAGCTTGTCAAACGCTTCTTCACACATGCAGATAAAATCTTTTCCTGTGCCTTTAGTTTATACGATTCAGGCAAGAAAATAAAGTACTTTTATAAAATTAATTTTTTACTTTTCCCTGTAAATTCATAAAATCAAAAAATGCTCCCTGCTTTTCCGCTAACTGCCTATAAGTCCCTTTTTCTACGATCTCTCCGTTTTTCATGAATATAACCTGGTCATACTGGCTCAGCAGTTCTTCCTTCAGATTATGGGTAATGGTAACCAGCGCCAGTTTTTCC
The DNA here is from genome assembly GCA_018365455.1 of Clostridiales bacterium. Taxonomy (GTDB): domain Bacteria; phylum Bacillota; class Clostridia; order Lachnospirales; family Lachnospiraceae; genus Robinsoniella. The sequence continues at coordinate 4,144 of JAGZJZ010000082.1, forward strand.
TGCGCCAGAAGCCGGTTTTCCATATCATATGCCGTCTGCATATCTACCGCTGAAGTTCCTTCATCCAGTATGAGCAGCGGTGTTTTGCGGATCATTGCTCTGGCTACCGCCACTCTCTGGCGCTGCCCTCCGGACAGGTGTATTCCATTTTCACCAACCGGCGTGTTCAGCCCGTTTTCCATCTGATCCAAAAACAAACTGATCCCGCTTCTGTCGATTGCATCCTGAAGTTCTTCACTGGAATAATTTTTATCCAGACAGATGTTCTGGTAAATATCCGTATCAAACAGGTATACATTTTGATGAATCATACATACAATACTGCTTAAATCTTTCCCATTCATATCCCTGATTTCACGTCCGTCGTACCGTATACTGCCGGAATATCTGCCGGAATATCCGGTCAGCAATTTTACCAGGGTAGATTTACCGCTTCCGCTTTCCCCGACAATTACATATTTTTTGCTGGGTTTAATCTGCAGATTCACTCCACTGAGGATATTTCTCTCCTCCTGGTAGGAAAAACAGACTTTTTCTATATGTAACAGCTTTTCAAACGAAGATTTAAAAGCCGTCTCTTTGCAAACGGTTTCCGGAGTCCCCTCCTTCTCATTCGGTATATCCTCCTCCTGGCTAAGCCGGGAGAGGCGCTCCAGCACCGGTTTCATCCCGGTAATTTTCGGTAAATTCTGCATAATGACCATTACCGGGGTTATAAAGGTTCCGCTGAGCTGGACGAGTGCCAGCAGGGTTCCTACCGTTGATCTTCCTGTCAAAACAAAATAGGCAGCCACGAAAACAATGATTACAGTGGACAGTGCAGACAGAATATTGGCAAAACTCTCATTAACAGCCAGAAGCCGGTCAGCCTGGAACTTGGTCTTTGCTGTATCTCTGTTCTCATGTTGAAATTCTTTGCGGATATACCCTTCAATGGCAAATCCCCGTATCACCTCATAGCCGGACAAATAATCCTTACATTTTGATGTAAATTCTGCAATCTTCTCTGAAAATCGGTTCTGCCTCGCCTGGAGTGCTTTGCCAAAAAATGCAGGTATTAAAAACATCAGGAGCATAAAGAAGATCAGGATAACTGTCACTAGCCAGCTTAAATAAAACAAAATGCCCAGAGTTGCCACAAACAGTACCACCATTTTTGCCGAAAGCTGAATCGGTACTAAATAATTTTCTTCCACAAGCTTTACATCATTGACGATTGCCGACAGGTAATCGGCTGTATTTACCTTATAAAATTCCTCCGGCTTCCGGCTCAGCAATCCCTGAAACGTCTTTTTTCTAAGGCTCTTCGTCACATTCCGTACCAGCACTTTTCCGCAGTAGGCTTCCAAAAATCCCAATCCACCCAAAACCAGGAGAAAAATCATGGTAAATGTAAAAAGGCGCCAGAAATAATTTGCATCCCGCCCAATCGCTGCATCCACAATTCTTTGTAAAATAATGGATATAAATGCCGATGCCACAGAACTCAGTGCACCGATCCCGATTACTAAAGCCAGAATCCACTTGTTTTCTTTTAAACTTTCATTCAAATCAAATACCTCTCTTTTCTATTTATTGGAATGTATCGAATTTTTACATTTTATATTTATCAAATACATTCGTTAAATATAGAATATATTAATATTTTATTTTTGTCAACTACATTCTATCATGGTCAAATATATGTTTGTCTAATTTTTTATTTGATATGATATCTTATATTTGTCTGATATTTATCGGATATTTGTGAGCTGCATCAAAATTCGAAATTATATAAGGATCAGATAAATCCCTGAAATCCTATTGCATTTGCCGTAATTTCCCTGTGCAAATACTCTCTGTTGTGCATTGAATGTGAGCAACACAGCAAAAACAAAAAAAGAACAGGAATCTAAAACTGCTATCTGCAGATTTCAGATTCCTGTTCTTTTCCACCTCACTTATTATATGACCGATTCATTTATTGTCCACCGGCTCATAATAATAACTCATAATAACAGCTGCTTCAGATCACCGATCAGCTCCAATACCGCCTCTTCTTCCAGGCAGTAGTATACCTTCCCATTCCTTTTCTCAATATTCACCAGTCCGCAGGAAAACAGTACATTCATATGATGGGACATGGTAGACGCTGATAATTTCATAGTTCCCGCCAGTTCCAGATTGTACTTCTTGGATTCCTTTAGAATGCATAGAATATCCAGTTTGCTTCTATCGCTCAATGCCTTCAGTTTCATGATAACAGCATCTTTTGCTGCATCCGTACTCTTCCCTCTTCTGGGCAGCAGCTCTAAAAACAACCCCTGGTAGCCATGGGAATATAAAACCAGCTGAATTGCCGGCTCTGCCAGGGTGGGATAAACAACAGCCTGGGATGCAAAGTTATGAATCAGCCGGTCAAATCTGTCGTCTTTGTGGGCAGCATAGCGCTCCATGAGAGCCTGAAAAGGTTTCTCTACTGAAGCCAGGGCTTTCTCATACACCGGGATATTCTTACGGATTGCCTCCATAAGAAATTCCATCCAATACCTGGGCCGGTGGAGAAATTTCAGCAAATGCCATTTTCTTCCCTCATCCATTTCCAAAGGTTCTAAAAACTCAATAATGTCCAGTTCATTTGTAATACTTGGTATTTTCTGTCTGGACAGTTCTTCGGAATCATCCCCTTCGTTGACAATAACAGACATCAAAGTATCCCTTATTTCTTCATCGGTTACCCCGTCCAGCCCTTGAAGCCAGTGCTTGTTTTCTATAACGGATGCAATCAGAATAATAATCCAGTCCTGATCCTTATCTTTAAAAAAGAACGCTTCATTTTCTGTTTTTTTATAATGATCTTTAAAATATTTTTCATAACGTTCCAGGATTTTAAAATGCTTCTGATAAAATAACTCACCATCAATACCCAGCTCATTCAGCCCTTTTATTGTCTCTGCCCGCACTTCTTCTCCCTGGTAACAGCTGAATAATAATCCAAGTGTTTCAAATACCGGATCCAATTCATTTTTCATGATCATATCCATAAAAAATCCCTCCTGACCGTCTGCTATGATTTCATTAGTTATACCGGCTTTTTGCCTGTCTGCCCATTATAACAAATCTTTGTGCTCATAACAAGCGGAAGCGTGTCTTAAAAATCAATGCCGCAGCAATTTTAAGACACGCTTCCAGGATATTCGAAAGTCTCAATATATAAATTAAATTTTCACATGCTGTTCCACATCAACAACAAAAATGGTTGCTCCGCCAAACTCAACAGTCATAGGTACTGTGGCATAGCTGATTGACTGTACGCCGCCGGATACATAGGGGGTGTTCACGTTTACTTGCTTTCTGGTTGAGCATTCTTCTTTAATAATATCAATAACCTGCTCCACTTTATCATCTTCCGTTCCAATCAGCAGCGTGGTATTCCCCCTGCGCAGAAATCCTCCGGTCGTAGCAAGTTTCGTTACCATAAAATTGCTCTTATTCAGTTTGTCAACTACAAATCCTCCGTCCTCGTCATGGACAATTGCAAATATCATTTTCATATTGGACACCTCCATTACTTTTTACATCTCGCAGATGTACTTTTCAATCATTTTACCGGAATTAACCGATTTACCTTCTACAACCATCTTATCATAAACCACCTCTTTATGGTTCATCAAATTTGTAAAAATACGCCATTCATTTTGAAAAGCGCAGATGGCATAGACATGATTGTGATAATAATCGTTCAGATATTGAAATAAAACAACTTCACTTTCATTCTCACCTAAGGACAGCATTACAAGATGATAAGACTCCGCACATTTTTTCAGAATATCACTGTTATCCCAATCCACATGTTCCTCGTCATGGATGATTACAATTACTCTGTCATTTTCTCTTCCAAGTTCGTGGATTATCATAATGTCTGCCTCCTGTTCTCATGCAAGATGGATGCTCTTTTATAATAAACGCTGCCGGAATCTTTTGCAACTAATTTATACTTTTTCATGACTTTTAACAGCTTTTCAGCCATCACAGGTTCCATTTCACAGAGCGGAAGTCGGCATCCTCCCACATTCCATCCCATATAATTCAATGCCTGCTTAACCGGAATGGGATTCACGTCATAAAACAGCGCTTCGATCAGCTCCAGATATTCGATTTGTAATTCATCGCTTGTTTCCGGATCATGGTTAAAAAAGCTTTCACAGATATCATGTGCCGCCTTTGGTAAAATATTTGATAAAACGGATATTACCCCTTTTGCACCAAGTGCCAGAGCCGATGTGATCTGGTCGTCATTGCCTGAGTAAATATCCAGTCTGTCCTTACAGAGGGAAGAAATTTTAGCTATCTGGGAGAAATTACCGCTCGCTTCCTTAACCGCTGCAATCTTTTCATTTTCACATAAATGAAGATAGGTCTCCGGCTGGATGTTCAATCCTGTTCTGGATGGAATATTATAAAGCACAATCGGCAAATCCGTTGCATCTGCTATTGCGTTAAAATGATAAATGAGCCCCTGCTGGGAAGTTTTATTATAATAAGGCGTGACCTGAAGCAATGCATCTGCACCTGCTTTTTCAGCCTGTCTGGAAAGTTCAACTGCATGTTGTGTACAATTGGAACCCGCCCCGGCGATAACCGGAACCCGATGACCTGTACACTCCACAATAAACCGGATCACATCATAGTGTTCTTTATCGCTGAGCGTAGACGCTTCACCTGTTGTTCCAGCGGCAACAATTGCATCGGTATGGTTTTTTAACTGAAAATCGATCAGCTCTTCCAACTTTTCATAATAAACACTTCCGTCCTCCTTAAAGGGAGTAACCAAAGCAACACCTGCACCTGTAAAAATTGTACGCTTCATATTTTTTACCTCTTTCATACATTTTATTTAAACTATCATGATTTGCTTACAAGCAGCAATGTTAAATTTCCTACATCATAGCACAGCCCATATTAAAATGAGTTGCGGTATCTTCCTTCCTGCATTAAATTTACATTAAATCCGGACATTTACTCTGACCCTGGAGCGAGTTTGAAAATTCATTCTACTGCTCCTCCAGACAGTAATGATAGCGACAGTGTCCGACTGGAGCATTGGAGCGTGTTTTAAAATTGCTTTCTGGCAGCTGTGCGTAAACTCCAGCCCGCCCTATGCAAAAAGAAGATGTATTTTATTATATTCAATCAAATGCCGTCAGGAACATAAAAAATGAGATTGGACGATCCGGCTTCTGTTTCCCGCCGGATGGTCCAACCCCACAATCATTTATATGTCTATGTTGCCGCCTATGACAAATGCAGTAATGCTTCCGCCAAAGCCAGTATGGTCAATGACTGCCCATACGCCATGGGTGCAATTAATATATTTTTATAATGATCTGCATCATAACCCATTCCGGTTCCGCCCGATACATTCAGTACGGTTCCTTCCTGGTCTATATTTTTCAGAATTCCTTTCACTGCCCGCTGTGCACATTCCAGATAAGAGTCATCCAGAATACCATATCGGATTCCCTTTAAAATACCTGCCGTGATAGCTGCCGAACCGGACACTTCTTCATAGCTGGATGGATCCAGAAGTACCGTATGCCACAATCCGCTTTTACTCTGGAGCTCTTTCAGCTTACATACCTGTGCTTTATATGTATCGATCACATACTGTTTTAAACCTGCATTCATGGTACCTTTAAACATGTCGATATAATCTAAAATTCCCAAAGTGAACCAGCTGTTGCCGCGGCACCAGAAGATACCCCCGAAGTTATTCTGCTCATTAAAGGTCCAACCGTGGTAAAACAGCCCCGTATCTTTGTCACAGAGATACTTGATGTGCATGAGAACCTGGTGAATAGATTCGTCAATCCACTCCTGTTTTTTGTATTTCTGACCCATTTTATTCAAAAATAAAACCGTCATAAAAATGGTATCAATCCACATTTCATTTTCATTTAAGCGCACTCCCAGACGGTCTCCGTTGGCACTGGTAACATGCTGGAACCCTCCTTCCTTGGTCCGGGGAAGACAGTTCATCAGCCAGTCCGCCCATTTCAGGCAGAGATTTTCAAATTCCGGATTGTGATACTGCTCATTTAATTCTACCAACGTAAGCAGCGGTGTAGTTGTATTGATATTTTTTGAAGGCAGTCCCTGCGCTATATTTTCCTCAAACCAGTCATATAAAAACTTCTGGTATTTTTCATTCTTTTCAGTCTTCATTATTTTCAGCAGTCCGTACAGACCAACTCCCTGTGGCCAGTCCCATTCCCGGATACCGAAATCTCTTTTAAAAAATCCAATAGATTCCCCGCCGTTTTCTTCCAGTTCCTTCTCGTTTTCCGGACCGCCCAGGTTCAATAGCTTATCGATTACAAGATCTAATTTCTCTCTCAGTTCTTTTTCATTAATATTTTTCATTCAAATCCTCCATATCTTTCAAACAAAGTCTAAAACATGTACGCTGTTACTGTGTACATACAGCCCCCTGCGCCGTCGATACACAGTCGCGCACCTGACGCAGATTCTAGTACAGCGTTGCACAAATAATCAAGACATACACACCGGCTATCCGCACCAGGAAATCCGGTGTGTATGTCTCAATTATTTGAGCAATGCTGTACCAGGCACTACATATCCAAATATTTACGCCGGGGAACACTGGCTTTTTTAAGTTGCTTATTATATAATGTACTAAAAATATCATACTGTCTGTCATGCGGACAGGTTCCGGAGCGTGCTTGAAATTTGCTTTCTGACACGCTCCAGTTAAACTCTGCTGTACGGTGCAGTGTTACAATCCCAAAGAAAAGGTGGTAATCCATGGAAAAAGTAATCTATTATGCGGAAATGGAAGGGATCTCCCTGGAGCATATGGTGCGAAACGGTAAATTTGACATGCGGGTCAAACATTTTCACAATGAGTATGAAATCTTCTATATCTTAGAAGGAGAACGCCTCTTTTTCTTCCATAACCGGAATTATCTGGCATCCAAAGGGGATCTTATCCTGGTAGATACTAACCTCATACACATGACAAAATCTGTCTCTGATGAAGACCAGGGCCACAACCGTATTATTCTTTATATTGGCAAGGCTAAAATGCAGGAACTGGGCGAAAAATTTCCAGCCCTGGGTTTAGTCCGTTTCTTTCAGGACAACTATGGGGTATATCATTTGAATCAGGAGCAGCAGTATCTGTTTATGCAAATGTACGAACATCTGCAGGCTGAATTCAATCAAAAGCACCGGAACTATAAATATGCAATCGAACTGGAGATTCTCTCCTATTTTCTCAAACTGGTAAGGGACATCTCCCATCACAATCAGGAGACTCCGCAATTTGGCAGTGAGAGCAAATACCGGACAGCTTATGCCGTTGCGGATTATCTCTCTGAACACTGTCAGGAAAACATCTCCCTTGAGGGTCTGTCCAGCCACTTTTACCTGAGTAAATATTACATCTGCAGGGTATTTAAAGAAGTAACCGGCTATACCATCAGTGAATATATCAATATCCATCGCATCAAAAAGGCAAAACGATGCTTAGAGGAAACGGACATGAGCATTTCCTCCATCGCTCATGCCCTTGGTTATGAAAGCATTACCTATTTTGAAAAAATGTTTAAGACTTATATGACCATTTCCCCTTTGAAATACCGTAAAACTTTAAATACGGTGACCCATACTAATAAACCTACTAACCCATAAGCCCAAGAACAGACGGCAGCCAGGTACTCAGTGCCGGGATAAATGTGACGAAGAGCAAAGCGACCAAAATCGCACCGAAAAATGGCAGGAGCTTCTTCATGACATCTTCTACCTGTAACTTCGCCACACTGCATCCTACGAACAATACACTGCCTACCGGAGGGGTTACGGTTCCGATTGATAAGTTCATAACGATCATGACACCGAACTGAATCGGATCCATACCCAGGCTGGTTGCTATTGGCAGGAAAATCGGTGTAAAAATCAAAAGTGCCGGAGCCATGTCCATGAATGTTCCTACAATAAGCAATATCAGGTTGATAATCAGCAGGATCACAATCTTATTGTCAGAAATGCCAAGGAGCAGGTTACTGATTGCCTGAGGCAGCCCCGTAAAGGACAGTACGAAAGATAATATGGAAGATGCTCCGATGATCAGCATAACTACAGCCGTCATGACTCCCGTATCAACCAGAATCGCCGGTATCTCTTTTATTTTAATACTCTTATATACGAACACCGATAGTAAAAACGCATATATCACTGCTATACCGGAAGCCTCCGTTGGTGTAAAGTATCCGGAGAGAATTCCACCGATAATGATTACCACCAGCAGTAAACTTGGAATCGCATCCCAGATCGTTTTCAAAATAACCGATCCTGTCAGCTTCTCTCTTTTAATAACATATCCGTGTTTCTTCCCGTAGAAAAATGCGACAATCATGCAAAGCCCTGCCCATAGCAGTCCCGGTATCCAGCCAGCCATAAATAATGTGGCAACGGATGTTCCGCCGCTTGCTGCTGAGAATACTATAAATGCCGTAGTGGGCGGAATTAACTGTCCTACAGGAGCGGTGGCAATATTCACTGCCGCTGAAAATCCTTCATCGTAACCCTGTTTTTTCTCAAGAGGATTCATTACCCCGCCAATCGCCGTAGCCGCTGCGATTCCGGAACCGGATATGGAACCAAACATTGCGTTTCCTGCGATGTTGGTCAGTGCCAGAGAACCCGGAACCTTTCCAAGTACTAACAATGCCAGGTTAATCAGTCTTTGGGCAATGCCGCCGCTGCTCATCAAAAGACCTGCCAGGATGAAAAAAGGAACTGCCAAAAGGGTAAAACTATCAATTCCTCCAACTAATTTCTGGGCAGAGATGAACATCCCGAATCCAGGAGATAAAAACATGATAATTGTCAATAGTGCGGAAGCTATGATGCTAAAAGATACGGGCGCACTCATCGCCAGCAGAAAAAAGAATGTGATTACCAGAACAATCGCTGCCTGTAATTCCATATTATTCTACCTCCTTTAATTTTTTCACAAAACCAATCATCCGGTTTACGCTGTACATAAGCATCAGGATTCCGCTGATTGGAACACATGCATAATACAGCTGCATTGGAATCTGCATTGCAGGAGAAATCTGTCCTGCTGAATTCATCGTGACCAGCCAACCGCCGGCGATCATAACAAACACACTCAACACAATAATTAATACTTCAATTCCTATCTTGGTTATTATATTATTTTTAGGCTGAAAGCTTTTTGTAAGAACACCGATGGATAAATGCTTTTCTTTCCCGTAGGCATATGGAACTCCCAGCATCGTTACCCAGATTAACACATATCGTAAAAACTCTTCTGTATATTTACTTGGATTTCCTAACACAAACCTCGTTATTACCTGCCAGAAACAGCCGATTACCATTACCGCAACGAGAACAGCGATCACTGTTTCCAAAACTTTATTTATTATTTTCATCTTGGTACCTATTGCTTATTACAGCGCAATTTCCTTTCTATTTCTATTTAACCCGGAGAGTTATTCCGCATATTTCTGAATATCCTCATACAAAGTATTATAGGAATCCCCCTTTGCACAGAATGCTTCCCTGATAGGCTGTACCGCTTCAATCAATGCTGTTTTATCAATATCCCTGTAAACGGTAACTCCATGTTCTTCTGCCTCTTGTATCGCAGATTCCATCATTCCTGTATAAAGGCTTTTAAAATTTTCATTGGTACGTTTCAGGCTTTCTTTTAAGTACTCCTGCTGTTCCTCTGTCATGCTGTTCCATTTTTTTGTACTGATTATATAAATATCCGGTGAATACTGATGCTCTGTGTAAGTATAGGATTTCACCAGATCCTGATGTCCGTCAACCGTAAGTGCCAGTTCGGTATTTTCTGCACCGTCCACGATCCCCTGCTGAAGAGAAGTATAGGTTTCTCCTGCCGCCATCGGTACCGGAGAACCTCCCATTTTTTCAATCATATCCATGGATGTGGTACTGGGCATGGAGCGGATCTTTTTACCTTTCAATACAGATGGATTGTCACACTTCACGTCTTCTTTCAGATAAAAGTTACGCGCGCCATTGGCATAGTAGCCGATTGCTATGTATCCCTCTTCTTTAGTTGAATCAAAAAGCTTCTGCACTGCTTCACTTTTTTCCATGGCATCATAATAATGCTGCTGCCCGTTGAATAGATAAGGCACTGCAAATATGGAGTATTCGTCCTGGAACTGCCCCAGGGTATTGGAACTGACTTTTGCCATATCCAAAATCCCGGCTTTTACCATCTCGATAATTTCCTTTTCTGTTCCGAGAACACCGCTTGGATAAATCTTAACCTGCATATTCCGGCTCTCATCTTCTGCAACTATGTCTGAGAACAGTGCTATGGAATCTGCAATTTCAGATCCTGCGGACTGATTGTGTGCCAGCCTGATCTCCACTTTTTCGCTGGAATTTGCACTTACTACTTTAAAAAAAGTAACTGATACAATCACAATCCCGATTAGAGCCACTGCAATTCCGAGTGTTTTCTTAATGCTTTTCATGTACTTTTTCTCCTTTTTCATCTTGAAAATATACAAATATTTCGAACTTTTTTAGCAATATTGTACAATTTCTCGATATTTTATTCCATGCTATTACAGCACTTCTTATAATTGCATTATAACATAGATAGATGAGTCTTTCTTCTTTTATGTTGCAGTTCTTTGTCTTTTTTCAAACTATATTGCACCATTTTTCGATAAAATTAATCAAAACGGCATTCTTCAATAGAGCGTGTTTGGAAAATAGACAAAAAAACGATGAAAAGCCGTCAAGGACGCTAAATGCGAATTTATCCTTGACGGCTTTTCATCGTTTTTCTGCTGGCGGTGTGTTTATTTTGCCCATGGTGCACCGCTTTTCCTTGCTGAGTTACCTTAAAATTTTTTTAAAAATGCAATATCCTCTTTTGCTGACTGTGGATTCATCTCTTCTCTTAACAGATACATATCCGGTTTATGATTTCTCAGCCATTGGATGATGGTATCGTATTCGATAACGCCTTCCCCCAGTCTGGCTGGAACATACCCGCGGTTATCATCCAGACTGAAATCTTTTATATGCATGACATCTATGTACCTGCCTGTCTTATCCAGCCATTGGCTCCAGTAAATCTCCTGGTTTGTATCTTCGGGAAATTCCAACAGATTAGAAGCGTCAAAGATCAGACGCAGGTGTTCGCTATCCTGTACCTGGCTGAATACGTCCAATACCGCTTCTACATTTTCCAGGGGATGCCAGTACACCGGTTCTATTGCCAGTTTTACATCCAGCTTCTGTGCTTCTTCTACCACACGTTTTATACTGTCCATCATGAAAGGGTACCAGATTTGCTTTTCTTCCTTCATAAGATGCGGGTATGCCGTTTCCGTTCCCACCACCTTCGCTCCCACTTCTTTACTGTAAGCCAGACACATTTTCAACGTCTGGACGGCATTGGCACGAACCGCCTCATCCGGATTACCCAGATCCATATAGCATCCAAATACAGGTATTTCGATCTGATGCGCTTCAAACGCTTTACGTATTCTCTCCAGATGCTTCAGGGTTATATCACCGTATTGCTCAATTCCTTTAAATGCCTTTGGCAATGCCAGCTGTGCCACCTGATATCCCTCTTGCTGCAGCACTTTTGCCAGTTCTTCGATTTCCATCTTCCCATAGTCATGGGCGCGAACTCCAATTTTCATAGTCTCCTCCAATCAAAAACGCATAAGTAAAATTCTAAATTCTCGTTAGTTTCATCTTAATAAACTACCACAACTGATTTTTCTTGTCAAAAGTTTTCTACCCTTTTCTGCCGGCTGCTCTTTTTTTATTCCTCAGCCAATTTCCTGCGAACCAGAAAATAATTACCATAATCAGACTGGACATACTATTGATAACAATGGAGCCGATGGATGAATTTTTTGTTCCATAAACAGCCAGGATATAGAAATTGCCTAAGGTGTTGGTAAATATATTCCCCGGTATCGCAAGCAGTACCAAAAGCGCCAGACTATGCCAGATATTGAGATGAAAAATCCGAATTGCCAGATCTTCGATCCAGACAATCACCAGCCACAAGCAAGTAATGGGTACCCCCAGTTTCCACAGCCAATTCCCTGTGTATTCCACAGCAAAATCCTTCAGGGCAAATTGAATAATCATCAGTAATGGTATAATCAGCACCGTAATACATAAGAGTGTTTTCTCCGGCTTAAATTTCTTGGATTTTATACATACATAACCGCATGCCATAGCAAATGCTACGCCTCCCGCTACAATCAGTGACCAGTTAAAGGTTCTGTCGATAGCAAAATTTACGATCATACACACCATAATGCCAATTAATCCAAGGACAGCCAGCCCTCCGGTTATATACCTGAGCTGAGTCCATCCCAGATATTTCTTAAAATTCTGAACTTCCGGTGCAGTTTCCACTGGAATTTCTTCGCGCATCTCCAGATAGATTTCTTTGCACTTTGTACATCCCTCCAGATGTTCTTCGATACTTTCATTTGTTGCCCCGCCTGTCATATGCTCGATATAATTAGGCAGCAGATCTCTTACTATTTCACAATCTAATTTTTGTCCCATTCTTTTCTTCCTTTCACTAATTTCTGTTTTCCTCTGTAAAATGTCACTCTTGCCCATGTTTCGGATTTTCCAAGAATATCTCCTATCTCCGCAAAGCTCAGTTCCCCGGTGAGCCTAAGATATATGACTTCTTTGGTCTTTTCGTCAAAATGATGCAGCTTTTTAAAAAGCTCTACCTTTTCGATATTCAGTAAATAATCATTTTCAATATTTTCATATGACGGTATCTCTTCTGTCAGTTCATCCACAGATACCTGCTGCTTTTGCCGTCTTCCAAGTTCCCTGTACCAGAGTCTTTTTGCAATCTGGCACAGCCAGACCGATACTTTACATTCCCCCCGGAATTTCTCTATACCCCTTGTAGCCTGGTAAAAAGTTTCCTGGGTCAGTTCCTCAGAAATGTCGGCACTATGGGTCAAGCAGAACAAATATTTGTATACTGCTTTCACATTATTTTCATATATCTGTTCCATATCCTGCTTATCCATCTCATTCACCTGTACCGCCCATTCAATTAGTTTGAAAGCACCGGGCAGAATCGCATCCTTTCGTATTTTTATCTCTCAAACGTATACCCCTGCATACCGCTGACGGGTCTGCGGTATGCATTAATAAGTAGTTTGAAACGCTTTTTGTCTCAAACTTTCACCTCCTGTCTATAAGTTACACGAAAACCGGATTCGTTACATATTTTTTATAAATAAATTGTATATCTCCATTTTACCCGGAATCTATGTCACCGTCCAGGCATTTTACCGTGATCCTTCAACGTCCTTTTGGCTGGCGTTGCAAATATATTATTTATCAAGTAAAATAGGCTGTGTAATTTTATTTATAATTTTGCCAATATCCATATAGAACAACATAACCCGTTGTTCGTGTGCTTTGGCAACAGAAAGGGCGGCCTATGCCGCAAAGGTAACGATAATGGAACTGGCAAACGGATACCTTGAAATTTTTGCTGCGCTGGTCATTTTTATACTGCTCATCGGCGTTAGCTGGGAAAAATCAGCCGGCATCCTCGAAAAACGACTGACAGCAATGGTTGCCTGTCACATGGCAGTTCTGCTTTTAGATGCCGCACGATGGCTTTTATATCAGCGCACCGACTTAAATGTGCTGCTTATTTTTCTGTCTGTCGCACCGACTGTTTTAGCGTTACTTGGAAATTCCATTTTTCTCTGCTTTACGGTGGATTTTTTATCCCAGCGTGGACCAATTCCCCGTAAAGCCACTATTCCGATGGTCTTTCTTTTTGTATTTGCCATAATCACTTGGACAATATTTATTTTGTTAAACGGGGTGCATAGTGCAGCCAATATGCAGACCAACTATGATGCCATGCATTATAGCTGGGGCTATTGGATTGGACACTTAGGCTGGGCTGCGGCGTGTGTCATCGGTCTTGGAATCCTTTGGCACTATCGGCAAGGGCTTCACCGCAAGGAGCTGCTGTCCCTTTCCAGCTACTGTGCTTTTCCCCTTGTCGCATTAGTCCTGCGATTTTTTTGGGACGGACCGCAAATTTTTCTTTCCACGTCTCTGGCTTTGATTTGGATTTATGCGGTCGTACAGCGTGATCAGCGCCAGCGCTTGCAGGCACAGGAAAACCAGCTTACGCATACAGCCAATTGTTGAAAATGCGGTGAAACATGGTGTGACCAAGATAAAGACAGGCGGCACAGTCACCATTATTACAAAAGAAAGCGAAGACTGCTATGAAATCATAGTCGATGACGATGGCTTTGGCTTTGACATTGACAATGTGCAGACAGATTCAGATACGCATATCGGCATTAAAAATGTACGTTACCGCCTGTGGTCAATTTGCCACGGAACGCTTACAATTACCAGCAAACCGGGAGTGGGCACGGTTTCCACAATAAGAATACCTAAAGGAAGAATGAGTGAAGAATTGCGGCAGATAAATGATCGATAAAGGCAGAGGTATCCGTAAGGGGGATCCTCTGCCTTTTCTATGGGCTATGTTTTTTACAAAAGAAATGTCTTGATTTTTGATCCTTATTTAACATACTGCGGGCAGTAAATATAACCTGATCTTGCCATTTGGATATATTCACGAATCATCTCTTAAATATGTCAATCATCATATTCATCATCATCGTCGTCATCATCGTAATCGTCATCCAAAAGCTCATATTTATCTTCCAGATAATTTTCTATGGTTTCTTTATAATCTTCCAACTTATCCAGCTTCCTGTCCAAAGACTTCATCTGGCGATAGGATAATTTCCCGTCATGATAAGCATCTTCAATCTGATCATCTAAACGGTCTGCCTTTCTGTCGATTGCATCCAATTCGCGCTCAAACTTTAAATATTGCTGTCTTGCGGCAGCAGCATCGGCTGACACTTTTGTTTTCTTTATATGATCGAATACTTTACTATACTGATTCTTATAACTTCTTATCTTCTCTTCCTGTTTTTTAACGGACATTCCTTTTGCCTTATTCTGAACCGTAATCTTGAAGTCAGCTTTTATTTTTGTATTTTTAATCTTAACTGATATGACGGCACTGCCTGTTTTCATAGCTTTAACTTTTGTATCATCATCTCTCTTTTCCAACACCTTAACCACTTTCGTGTCGCTGCTGCTCCAAATAATGTTGCGGTCTCTTACTTTTGCGCCTCTTGGAAGGATTTCACTGTCCAGATCCATGGTCTTCCCCACCTGCATGGTGTTTGCGTCCGCTTCTATCGCTATCTTCTGTGGTTTTGGTGCCGCGAAAGCATTTGCTCCCATCATAAGAAATGTGCACCCCATTAAACATATTATTTTTCCCATCTTTTTCTTCATCATAATTACTTTCCTCCATTATCAATCGTCATCATCCGGTTCTTCGTCATCGTCAGAATCATCGAAATGTTCGTCATCACGGTCATCATCCAAGTCCTGTATATCATCACGGTCTTCGTCCAAATCATCATCCCAATCCTGCGCATCATCACGGTCTTCGTCTAAATCATCATCCCAATCCTGCGCATCATCACGGTCATTGTCCAAATCATTATCCCGGTCTTCCATATCATCCATCAAGTCATCTTGGTCATCTTCATCAGTATCCCTCGGATTACTGCGTTTTTCCTGACCTGCTGCCGGCTTCTGCTGCTGCATATTCAGGGAATTCTTTGATTCTTCTCTCTCATCAATGATATCTTCCACATTTTCCAGAATTGATTCATCTGACTCATAGCCTTTCATATCTGAAATGTCAATCCCCCTAATCCGGATCAGCTGTGCTAATTCCTGCATAGACATTTTTGCAGCCTCTTCCAGCTTCAGTTCCGGGTCTTTCTCACTTAATTTTAATAAAAATGCTGCCTTTCCACAGGAAATATTGTACTTATGGGCAAGCTCTGAAATTTCTTCATTGCTTGTAATCTCCTGATTATAAATAACCCCTTTAATATTTTTCTGATCCAGCACCTGCCGGATATCCCCTACAATGGATTGACAGATTTCATCTGCTTTCTTCGTGTCTTTATTTTCCACCGATACCAGTATGGAATTGTTTACCTCGGTAATATAGCCTTTTCTTACCATGGAACCAATGAGTGCATTTACAGCTGTATTCAGTTCTACATTATGCAGATTCATATCTGCCAGAATAATTTCACCATCTGTATTGAGGGCCTTTACCTCCACAACCTGATTCTTTCGGTTTGTCTGAATCTCTACACTGGGATTGACATCAATGTCAATGGTGGTGTCGATCTGGTTATTCCAAAAAATACGCATTCCCAATATCAGTACCAGACAGGCAGCTAATGCTGCTGCTCCCCGAAAAGCCCTCTGTAAATATTTCCAGGATTTTGGTTCTTCTATGAGCCAGTCTTCCTTTTGCAGCTTTTCATTTTCAGATGCTGCCACTTTGTTGTAAACATCAGGAGTAATGTCTTCTATTGCCTGTTTCAATCCTTGCCCGATCTTTTGCATTTTTAAGACATCCTCCCTTCTATATAATTTCGTAGTTTCTTCATTCCGCGGTTATATTTTGACAGTACTGTAGAAAGGGGGAGCTTGACTAACGCTGCAATTTCCCGGTGTTTCATCCCGGTATTGGCATGCAGAATAATAATCTGCCGTTCCTCATCCCCTAATATGGAAAATGCTGCTTCCAGCAACAGTTTATTTTCCTTATCTTCTACTGCTGAAAAATCCAGCATATTCTCTAGCTCTTCATAAGGTGATGTCTGAGTATTTTTATCTTTTCGAATCTTCATGTAAGACAGATTTCTTGCAATGGTAAATATCCAGGCAAGGGGCTTTCCCTGGGGTTTGTACAGATGTGCCCCCGTTTTGATTTTAATATATGTCTCCTGCAGAATATCCTCTGCATCATACTGATTCTTTAGTATCGATAAAATAAATCCATAGACTGCCTGGTAAGTCTGGTGGTACACCGTTTCCAGTGCCTGCATATCACCCTCTGCAATCTGAATGAATAACTCTTCTTTCACAATCTGACCCAGCCGTTGATTTTCATTTTGCTCTTCCGGAATTAAACAAAATAGAATCATTCGTAATCCACCTGTATAAGATTGTCTCTTTCCCTTTCTAATTAGTTAATGCTTGATCTAGACGTTTTATTGCATCGAATAAAAAATTTTTGAAATATTTTCCAAAAAATGATTGTTACGGTTATTTTACCATATCAGACCTTCGGCAACAATTAACATTATTCCAACACGTGAACGCATTGCGCAGAAAATATCCTCTCAGCCCCCCGTCATTATTTCCATAAAAAAAGGACCTTTACCCAACGTCCTTTTGATCAGACATTGGGCATAAGCCCTTTTTATTTTACTCCCAAGTCAAATGGACGCGCTAGCGTGTCCGTTTGGCTCGTTGATCTAGAGGGAAAGTGGATTCTTTCCACAGTTATATCCTGAAATTTATTTACCCTGCCCGTAATAAGCACCTTCCCCATGTTTCCGGTAATAATGTTTATCCTGCAGTTCCTGCGGTGCAGGCTCTACCTGTGCGTTGATGCGTTCGCAGCGGGCAGCCATTTTAGCCACCTCTTCTAATACCACGGCATTATGTACGGCTTCATGACCGTCTTTTCCCCAGGTAAACGGACCATGGTTTTTGCACAGAACAGCCGGCATTGCCTTGTAATCATTTTCCTTGAAGTAGTCCGCGATCAGAAGACCTGTATTTTTTTCATAAGCATCTTCGATCTCATCTTGATTCAGGCATCTTAAGCATGGTACCTCTCCGTAAAAGTAGTCCGCATGTGTCGTACCATAGCACGGAATGCTTCTACCCGACTGTGCCCAACTGGTTGCCCAGGAAGAATGAGTATGTACGATTCCTCCGATTTCCGGAAATGCCTTATATAATTCTACATGGGTAGGCGTATCGGAAGAAGGATTGTACTTTCCTTCCACCTTATTTCCCTCAAGGTCCATGACTACCATGTCTTCCGGTTTTAATTCATCATAGGGAACTCCGCTTGGCTTAATTACAAATAATCCTTTTTCTCTGTCTATTCCGCTTACATTTCCCCAGGTAAAGGTAACTAACCCGTATTTTGGCAGTTCCATATTTGCAAGGTAGATCTCTTTTTTCAATTCAGTTAACATATTAATTCTCCTTACGTGCTTCCGCTTTTATGGTCTTCAGGCGCTTCATCACATCATTTGCCCCCCGTCCAAAGTAATCGTGTAACGTCTTGAACTCTGCGTAAAGTTTCTTATATGCCTCTACATTTTCCGGAATTGGCTTATAGGTCTTCTCTTCCACTTTTCCCATTACCTTTGCAGCGTCAAAGATAGAATCATATCCGCCGTTTGCAGAACCTGCTGCCACCGCACCGAACATAGCTGCTCCAAGTGCTGGGGACTGGTCGGATGCGCCGATAAAGATTTCTTTTCCGGTTACATCTGCATAGATCTGCATCATCATGGGGTTTTTCTTGGAAATACCGCCGCATGCATACAGTTCATCTACCGGGACGCCGGACTCTTCAAAGGTTGTAATAATCATATTTTTTCCATAAGCAGTTGCTTCGATTAATGCACGATACATTTCTTCCGGTTTTGTTGTCAGGGTCATTCCCATCATTAAGCCGGTCAGATCCACATCTACGAGGCAGGAACGGTTTCCATTCCACCAGTCAAGTGCAAGGAGCCCGCTTTCACCGATTTTTAATTTGCTGGCTTTTTCCGTGAGCAGCTGATGGATTCCCATCCCCTTTGCTTCCGCTTCATCGTAATAAGCTTTCGGCACACAGTTTTTCACAAACCATTCAAAGTGATCGCCCACACAGGACTGTCCCGCTTCATAGCCATAGAATCCCGGCAGAACACCGTCTTCTACTACTCCGCACATTCCAGGAACCACTTTTTCCACTTCACTAACCATAATATCACAGGTAGAAGTACCAATGATCATCAGCATTTTATTTGGCTCCGTGATGCCAACTGCGGGTACTGCAACATGTGCATCTACATTGCCCACTGCAACTGCCGTTCCGGCTTTTAACCCAACCTTGCCTGCCATTTCTTCCGTTAATTCTCCGGCTTTTGCACCCTGAGGATAAATATCTGTACTGAGTTTATCTTCCACCAGATTCTCAATTCTTGGATCCAGTGCTTTATAAAATTCCTTATCCGGATAACCTTTTTGTTTATGCCACAGCGCTTTATATCCTGCTGTACAGCTGTTTCTTGCTTCTTTTCCGGTTAACTGCATGGTTACCCAGTCAGCTGCCTCCATAATTCTGGCTGCTTTATCATAGATATATGGAGCTTCATCCAGAATCTGCATCACCTTTGGTACTAACCATTCAGAAGAAATCTTACCGCCGTATCTTGCAAGGAAATCTTCTCCTCTTTCTTCTGCAATCTGGTTTAATTTATTAGCCTGACCCTGTGCCGCATGATGTTTCCATAACTTCAGCCATGCATGAGGTTCTTTTTTCAGATCTTCATGGAAACAAAGAGGTGTACCATTTTCATCAACAGGCAGAATGGTACATGCCGTAAAGTCAATAGACATACCGATCACATCAGCCGGATTTACTCCGGATTCTTTCAAAACAGAGGGGATGGTAATTTCCAGTACTTCCAGATAATCAGCCGGATGCTGCAGTGCCCAGTCAGGACCAAGTTTTGTTCCGTCGGGAAGAAATTCATCCATAACACCATGGGTATATTCTTTTACAGCCTGTGCCAGAATTTCCCCATTTGTGACGTCAACCAATACTGCACGTCCTGATTGTGTTCCATAATCCACACCAATTGAATATTTTTTCTCCATTGTCCACATTTCTCCTTTAACTTTATCATTATTATACACATCGCATATTACAGGCCTTACCTATAATACCGCCATGATTTTCGTTTAACCCCGAGCGTATTTAAAAATTGCTTTCCGCTCTATCTGTAAAAAACCTCTCCTAAACGTAAATCGCTTCTGAAGTTTCGGATTTTCGTATCCTTGTCAATATAAACTGCCTCAATACCCATTGCTGCTGCCCAGTCGCCCATCTGCTCTGCATCCAGGTCATAGGAAAATGCTGTATGATGTGCTCCGCCTGCATAGATCCATGCTTCTGCCCCGGTTGCCAGATTTGGTTCCGGTGTCCAGAATGCAGTTGCTACCGGAAGTTTCGGCATTGGTTTTTCTACTTTCTTGCAGTTTACATCATTGATAATGAGGCGGAAACGGTTCCCCAGATCTACCAGTGAAGTTGCCACTCCTTTTCCTTCCTTAGAAGTAAATACAAGACGTGCAGGATCTTCTCTGTCACCCATGGACAGCGGATTCACTTTTATACCGATCGGACCCTCTGCAATTGTGGGGCAAACTTCCAGCATATGTGCCTGTAAGATTCCTTCTTTGCCAGGTACCAGATTGTAGGTATAATCCTCCAAGAAAGAAGTACCCTTCGCATCTTTCACACCCTCTGCCATAATCTTCATAAGACGTACCATTGCAGCTGTTTTCCAATCACCTTCCCCACCGAATCCGTAGCCTTTTTCCATCAGTCTCTGGATTGCAAGTCCCGGAAGCTGCTGTAAAGAGCCCAGATCACCAAAGTGCGTTACGATTGCCTGATAGTTTTTCTCCTCCAGGAAACGTTCAAATCCGATTTCAATACCTGCCTGAACAGCAACGTGTCTGCGGAATTCCAAGGGGTCTCTGCCCTCTAAAATCATTTCATATTTATCATAATACTCTTCTACTAATACGTCAAT
>JAGZJZ010000134.1 GCA_018365455.1 Clostridiales bacterium
GATCTCCATATCAATAAAAGGGTTGGTATCAATAAGGTTTCTTCGTTTACACATTTTCAGCATATCTTTCAGGATGAACTTCATGTTATTCAGTTCTTTCAGTGTTAGAGAATGCTTCTTAACCATTTCATTGAAATATGTTTCCAGCATATCCGTTGTGAGCATTTTTACAGAGATTTTCACGATTTTATGTTCTTTGTAATATTTATCCCAATGATTCTTATTTCTCCGTATCGTGCGGATATTGACGTTCGCATTTGTACGCTTTTCCACCCATTCCGGATATAACATCTCTAAAGAAAGATTATTTTGATAGTAGAATTCATATAATTTATCATACAAACCCTGTTCACTTTTTGCGGAAATCTTTACCCGCTTTCCATCTTTCTTTAGGTAAGTCTGCCATCTTGCATCATTGCCTTTTGGTGCAGTGATTGTATACTCATGGATTTCTAAGACTTTATTTTTCTTTATCATATTCAGTTGTTGTTTTACCACATCTGATTTCATTATATCGCTGTTTAGTAAGTCCTGCAACAACTGTTTGTCTGAGAGAGAGCATACAGGTGCAGAATCCATGATGAAATTTTCCTTATCCATATATGCCCCCTTTCTGTTTATTGGCTTATTTCGCCAATAAACGGTTTAGAATGGATGATCAAGATCGGCAATAACAAACCCGTTATTCTGTATATCTACAGCATCTTGCAAATGCTTCTTTTCTTTCTCCTGTTCTTCCTGCATTTCCTGTATCCCAAACAGGTAATCCTCAACGATCCTCTTTTGACTTTGCTTTAAGGTGGCTTCCTCAATCACGTTTTTCAGGAATTCTTCCCCTAAATTATCATCTGCCATTTGTATCATTTTAAGTGTTGGAGCCACATAGTTCTCAATCCACTGTTTTTTCTGCTCCAAAGTTCTGGGGGCTGGACGCATGGTCAGCTTTAGCTTGTCCATTCCCACAATAAACCGCTCCCACGGTTGCCATGTCTGCCAGCGTGCCCGGTTTTCATCCGTATCGCTTTTGACTGTCATTCGGATATAGTAATTGATGATTTCTAATCCGATAAAGCAGATGTTCCCTCTTTCCACAAGGCTTCTTACACAGTTTGTCGCCATTTCCTTTTTTAACCGGACTTCGTAGCGGTTCCATGCGTTGTAAGTTTCCAAGGGCACACCTGTTTTTCTGCTTTGTTCATAATTCTTTTCATAGAACACCATGGCGCATAAGGACTCTCTCGATCCCAGATTCACGGTGCATCCGGCTTTTTCACCGTGGGTAGTCCCTCCATCTATAAATGTCCAGTTCCGAAACTTTGACACGCATTCCTTTTCCTCTACCTTTTGTCCTATTTTTCGGATTGCAAAATAGGGGGTTCTGTCATCAACTGCTATATCCAGTCTGGTGAAACTCCCACCATAGGTTAAGCAGTCCCGGAAGAAATCAAACCAGGTTCTTTTTTGTGCTTTTAAATAAATTTCAAATGACCTGCAGGCAGATCCAGTCATGTAAAGATGATACCCCATTTCCAGATAATCACCTGGGGGTGTCAGTATTTCTATTCCCCCAAATACCCATTTCCCAGCATAGCGAAAGCGCCCTCTGCCCTCATGGGTCATAAGTCCTTGATCAAACTGTAAAATGTATTTCATGATTTTCAGGTGGTTTAGTTCTTTAAATGTCACCTGAACCCAGTCAATGAGTGCATCCAGTTCTTTTTCGTTGTTGTCCATTTTGAATTACTCCTTTATTTTGGCTCCGCAAGGCGGATATATGGCTGGGATGCCCTGCCCGCTTACGGAATTTTTTTGTATTGTCTACCTCCCTATTAGTATAGGGGAGGTAAGAAGCTTTGTTCGTTCGTCCTGGCGGACTCGCTCACGCAGCCAGGGCACCGCCCTACGCTGCCGCCTGGGCTTATGCTCCGCAGCCCAGCGGGCGGCGCCCTGTCTGTCAGAAAGCCGCCCGACTGTGAAATATTATTTCTGTCCGATACTTCGGTCAATGGCAGGTTTGGCGGATGCATCCGGTATAATCGCTTTTGCCGTACACCGGAGGATGACCTGTGCAAACGAACCGCCTGAGTTTCTGGCATACGGATCGATAACCACGTTCTGCATTAAGACTTTTTCGTTGAATTTAAGTTGATCGACCGTGGTACTTAAAGGAACCGTTACTTCAATCTGTCCTTGTAATTCGGAAGATGCAAGTCTGCATACATAGCTTTCGTTTTCTTCTGTGCGTTTGTTGGTTGTAGGATCAAATTTCTTTTTCTCTGTGAAGCCTAAAAAGTAAGTATCTCCAAAGGTTGCTTTAATGTCTGGTATAATCTTCATTTTGAA
>JAGZJZ010000023.1 GCA_018365455.1 Clostridiales bacterium
TCTGCGGCCAGCTGACGGAGTCCATACCAGTTTCCCACGCCCATCTTTTCGTACACTACCTATCTTATACAAAGCGTCCTTACTCAGCAAAACCCAAATTTAATGTCTTATCCCCCCATAAACTCACTGTGTTCTAGCTAAATAAAGACAAGCTCTACCCTCTATAAACTTTTTCAATAATATCCACACACTGCTCATATCCCAGAGTAGAGGTATTCAGACACAGATCATAATTTGCCATATCTCCCCACTCTTTTTCCGTGAAAGAGTTATAGTAACTTTTTCTCTGCATATCCTTTTGCTTGATAAAACGTTCGATATTTTTCTTCTCTACTTTATCCACGCTGCCTGCCCGGTTAATGCGGTCAGCCATAGCAGATGCATAGATAAAAATATTCAGTGTCTTACATTTATCCTTCAGTGCATAATCGGAACATCTTCCAATAAAGATGCAGGGACCATCATCAGCCAGACGCCTGATGGTATCACACTCTGCCTGGAAAATCTTATAGGGCTGGTTGACCTTATCATACTGTCCGTTGGTCATGATCGCTATATTATATAAAAGGCTTCCGTTTCTCTTTTCATCATGTTCACGCATAATTCCCGGATTGATACCATACTTTTCTGCGGCGATCATCAGCAGTTCATTATCATAGAAAGGAATATCCAGCCGCTTTGCCAGCATTTTCCCTACCTCTCTTCCACCACTTCCATACTGTCTGTCGATTGTGATACATTTTCTGCTCATCTTACTATTTCCTCCTTTTAAGCTGTCTTAAGCTGTCATTTCCTCAAACTGGGAATTGTACAGGCTTGCATAGAATCCCTCTTTTGCAAGCAGCTCTTCATGGTTACCCTGTTCTATAATATCGCCGTCCTTCATTACTAAAATTAGGTCGGCATCCTTTATCGTAGATAAACGATGGGCGATTACAAAACTGGTACGCCCTTTCATCAGATTGTTCATAGCCTTTTGTATTCTGGATTCCGTTCTGGTATCTACGGAACTTGTAGCTTCGTCCAGGATCATAATCTTATTGTCAGCCAATATGGCTCTTGCTATTGTGATCAGCTGCTTCTGGCCCTGGGATACATTGCTGGCATCCTCATTGAGTTCCATTTGATAGCCGCCCGGAAGTGTCTGGATAAAGTGGTGTGCATGTGCCGCTTTCGCTGCTGCGATAACCTCTTCATCCGTTGCCTCTAGCCGTCCGTACCTTATATTCTCCATAATGGTTCCCTTAAACAACCAGGTATCCTGCAGTACCATGCCAAAGTATTCCCTCAGCTCACTTCTGCCTAAATCCCGAATATCATGTCCGTCCACCTGAATGCATCCGCTGTTCACATCATAGAAACGCATCAGCAGTTTGACCATGGTGGTCTTGCCTGCTCCGGTAGGCCCTACAATTGCAACCGTCTGCCCCGGGTCAACTTCACAATTAAAATCATTGATGATAATTTTGTCCGGATCGTATCCAAAATGAACGTGCTGGAAAGTTACCCTTCCTTCTATATTATCGATCTCAACCGGATTTTTTGCAACCAGTTCTTCTTCTTCTTCACCCAGAAATTCAAATACCCGTTCTGCTGCTGCAGCTGTTGACTGAAGCATGTTGGACACCTGCGCTACCTGAGCGATGGGCTGGGTAAAGCTCTTCACATACTGAATAAAGGACTGGATATCACCAACTTCGATGGCACCTTTGACTGCCAGGATACTTCCGCTGACTGCAACTGCGACATAACCCAGGTTCCCGATAAAACCCATAATGGGCTGCATCATTCCGGATAAAAACTGTGATTTCCATGCAGACTGAAACAGTACCTCATTGGTTTCATCAAACTCTTTTTCTACAGTCTTCTCCCGGTTAAATGCCTGAACGATACTGTGACCGCTGTAGACTTCTTCTACCTGTCCGTTGATCTCCCCCAGGTATTTCTGCTGTGCAACGAAATACTTCTGAGAACACTTCACAACAACACCAATCAAAATCGCAGATATGGGAAGAATTACAATTGCAATCAGGGTCATAAGAGGACTGATGCTCATCATCATGATAAAAATACCAATCATCTGTGTTATGGATGTAATCAACTGGGTAATGCTCTGATTCAGGCTCTGTCCCAAGGTGTCCACATCGTTTGTAATACGTGATAAAACCTCGCCCACGGTTTTGGATTCAAAATACTTCATGGGCATCCTGTTGATTTTCTGAGAAATCTCTTCACGAAAACGGTAACAGAGCTTTTGTGAAATGCCGCTCATAATCCATCCCTGCACAAAAGACAGGCAGGAACTAAATAAATATAATCCTAACAGAAACAACAGAATCTGTCCCAACTTTGTAAAATCTATGCCCCCTGTTCCAGAAACTTTTGCTACCAGACCATTAAATAATTCCGTGGTAGCCTTACCCAGAATCTTAGGTCCCAAAATACCGAAAATCGTACCACCTACTGCAAAAATCAATACGCCTATCAGTGCAATTTTATAACTCCCCATATAACCCGCCAGTTTGCGGATCGTTCCTTTAAAATCTTTTGCCTTCTCTCCTGGTGCCATTCTGGAACCCGGTCCATGGCCGCCTGCTTTCATTCTTGGAGCCTTATTGTTTTCTTCACTCATGATGCAGCACCTCCTTTCAATTCTGCTTCAGATAACTGGGATCTGGCAATTTCCAGATAGGTTTCACAGCTTTCCAGCAATTGTTCGTGGGTACCGGTTCCTGCAATTCTGCCCTCATCCAATACGATAATCTGATCCGCATGTAGAATGGTACTGATCCTCTGTGCAACGATAATGATCGTGGCATCCAAGATTTTCTCATTCAGAGCCTTACGCAATACCACATCTGTCTTATAGTCCAGCGCCGAAAAACTGTCATCAAACAGAAATATCCTGGGCTTTTTGGCAATTGCCCTTGCAATGGAAAGACGCTGCTTTTGTCCGCCGGAAACGTTGCTTCCGCCTTCTGATATACTGCTGTGGTATTTCTCCGGTTTGGTATCAATAAATTCCACCGCCTGTGCAATTCCTGCTGCCTCTTTCATATATGCATCAGGAATCTCCTCCCCGCCAAACTTGATATTTGATTCAATATCCCCTGAAAAAAGTACGCCTTTCTGGGGAACGAATCCCAATAAATCTCTTAATTTGTTTCTGGATAAATCCCGGATATCCACGCCGTCTAACGTTATTCTGCCACCGGTCACATCATAAAATCTTGGTATCAGATGAATCAAAGTGGATTTTCCGCATCCCGTACTGCCGATAATTGCAGTGGTCTGCCCGGGTTTTGCCGTAAAGTTCAAATGTTCCAGCGCATCTTCATCTGCCCCTGGATAACGGAAGGAAACGTCTTCAAATGCAATCGTTCCATTCCACTGTGCTCTGCTGTCATCCATGGTATGTTCTTTATCTGTAATAACTACATCGGTCTCAATAACTTCTGCAATACGATTTGCGGATACGCCTGCCCTTGGAAGCATAATGGAGATCATGGTTAACATCAGGAAGGACATGACGATCTGCATGGTATACGTAATAAACGCCATCATATCTCCAACCTGAAGATTCCCTGCATCAATCCCCTTGCCGCCAAACCATACGATCATAACGGTGATACAGTTCATGATCAGCATCATTGCCGGCATCATAAAGGTCATAACACGATTTGTGAATAACTGTGTGGACTTTAAATCCTGATTGGCATTGGCAAATCGTTTCTCTTCATATTTTTCTCTGCTGAATGCACGAATTACAGGGATACCCGTTAAAATCTCCCTGGATACCAGATTTAATTTATCCACCAATGTCTGCATTTTCTTGAATTTCGGCATAGCTACTGAGAACAAAATACCCACCAGTAAAATAATCGCGCCTACCGCTACCCCGATAATCCACCCCATGCCAGTTTCCGTATACCCTACTTTGATAATGCCTCCTATGCCCAGAATCGGTGCATAGAGAACCATACGCAGCAACATGACGGACACCATCTGAATCTGCTGAACATCGTTGGTACTGCGGGTAATCAGGGAAGCAGTGGAATACTGGTCCATCTCCGTATTGGAGAAAGACAGTACTTTTTTAAACACTTTTCCTCTCAGGGTCATACCAATCTTAGCAGCGGTATAAGATGCCAGCATTCCCACGAAGACTGCTGCAATCATGGATACAATAGCCAACGCAAGCATCAACAGCCCTTTATGGATCAAATAATTGGTCTGGTAATCACCCAGGTCAATTCCCATCGCCTGATACTCTTCCTTGTCGAACAGCAACGCTTTTTGTGCTATGATGGAATCGCTGTATTCCCCAAACTTTTCCATTGCCTGGTCCTTCATTTGAAGGATCTGATCCTTTGTCATCATCCCGGAAGCAAGAGCCTTTTTGATCTGGTCAATATTCACCTTTCCGGAATCTTTTGCACTCGAGAGCATCAGCATCGGTGTTCCCAGGATTTTATCCAGTTTCTCAATATCTTTTCTGCCATCTTTATTCAGATGCAGAAAACCATCCTCTTGCTTACCATAAGCAGATTTTACCGTTTTTTCTTCCTTATCTGTCAGAAACAGGCACAGACTATCCATGGTTTCCTGGCGCATCTGGTCCGGTGCCACATTGGCGATACCGCCCTGCTGGATTCCCACGTCTACAATATCGGAAGTATACGATGGCAGTGCCAGATCACAGTAAGCCTGCACCACCAATAGCAGCACAATGCAAAGGATCAGCATTTTACACTCACTTAAATATTTAAAGAGTTTCTTCATCCTTATCTCCTTTCCCTTTTTCAGCCAGCTCTTCTTCCATAATAGAAGTCATTTTCTGTATCAGGCTGATCAGCATTTCTACATTTTCATCTCCCATGCGTTTCATGACCCTCCCAGTAAAATCATCCATCGCCTTTGCAGCCATCTCACGGCTCTCCAGTCCTTTATCGGTAAGATACACATAGGTGTTTCTGCGGTTATTTTTATCTATTTCTCTTCGTATCAGACCTTTTTCTTCCATATTTCGAAGCATCCTTGATGCAGCCGGTGGAGAAACCCGGAGGCTCTTCGCCAGATCCGATACGATAATGCCACCGTCACCGGTTCTCTTCTGGCACTTCCGAAGCATTTCCAGTGCAAAGAATTCACCCTGTGATACATCGGAAAAAATATGGCTCATATTCAGCTTTCTCATACGATGGGATACCCGCATAAACTCTTCTTTTAGATTTTTTTCATTCATATCCATACTCCTTTCTTCCTTCACTTTCCTAATTAGATACCACAGAATTATTTATCTATGATATTAGTTAACATAGTTAATTATTCACTTTGATAAGTATATGCTTATGGAATGAAATTGTCAATCCTGTAATTATTAAAAATAAATAAATTAAATTAGTCCATGAATCAAACAATATTTCGGAATCCTCTATAAATATATTTGCCTTTTTTAGATTAAAAGCTTATGATATGTGTATACTACTGATACAGCGGGGCTAAAGATTCAGAATTAACGGTAACGATACAGCAGACTGCACCGGAATGTGCAAGAGGAGGGTTCCTATGATAAAAAGAGTAGACCACAGTAAGATGGGCAGAAGTGAACTGGGATGGCTGGACAGCTGGTTTCATTTTTCATTTGCAGAATACTACAATCCTGACAATATCCAATATGGGGCTTTGCGCGTCATAAATGACGATATTATACAGCCCCACACCGGATTTGATACACATCCCCACAAAAACATGGAAATAATCACCTATGTTGCTGACGGTGAACTCACCCATGGAGACAGCATGGACAATAAGCGTACACTTACCCGGGGTGACGTACAATACATGAGTGCCGGGAGCGGCATTTTCCACAGTGAATTAAACGAATCCGATGAACGCCTGCGCTTGTTGCAGATCTGGATTTTGCCGGATGCCGACAATTATATCCCCCAATATGGGGACTATCATTTTCCCTGGACCAACCGACTGAACCAATGGACACAGATCGTTTCCCCTGAAAACGGGAAAGCGCCTATACGCATTCATCAGGATATGAATATTTTTGTAACCCAGCTGGTTCAGAATCAATCCTTGGAATATGAAATCCTCCCTGGACGACAGGCATATCTGGTTTTAATCGAAGGACGGGCAAAGTTAAATCAAGTCACTTTAGAAAAAAGAGACGGCGCAGAAATCGCTGCCGGGAAATTAACGATACAGGCACAGGCAGAAGCCCATATTCTATTTTTCGAAATGAAAGAAAGTTAAATATAAAAACTTCCGGCAGTAAACAGGCAGCCGGAAGTTTTTTTGATTTTTTTATGAATGATATGAATTAATAAAAATTTTATGATTATATGAATTTTTATAGGCAATGAATTTATGATACAATCCGAAAAAACGGGAAGCCCTTTTCATTCCATTTTACCTGCATTAACATCGCATGCCGGTTTGGGTTATACAATGGATCACCGGTGATTTCCCTCTCCGTCCGCGCATGATACACCATTATGTCATTCCCCTGCTTATCTTTTGTAAAGGAATTATGTCCGGGTCCGTAGATGCCACAGGCTTCCTCTGATGCCAATACCGGCATACGCTCTTTTTTCCAGGACAGAGGATCCAGCAAATCACTTTCGCCGTCAGCACTGAGCATCCCCATGCAATAAGCCGTACCTGTTTCACTGGCGGAATAGGTCAGGAATATCCGTCCGTCTTTTTTTAATACAGCCGGGCCCTCATTTACCCAGAATCCAACACGTTCCCAGGAATAGTCCGGTGTGGTCAGAAGCACCTGTACGGTTTTTAACTTATAAGGCGTTTCTAATTCTGCGATATAGAGGTTGGAAATCTGCTTTCCAACTCCAACTTTTTCCGCCCATACATAATAGTATCTGCCCCGATTTTCAAATACAGTGGCATCCAGGGAAAAGCCGTGAAATGAAAATTCATCGTCATCTGCACACTGCATCATTCCCATTTCTCTCCAGGTACCGGTAATCGGATCTTCCTCACAGCATTCCAGTACATAAGGGCGGATTGCCCATACATCTTCCTTATCACCCGCTGCATAATACAGATACCATTTCCTGTCCAGGTAATGCAGTTCCGGTGCCCAGATGTGTTCACTCATATTCCCGCTCTCATGCTTATGCCAGATTTCTGTCTCCGGCGCACCCGGTAATTCCTCCAGGCTCCTTGCACGGCGCAGTACGATTCCGTCATAAGCAGGTACGGAAGCGGTGAAATAATACCAGCCATCACTGTGCTGGTAAACATACGGATCTGCCCGCTGTAAAATCCATGGTGTATTATATTTAAGTCCTTCTTTCATTTCCTTTATGCCTCCGCTGCCATATATAAATCAACCCAGTGTGTCTCCGTCCACCGGTTTGTACTTTACGATACGTTCCTTTTTTACTTTCTTTTCATTAATCAGGTCAAATAACAGACTTACAGAAGTCTGTGCCACCTCTTCCACGGAATTATAAATCGTGGACAGCTGAGGGGAAACATAACGCAGGATATCAATATTATCAAAACCCATGATTCCATAGTCTGTTACTACTTTTTTCCCTTTCAGCTGCAAATATCTCATTAATTCCAGCGCGATCATATCAGAGGTACAGAAAAAAGCCGTCCGCTTATCGGTATGCAGAAGTTCCTCATATGCCGGTTCCAGGTATTCCCAGCTTTGAATCAACCCCTGTTCCACATCCGGATAGCGATCCATAGTCTCTTGAAATCCTTTTGCCCTCTCTTCATGCACATAGACATTTTCTTTGGTTGCATCCGCCAAAGGCGGGCATACAAAGATGATCCTTTCATATTTCTTCTGAACAATCTTCTCCGCAGCCTCTCCAGCGGCTTTTTTTCCATCTATGCCCACAAATGGAATTCCCTTTGCCACCTTATTGTCAATGGTAACAATGGGGATCTCAAGGCTTTTTAAAAATTCCTTATATGCCTCCCCTTTGTTAATGGAGGACAGGATGATCCCGTCCATATGGTAATCCGCCAGCCGGCACAGCTGCTCCCTCTCTATTTCTGATTTATTTTCATGGAAGGCGATATTCACGGAATAATCAATCTTCCTGGCCTCTCTTACAATTGCATTTAACATCTGGGAAAAATAACGGTTGTCGGAATCCATAATTACAACGCCGATATAAAATGTTTTTCCCTTAACCAGCCCCCTTGCGAGCATGTCGGGACGATAGTCATGTTCCTTTGCTATTTTCAGAATCATATCTTTCGTCTCTTCATTAATTCTTCCTGTATTGTGAAGTGCCCGGTGAACGGTTGTCCTGGACACGCCGCACAACAGAGCCAGATCCTTTGTAGTTATACCCATCTTTATACCCCCTCTTGCATTTTATTCTATTACAATCCATATGGGTTTACAATATGAATTTCCGGTGCGGAGGCACGAGATGCTATCACACACGTACTTTTACCCGGATCATATTCCAGGACAGGGGTTGAAGCTCACATGCCACACGGTTTCCTTCCACTTTTCCACCGGATACCCTGCGGGGCTTCACCGCATCGTGGCGGACTAAATTAGTCATTTTCTTATCCTCACAGCTCATGGTTACCTGCTCTGCAATTTCCTCCACTTGAAATCCCTGCAGTTCGCATTCAAAACAGATAGACTCATCCTCACTCCGGTTGATCAGGAAAAAGACCACTTCATGATCTTCTTCATTATATACCGTTACGCTGTCTGCATAAGGTACCTCACTAAACAGATCACAGGCATATGCCGGGCAGTCAAATACTTCCTCCAGGACAATTCCTCTTCCATATCTGGATGTATAGGAAAATGGATAAAAGATTGGCTGTACCCAGACTCCGCCGCCTTTTTCCGTCATAATAGCAGCGCTGATATTCGTAAGGAGAGACTGGCAGGCGATCTTAATGCGGTCTGCATATTTCAGGAAATTCATCAGCATACTGGCAAATAAAAGTGAGTCTTCCATGCTGTAGATCTGCTCGCTTAAGTTTGGCGCTACCTGCCAGGGACTTTCATCCACCTGGGCAGCCACTTCCACATCCGCCATGGACCACACGCCCCATTCATCGAAACTGATGTACAATTCTTTATCCGAACGCTTTTTTGCCTTCACATAATCGCAGGTACCGATCACCGTCTTAATATAACGTTCCATATCTAATGACTGTGCCAGAAAATAAGGAGTCCCCTTATCCTGCCCGTCGTAATACTGGTGCAGCGAGATATAGTCAACATAATCATACGTATAATTCAGCGTAATGGCTTCCCATTCCGGATAAGTTGCCATGTCGGATTTAGAGCTGCCGCAGGAGACCACTTTGATGCTGCTGTCCACCTGCTTCATTGCCTTTGCTGTTTCCTGAGCCAGACGTCCGTATTCCTCCGCGGTCTTATGCCCGATCTGCCAGTCCCCGTCCATTTCATTTCCCAGACACCAGGTCTGAATCCCATATGGATTTTCCACTCCATGGCTTTTACGCATATCACTGTAAAAAGTTCCCTGGGGTATATTGCAGTACTCCACAAAAGAAACTGCATTTTCAATCCCCTTGGTCCCCAGATTCACTGCAAAAACCGGTTCAATCTCCGCTTTTTCAGCCCACTTCATAAATTCATTTGTTCCGATTTCGTTTGTTTCAATTGCCCGCCATGCGATTTCCAGCCTGCGTGGCCGTTCTTCCACCGGACCTACGCCATCCCTCCAGTCATAACAGGATACAAAATTTCCTCCCGGATACCGGACTGCCGTAACTCCCATTTCTTTTACTTTTTCCAGAACATCCTGCCGGAATCCGTCTTTATCAGCCGTTGGATGCCCCGGCTCATAGATGCCGGAATACACTACCCGCCCCATATGTTCCACAAAGGAACCATAGATCCGTTTATCAATCTTTCCTTTTTTGAAACTTTTATTTACAATCATAACCGCTTTCTTCATTCTTCTACCTACTGTCATAAAGCCACAATTTACTGGTTGAAAGATTCACGCTGTGGCTTCCTTTCTATTTTGTAATTTCTTCCAACTCCGTGTCATAAATCGCAATAACCATTCGGAATCTCTACTCCTTCATACCTGCGGTAGCTATTCCCTCCACAAAATATTTCTGGCAGAATATATATAAGATCAATAAGGGTGCCAGAGAGATCAGTGTCGCCGCAAGGGTAGGACCGTATTTGATCACTTTGTTGCCCACAAGGACAGCAAGACCGGCGGACAGTGTTCTCTTATCTGCCGAACTGGTCATCATCAGCGGATAAAGCAGATCATTCCAGTTATTCATAAAGTGGAAAATGCCAAGGCTTGCAATTGCCGGTTTGCACAGGGGGAGCATCAGTGACCAGTAGATCCGGAATTCTCCCATGCCATCGATACGTCCGGATTCTTCTATGGATTTTGGCAGCCCTGCAAAAAATGACCGCATCATATAGATGCCAAATGCACTTGTAGCTCTTGGGAGTATCAATCCCAAATAAGTATCTAACAGATTTAATTTATAGACTTCAATGTAAAGTGGTGTCATGATAATTTGAAATGGTACCATCATAGTCAGCAATATAATGGAAAAGATAACGCCCGATCCTCTAAAATTCATTCTGGCAAATGCATACCCTGCCATGGAATCAAAAAATACACTGAGAACCGTTACCGCACCTGCAAAAATCACAGTGTTTTTGGTCATATCAAAAATAGGAATACTCTTTGTGACATACTTAAACTGGTTGAGCGTCCATTCCACCGGGAAAAATTTCGGTGGATACTGAATAACGCCCACATCCGTTTTAAAGGAAGATACCAGCAGCCACAAAATGGGAATGACAACCGTCAGGGCTACAAACAGCGTTAAGATAACGCCAACGATATTTCCAAGGGATCTTTTTTTAATCATTTGCTTCCTCCCCCTTATTCAGTACAAACTTTTTCAATACAAACGTGATAACTGCTATAATCACAAAGAGATATACCGATATGGAAGAAGCATAACCAAGATCATAGGGTGCAGTCTGGAATCCTCTGTCATAAATATACTGCACCACCGTCTCCGTCCTGTTCAGCGGACCTCCCTGAGTCATGACATAAGTCTGGTCAAATACCTGAAGGGCACTTATGGTCGTTGTGACCACACAAAAGCTGATGGTGGGAAAAATGCCCGGTATTGTAATATGGATAAATTTCTTCCACTGTCCCGCGCCGTCCATGTCCGCTGCTTCATAGAGAGATGCCGAAATATTCAGGACCGCAGCCGTTATCAAGGTCAGCGTATAGCCAAAGCCTTTCCATGCCGTAACTGCAATTACCGTAGGCATTGCCAGATTCGGATCCTTTAGAAAAGAGATGGATTTAAGTCCCGTCTGCTCCAGCCAGTAAGGTACCAGTCCCATGTTGGGATCCAGAAGCATGGACCATATAATACTGATAGCGGTCATGGAGCATACAAAGGGCAGATAATAAGTAGACCGCAGCAGTTTGGTATATCTGTTATTTTTCGCTACATACATTGCCAGCAGCAGTGCCAGACCCACTTGAAGGGGTACTTCAAAAAGTGTGAAATACAGGCTGTTAAAAGTAGCGTTTCCCACCCTGGAATCCTGGAATAGCTGTTTGAAATTTGTAAGTCCCGCGAATGAAATATCTTTCATAAAGATATTCATATTCAACAGGCTGATCACCAGCGAAGACACCAGTGGTATAAACACAAATATTGTTAAAATAATCATCGACGGCAAAATAAACAGATACGAACATTTCTGATTATGCGGCCGATATTTTTTTGGTTTCTTCATAGTTATACCCATTGCGTATTGCAGCGATGCCTGCAATACTGCCACAATAAGACAGGTTGAAAGAAAGATACCGTGGCTTCCTTTCTATTATTCATTTTCTTTCAACCTTTACATTCCATTCCATATTCCGTAGTACGATAACGCAATACCTTTATTTCCCCAGCACTTTATCCATTGCTGAAACCGCTTCTTCCAATGCTGCATCCGGGGCTGCTGCTCCTGTAATTACCTTTTCAAACATGGGAATCATAACATCGTTATCAATCTGGCTTGCCAGTGAATATCCCAGATTATAGGATCTGCCAATCTCCGTTGCCTTGGATATGGAGTTCAATACTTCGTCATCTTTAATTTCCGGATCTTCCAGCAATGATTTGGACCATACAGGGAATCCGTTTCTCTGTGACCATTCTTTCAGTGTTTCATCGGACAGCCAATATTTCATAAATTTATAGACAGCCGCTTTTTTCGTTTCATCTATTCCCTTTGGAATCATGTAACTGCATCCGCCTGCCGGAGAATAGGCACCGTCACTGCCGGATACACAAGGCGCGATACCAAAATTAATGCCTGCTTCTTTTAAACCGTTGATCTGCCATGGCCCGCTCATATACATTGCAATCTGCCCTGCCTGAAGCATGGTATCTGCATCCGGTCCCGTAAGATTCATGGGGGTCACTTTCTTATTTACAGCCAGATCCTGCAGCCATTCCAGGGTCTTCACGTTTGCTTCAGAATCAAGTAAGTTTTCATTCTTTACCGGGTCATCCGCATCTCCCCCGTTTGCCCATAAGAATTGCATATAGGTGACATTGGTGGGCAGTGCCAGTCCATATTGTCTCTTAGACTCGTCCGTAAGTTTTTCCGCAAACTGTGCTAATTCGTCCATGGTTGCAGGGGGTGTCTCCGGGTCAAGACCTGCTGCTTCAAACATATCTTTATTCCAATACAGGTACTGCACGTTATACTGCATTGGTACACCGTATAATTTTCCGTCCACACAGGAAAGATCCACTACATTATCCAGAAAATTCGTTTTGTCCACCCCTGTTGTTTCCCAAAAATCACTGATGTCCTCTAAAGAATCATTACTAACATAAGGTGCGATATTCTCTATACCAAACAGAACAAAATCAGGTGCCGTATTCGTGGCAATTGCTGCCGGCAGCTTCTGCTGGAGCGTATCATTCGGCATGATATCCATATTAATCGTTATGTTATCCGTATTCACAGCATTATAGTTATCCACGATCTCTCTTAAAATATCTCCGTCGGAACCGGTAAATACATTCCAGAAATCCAGGGTTACTGCTTCACCGGATGACTGCCCATCAGATGACTGTTCTCCTGATGTCTGTTCTCCTGCGGCTGCAGTATCTGTTTCCTTTTCTTCGCCTGCTGTTCCGGACTCTCCAGCCCCTTTTGTACTTGTGCTTTCATTTCCGGACGCTGTTTCTTTACTACCTGATGTGCTTCCCCCGCATCCTGCTAATGCACCTGCTGTCAAACTTGCTGCTAATAATACACTCCAAAACTTTTTCGCTTTCATATTCTACCTCCATATAGAATGAATACTGGCTGGTGGCTTCTTCACACAGTCCCAGTTTCCTTAGAGCAATTTTCTAAAATCTTTGCAGTGACTTTTTAAAAAACTACCCTGGTGATTATCACCATTAGTCCCCCCTAATATTGTTTTGATCGAGACATGTTTTGGTGAACTTTATTTGCGTACACGTGTGCTCTACAATTAGAATTATATATAATGTACAGATTTTTGTCAAGTATGTTTTTTAGAATAGTGTCAAATATTTTATTTTACCGTCAACAACCCTGTTTCACGACTCAATATCTCCTATTTTTAGACACACGAAAAAAGCCGGTCCATTTGAGCATTTTTGTAAAATTACTCTCATGTCCAGCTGTATTTCTTTCCTATTGCTTCCATTATTTGTTTTTATTTTCGCTAAAACCTTAAGTTTACCAGAACCCGGAAATCAATCTGGGATTCCTCTTCCTTTTTTTCTTTGGGAGGAAAAGTACGTTCAAATGCTTCGAATTCCTCTTCCTTTACTTCAAATCCACTGCTCTCAATAAATCTTCCCTGAATTCCATTAAGAACCCCGGGTATTAATTCCAGAAGCTGCATCGGCACTGCATATTTGCCGTCTTCCGTCTTAATCTCATATTTTTCTCCACAGTGAAATCCAAATCTGC
The DNA here is from genome assembly GCA_018365455.1 of Clostridiales bacterium. GTDB lineage: Bacteria > Bacillota > Clostridia > Lachnospirales > Lachnospiraceae > Robinsoniella. Next base: position 14,012 of record JAGZJZ010000023.1, read on the forward strand.
TGTAATACCGTGGATCACCGAAAATGCAAACTGCCTGATATCCAAGCTTTTTCGCCTTTTCCAGAGAGTAACGGATCAGTGCTGAACCGATTCCTTTCTTTTTATAATCAGGATGTACGCTCACCGGTCCAAAACACACCACCTCAAATGCCTCTTCTGCATCCGTCACTATAGCGCCCAGCGTATACGCAATGTGCCCTACAATCTTTCCATCCAATTCCGCTACCAGATCCAGCTCTTTGATAAATTCCTTTTGCTCTCTCAGATTATGGATCATAAAATGTTCTGTACACCCCGGTACATAGACATTCCAAAATGCTTCACGGGTCAACTCTTCTACCGTTCTGTAATCCTCCGGCTTTTCAAGCCTGATGTTTAATTGATCTATCATTTTGTCGTTCTCCTAAATTTTCTTTGATTTACTGCTTGCTCTTTGTAATATTCAGACTAGTGCCGCCCGGCGCAAATACGCCACTATATAGCACCCGCTATCTGCGCCAGGTGCACGACTGTGAATCTAGCCATAGCCCGCTACGCCGTCAATTCACAGTCGCACACCTGACACAGATATCAGGCACTATATTTCGACGTATTTAGGCTGGGCGGCGCTCCGGGCAGAAAACTCCTTCCATTTTTTTCTGAATACTCCCAGTAATTCCATTCTTTCATTTTGGGAAAAACCGATAAAGCTTTTTATAATCCGTATTTCTTCTTTTTGTGCACCCTTGTTATTTATTTCTTGCAGCAGCTCCTGCAGACTGCCTATCAATACCGTTTCGTCATGCAGATCTCCGATTACCGTCTGGAACCAGATGCAGCTATTCATAAGCTTCTGCCCTTTTACTCCTGACTCTTCCCGAAAAAAGTCCAGAACATATCGCATATTTTTAAACGCAATCCGCATCTGGTGCAGCACCGGTTCGGGGACAGCCAGTCCATGGATCCATTCATCATAGGCCTTTAACTGTGCAGCGCACTGAAAGAGGCTTGCTTCCATAACCTGCCTGCTCTGGAACGCCATCACTTTTCCTCCTTTTGTCAGAACCGGCCTGCATATGCCCGTTTTTAGATAGGACCCGATGTCCCTTACAAACGCTTCATATGAGGCTGAACTGCAATGACTAGATACTTCACTTAAACGGCTGTCTCTGTTCTGCTCAATCATTTTCCACAAAACAGGAACATCTTTTATGTTATATCCACTTTTTTTCAAAAAATACACCGTCTTTTCCTGCATTATATCCAGATCCCTCAGACTGCCCAGTATCTTGAGGTTTTCCTTTAACCTGATTATGCATTCCTGCTTCCACCTGTCACTTATGTATCTCTCAAAAATTATCGACAGAGACAGCAGTTTTCGAAAAGCCACCCGGATATCATGGATCACCTCAGGGCTGGACAGATTAATGGTATCACTGCTCAGTGCGGAGATTTCCTGTATCTGCAACGCCATATAATCAGACAGCTTCTTAGGGAAATTGCAGGCAGAATGCCGGGCAGATTCAACGTTACTATTTTTGGTTTTCTGCTGCATCATCTGCTCCCCAGCCAGTATAACGCTTTCTGCTAAGAATTTTAATACTCTGGCCTTGTCCGTATCTATCCCGTATCTTTTCATACTCCACTTTAAGGTTTTTTCCAGAGAATCCTCCGAATTTATACAGCTGACTGTAGCAGCCAGCATACGGTTTTCCTCCTCAGACAATGATTTCAGAGGATGTGTCATAATAATTTCGCCCGCATTTAAACGTTTCGGTATATCCAAAATCCCCTTATAAATATTTTGTAAAAGATATGCTTTTCCTGCCACCGTTTCGTAATTCACTGGCAGCTGATACATTTCGGCAAAACGCCGGAACAGTTTCTTCGCTATCCAAGCACCGTCTTTCCGGCTGTTTTTCCATATGCCAAAATGACGGCATAATGCACCTGTTTTCCAGTAGATGACCTCCTTTGGGGGGAGGGGCAGATATCTTAGATTCTGCTTCTGTCTGACATCAGCTATTTTCATAAGCATCTCCTTTCAACTTTGCACGTTATTTCCCGGTACCATAACATCTGGGACAGACCTTCCTGCATTGATTGCAGTCAACCGTATCAAAACCTCTGTCCGTTTTTCCATATGTATTCAGCCTGCACTTCTTTTGAACCGCAGTCGTTCCATCCAGTGCCTGTACCGGACAGTTCCGGATGCAGAGACTGCAGCCTTCTATACAGACCTGATCACTCAGGGGATCTGCCTCCAGTTCCATATTTGTGAAGATGGCACCCAGAGTCAGAAGCGTACCATATTTTTTATTTAAAAACAGGCTGCTCTTTCCCAGCGTTCCAAGTCCTGCTGCGACTGCGGCATGTTTCATGGAGATCAGTCCTTTTCCTTCCATCCGGTCCTTATCCCAATACTCATAAGGGCTGTCCGCAGGTATGGGAACTGCAATACCGCCATAACGTTTTTCTATTTCCTTCGCCGCCCGGAATGCCAGTGCATCTACTTGTACGGAAGACTGATAATTAAAATGACCATAGATCAGCCTTGGTTCCACTTCCATTACACCTTTGGGTAATGCAATTCCTACTACAATCACAGATTTGCAGTCTTTGTAAATATCAGCCGGATGAAAACCACTGGGCGCCTCATGGAATCTTTCCACATCAGCAATCCCGCAGACATCAGCCCCCAGATCCAGAATTAAATTTTTAATTTCATTTTTCATGCACATACTCCCTTACACGTTGTAAAATATGAACTATTTATTTTAGCATATCTTACCTGCGCCTATAAATCAACTATAACCGATTAAATCTTACAGATTTTTCATCTGTCCGCAGTGTAAACACTTCAACACCTTTTCACAGCAACAAGCCATTTCAGCAAAACAGTCATGATTCCGGTATTCCTCCAATATATATAGAACAAAATGATTTTGGGAATGTATATGATTAAGTTTAAAATTAACCACGCACTTTGTAAAAAACTGGCAAAATACGCGTTTCTTTTTGTGGCAGCTTTTCTGGCCGGTCATTTTGCCGCCAGAATTGTAGACAGTACCGTCAGCACCTCCATTCAGTCCTCAGCGGAAGGAAACTGGGGCCTCAGCTTCCAGGAAGAGGGAAAGCCGCCTGTGGCAAACGCAACATTTGAAGAACTGAAAAAATACGATACATACTATGCAGAAGATACCACCGAGAAGGTACTGTATCTGACATTTGACGCAGGGTATGAAAATGGAAATACATCCGCAATTTTAGATGCCCTGAAAAAACATAATGCTCCGGCGACCTTTTTTATTGTGGGCAACTTCCTTTCCACCAGCCCTGATCTGGTCAAACGAATGGTTGCAGAAGGCCACACTGTGGGAAATCACACCTATCATCACCCTGATATGTCAAAAATGTCAACCATGGAGTCCTTTTCCAAGGAAATACAGGACCTTGAGAAGCTCTATCAGGACACCGTTGGTCAGCCGTTAACAAAATTCTACCGTCCGCCACAGGGTAAATACAGTGAAAACAACTTAAAAATGGCCCAGGAACTGGGATATAAAACATTTTTCTGGAGCCTGGCTTATGTTGACTGGTATCAGGATAAACAGCCCACTAAGGAAGAGGCCTTTAAAAAACTCCTTGGCAGAATCCATCCGGGAGCCGTTGTTCTCCTGCACAGCACCTCGAAAACGAATGCTGACATTATGGATGAACTCCTGACCAAGTGGGAAGAAATGGGTTATACCTTTAAGTCGCTGGATCAGTTGGCACAATGATCTATACAAACAAAGAAGCAAGGTTCATTACGCCTTGCTTCTTTGCATTAAGAATTGGAGTCTATCCAGGTTAAAATATAATCCATAGCTAATTGCAGATTCCCAACCTGACAGTGATGTGATGCATTTTCTTCTTTCGTGAAAATCCTGCCGCTCACTGATTTTGCATTTGTCAGAGCCTTCCTCTGTTGTTCAAAATAAGCGGTATAGATGTCTTCCTCCCCTGCGAGAATCAATACATCCTGCTGTATCAAGGGCGATATTTCTATGGTATTGTAATTCTTAATGCATTTATAATAATCATAAAGGGTTGTGATATTACCAAACACCTCCTGGCCTTGCTGAAACAGCCAAAGGGAAAACGGGTTTGCTTGCATGATTGCTTCAATACTTTTCCACTGTGGACTATCCGGGATATCCATTAAATGACTAATCAGATTCTTAAGCTCATCCGGTGCTTTAACTAAGACCGCTCCATAAAAATCATAAATTAAATCGTACAGCACCACCCTTTTTATGCGGTCCTCATAAGCTGCCGCACGCGCCGCCAGATATCCACCTAAAGAAATGCCAATTAAAGTCACTTCTTTTAACCGAAAATAATCCAAAATTACTTTTGTGCAGATCTCCCATTCCGGTTTCATTTTCAAACCGCATCTGTTTAAAACCTCACCCTGGCCAAATCCCTCAAATATGTAAACATTGTAACCATTGGAGTAAATATACTGTACAAGTGGAATCAGTTCCTGAATAAAAGAATCATATCCTCCGTGTACGACAATGTCACCTTTGCTTTCATTGGTATGGCACTTGTATATAACGGGAAAATAACCGGATTCAAAAGGAACATTGACATATGTCAGACCGGCATCTTTATAAGCTGCCTGATATTCGTTCATGCATTGTTCATAGAGCTGTGTTTTTTGCATTTGTTTATTCACATCGCCATGATCGTCCAGCATGAAAAACAAAGCTGCGCGCAGGCATGTTGCCGAAGCCACCAAATCCCCATTGTTGTGAAATGTCTCGACTCTGCTGCTAAAGGACTGGAACCAGCTGTCAAAATCCGTTAACTCCTTACTTATTTCTGCAATTGTATCATAGCTCAGGCAACCGAATGAATAAAATCGGTTCAGTTGGAAATTAAAAGCTGTGTCTTTATGAAAATCATAAAATCCTACCGGAAAATTCATCATATTACATTACCTCCTCTTATTAAATTATTAATTTGTTCTTTTATATTTGTTCTTCCATTTATTACTTTCCTATTTATTCTTTTATGATTTTCCCATATCCCCATCCAGTATTTTAGACAGAAGCGCTCTGATATGGCTGTATTTTTCTTCCATGGTACGCACTTTACTATCGTGTATAATTGCGCTTATACCAAAAAGTATAAATTGACTCAGCAAATGAATGTTGGGAACAGGTGTATTCATAATATGCTCATCTAACCCTTCCCGAATCAACTGTTCAAACAAGGGAACCATTTTTAACAATGTTCTTCCATGCAATATAGTCATAATATCGGGATTCACTTTTTCGCTATGCATCAGACTGTATTCGCTGAGAGAGCCTGGCAGCAGGGTAAAGATTTGATTCAGCTTCTCATGAAAACCCAAACCGGGAGCGTTGATAAGCTCCGTCATTTTAGCAATATATTTTTCGTTGTAATGTTCTAAAGCTGCTTCGTATATCTCATTCTTGGATTCAAAATAGTGATAAAACATACCTATTTCCCCATCCGCTTCTTTCAAAATTGAACGTATGGACGTCTTTTCATATCCATTTTCTAAAAATTGTTTCAGGGCTATTCCGATCAGTTCCTGCCGCCTTACATCCGGCGCTTTTACAATTCGGGTCATAATGCCCTCCTTTCTCATTGACAAAACATTGTTCTGTGGTCATTATAACAACAGAACAATGTTTTGTCAACAATTAAAAAGATAACCCTCATCCAAAAAATGAATGAGAATTATCTCCATATTCCAGGCGTATTTCGATTTAATTTATCTGCTGACAACTGAATTGCCAGTTCTTCTATAGTAGAAACTGCTGCTATTACACATATCAATATCACAGCGGAATTCCATTCCCAGAGAACATAAAATGGAAGCCCGATAAACAATACCAGACCGGCTGCTTTGTTTGCATACGTATGAATGGTTGCCCAGGTACCAAATCTGATATACCCCACAAGCAAACTAAGTATACGTATTCCGGCAATGATGAATAGACATATCCATAGCCATCCCGGAATGATGGCAGACTTAAGCACCAAATATCCGGATGTTCCAATCATAATCACATCCCCGATACTGTCCAGTACTTCACCTGATCTGCTGGTCACCCGGTATCTCCTCGCAATCCATCCGTCCGCCAAATCACTGAAACCGCAGATAACATACAGAATCCAAAATGTTGTTCCCGGCTCTTTCAGAAGAACTATCATCCAAAGTGATAGCATGATTCTAAGCATCGAAATAGCATTCGGTACTATTTTTATCATTCTCACCAATCCATTCTAATGCTGCATTTTTTTGCACCTACTGCGATTGCGGTAAAGTCTTAATTAACATTTAAGTTTATAAGAGTAATTCTAAGCCTACCCCAACCTCGTAAACCTCAAGTAATTCATTCATTTTTGCCCTGGCGTGAAAGGAAACACAGTGACAGGGATAAATTTTTTCCATTTGATTTTCCATAAAGTATTCTATGGTTTTTTCGAAACGCATATCCGTATCAAATATGTGAAATCCTCCCAGTACCCCCAGAATCCTGCTATCCTTGCATACCTGTTTACTATACTCAATGATATTGCAGATACCGCTGTGGGAACACCCGGTAATAATAAACAGCCCCATCCCGGACTGATACACAAGAGCAGAATCATCCATTACTTCATCCGCTTTCCACACTCCTCCGCTGTATTGTTCACCAATGTCAGCTCTCTCCTCAAAGTCATTGAGAGAGGGGATTTCTCCCAGGAAAGTCAGATTATCACTTAACTGGACAGGAGTCTTTGACAATATCATGCTGCCGTTTTTTTTCATTTCCTCATTAGAGAACGGCGCCCCGATATCCTCTGCCCCCTCTCTTTTGGGTTTGAAACAATCGGGATGTGCAAGAATTTTAACATCCGGTAACGAATACTGCTGCACAAGAAATTTATAACCTCTGGTATGGTCATTGTGCCCGTGAGAAAATACAATATGCGTCAGCTTATCCAGGTTGATCCCCATCTCTCTCGCATTTGTGAGCAAGACATCAGAATACCCGGTGTCAAATAAAACGCGCTTATCTCCATCCTCAATATAATAACTAACCCCAGGCTCCCCTTTATAATATTGGTCAATATAAGTATTGTTATCAACCAAAACCCTTAATCTCATTTCCTTATACCTCCAAACTGACAGTATTATTCTGTTTCTTATCTTTATGCTGCATCCTAAGCTTTATAAACATCTAAATTTAGCCAAGCTTCTGAGCTTTATCCAACTTTTAATCTTAACTTGTTTTCTAAGCTTCATCTAACTTTTCAACTTAACATAACCAATTCCAAATTTGAAATTAATCCATCTTTCTAAAATCCCTTCATGGCACACTAAGGACTCAAGCCACTATATCTTACGGTCATATAATCCTCATCCCGCTCATACATTATACCACACCCTTGTATTTGGAGGTTGCTTCATGAAATATGGATTAGCATTGGCCGGAGGCGGCACAAGAGGAGCGGCACATGTAGGCGTGCTGAAAGCTCTGGATGAAGAACACCTTCTTCCATCATCCATTGCCGGAACCAGCGCCGGGAGTATTGTAGCCGGACTATTTGCCTCCGGAATGAGTATCCCGGAAATGTGTAATGTGGTTACACATCTCTCCCGCCGCGGTTTGTCCTATCTGGATCCGGATTATAAGAATATTCTGAAACTATTACCTCAAATGATATGCAAAAAAACAGTAACCCTCACCGGGTTGTTAAAGGGAAATAAACTTGCCGAGTATCTGTGTGAGCTCACCCGCAATCAATCATTATCAGATATCAATATAAAGACAGTGATTCCTGCAGTTGATATTGAAAGCGGAGATACCATCGTATTTACCAACTTTGCCTGGACTTATCCATTGGAGCATGTCCTTTGGAAACACTCCGGAAAACTTTGTGAAATCATGATGGCAAGTTCCTCCGTTCCGGCAATTTTTCAGCCCAGAAAACTGGAAACCTTTCAGTTGGTTGACGGCGGCGTAACGAATAATCTTCCCGTTGATTTACTGGCAGCCGCCGATGAAAAAAGAATCATCGCCGTTGATCTGGGCGATGATTATAAAAAGCCGCCAAATAATTCTATTTTTGAAGTATCCCTGCATGCGTTCTCCATCATGAGCAGAGATCTGAAGGATTGCCTGTCGCAAAAAGAGCGGCTGCTGCTGAAGCCAACTCTTCCGGCTGAAGCTGGATTGTTAACCTTTGAATACATGACAGCCTGTATGGAAGCAGGTTATCTGTATACAAAAAACATGATCCCCCGCATCCGGGAAGTCCTTTCAGAACCTGTAAATCCATTAAAGAAACTGTAATTCCTGATCAGAACAGAACTACAATATGATTTAGTTTAAATCTATTCAAGATTCATTTTAATGACCTAAAATATGCATATATCACAAAATTATGCATCTCACCTTAATTATGCTTGTGTCACCTTATTATGCCTTAATTGCCCAACGCATTTTTGTAGATCTCGCACGACTGTTCAGATTGCATTCTTCCGCAGACGGCCGGATAACTTCTGTTGCAATTTCACTGTAAACGCCTGCCCGGAACAGTTGCTTAAATGACTTTTTAACAAGTCTGTCCTCTCCGGAATGGAAGGTCAGTATAGCTGCCCGTCCGCCTTTTGACAGTACATTAGGGAGCTTCTCAAGGAATTGATAAAGCACTTCAAACTCACTGTTTACATCGATTCTCAATGCCTGAAAAGTCCTTTGACAAGATTTCTTAACTGCTTCTTTTCGTTCAACAGCAGGAACAAACTCCAGTGCATTTCCAATAATCTGCTGGAGTTTTGTTGTTGTATCAATAGCTTTTCCTCGCTTACGTTCAGCAATTACTGCATTGGAAATTTCTTCTGCATAAGGTTCATCCGCATTATCAAGCAGCATTCCCACCAATTCTTCCCTGCTAATAGTTCTTAAGCGTTCTGCTGCAGATATGCCTTTTTCCGGGTTTAAACGAAGATCTAAAGGGCCTTCTTTTTTATAAGAAAATCCCCTGTCGGGATTATCTATCTGCATGGAAGAAACGCCTAAATCCGCCAATACAAAGTCAAAAGTACCAGCTTTCTCAGCTACCAGATCAATATCAGCAAAATTCATCTGCAAAATGGTCAATATGTCTGGTCCAAATCCCAGGTTCTCCAGACGTTCTCTTGTTTTCACAATTTCAATGGGATCAACATCCAGAGCATACATATGCCCCCGGGATTCCAGACATTTCATCATCTCCAAAGTATGTCCACCATATCCAAGTGTAGCATCTAACCCGGTCTGACCCGGTTTAATCTGCAAGAAATCCAGTATTTCCTTTACACAAATAGAAATGTGCATCCCCACAGGCGTACTTCCCTTCTGAATTACTTTAGCAACTGTCTCAGGATATTTTTCCGGCTGAAGTTCCTTATATTTTTCCTTATATGTTTTAGGATGAGTCCCTTTATATCTTACACGACGTTTATGTTTTTGTTCCTGATTATCCATTGTCTGCCTCTCTTTTCTTAATCTGATAAATACCTTTAAGGTTTCACCTTTTTGTCAGTGGTTTTCATACCAGAAGTATGTCCCTCTCCCGGCTTCTTTTGCCTGATACAAGGCTATATCTGCCATCCTGTATGCTTCTGCAAATAACAGTTCCCCATTGTCAACGGTTGCAATACCAATGGAACAGCTTTGTTCCATCCCCAGTCCGTTAAATATTCTGCCCACCTGTTCTATCAGTTCAGAAGCAATCTGAGCCCCTTCATCTCTGCTTCGAATCCCCTTTAGAAACAGCATGAACTCATCTCCTCCAACCCTTCCAGCAATCCCTGAAGTCCCTGCATGTTCAGCCAGAACAGCTGCCGTGCGCTTAATAAGCGCATCTCCTGCCTGGTGCCCTTTTTGATCGTTAACTCTTTTAAACTCATCCAGATCAAGCAAAAGCAACAGCCCCTCTGTCTTCTCTTCCGCCAGCAGTCTGGCAATGTGCTTTTCGGTATACTTGCGGTTAAAAAGTCCGGTCATAGAATCCAGCTGGATATCTTTTTCCAGCACTGCACTGCGCCGCATGGCTTCTTCTGCCTTACTCGCAAAAGTTTTGGGATAATACTCCCCTTCCTGCTGATAGGCATAAGGAACAGAATGATGCAGGCTGTCTATAATTAATCTGCCGTCCGGCTCAGCGTGTACCACAGAAGTTATCCTGGTATCCATATTAATAATTACCTGTTTACCCTGAACATTGGATTCACAGGCTTCAAATTCCCCATATACAATACAGACATCCTCACTGACCAATTTCGCTTCATACCACTCACTTGTGATAATAAAGTCAATCCCCTGTGCTTCCTCCTGATCCTTTTTGAGACCGCTGATCAACGCTTCCATACCTTTATAAAACTCGTGTTTGCCCGTTCCAATCACCAAGATGTCTGGAGAAAGATATTCAAACATTTTTTCAATCTTTATCTGATCCCCGGAAACATAACTCTCCATCAACTGTTGAATCAACAGACTGGCCTTACTGCATATATCTTCCTTCCTCATAACTGCCTCCGTTCCTATTGATCATACTATTATTATGATAACATACGGATTGTTATGTGTCGACTTTCTTTGGGGATTTTATAAAAAGAAACAAGACAGGGCCGTTTTACAATGACCGTTCAGACATATATCGCTCTATTTCTTGCTGTGTTAATTTTTCTATTTGAGTATACGGATATTCCCGGAACTCCCCGGCACTGTAAACCGGAGCCATTTTTTCACATACTTTGTTCTTATTTTTCTTTAGAAACAATTGCAAATCTTCTAAATCAGCAAATATTTTATAAGAAACGCGTCCCTTTTCATTTTTTAGTTCATAGATTCCACAAGCCTTTTTCCTGGTGTAATCAGCAGTTCTTAAATACAGTTTTGCAATATCTAATGATTTAAAGGGAAAATTCCACCTTTGCACACCTCTCTTTTCATCGTGTTCTATGCAAATGCAGCGTCCGCATGATCCACAGATATATTGTGTATGATTTTCCAGGCACTCCAGAGGATTTAACAAAGGGGTTACCCGGTTGTTTTCACTGTAACATTCTTCACACATATTTTTTCACCCCCCTTTTCAGCCGTCAGACTTCTTCTTTTGTTTTGGCTGCATAAAAATAATAGATGTATGATGTTAACCTCCATGAAATGTTTTGATTAATTTAAAAACCTGAATGCATACAGTTTACTATATTTTGCAAAAACAGTCTATCAGAATAATAAGCAGCTATAACAGAATCTTCACATCCTGCTGAAAAAGGGTTTTGCCGGATTGTTCTCACTTTCCGGCAAAACCCTTTTCTTTTAATTACAATTTATTTCTTTGCGAAGCAGATTCTGCATTTTCCGGATGCCCTCCCTTTGGGATGTTACGATGGCATCTAATAAAGGAATCAGCGAGGAACAAATTGGGAATTGCAGTGCATTTTCGGACATGTAGACCGCACCTTTGTGATGGGGTATCATTTCACGCATAAAATTAGCATCGATATTGTTATCGACTGCTGCTGTCTTCATCTCATAAAACATATTCTGCAGGATATGTTCATTATTCTGCTTGTAGCAGCTTAATTCTTCCGGATAATTCATGCAGCACTGACACTCCGGATATACCGCTGTCATATTCTCAATGCTTTTCTGCTGGGATGTGATGATATTCATTGCTATATTTTGTAATGGAATATTGGTTGTATACCTCAGCAGGTTTTCTGACATAGCAATGGCTGCATAGTGATGGGGTATCATCTGTGTTATGAAACTGCCTGAAATGCTCTCCGTAAGTTTCGCCGCTGACATCTTCTGAACCATATTTTCGAATATGCAGCGGTATTGGTCTATATATGCTTTTGTATTATTGCTTAACTGGCATGTATTGGTCATAAATTCACCCTCCTGCCATGATATGCAGGATGGTTATTTTTGTGCCAGAATATTTTCATCTTTAAATTATCAGACTAAATTTATCATCATTTCTCAGTCTATCCCGTATTGCTTTCTGGCACAACCATTTCTTCCATTCGCTTTTACCGTATACAGTGCCTGATCCGCCATATTCAGCAATTCATCAGGTTCTATGCCGGTTCTGAAAGTCTCATTGCAGTATCCGATGGATACCGTAAGGATATCAGAATCAGGATGCTTCTCATGCTGAATCCGCTCCCGTTTTAACTCTTCCGTTACCTGTTCGATATAAGCCTTTACTTCCTGATCTTTCATATTTACACACAGACAGACGAATTCATCTCCGCCGTAACGGCTGATATAGATTCCTGCCTTAACATTATGTGACAAAATCTGCGCTGCCTTTCGTAAAACCACATCTCCCTGGAAATGACCATAGTAGTCATTATACTGTTTAAAATAATCAACATCCAGCATAATATAGCCCAGGGTCTTCAGATTCTCCCCGTGGGTCATCTTGGTCACCAGTTTATTAAATGACCGTCTGTTGTACAATCCCGTCAGTTCATCAAGCTGGCTGGCATTTTCCAACACCTTTCTCTGCTGAAGCATTGACTTATGCTCCATGGAAGCCTCATGGATCTGAATTTTAGAAAGCATACTCTGGGAACGCATCTCATCTTCGATCGCTGCAATCTTCCTGACAATTTTATAATAATCCTGATATGCCTGTCCAAGTTCATCTGCTTCCTGGTACTTCTGGTAATATTGTATTTTAAGAAGCTGAACACGGTACATTAAGGATAAGGAAACGTCATATTCGGATCCCTGCAGGATATCCAGCAGTTTTTTACATCGTTCCCTGTCCCCGATTTTCAGCATGCTTGCACACATACCCTCTGCCATATCGCAGACAAAAAACTGGTCTTCCACATGGGGCAGTCCTTCTGCTATGACTTTGTCCACTTTGTCAGCACATTTCCTGCGCTCGCCAGTCATGGCATAATAAGCACACCAGCTGCACGCTGACCGGATAAGGCTGTACACTCCGTCATCACACAGTGCATCACAATTCTCCAACGCTTTTCTGGCACCCCCGGCATCTCCCAGATGTATGCATGCTTCCGCTAAATTAGTCAGATAGCAGACTGCACCTTCAATATTTTCATCCACCAGGTTATGCTCAATAGTCGTATATGCCAGTTGGAAATATGTTCTGGATGTATCCCAGTCCTCTCTGCTGGCAAATGAATATCCGATATTATTATACAGCTTTCCAGCCATACTCATATCTCCCAGTTTTTCAGCCAGTTTCTTACCCTCTAAAAAGTAAGACAGTGCAGCCTGGTCATCATTCAGCTTCTGATAGCAGAGCCCGGCACAGTTACACAGTACCAGCATCAGGTCTTCAAAACCATACTCTTTGCATAACGTACTTGCCCGAAGCAAATAAAAACTACAGCTGGAATACTCGCCTAAAGCCAGGTGGCTGTCCACCAGATATACATTTGCAAAGGCACATCCATAGGTATACTGCTCCGCTTCTGACACATCCAGCAGCCTTTTGCAAAGCTGCCGTTCTTCTTCTAAATCCGTATACCGAACCTCCAGAATTCTTTCCATCAGTTTCGTTTGATAAGAATTTAATTTCGTTTTTCTTCTCATATCATATCTACTCTTTTTCTGGAATATGTATTGCGGCCGGAACGCTTACTCTGATACAGCGCCTGGTCAGCAAGTTGAAATAATAAATGCATCTCAACCTGGGCTTTCTCTTCATCTGCCGCATAGCCAATCGAAAGGGTCACTTCATCGCTGCAATGAGACTTTTCATGTGGCAATGCTTTTAGATGAAGACTTTCTCTGATAGATTTTATAAATGATTCAACCGCCTCCACCCCTAAGCCTTCACAAACACATACAAATTCGTCTCCTCCATAGCGGCATGAAGAAATTCCTTCCTGTCTGTTATCTAAAAGACAACGGGCAATCTCCCGCAGCGCAGTATCTCCTTTTAGGTGTCCATAATAATCATTATATTCCTTAAAGTAATCTACGTCCAGAATAATAATTGCCATCTTTTTCCTGGCGTTTTCATTTGTTTTGTCCCGCAATAAAGCTTCTAGATATCTGCGGCTGTATACACCCGTTAATTCATCCAAATTCACTTCCCGCTCTAAAGTTTCCTGCTCCGACTGCATGATTTCCGTCTGCTGCACCAACTGGTCTAAATGAATTTTTGATTTCATGGCATTTACAATAATATTGTTAACCTTAGTCCGAAACCGCTGATTTTTCTCATAATATCTGTGATAGGCTTCTGCATGTTTGGAAACGGGTTCAAACAGCAGTTCATAACGGATTGTTGTATCCTCCAGAACCTGCATCTGATCCACTCCGTCTTCCACACTGGTCTCCTTCATTGCCATTAGAAAACACTTTGCATAATGGGCAATTCCCAAATCCATCATTTTCTGGGACAGCGTATAATAGGTTGCAAATGCGGACAGCATTTCTTCATCGATGACTTCCCTATTTTTAAGTATTCGTTCTGCATATGCAGCAGCTTTTTCCTTTTCACCGGCAGCAGCATAGTAGAGACACCAGTTCTTATATCCCAGTACCTTTTTCTGCGGGGAATCCGAACCTGTATGGTCACACTCTTCGATATATTTTGATGCTTCCTCATACCGGTTCATAAGTAATAATACTTCTGCCAGATTTCCCAGTATAGAGATGCGTACCGGGTTTTCCTCCTGTTCAGAAGACAGCAGGTGGTATGCTTTCATATAATAATTCAGTGCCTCTTCATAACATCGATGGCGCTGAAATGCAAATGCAAGGTTGTTAAGTATTATGCATTCTCCTGCTACATCATTCAAACGTTCCGCCACGGTAATGGCTTTCAGGTAATATTCGATCGAATTTTCTTCATCCGCACGCATATCGTGATAGATCCCAAACAGACTGTAGAACCGCAATTGAAGATCGTCCCAGTCAGATTCTTCCGGAATCAGGTTTTGCGCTTCCAACAGGCATTTTCCAGCGTTCTCTTCATCATATACTGCAATATAATAATCTCCCAGGTAAGTCCATGCAAATGCTGTCCCATAGATGTCTTCCTGTTTTACTGACCTGTCCAGAAGTTCCTGGCACAGCCTCTTTTCTTCTTCCAAATCCGTATAACGAACTTCCAAAATTCTGGACATGATCTCTCTCATGCCGTGATTTAAATATCCTGTCATTCAATTGGCCTCTTTTATCGATTTTGGTCTGCATAGTGGCAGGCAGCCAGATGCCCGTCGGAAATTTCCTCTAATGCAGGTTTCTCATTCATGCACCGTTCCTCTGCAAACTTACAGCGTCCTGCAAATGGACATCCCTTAACTGGTCCTGCAGATAATGGTATCTCATCAGCCTCAGCCCGTTTTCCGCTTATGGGCTGTTCACGGGATTCTATCGATAATACCGACTCCAGCAGAAGTATGGTATAAGGATGCAGCGGTGTGGTATATATTTCTTTTGTTCTCCCGATCTCCATTATATGTCCCAGATACATGACCGCCACACGGTCTGACAGATAATGTACCATATTCATATCATGGGCAATAAAAATATACGTTAAACCCGTCTCTTTTCCCAGACCTTTCAGCAGGTTCATAATCTGGCTCTGAATTGACACATCCAATGCGGCAACCGGCTCATCGCATATCAACAGTTCTGGATTTAATGCCAACGCACGTGCAATTCCGATGCGCTGTCTCTGCCCGCCGGAAAATTCATTGGGAAATCGTCCGGCATGGGTTTTCTGCAGTCCAACTGATTCCAGGAGCTCAAAGACCCTGGCCTCTCTCTCTTTTTTGGTTAATTTATTCTGTATCACCATATTTTCCGCCACAATATCACCCACCGTCATGCGGGGATTCAGCGAAGAATATGGATCCTGAAAGACCATTTGTACTTTTCTGGCAAAAGCCAGACGGTGTTTTCTCCGTCTTAAATCAAGTTTTTCACCATGGAAATACAGGCTTCCTTCTATTTTGGGATAAACCCCCATAATCACTCTGGCAAGGGTAGATTTTCCGCAGCCGGATTCCCCCACAATACCAAGGGTCTCTCCTTTCATCACAAGCAGATTCACATCCTCCAGTGCCTGTATTCTTTGTTTGCCCGTTATCGTAAAACCCTTGGAGACATGTTCCAGCTGAAGTAATGGTTCCATTATAAATTTCCTCCTTTGGGGTTATCCCGGTGATAAAGCCAGCAGGATGTCTTATGTCCTTCCTCTATCTGAGTTTCGGTCGGCTCTTCCAGGCGGCATATCTTCATGCAGAAATCACAGCGGGGGGCAAATGCACATCCTTTTGGCAGCATTGCCAGGTCCGGCGGTGCTCCCTTAATTGCCCGCAGTTCCTTTTCTTTTTCCAGGGTTGGCAAACTGTCTATCAAGCCTTTTGTATAGGGATGTGCCGGTTTTTCAAACAGCCTTCCCACCTGGCATTCCTCTACGATCTTCCCGGCGTACATAACTGCCACTTTATCGGCAGCATTCGCCACCACACTGAGATCATGAGTGATCATCAATACAGAAGTCTGCTGCTCTGCCTGCATATTTTTAAGTAACGCCAGAATCTGCTTTTGAATAGTTGGATCCAGTGCCGTAGTTGGTTCATCTGCGATCAGCAGTGCCGGTCTGCATGCCAAAGCCATTGCAATCATGGCTCTCTGACGCATGCCCCCTGAAAACTGATGGGGATACTGCTTAGCACGTATGGATGCTTCCGGTATCTGAACCATTTCCAACAGCCTGACCGCTTCTGCCTTACACTCAGCAGCAGTTTTTTTCCCATGTCTGCGCAGAGTTTCCGTCACTTGTTTTCCAACCTTCATGGTAGGATTTAAAAACGTCAGGGGATCCTGAAAAATCATACCAGCCAGTTTTCCCCGTATTGCAAGCATTTCTTTCTCAGATGCGGCCAGAATATCTCTTCCTCCAAGCCAGAGTTCTTCTGCCGACATCTGCGCGCCGGAAACGTCATTGAGTTTTAAAACAGATCTTGCAGTTACACTTTTCCCGCATCCGCTCTCTCCAACCAGCGCCAGAATTTCTCCTTTGCGAATCGACAGGGACACTCCCCGTACCGCTTCCAGACTCCCATACCGCTGTTTAAAGGACACTTTCAGATCTTTTATTTTCAGCACTTCGTCCATAATTGATTTTTCTCCTTATCTTAGGATCCAGAACATCCTGCAGCCTATCTCCCAGAAGATTGAATGCCAGCATAAGCAGGCAGATATAGATTGCCGGCACTGCTAACTGCATGGGATATGTCTGAAACACACCAACTCCCTCATTTGCCATGACTCCCAGTGAAGGATACGGCGGGGCAACTCCCATGCCAAGCATTGATAAAAATGCTTCTGTAAAAATAATACCTGGTATATCAAGTGTAGCATTTACGATAATAATGCCCAACATATTCGGGAGCAGATGCATAAAAATAATCCGACCTGCTCCGGCTCCCATTATTTTTGCTGCCACCACAAATTCCTGATTTTTCAGCGATAATACCTGTCCTCTGACAAGCCTCGCCATGCCTGTCCATCCCACCAGGGAATAGGCAACAATCAAAGATCCGATTCCTCTTGGCAGAATTGCCATCAACAGCAGTACAATTACCATATAGGGAATGCCGCTTACTACTTCCAGAAGACGCATCATGATATTATCAGCAGCTCCCCCCATGTAACCGGAGATACTGCCGTATGTAACCCCCACCACACAGTCAATCAATGCCACGGCACCTGCCACTGTCAGGGAAATTCTGGCACCATACCAGAGCCTGACGAAGATATCCCTCCCCAAATGATCGGTGCCAAATAAATGAAGCAATCCATTCACCGGATCTCTGCTGAAAAATGGCTGATTCGCAAAAGCCACGTTCTGTGAAGCATAATCAAACGGACTGAGAAACGGGATCAGCACCGCACCCAAAACCATCGCCAATAGAAGAATCAGGAAAAAAGCAGTGGATGGACTGCCCAGGAAAAGCATTAATGTCTCCCTGCCATAGCTGATAGCCGGATGTGGGTTCTCCGCTTTCAGCTTCGGTTCATTTTGCGGTACCCCTTCAAAATACTCAGCCGGTATCCTTCCCTTTTCATCCTTCACCATCAACACCTCCCAGCTTAATTCTCGGATCCACGAGACTGTGAATGATATCCACAGTTAAATTGCAAAGCACCAGAAAAATACCAAAAAATAATGTTGTTCCCACAATAACCGGATAATCATTCGACCGGACCGAATCCACAAAATACTTTCCCAGTCCCGGAATGGAAAAAACATTTTCAATGGCAAATGTTCCCGTAAACAATACAGCGGTCATGGGACCAAGTACCGTAATCACAGGCATAATTGCATTCCTAAGGCAATGGCTGAAAATAATTTGCTTTTTACTCAGCCCTTTCATTCTGGCAGTGGTAATATAATCCTTTTCCAGCACTTCCAGCATACTGGAACGCATCAGCCGGCTGACCACTGCAATCGTACCAAATGCCAGTGCAAAAGAAGGCAGCAGCTTACTGCTTTCCCCTTTCCAGCCAATGATGTCAAATACATGCATTCCGGTGACCTCATACAGTTTTACTCCCAAAAAATACTGCAGCAATGCCCCCAGGATAAAAGACGGTACCGAAACCCCCAGCAGGGCGATTATCATAATTCCGGTATCCCAGGCTTTCCACCGTTTAACCGCTGCCAGAACGCCCAGCAATAATCCAATCAGAACTGCAAAGATCAGGGAACGGATTCCCAGTTCCAGAGACACCGGAAATGCCCCTGCAATAATATCGGTGACCTGCCTGCCGCTTACCAATGAGTTCCCAAGGTCTCCGGTGCATACATTTCCCATATAAATCATATATTGTTCAAAGACCGGCTTGTCCAGCCCGTACTTTGCTGTAAGGGCTGCCTGGATAGCCGGTCTGATTGCTTTGTTTCCCGAGAATGGGCTCCCGGGAAGCATATGCATTAATATAAATGTTATTGTTGTCAGTACCATTACGGTAATAAAAGCATAGATCATTCTTTTTGCAATATATCGGGCTTGAAAACACATTATCTTTACCTCTGTTCTCTGCCTTATCCGGCATTAATGGATGCACCCTCACATACGTTAAAATACTGGAATGGCGTGCGTACCAGACCCTCCAGCTTGTCTGACACCGCATATGTCGTGCAGGTAAAATACAGCGGTCCCATTGCCATCTCCTCCAGCAATAACTTCTCAGCCTGGATCATCAGTTCCTGCTTTTTCTCAGGATCACTTTGCACATTTGCGTCTGCCAGAAGCTTGTCATAATCCGGATTATTGTATTTTCCGATGTTATTGGGATTATCGCTTGCAAAGTATTTCAGAAATGTCATAGCCGTATTCTCATTAGGCCCGTTAGCCTCAATACTGATATTAAAATCACCGTTTTCTTTGGCTTCCTGAAGCGATTTCCATGCCTGTGCATTCACGGTCACATCTATACCAAGATTCGTCTTCCACTGCTGCTGGATATATGCCGCCTGATTCTGGCTGTAAGACGTATCCGCAACATCCAGTGTCAGCTTAATGTCGGCTGCTGATATTTTCAATTCCTCCATGGCAAGTTCCATACATTCTTTCGCTTTTTCCAGATCATAAGCGAACAGGCTGCCACGGACGCTTACGTAACTTTCCTCTCCTGCACCGGCAATCGACCCCGGTACGAGGCCATCTGCTGCAACAGAACCATCTGCAATTACATTATCCAGAAGACTCTGCGTATCGATAGAATAAGCCAGCGCTTTCCTCAGATTTTTATTTGCCAGGTATTCATTCATCAAATTGAAGCCCAGATACCAGGACCCTCCGTCAATATAGCTGCGAATTGCCTTTTCATCTTTGTCTTTCACCTGTCCAATCTGTTCACTGTATATATTACACAGATCAATTTCTCCGGTTGTAAATGCATTCAGCCTGGTATTGGTATCACCAATCATAACCAGCTTTACTTTCGGAATCTTAATATTGGACGCATTGTGATAATCCTCCGACTTCTCCAGCATCATATGGTCATCGTGAGTCCATTCCGTCAGCCTGTATGCTCCGTTGGTAACCATCTTATCCGCATCTTTTCCATATTCAGCAGCTCCGATTTCTTCATATGCCTTCTGATTCATAGGATAATACATGGACAGAGCCAAAAGAAACAGGCCATCTGTCATAGGATGTGACCATTCAATCTCCAGTGTATAATCGTCTATTACTTTAATTCCAAGCTCCGATTCATCAACCTCTCCATTATAAAAAGCTTCTCCATTTTTAATGTTCTCATATAAAAATGAAGCCATCATTGCCCCCGTCTCCGGTTTCATCTGAGTTACCCAGGAAAAATAAAAATCCTTTGCGGTAACCGGATCCCCGTTAGACCACTTTGCATCCTGCTTTAAATAAATGACATATTTCGTATTATCTTCACTGATATCCCATTTTTCAGCCAGGTCAGCCACCGGCTGGTCATCTTTATCAAGCCTTGCAATACCGGACATACATTGTGCCAATATGCTCATACCAATGGAATCATAAGCAAGCAATGAATTCATCTCAATCGGTTCAGCCGTAATATCCAGCACAGCGGTATCTTCTTCCGTGGTGCCTGGGAATGCACCGGCTTTCTCCTGGTCTACATTCTCCTGACCTGCTTGATCTGTTTCACCCTGTTCTGTTTGATTTGTCTTTACCTGTTCTGTCTGCTCTGTTTTCTCCTGGTCTGTTTTTTCTCCGGCACCGGCATTGCTGCAAGATACTAAATTAAACATCATGATAAAAACCATTGCAAATGCCAGTAATTTTCTCTTTCTCATAGGCCACTTCCTCTTTCATTATTAGTAATGTAAAATAGAAAATTGTATATTTGGAATAATTATATCATTCATTGAAATCTGTTGTCAATTTATACCTTTAATAGTTTTATTTTACAGGGAGCAGGGAAATGCCCTTGACTATTCTTAGGAACAAATCAAGGGCATTACTTTTGTTTTATAATTCTTTATCAACATCAAGTTGATCTGTTGTCTCATCTGCAATGATGACATCCGGTCTGCAGAAGATATTCAAGTTGCACTTAAAAAATCTAATAGCACAGCCGTTTTTTTGCTACATCTAATTGTATCTTTAGTGCAGAAACATTCTCTTGCATCTTTTCACTCCCTGCTAGAGACCCTATCTTCTTTACTAGAAATGTGTTATCAATAGACAACACTAGCTCCACTATAGCAGTACTATTTCTTGCCAAACCAAAACTTGAATGCAAGTGTTACTCTATTTTAGTTATGAAAGCTTCACCCCATGGGGAGGAAGCATACAAAATCTTTTTGTTATCACTTGCATTAAGTGGAAAAAAATCTGTTCAGATAGTAACTTCGTATAAGTGTAAACACTCCATTCTTTAAATACCTCTTTAAACTCTTTTTTATCACTCATCATCTTAGGTACATAACCACGTTCCTTTGCAATATTAATTGCTTTTTTTATTTGAAATTGTACATAATTTTCTAACCGCCCCATAAGACGAAAATCCTCCAAGCCATCCTCCTTCACGTACTTTCTGTCTTTTTTCTTTAGAGTTTAAATCAAAGTATTTTAAGCTCAATTCCAAATACTGCGGACAATACAGAAATCTTTAGTTTTCCTGCATCTTTAATTGAATCATTTCCATCTTCTAAGCAAATCAAATTCACACCATAATCTTACATGAGTTGAAGACTGCCTAAAACGTCAGCCGCATTGTGACCAAAGCGACTAAGCTTAAAAATCAAGATGTATGATACACCACCTCTATTTGATTCAATGTCTTCCATCATCTTTTTAAATTCCGCTCTGCCTTCAATCGATTTTCCTGATTTACCTACATCTTCATATTCGCCAACAATATCATAATCAAAGGCTTCTGCGATTTCCTAATTCGTTCTTTTGTGCATCAAGAGAATATCCATCTACTTGCATAGATGTCGAAACTCTCGTATACATATATAATTAATCTTTTTATTTGCCATTATTGCCCCCATCAAACTTTAAGAAGTGTACTTGTCGTTTTTTATAAACAGTACACTCCGACATATATGTATTATTTACTTCTGTTGGTATCGTCCATTCTCCTAGCACGATAACCAGTTCTTTATGATTTGTAGATTTGAATTTTTTATAAAAATGCCAAAACAGTTCTTCTGTAGCAAAGTTCAATTTAATATGTTTTCCATTTGGATAAGGGAATGATGGATAATTCATTCTATATGAAAACTCGTCCTTAAACTTGTGGTAAGGAGTACATTGGACAATTTTCCGTCCAACAATTCCACCTTCGTTTTTTGCAAAGTTTCTTTCATCAGCCAGAATATCATCTGTGCAATATCCATTATATAATTCATATTTGCGGCACATAAGATATATCTGTTGTACAGTAGATATTGCTTTTTTTCCACCGCCCCCTGTTACAGCTATACCTGTCGTTTTACTGGGTCTATTTGATTCACTAGAAGCATTCTTTAGGTTTGCAAAAAGAGCATTGAAGTCAAACTTTTTCTCCTCATAGTTTGTTGGATCAAATGAACCATCCGCAGAACAAAAAACGCTAATATGTTGTGCTCCGCTTGGAATCCTCCGAAAATATGCTCTTTCTGCATCAGCACCATTTACTAGAGTCATACGAGCATTGCAACCATGCGTTTTACAATAAAATGTACACGTATTGTCTGCAATGGTTGTATCCTTTGCTTTAATTTTACGAGTCTTTGCGACATCTCTATATGCGATATAAGGCATTCTGCCACCGCCTTCCTTTATCTACTTATTGTCTCCTAAAAAAGTTTGGACATGATTCATATGTCATTATTTTAACATTTCAACGTCTTAAAAACATGTCAAAAACGGACCCACAAATTAATCATCTGTTGGTCTTGACGGGTCTGGTAGATTTCAATATCTAACTGCTCTGCATACGTTTCTATGAGATTAGCAAGAAGGTCGGCTAATCTGTTTATATCATTATCCATGCTGATCTTCTCCTCTCATAGGTAAACGTCCAATAGCAAGTACTCACATAAACACAAGCCGCTGACGCAGCCGTGTTTGAAAATTCCTGTGCGATTACACCTCCAATCAAGCGGGATGGAAAACGTCGGTCCGGATTAACGGATACCGTTAGGGCTAGTTTACTCGCGTAATGTTTTATCTAATCCATATACTTCACGCATGAAAATGTCATGCTCTGTGTCAATGCTCGTGATATTCATACGATAACTGTTGTAGATTCCAGCGGATGGATGCCATCTGTACGTACTTTTGGTACCAGTCTCACGGAGAACGGGAGCCACTCTCACGGAGACGGAACCAGTGGTCTAAATTCACTTTATTGATGACAGCTTAATACTTTTCATCATCAATCCCTTTGGTTAGGTTTCCGATAGAATCCAGATAATTCTTAAAATTCATCGGATCACCGCCATCGTAATAGATGAGGTTATATTCCTGATACGCCCGGTTGGAATAATGACATGCTGCCAAGTTAGAGCGGATCTGGATACACAAAAGACGTATTTTGAAAATTACATCAATTCCAGAAGTGACTGGGAGCTTGCCGGTATTTACTACGATGAAGGAATCACCGGCAAAAAAAAGGAGAAAAGAACAGCCCTTCTTAGCCTTATGACAGATTGCGAGAATCATCAAGTCGATATGGTCATCACAAAGTCACTAAGCCGCTTCTCCAGAAATACGACGGATTGCTTGGAATTGGTCAGACGCCTGCTTGCGATGAACGTGCCCATCTTCTTTGAGAAAGATTCCATCAATACAATGGATACCAAAGGCGAAGTGCTCCTTACCATTATGGCATCGCTGGCCCAGCAGGAAAGTCAGTCCACGAGCCAGAACATCAAACTGGACTTGCAATACCGCTACCAGCAAGGACATGTTCAAATCAATCATAATCGCTTCCTCGGCTACACCAAAGACGCGGATGGTAACCTTGTTATCGACCCGGAGCAGTAGGAAACTGTCAAGCGTATCTACCGGGAATACATGGAAGGCTACAGCATGGACAAAATTGCCGCCGGGCTTATGGCTGACGGTATTCTCACCGGCGCTGGAAAGACCAAGTGGTGGACGAGCACCATCAACAAGATTCTGCGAAACTGGAAATATATCGGTGACGACCTGCTGGAAAAGACCTACACCACCGACTTCCTCAGCAAAACCAGAATCAAGAAAACGGCACCGTCCCACAATACTACGTGGAAGGTAACCATGAAGCGATTATTCCAAAGGAAATTTTCATACAGGTGCAGGAAGAACTGGTGCGCAGACGAGTGGTGCATACCAGCTCCAATGGATGCAAGCACAGCTTCAGCAGTAACCACTGCTTCTCCCAGCTTATCTTCTGCGGCGAGTGCAAGGAAATGTTCCGACGTATCCACTGAAACAATCGGGGTTGCAAATCTATCGTATGGCGCTGTGAAAGCCGCCTGCAGAACACCGGCGTCGCATTCCGGGCCAGAACAGTCAATGAGCAGCTATTACAGTCTATTATTCTGAAGGCCATCAATGAAATGAATCTGGACAAAAGCGGCTACATGAAAATGCTACAAGAGAACATCGCTACAGTCATCCGTAATGATGTCAGCGCTTCCATGGATGACATTGACGCCAATTCGGTGGAGCTGCAAAAAGAACTCCTGCAATAAGCCAATAACCGGGATGATTACGATTCGATCACCGAGGAGATTTTCCAGCTTCCGGAACTGAAAGCAAAATCAGAAACCGATAGCACATCCAGGATGAACGGCTGGACCGAATCACAGAGCTATGCGACCTTCTGAAATCCCAGCCCAGCGAGATTACCGTATTTGATGAAAGCCTTGTCCGCAGGATGCTGCAGAAAATCACCGTCTTTGATGACCACTTTGCGGTAGGATTCAAGTCCGGTGTGAGTGTTGATATCGAAGAATAATTCTCATAGAAATAGAACGGCTCCCCACCACTGGAATATAACCAGTGATGGCAGCTTGAATTAATTCTGCCAATTTATCACTTTTGCTGCACCTTTCTCAAGCACATCTGAATAACCTTCATCTGCCATCATTATACTTTTAAGATTTTTTTCCATTTCATCATCTACAACAACCTCTGCATTAGCTGAGCATGATAAGCCTTCATTTAAGATTTCCTGCAAAATCTTATCATCTAATCTTTCTTCTTCACTCATTCCAATTAAATAAATAGAGTAGAACAGTACCGTTGCTTTTTTATTACTTGATTGCGTATTTAACCTTATTTTTTCATGTCCTTCATAGAATGTTTCATTCACAAATCTTTTTATTGATTTTTTTTGTAATGTGGATGACTGCGTTATGTTTTTCAATTGATTTAAAAACAATGCATTTACTTTAGCATTAGGGCCTATTGCATCTTTGCCAACAGATATGAAATACTTAGTTAAATTGAATAATAGTGGATACAAGTCAACATTAGAAACTGGCTCCATAACTTTTGGTACCATTATAGACACTCCATTTACTACTCCTGCTTTCATAAACTTTTCTGGAGCTAGCATCTCAACGAATTTCTGCTGTGCCTCTTCAATTGAATGATGCACAAGCTCTTTTCTAAGAGAATCCGTTCTTAATTCCACATATAAAAAGTTATTATTACAAATGCTGGGTTTATTTTTAGTAACAACTACTCTGTATATCAACAATCCAAATAGTGAAATAACTACATCTATTTCACCATCCCCCTTTTCAAAGGCCAAAAGAGTATGGCTCCCTAGATTAACCTGCTGGTCAATCATTTTATAGATTTCCTCTTCTTGGATTATGCTTACTGGGTTTGTACCATTTCCTGTAGTTATAAAATCAACTATATCTTTAAACTCATTATAATACCCAGAAATATTATTTTTTGAGCAGTACCATTCAAAAGCAATTTTTGAAAGCATTCTGTGCATCGCACTATCAAAGAAAATTTCATTATTAATTTTAATCTTTTTTTCTATCTCAATTGCATTGATGTCTAACGGATGAACCTTACTTTCATCTTTTGCAATTTTAACAGTTTTATCATAGGAACTAATCAAATGAGTATTATCTGATGATTTTATAACTCTACCATTGAATATTTCATTATCTCCGTGAAGTTTTAAGTTATAATCGGTACCCTCAACAGTAATAACAGCATCATACGATGCATATTTTTTTCCTTTACTTGATTTAATATCAAGTTCGTTAGTGATAAATGCTAAAGCGTCTATTACCTTGCTTTCAAACATATCACTGAATCTATTGTTATGTTCAATTCCGCATACATTCCTATTCAAAATTCGCGCATTTGTCAATGCATCAGGAATTATATCTGATTCTGATAAACTGTGGTCTTTTCCACAATAAATGCATTTTGATTCCATTGTAATTTTCTCCTTCCCACAATATCCCATCCACGGCCTAAACTCTCTCTGACATCTAAATCACTGTCTCAATGACCGACATCTAAATCCGCGTCTAAACAATACACACTTTTTTCGCTAAGTGCCTATCGCCCTGTTTCCTCAGAGCGTTATGTTTAGACCTTGGATTGAATGTTTTCATATCTCCAATAGCAAAAAAGACCTGAAATCAGGCCTTTTTCACACTTATTTACCTGACCTTAGACATCAGAACTACCGTTTCCACATGCGGTGAAAGTTGTCTTTTATACTACATGGCAAAAGGTATTCAGATAAACACAAAATTAAGTAAACCTACATCATGTAGCTCCATGAAATATAGATGGGGTAAAGAAATTACCCCTCTATATACCTAATCACCCCTTAGGAACTAAATGTATACTCACATATGCTGTCAAGTTTTCACAGAATTGCTCAATTATTATAAAATTGATTTCTGTATCACAACGCAACTATTCCTAAAGCTAATCACATAAATCTATTAGTTTTTTTTGGGAAATTAATTTCTGATAGTTCAAAGGAGTTATGCCATTCTTTCTTAATTCAGTACAGGCAATTTTTCTCCATTCATAATCTCCCTCCTCTACAAAAGTTGTATGTATAGTTCTAATCGTATCTAGTGCCCTCTTTGCCCAATCTAAAAAAATGGTATAATTAAGGTAGTAGATATCTTCTACTATATGTTTTGCATCTGAATCTAATCTTTCTGAATTTGAAATAAACACAGTATAAATTCTAGTATTTTTAGTTATCAATGGTTCATTTTGTTGTATCCACTTTTTGTGTGTAGCAACTTCTCTCGCATCATTTATTGGTATTTCTTTTTCACTTTTGTAAATTTTATCTTCTGACACAAAACACATATCTGCAATAATCCAATATGGATCTGGAGAACCATCTGTATTTATATTTTTAGAAATATAGCCTAACACTTTCCCCAACTCCTCGTGACCTTTTTCAAATTTCTTTCCATTATTATCGCCTTCATCTGTTAGATTTTCCAAGATTATGCTTATGTGTTTTTCAAGTTTATTTTTAGTAGGATATTCTTGCAATATCTTTTCTAATTGCGGAAGTATCTCTCCTACATAATCATCTATAACTTCGTTTTCGTCGACTTCAAATAATTTTTGTTCTAACACTGTAATCCATTTTACACTGATATTATCCTTCAAAACCTCTTGAAACATCTTCAATCCAATGCTCTTATATTCTAAATTCCCTTCTTCTACTAAATAATAGGCAATCGTTCCACCTATATAATTCCAATAACTTCTATACCCATTAAGTGCTTGCATACTTAGTATACTTATTATCTTTGATATATTTTCAAAAGCCTCCTTATAATTTTTCTTCCACATTGCATATTGAAATTGTACTTCTAAAATGGATGATTCTTCTAATTTTTCTAATATGTGTATGTCTTTATTCCTTTGTTCACTAAATTCGTTTCTTTTATCTACGATAACATTCTCTGCTCCTTGCCATTCTTCATCATTACTAAGAAAACTTCTCACTTGAGTTTCAATATCTTGTATCTCTTTATACTCATTAGAATTTTCAATACCAAATTCAATTTCAGCTCTTAGCTCTGGAGCATATTTTGCCAACTTGTTTGGTTCAATTAAGTCTTTTATTATCGTACTTCCTAAAATACATACTACAGAATAATCTCTGGTATTTCTTGTGCATCGGCCAACTGCTTGTACAATCCGCGTTCGTATTCTTTCCGAGTATAATACTGTGCCTCCCATCCTTGATACTAGAAATTTTTCTTGTATATTAACAACTTTTGGCAATGCTATTATAATTAACAGACGACTTTCATCATCTGGAAAATCTATTCCATCAAATCTATTTGCTAAAATAACCATAGCATTTTCACTATCTACAAATTCTTGTTTATTCTCTTCTATATTTTTAACAGAAAATATTTTTGTTTTACTAGAAAAATTTGATACTATTTCATTTACTGTGCTTTTGACTCTATCATTTGGTGTGAGAACGACACTCTTACCTGTTATTTTATGTAATGCAAGTAATACATCAGCCTCCGAGTCTTTTCCTAATGATAATCTAGGAATTATGAAAAATTTTCTACCAACACCTTTTTTATCCCACTCATTAACAATTGGTAATTTTGTTATTTTAGAAATTCCAGTAACCCTCTCTAATTCACCACTCTTGCCTAAAGTTGCGGACATTAATATTTTTTGTTTTGCTCCAGCAAATGGAGGATGTGTCATAGTTGGTGCAATCCAAGGTCTAATTTGTATGCCGCCCTTTTGGATATAAATATTACATTCTTTGAGATTTTCTCGAATTCTTTTCCATGTATATATATTGCTATAGTTTGTTCCTCCTATGCTAGCATCAATAATACTTTCCAATGTATTCAAATCAGATGATAGCAAAGCACTTGGTACAATATTGCACCAAGATTCGGTTTGCTCCTCTTCATCGGTTCCTAACAACTTTTTATAATCAATTTCCCCCACATATTTTCTAAAAAAATCCGCTAATGGCAAAAATAACCCGTCTTTTTTATTTATATTTAATGTCCAATTATCAATAATATACTCTTCACTTGAATGAACGTCATCCATGATAATAATATCCACATCGGAGAAAAATGTATATTGAGCAAATAATGAGCTATAAGTAGTAACCCCTATAGATTCTGCGCGCAGAAAATCACTTTTATCTTTCTCTGAATAATCTGATTGTTTGCCACAAAAAGCAATTGCTTTTATACCATATTTATTATTTGCGTGTTCTACTACCTGTTTTACCAATTGATTTGTTGGGCACAAAAACACTACCTTCTCATGTTCTTTACGCCTTCTATATTCCCCAATTACAAGCCCCACTAGGGTTTTACCGCTCCCAGTCGGTAACTCTATTGCAATGTTTTTTGAATCATATTTTTTCATATATTCTTCCAACATGTCCCGTTGATAATCTAGCAACCCCATTATTGTTTTATTAACAGATTTATTATCATGATACATAGCAACTGGTGATTGATAATTAAAAACCGCTTTTTTCTTAATTACAAATGCCATCTTGTCCTCCGTATTTTATCTAAGTTTTCAACAATGATACTACTATCATTCTTCACTAACCAATTGTAATTGCTTCAAAAATCTATCCGTAATATAATATTGGATATCTAACTTTTCTACTTTCTGTTTTTTCGCTCGCAAAGATATTTTAAGCTTTCCTTTTGAAACACTCATTAATCCAATATTCATCTCTCTGAATAACTTTTTATCTACTTTAGAAATATATTCCGAACTGATTGCTACATAAACCTCATTTGCATATTGCTTGTACCTTAAAGCTTGCTCTAATCCTGCTTTCCAATCCGATATTTTGGCTTCAATAGCAATAAAATTTTTAGTAACTGCATCTACTTTTTTTATAGAAGTAATATAGTTTCCATCAATCTTTACATAACCAAGTTCTTCTAATTCCCGAAGAAAATGATGGAACTTCTTACTTACTTTTTCATCCAAAATTCTTACATCATCAAAATTTATCCTCTTATGATTGTAAATTCCATTAAAGTAGTAGTATGCATTAAAATACTCATCAAACACTACATTACTTCTGTGAATATCTGTAGTATAGACTACATCTGCTATATTATTTCCACCCCTTAACTCCCGCACAATATATCGTGTATCAAATCTATCTTGCAAATCCAATACTAATTTTTCTACTAACTCTTTTTCATTTACAAACATTTAAACTCACCCACCTAATTTAACTAAATTATTTTTTTTAGATTTTTCAATAGTTTGTAGTAATCCGTACTCTTCTGACTGCCCATTATTTCCCGCGGAATAGAATCCAAATTTTTCAATGCATTGTCAACACGTTTCTTAAAATACTCAACTCGTGCTTCTCCTTCAAATTGATTGAATTTTTCCACTTCCTCCAGCATCAATTGCCAGTGATGTAATTGAACCCCTTTATCCCCAGTACCAATCTCAATAGCACTTTTTCCCTTGCACCACTCACAATCGCAGCATCCAAAATAATTGTAGATTTGCTCAAAAGCGAATGTGTCTTTCTTAGGATATGTAAGAAAAGATAGCACTTGCGGAAAATAAAATTTCGAATACAAATTAAAAGAATCCTTTTCTTCTTTTATGTACTGTTCATCAAAATAGTCTATGCTTGCTAACCCAAGAGAAAACCCATGTACTCCTTTTGCAATCAATGCAAATCCTAACGGTATTGGCACTTTTAATGCAATAACTGGTTTATTAGTATACTTTTGTAAATTTAGAACAAATTCCAAATAACTTCCTAATGACTGTTCATTTAACTGCTTCATATCAGAAACTTGTACAATAAAGCCATTAACATCTGCATGAACAAAAAATGACAATATCTTATCTGATTGAAAAACCAAATGTCCTAATCCGATAGATATCATAGCAAATTTTTGTTTCCCATTTTCTACAACTTTTGAGCTTTCGTCAATCAACTGAATATTCATCTTTATCCATTCATCAACTTTGTCAACTGGATAATCTGTATTACTAATGTAGTGATATGGCAATATTAATTTTCTTCCCATTGATACTGTTGCATACCAGCTTTCAATATATTCTTTCCTTTTTTGCGGATTTTGGAGGTACTCTAAAGAAATCACTCCTTTTTTGGGGGCATAAGGTAAATCTACCAAACCTTTTGTACTACCAAATGCAAAATAGGACAATCTTTGATTGGATGGATCAATAATAACATTTTCAAAATTATTATCTGCAAAATGTTGGTGTAATTTTTTCATCCAATTTTGTACATGTATTGGATAGATAATATCTGCAGAGTTAGCATTTTCAAATTGCTCAGTTACATCCTTTTCTCGATATACCCAAGCATAATATTTACCTACTGTCACTAATTCTTCTGCTATGTTCTTCTTGATAAAAGCTTCAATAAATTCATCAATTGTTTGAAAACGTGCAAATGGCTCCTTTGCTGTTGCTTTAAAAATTATATTTTCTAATCCATCACTTATGCTGGAATTATACTGTCTAGGTGGAATAATTGGATCATTTAATATTTTAAGCAACAATTCTGGCAGTGTAGTTGCTTTATAAGGTATATTTTGGGTCAACATTTCATACAGGATAATTCCCAAAGCATAAATATCTGCTCTGTAATCAATATGTTTGCTGTCCCTTAATTGCTCCGGTGCCATATAGAGTGGTGACCCAATTTGAGTTCCAGTTGATGTAATCGAAGAAAAATCTATAATTTTGCTTAAGCCATAATCTATAATCTTTACATTTAGTTCATCATCAATCATGATATTATCTGGCTTTAAGTCTCTATGAATTATCCCTTCATTCTCAATAATTGTATTATGTAATTCTCTAACACCTTGGAGTACACTAACAAATACGCTAATTAGTGTATCCAAGTCGATATCCCTTCTTAAATAGCTTCTAAGCGTTCTGCCTTCAAAGTATTCCATAACAATAACATATTCAATCACACCAAATTCATTTTTAAAATAAAAATCTTCCTGATATTTAATTAGATTCTTTCCCTTAACATTTTTCAAAACATCAATTTCGCGTGTAATTCTATTTTGCTCACTTTTGAATTCTTCTAATATATAAGTTTCAGCAAGAACCTTGGCAGCATATGTAGTTTTTCCCTTTGATACTCTGTATACAGCGCCAAAACTTCCACTTCCGAGCGCTTCTTCAAATAAATACCCATTAATTACTTTACCAACAATATTCATTCTGTCTCCTTTTTGGTTCTATCCCCCGCTAAATGACTCTTACCACTTTTTCTGTGGAATTGGCATATTATTTACTATATTTTACCACACATCTTCCCTTTTTGCTATCTACAGTATTCAAAATCAGCTCTGACGAGTAAATATATTTTTAATGGAATGATCCCAGTTTCATTCTGCATTTTCGTGCCTGCTCTCCTTTCCGGTTCTATAAAAGCACACAAGCTCCCTGGGATTTTCCGTTACGATCCTGTTGTTCTACCGGTTCCGGACTCACCTCCCTTCGTTCTGCACTCTTATCCAAAACGTATCTGGAAACCTCTTTCTATTTCCTGCGTATATTCCTTTAACTTATCCTGCTTCCATGATTCCAGTATCCTGCGGTGCTTCTGCTCCCGGCTCTGCTTCACTTTTTTCCACAGGCTTTCCCATGCCTCCATGACCTGCGCTATCATATGGCCAATCTGGATCAGATAGTAATGATTTTTCATTCCCTGGTACAGCCTGCTGTACATATGTTCCAGACAGTATCCGTAGTTCTTCTGGGTATTGAATCCCTCATTTTCTATTTTCCATCTCAATCTGCCGGCTTCTGCCGTTGCCCTCACGTTCTTTTTCGTTACCGGCAAATCGGTGAGGAACAAGAAACGCTTTTCTTTCCCCTCCCCGTTTTTCTTTTCTTCTCCATATTCCAACAGGTTTACCAGATGGCCCTCATGATCTATCCCGTTCACATAGTCGGTCCAGACGCTCCTATCTTCCGTTTCCTCTTTCCTCAGGTTCCCTTCCCTGTTTCGCAGCGTCCCAAATTCCTTTGCAACATAAGGAATACTCCCTTCTTTAAAGCGCAGAATGTAATGGTAACCATATCCGCGGCACTCCTTAAAAAATGTTTCACAGGCATAAAGACTGTCTGCGCTCAGGCATACTGGCAGGCGCGGGAATTCCTCATGCAGCTTTTTCAGCAGCCGCCGGCAGGCTTTCCGCTCACAGTCCTGTTTTTCAGCCTCAAGGCCTTCGTTTTCTACAAACTCTGTCATGATGCTCACAAGGATATCTTCCCGGAGCACGAGTTTTGCTTCCAATACATAGTAGTAGTATTCCCGGTATTCCTCCGGGGTGCCTTTTCTATGGGTACGGTACAGACTCTTAGGATCCAGCTTCCTTTGGCTGCTCTCTAGCTGGGTTCCATCCACGATCACCTGCCAGTATCTTCCCCTTATACGGGAGCCTTCAAACACACGGCTCCGTATCAAATGGCGTACCAGACCACAGACTACACCCTGCAGCTGGCTGGGATCCAATCTCTTAAGATAGTCATTTATCGTCTCCCAGTAGGGGAGTTCCGAGAGTTCTGGTTTTCCGCACAGATATCCAATATTTTGGATCACGGTATCCGAATTAAATTCCTGGCTTGTTTTTCTCATGCTGCTGATATAAAATATAGAAGAGAGGATGCGTGTCATCAGTAAGACATGGCTCTCGTAAGTGATATATCTGTGGTCGCGAGGATCCTCCAGTCTCTTTAACAGGGACAGGAGTCCGGGGAAATAGTGATGGATCACTTTTACCAGTTCACATGCCAGATGAAACTGGGCCAGGTGTTCCCGCGTATCTTTTCTGGTGATCTTTGCTTTTGTTTTCATGATAAAAACCTCCTTTCTTTATGCGGTTGCGAAGAAATAATTCTCTGGTCAGTTTTATTATCTCGCAATCCCACGTAAAGTGGGAGGTTTTTTTAAAATTTATTTTTTACTCGTCAAGGCTGATTCAAAATAGACCAGTCCAAGAGCCTTTTCACTTCTCGACTGGTCTGCCATATTCCTTACACCGCTATATATTCAATCTCCGTCCCATCCAGAAACGCCGTCACAACCACCCCATTCTCATACACCTTGATGCAATCCACCGTTCGAAGCATCAAATCAATACCCAGTTCCCCTATCGGCTTTTCCACCTTCGTAATCTCCATAAAGTCCATCGCCCGGAATTTCGCCAGCAAATCATCCCCTTGCATCTTCCTCTCCCATTCCGGCACCAACATCTCCCGGCACTCCAACAGCCTGTTCCACGCCATCAGGTAAATCTCAATCAACGTCTCCTCATAAATGTGCCGGTTCCCACATCCCAGTACACCCTTTACCTTATATCGCTCACTGCATTGCCACACTTTCTTATCTCCGCTTGGCGTCCGCCATCCCTTTCTCGCAAATGCTTTGTTACATTCCCCACAGATAATCTTGCTTGAAAATGGGTTTGCCTCCGTGTTCTGGGAAAACCGAGTAATATTATGCTCCTCCAAATACCGCTCCCTCCGCTTCATCTCTAACTGCACACATTCCCAAAGCCAAGGCTCTATAATCGCCTCATGGTCATCCTCAATATAATACTGCTGGACCTCTCCCTCATTCTGCACCCGCTTCTTCGTCAGGAAATCCACTGTGTAACTTTTTTGCAGGAGCGTATCCCCTTTATATTTTTCATTTTCCAGCATACTTCCAATGGTCGTGGACTGCCATTTCGTCCCGCCATCCCAGTTTATCACACCTTCCCTCTCAAAAATCCGCTTAATATAATCAGTAGTCTTTCCCCAAAGGAACTCCATAAAAATCCGCTTCACAATCTTCGCCTGCTGTTTATTCACAACCAGTTTTCCATTCTCATCTGCATCATAACCAAGGAACCGCTTGGTACTCATCTTATGCTGCCCAATCTCAAACCTCTTGCGGATACCCCATGTGCTGTTCTCTGAAATATTCCGGCTTTCATCCTGTGCAAGGGAAGAAAGAATTGTAAGCAACACTTCTCCCTTCGCATCCAAGGTGTCTATGGCCTCCTTTTCGAATGTCACCCCAATGCCAAGTCCCTTCAGTTCCCGCACATAATTCAGACAGTCCAGCGTATTTCTTGCAAACCTGGAGATGGACTTCGTGATAATCCGGTCAATCTTCCCTGCCCGGCAGTCCAGAATCATCCTGTTAAATTCATCCCTTTTCTTGGTATTCGTACCTGAAATACCTTCGTCCGCATATATCCCGGCACATTCATATTCCGGGTTACTGTTGATACTTTCCGTATAAAACCGCACCTGGTTCTCATAGCTTAATAGCTGTTCTTCTTGGTCGGTACTCACCCGGCAGTATGCCGCCACCCGCAGTTTCTTCCTCTGCACGGCATTCCCTTCCCCTGCTGTCGAATTCTGCTTTGCTGGTATAACGGTAATGTTTCTTGCCATTGCTGTAAACCTCCTCTGCCACCATTGGTTCTATAATATCCTGCCGGGCTGCCGATTCATCCGGAATCCGCACACCCGGACAGGCTTGCTTTCCCTCTTCAATATAAGTGGAGCAAAGCCACTCTACCTTCTTTTTATACCCTATCCTGCGGCGGAGTGTCTTTCCGCAATGCGGACAGTACATCATTCCCGTCAATGGATATCTGTTCTGGTACTTTTGTGTGTCACTCTGGGCAATGTTCCTGCCCCGTTTATTTTCTTCTATCCTTTCCTGAAGTGCATCCCAAACCTCCGTGCTCAAAATCGCCGGATGGCTGTCCTCCATGTAATAACTCTGTACTCCCCCATGATTCCGTACCGTCTGGTTCCTCTTATCCTCCGGTGTGTAATATTTCTGCAAATGGAAATCCCCTTTGTATTTCTCATTTTTGAACATACCCATAAATGAACCGCCAGTCCACTTCCCTCCTGTCACAGACGGGACTCCCAGAAAATCCGCCAACTGCCCCAGACGGCTGGAACCCACTCCCAAAAGGTACATATCCGCAAAGAACCGGACTGCCATTGCCTCTTTGGGATCGATGACCAGCTCCCCAAATTCATCCTTGTCATAGCCCATGAACCGCTCCGTGTTAATCATGTACTCCCCACGCTCAAATTTCTTGCGGATAGACCATTTCCGGTTCTCCGACACATTCCTGCTTTCTTCCTCGGCAAAAGAAGCGAGGACAGTGAACATGACCTCACCGTCCCCGGATAATGTGTTGATATTCTGTTCTTCAAAATAGACAGCAACCCCAATCAGCCGCAGCTCCCTTACCGTTTCCAAAAGAACTGCTGTATTTCTGGCAAACCGGGAAATGGACTTTGTGATGATTAAATCTATCTGGCCGTCCTTCGCCATCTGCACCATCCGCTGGAATTCCGGACGGTTCCTGCTGAAACCGGATATCCCATGGTCTGCAAACACGCCAATAAACTCATATTCCGGGTTGGTTTTCAAGGAGCGTTCATAGGAGGATATCTGGTTTTCCAGGGATTCGCCCTGTTTCCTGGAATCCGTGGAAACCCTGGCATAAGCACAGACGCGTTTCTTTTTCGGTATTTTATTCTGTACCGGCTCCAACATCCGTATCCTCATAAAACCTTCTCCCTTCCGAAGTATTCTTTTACAAACCGCTTCACACATTCATACTGCTTTCCTGCGTCTCCGTCTTCATTAATGCATATCACTGGCACCCCTGCTTTACTACAGGCTTCCATAAATTCAAAGAACTGCCGCCAGTCACGGGCAATCATAGTGGCGTCCCTTGTGACTACCACCCGGACATGCCCGGCCTGAATTTCCTCAATCAACTGCCGGAACGCTTTCCGGTTTGCGTCTACACCAGACGCTTCATCCCAAAAGAAATGTTCTTCCACCGTCCGCTTACCATAGCGCCTGCGTAATGCTTCTCTCCCCGGTTCCACATATTTCTCATATCCATGATCCCGGTGTGTGGTTCTGTAATAATATGCCACCTGCATCTTCATCCGGCATACCACTCCTTTCATTTTTGGTTTCTCATTGAGCAAGCTCAATAAGCGTAGTCTATTAATCACTCTGAACGCCCTATAAGTCAAGCAGACAGGCGGTTTCCACGTCTTTTCTTTTGGTCTGCGGAAACTTATTTCAGAAGGTCAAAAAGAAGAACCCGGCAGGTTCCCCCACCGGGTAAATCTCTATATCCTCGTCACATAATCCAGTGAAATCCACCCGTCTCGCTTATTCTGGTAAGATTTCAACAGCCCCCACTTAGAAGCCCCGGCTCCTTGCGCCTCCTCCACAATAGTAAACGCCCCTACTCCGGTAAACCTTCCCGTCCTCGCATAACCAGTTCCTGGCCCTTTCCTGATATTCAAATCCTGGATATCCACCTTCACCATATAAGAAGATGCCGCCGACAGCTTCTCCATAAACTGCACATACTGCTTATCCGAAGTCAAAAACAGTCCGGATTTCAGCTTATACCACAGTTTATCCGCGCTGATGCCCACCACCGTATACACGCCGTCAAACACCACCTGGTCCACGTTATCCCCCATACACGGCGATTTCCTCACATTTACTCCGTCTTTCCCTTTATAGAACACCTTCACAAAACCGGACAGCGGATTAATCGGCTGGTTCGGATTCCCAGAACCCTCCATACCGTCTCCTGCATCCCAACTGTCTCCAATGATTTCCTTCAAAATAGCCATAATCTTACCGCCATAACCTGCCCCGGCAGCCCAGCCCTTTCCGTGCGGATTCTCCGGAATCCCCAGCCATTCCACATAAGGCGCAGAACCCCTGACCGCATACCGAAACCTTGGGTCAACCTTCGGGTTCACCAATTCCTCCGTACACGCATATGCTTTCAGATGCTGTACCTGCACACGGATTCCCATCTGCGGCGAATCAAAGGAATTCCCCTTTTTCCCATTGGATGTCACACCCATCCCGCAGAAATTATTCTGCTCCAGCGTCACTGCCGAACCGGAAAACCCAAAATTCCCGGTCTCCACGCAGGACTGGGCAAAAGCAATATCCCCTCGCACGCCCTCTGCCTCCCCTTCGGACAGGTATAGCGGGATCATATCCAACACCGACTGTGCCACCGCCGGATTTTTCTTTTTGACATACTCCCGCATCTGCTTTGCCGCAGCCACAGCCTTCCCCATAATCTTTGTATAGGAAGAAACATCCTCCCCCTGCCCGGAGCCGTCACTCTCAATCCGCCGTTTAAATTCCTCCCACATCCCCTTCGCCCGGATCTGGGATGGACAGTTCTTCGCACACACATCATAATGCTGCACCACCCGGTCAGCCGGAATCCCCGTCTCCGCCATTAGTTGACGGACAAACTCCACCGTATTGGCAAAGGCTCTCTGAAAATCATACCCTGCCTGCACGCACATCTCCACTCCGATACTGTTTTTGTTGTTCACCGTCCCAAACAGCCGTCCACCATAATTCACCCCCACATGCCAGCAACCCCGTCCATGGGGAGCCGTCTGGTAAACCGTATCCTTGTCATCCGTGTAATAATGGACAGACGTGCCTATGTTCCCGTTATACTGCGCCCTGGCATGGGCGCTGGCATCCGCCCCTGCCGCAAAATTATCCGTGTTATGCACCACGATATACTGCGGATTATTGCTCTCATACGTGTTATTTTCAGAAACATAATTCTTATTTACCTTCATGTCCGTTCCCCTCCTTCAACTGCTCCAGCACACTTTTCAGCTTCTCCGGAATCGGCAGCCCAATCCTAACCGCATTCTCCAGAATGGAAATCCCCTCATTGGACAGGTAGAAAAAAATCACCGCCGTCCGCAGCACGCTCCCGTTTCTGATCACATAGGTATCGATGATATGCGCCACAGCAACCAGAGAAAAAATGACCACTTTCTTAAAAATCCCCCGGAACCCAACCTGGCTGGAAAGCTCCTTATTCAGAATCCCCACCATCACCCCGGTCACATAATCCACTACCACGAAAACAACCAGCGCATACAAAAAACCATCAAAGCCTCCCATGACTGCTCCCAAAGCTCCGCCCATAGCGGCAAATACATACTGCATCGTGCCTGTTACATCTCTCATCTCAAAACCCTCCTTGTTTTTCCGCACAAAAACAGCAGCCCGTTTTGGACTGCCGCCTGCTCCTGATTCCATAAGTTTTCCTTTTCTCTGCCACCCTTACGGCACGGCCTCCTCCGTCAGTGTATAGGTAATCTTCATCGTCTTGTCCACTGTCTTCACCACCGCCGATGACAGGTTGTTAATAGTTGCCAGATAAGGTGTCAGTAGGTACATAGTCCGGTACTCGCTCCCATAACTCCCTCCCCACCCCAAAAGAAAATTCTTATACTGGAACAGCGGGGTTGCCGCGTCATTCAGCCGGGAACTCCCCTTGGTGCGGATTACCTTATCCTCAACCGTAACCTGGAAATCCCCACCGATAATCAAATCGCCAACCAGCATCATATACACCTCGCAGGTCCCTGTCTCGCACAGCGGCTTCCATTTGGAAGTAAACCCCAGATTGATCAGCGTCACGTCTGAAGTATTGGAAAGATTAATCTTATAAATCCCCTTCTTGTTATTCGCCATCACATACAGGTATCCGCTCCGAATACAGCACTGCAGATACCGCTCCGGGAAAGAACTGTCCTCCTCCCGCCGCCCCACATCCATCAGCTTCGCATTGGACAGCGTCCACTCCCCCTCCGTCATGGAATAATCATCCTTCTTAATCTTCACCCACACCATAGTAGCACTGCCAGAGGAATTCCCCTCATTGGAAAACCCGTACCAGTACCCGTCCCCGCCGTCCAGAAATTCCCCGTACAGCGTGTAATCCCCAAGAAACCGGAACGTGGAAGTCTGAATCACCTGGTCATCCACCACCGCAAAGGATGAGTCATCCAGCTTCTCGTTCAGCCCCACCGTAAAAATCGGGATATGCACCTTCCGTATACGCACCCCTGTATCCTGATACGTGATGGAATACAGCAGATTCCTTTCAAAATCCACCTCCACGGTCTCAAACAGCACCAGCTCCCGCGCCATAGCCATCCCGTCCAGCTT
The DNA here is from genome assembly GCA_018365455.1 of Clostridiales bacterium. Taxonomy (GTDB): domain Bacteria; phylum Bacillota; class Clostridia; order Lachnospirales; family Lachnospiraceae; genus Robinsoniella. The sequence goes on from JAGZJZ010000023.1 coordinate 54,112, forward strand.
GATGCTTTTAATCTGCTGAAATGTGGAACTGTCATTCACCAGGCTCCCATAAGCATTCGCCCCGCCTTGGGCGCTGGTCAGGGCGGCCGCCGCAATGGTACCGTTCCCCTGGCTCGGCGTGAACTCCCACACAAACTTGTATCCATTGTCCAGCTTCTTGCTCTCCGTCAGGTTCATGCTTCCCCTCGCCACATTCGCCGTGGAATTCACATTATTTGACGCATAAGCCACTGGCAGGTTATCCGACAGGGAATAAATATTGTCCGCCCGTTCCTCCAGTACCTTGGAAAACAGCAGAATCCCCCCAATCATGTTAGGGCAGACCGGAAGTAATACCTCCTGCCATTTCACCCCGTCAATACTCTCCCCGATTTCGTAAAATACCCCCATGGGATTTAGCCCAAGAATATGGTTCACCGCATCCGTCACCATATTTTCCTCCGTCACCGCCGTGACCTCCCCGGTATTCACATCCGTAAGTTCAATCCTCATCGTTCCCGTCAGCCTCATAACGCCCTCCTTAACTCAAATCTACCGGACATCCAAACGCGCCTACTGGAATCCGCCCCATGCTGTCCGCCATCTGCCTCTGTACAAGCTCCATGGTCTCCATTCCAACTGTCTCCGCAAACTCTCTGACACTTAACCCTGTGCCAACCCGGAACACAGCGGCCGTATCCTCCAATACAATCTTCCCATCCCATGCCGGAGCCGCCGCCATGCCCTGCCCGCTGATGGAGGCAATGCATCCCCCGGTATCAATCTGTCCGCTGCCGCCCTCCAAACGAAGGAATACCTGAAACGTGTTCGTAAAGTTGGGAATCAGTTCCTCAATAGGATAATACAAAGGCAGCACATGCTTCCCACTTCCCCAGGTTTCCGCCGGATAATGGGTCAAAATCTCTTCGTCATTGAACACATACCTTACACGCGCTACGGCCCGCCCATCCGCAGGAACCGTTACTTGCAGTTCCGCTTCCACACTGACATTTACCGTAGTCTCCGTTCCATCCTCAGCCATCGACGGAACCGGGACAACAACCGTTCCCTTCGCCGTTCCTGCCTGTTCCGCCGCATTTGCCGACACATCCACCAGCACAATCGCAAAGAACTGCACATGCGTCTCCTTTGCCGCCGCAAACTCAATGCTGATAATTTTCACATCCGTCTCATTCACTGTATAGGCTGATGCATTGGTAAACGTGTGTATCCCTATCTTCCCCGCTTCAATCTGGTTCAGCAGACCGGAGAGGTTCTTGTCATTCTTCGACTTGGCCTGCGCCAGTCTTGGATTCTTACCCACACATTTCAAAGAATGCTTCCCATTAATCTTAATCTGATACCCAGTCACACAGGCTAACTGCGTTTCGTCCGCATGGCCGCCGGAGAACACCAGCACATCCCCCAAATCCAATGCCGGATTTCCAATGGTGTCTGAATCAAAAGGAACATAACGGATGACAGATAAATCAGACAGGATATTCTCCAGCAGTGCCTTCCTTGTCTCCTCCAATCCAAACTGCAAAAGCGGATTTACGCCCAGGTTCATGGTCAGCCCGTCATCTGTTTCCAACGCATAATACTCTGCTGTCTGCGTCTTGACATTCGTAGAACTGATTGCCGTATACCGGGTAATAAAATCCGAAAAGCTGCTGGAAAACCGCTGCCTGTCGGAAACCGTCATCACAGGCACATTCCTGTATTTCCTCAGTTCCAGCTTTCCCGTCCGGTTAATGCAGAAAAAACCTCCCAGTACCTGCCCCACATAATACAGCACGTCCCGGTACGTCTCTATATCATTCTCCGTATACACTGACAGTAGTTCCTCACCGTTTGGCATCGCCTCAATCTCCGCCTGGGTATGGGCAAGCTCCACGTTACAGGCTTTACAGCACAAAACCAGGAAAGCATAAGCATTCCCCACAGTCTCAAAGCCATTGAAGCTTCTCTCAAACCGCAACATGTAATCATACGCCTTTATCTCCAGACAGTGTAGCGTCCGGTTCGCCTCACTCACCTCAAAAATCCCCATGGGGACTTCCTCAAAGCTCCCGTTCCCAAGCCGCAGATGATAGAACAGTTCTATCTTTGCATCCTCCAGCGTATTTCGGTCAATCTCCGAAAAAAGGGTGAGCCCCATCTCCGCCGCATACACCGTGCCAATCTCAATCTCTGTGCTGCCGCAGCACTGGCCTGTGATGTAGCCGGAGCCTTTCACGATATCTCCATTTCCAAACTCATGGACCACCCCGGCCTTCGTGGTAATTCTCCCTGTCCAGTAAAAATTGCGGGCGTTTTCCTGCACCGCAGTTAAAAATTCTTCACTGACTGGATACATGAGCCCACCCCTTTCCTTAAAACTCTTTCAAATTAAATGACACTTTCCACAGCCCTTTATAGGAAGTGTCTTTCACCAGCCCAGCCTTATAGCCTTCCATAAACATCTCCGCCCGCTTCACTTCCAGTGTCTCCGTATCAAAAAACTCCACAGCAATCTTCGGCTTCCTGCGGAACCCCGCCATAGCCTTCACCCACTTCGGGCTTAGCGAAAAGGAAACCGGAATTGTCACCACGCCGCTTCTGACCACATCCCGCTGTGTAGTCCCGGCCTCCGTCTCCCCACCGGAATCCGCCTCCACGTCCACCATCTCCACCTCGTAGGAATCCGGCATTGGAAGCGCCACCCCGTCAAACGTCAGATACTGTATAAACGCCATGCCTATCTACCTCCCGATCTCAGGTTTTGCCTGTTCTGTGCATTTATTACCACCTCATCCAGCAACGTGCCGCCAAGGTACACCGGAATGCAGATCGTCCCCGCATTCGCCATTCCAAACCCGCTCACTGCCTCCCTGATTCCGTTCAATAACTGTGTGACGTTATTGGCAGAAGCCGCCTGCTGCCCCGCCATGCCGGAGGTCATCCCAATCTGCGGGCTGACCACCATATCCGAAGCCACGCCCCGGACTGCCTTCTCAATCATTCCCCGGCTGCCCTCAATCCCCCTGGCAAGCCCGGACATAAAATCCGGCATCCAGGATTCATACTCCGTAAGAGGCCCTTCATCCGGCACGGAGAAATGGAGGAACGCCGCAATCTTATCCGCAATGCTCCTGACCGCATCCACCACATTCCCCACGGCATTCCGGATTCCGTTGGCAATCCCGTTCACGATATCCACACCCCAGTTCCACGCACTGGAAGCCAGCCCTTTAATATAACCCACCGCCTGCTCAAACCCATTCCTCACCGCATTGTAAACATTGCTCATGGCATTGCTGATTCCACTGACAATGTTATTAAAAATGTTCGTGACTGCTGTCTTAATAGCATTCAGCACAGTCGTCACCGTATTTTTTACCGAATTCCACACAGTAGATATAATACTGCCCACCGTATTCATCACTGTAGTTACCACATCCCGGATTCCATTCCACACAGAAGTAACGATGCTTTGGATGGTATTCAGCACCGTAGAAATCACCGTCTGGATGGTATTCCATGCTGTAGTCAGGAAAGCCTGTACCGCCGTAACAACTGTAATCACCACCTTTTTAATGGCATTCCAGACTGTTGTGAAAATCGTCTGTATAACAGTCAGCACCGTGGTAATAATCGTTTTGTAAATGTTAAAATATGTGGTGACGATTGTGGAAATCGCCGTCAGCACAGTCTGAAACAGAGTTTTAATGCCCTCCCATAACGTGGAGAAAAATGTGGCAATCCCGTTCCAAATGGTCTGTGCCGCCGTGGATATCCCTGTCCACAGTGTGGAAAAAAACTGTGAAATAGACGTCCACGCAGCACAGGCCGTCTGCTTAATCCCCTCCCACAGCCCGGCAAAGAATTCCTTCACGGCATTCCAGATATTCATACAGGCTGCCTTGATTTCATCCCAGTGGGCAACCAGTAACTTCCCAACCGCAATCACCGCTACAATCACAGCGATAATTGCAAGTATCGGCGCACCCACGCTGGCTACGACCGGAATCAATGCAGAAATGGCTGGGGCAATTACACCTACCAGGCTTATCACTGCGCTGATTCCCGTTGCAATCTTTCCAATGATGATTAACACAGGCCCCACGGCAGCCACCACCATGGCGATGATAACAATCATCTTCTTCGTACCCTCCGACAGCCCGGAAAACCAGGAAGTAAACGCCTGTATCTTATCCGCCAGTGCAATCAAAATCGGTGCCAGCACGCTCATAATGGCGGAACCAAATTCAATGGCAGTGTTTTTCAACTGGTTAAACGCCTTCTGTATCTTATAGGAATTGGTATTCAATTTCCCGAAAGCTGTCTCCGTTGCCCCTGTAGAATTCTGCATCTGCTCCAGAGTCCCATTGAAAGTTTCCGCACTGTCCCCCAGAAGAATCAGCCCAGCCTTCCCGGCCTCCGCACTCCCCCATAAATCACTGAAAGCCAGCCCCTGCTCCGCCGCGCTGTCGGAAATAACCTGCAGCACCTCGGAAAGGCTGGCTCCGTCCTGCATCAGTTCCAGGAAGGATTTCCCCGTCTTTTCCTTCAAAGTGTCCGACACCTTCGTGCCGGATTTTCCAAGCTCATTGAACATGGAATTCATATAGGTGGTGGATTCCGCAGTTGCCACACCGTTGGCAGTCATCAGGGCATATCCCGCCGCCACCTGTTCCAATGCCACCCCGTTTGCTTTTGCTGTGGGGATAACCTTACCCATCGAGGATGACAACTCCCCCACCGTGGTTTTGCCCAGGTTCTGTGTCTGGATCAGCACGTCAGACACCCGGCCTACCTCAGACGCTTCCAGGCCATAGGCATTCATAATCGTAGTCAGCACATCCAGCGCGCTTCCCGCATCTGCAAATCCGGCCCTTGCCAGCTTCGTGGAATTGGACACAAAATTCACTGCATCCCCGGTCTTCTGCCCGGCGGAGATGGCGTCATACACATTCCCCGCAATCTCCGAAGAACTGATGCCCGTCTGGTTCGACAAATCCAGGATGGCCTTTTCCAGTTCCGACAGCGGCACTTCCGTGGTATCCGCAATGGTATTAACCTTTGCCATGGCATCCTCAAAATCCATCGCCATCTTAGCGGATGCCCCGCCCGCCGCCGTAATCCCGGCAGTCACCGGGAGCAGTTTCTTACCTGCTGATGTAGCGGCATCCCCAAACTTCCCAACCTTCTCCGCCGCCTGCGAAAATCCGGACAGGGAGGTGTTGGTATCCTCTGCCTGTTTTTCCAGGTCTTTTAAATTCTGCTCCGTCTCAATAATCTCCCGCTGCAGGGCATCGTACTGGTCTTTGGTGATATCGCCGCGCTCAAACTGCTGCTGTACCTGCTGCTGGGCGGATTTGAGTGCCTCCAGCTTCTCCTTCGTTTCCCCAATAGCATCCGTCAAAAGCCTCTGCTTCTGCGCCAGAAGCTCCGAATTATGTGGGTCCAGCTTCAAGAGTTTCTCCACATCCTTAAGCTGGGACTGGGTGTTGCGGATTTCTGAATTGACGCCCTTCAGCGCTGTAGTCAGTCTGGTGGTATCACCGCCGATTTCCACCGTGATACCCTGTATGCGGTTTGCCATGCGATGCCTCCTTCCTGTTTTTGGACAGAAAAAAAGAGCCGGTTAAGGCTCAAATATATGGAAAAGGCACCTGCCGTATTTGGACAGATGCCTATGTATCAATACTATTTAATTTATTATTCTGCTCATTACAAAACCGGAAACTATATTTCTGTTTTCAGCAGTGAATACATCTTCATGTCGATTATTTCGCCGTTCTTTACAGCATTACTTCTTAATGTACCTTCGTATTGAAACCTTGCTTTTTCAAGCACATGGCAGGATGCGGCATTGTATGCGAACGGTTCTGCATAAATACGGATTATATCGCTCTTGTCAAAAACGTACCCGCATATCTGTTTTACGGCTTCTGTCATAATTCCTTTGCCCCAATATTCTTCTGCGATGCAATATCCCAACTCCGCAGTCTGTCTGTGTATGTTCCCCTGTCGGAAAATCCCGATACTGCCAACCACCTTTTCATCTACGGTAATAGCAAAAGCAAACGTTTCATTTTCATCTGCGGAAAGCATCGCAGAGATATAGTCCGTTCCATCCTGCTCGGTGTAAGGGTATGGCAATCCATCCCGGAGATTATCCTGTACTTTTTTATTGGAAAGAGCCGCCGCTAAATCTATTGCATCTGATAACTCCCATTTTCTTATTCTGCAAATCATTTTCCTTTGTCCACCTCCCCCGGTAAATTTAAAATTGGCATTTCAAACACTCCTTGACATAATCCACGGGAACATCCATTCTATCTGCAACCTGTTCCACCGTCATTCCACTATGGAAGAACCGCTTTACAACCATTGAAATATCCTCAGCGACCTCAATAATATGGTGGTTCGGATCATAAAAGCGAACAACTCTTTGTCCCCAATTATGCTCCATTAACTCATGAACATATTCAATATTGACTGCTTGCAGTTTTTTGTAAAACTCATCAATATCAGAAACTTCAAAATATAGCTCTCCAGCATTATTTTTCAGATATACTTCTTTGCTATTGATAAAATCACTCCATGTATCAAGTGTTTGCAAAAATAATCCGCCATCCAGTTGAACATTGGCGCCAAAATCACCTACCACATTCATGTCCAGTATATCATGATAGAATTTTTTGCTTTCTTCTATGTTCTTTACAGCAATCAAAGTACCCTTGTACATTCAAATTATCCTCCTCAACTTCCAGTTTTACGATGACCAAACCAACTATTTCCTACCAGTATAGCAGGAAACAGCCGGCCAATCAACGAAAACAAAACCTGTAATCAGAACCTGTCGAAATCCTGCTGCGTGGCAAGCTGGGCATACTTACACTCGTCATTCCTGCTCTCCGCATACATATCATTTATCATCCCGATAGAAAGCAGTTCCAATTCATGAATAGAAATCCCAAGCTGCACACACCGCAGGAGGAACAGTGGCGTTGTCATCTCCCGCTCAGTCGGGCGGAGTTTTTTTTAGCCTCCACATCCGTCTGCACATTCAGTCCCCAAAGTTCAATCAACTTTGGCAGTACCTGATATATGGAGAACGTATTGAACCCATCCAGCCATTCCTCCGGCGTGTCCGGGATTGAACCATCTGCATGCTTTGCCATCACAAAAGCGATGTTCTCAAACATCTCCAAAGAAAACAAATCCAGACCGGACTCCCCTTCCTCAGAGCCTCCCACGCACTGCTCCAAAGCCCGCAGATCCCTGTAAATATCCCTCTGGAACTTCAAGCGGTAAATCCTCGGTATGGCCGCCGAAGCCTTAAACAGCACCTCCTGCCCGTCAATCTCAACCTTCCTGGTTATGCTCATTTATCCGCCACCGCCTTTGCCATGGATTTCACTTCTGCAGCCTTGCCCGTCTCCTGGTTCATTGCAAAGCTGGCCGGGGCTGGTGTCACCGGCTCCACCGCAGGCAGATACACCGCTTTATACCAGTCATCATACACTTTTGCCGTAGTTGCATCCCCTGTCTTCGCCTTCACATAGCCGGATGCCAGCGGTCTTGCCTTCACCGTCAGCGTCTCCGTCTGCACCTCCCTGGATTCCTCATTGGTCTTAGATTCAATCTTCGGGCGGGAAGCAGAACAGTTATACAGCACATGCCGGATTTTCTTCACATCCCCGTCAAATTCAAACAGCAGGGCAAAGCTGCCCGTCTCCGCATTGCAGTTCTCCACCAGCACCTTATTGGTGTCCGCCTCTTCTTTCAGGATATCTGTCCGGAACGTCTCCGGAATCATCGCCAGCTCCAGATCCCCGTCATACCCCATATTGTTGTTGATGACGTAATATTCCACCCCGTCCGCATAAAAGGACTCAGGTTCCCCGTTGGGGTCCAGGCTTAAAGACACCGCGCCCGGCATCGCAACCGGGACTCCGAATGTGTCCGTCCCGTCTTCTGCCGCCGTCAGCGGAGCATAGTGGACATTGCAGATATTAAACTTCACTTTATTTCCCATTCCTCAAACCTCCATTTCATACAGAACCTCATACAGCCGTTCCGACTCAATCCATACTTCACTCCTGGCATAAAAGAAGCCATGGCTTTCCAGCACGGTTTCTATCCGCTCCTCCAGTTCCACAGACTTATAATCCGTGTACAGTTCAATATGCAGCTTCCGCTTTTTAAAATAAGCAATCCCATCTGCCGCAAAATTCCGGGATTCCGGGTATAGAAACACCAGGAACGGCGGCTCTGGAGACTGTCCCTCCGCAAAATGTCCATAGGCACAGGGCAGTTCCATTTCCTCAATCATCTCTAGCACCTGCTCATGCATCAATGCGATAACCCCCGTTCCATCTTTTCCATCAACTCATCCGCTCCCCGCTGTTCTGCCGGGGCGATATGGGGAATGGCAGCAACCCGGTCTCCGTTCCGTCTCGCATGACCGTGTTCCAGTAGATGGGCAATCTGGTAACGGTCACGGCTGTGAATCACCATAGTCAGGGAATTGGCATCCTCCTGCACTTTCTTTGCCGCCCAGCTCTTCTTATATTTTCCAGTCCTCACCGGAGCATTGGCCTGAATGTCCTTTTTCACGGACCGGCTCACCTCTGTCACGCTCTGCTTCATCACCTCATTGGACAAATCCGCATATTCCTCCATGGACTGAGCAATGGCCTCCGCCATCCCGTCCACGCTCACCCTTCGGTCCGTCATATCCTCACCTCTTCACCCTCTCTGCCCGCAGCTTGATAACCTTATTTTGGAACTGCATAAAATCCACCAGCGTGATGTTATAAGTATCACCCCGGAACAGAATCCGGTACTTCGTGCTGTCCAAATCTTTCAGTTCCTTACAGTACCGCACCAGAAAAAACAGGGATTCCTCCCGGTTCACCTGCGCCGCCTCCCAGTATTCCTTCCCCGATAGGTTATTGGCATAGGCCCAGCAGGTGAAATAGTCCTCCCACTCATTCCGCTGGTTCCCGTCCTTATCCTTTCTCATCCGGTTCTTCTGGATGACAATCCTCTGCCGCCACTGCCCAATCCGCATCAGAACACCTCATCCCTATGCCCGAACAGCAGGCATTTCAATGTCAGCACCAAATCCTTAAACTCCGCCTGCTCCCGGTTCTCATACAGATAAGAAATCCCATACAGCACCGCTGTCCTGACCGGATCCGGCACCTCCGCGCCAGGTTCAAAACTGCACCGCAGGATGTCTTTGCAAATACTCTCCGCCGTCCCGGAAAGGGCAAGGAGAAGTTCATCTTCGTCTGCGCTGTCAATCCGCACATACTGCTTGATTTCTTCTAAAGTCACAACCATCCGGCTTCCTCCTCCCTTCCCATGGTCAAGCATTAAGAAAACAGCTTCATCACCAAAGATTCCAGACTGTCTTTACGCTCCGGAACCTGCCTTCATGGTCAGCGTTTTCACCGCCTCCGCCAGGATCAGCTTTCCGTCCACCCTCTGGCTTGCCAGGAATCCCACCTGCCCGTTCGCCGCAAACAGCTCATTCAGACGCTTAAAGCTCCTGCCCTGCCGGTCCGCAATCCAGTAATAAGAGAAATCCCCGAATGCCATCACCTTCGCCCCGGCCGCCAGCTCCGGCACATAGGCAGACGTATGGTACGGACGGTTCAAAATCATATCCGGCTGCCCTGCCTGCACGGATGGCTGCCAGATATAATTCCCATTATTATCTTTCAGCTTCCGCAGCGCCTTCACCGTAGTATCATTCAGCACCCAATGAGCCTTCTTTCGATATGGGGATTTCAAAGAATAAAACAAATCCATCACATCATCAAAGCTGATACTTGCCGTTGTGGTGGTCACCCCGTCCGAAGCGCCGCCCGTGGCATTGAAGATGCCCGTAGGCTTCCCGGTTCCGTCTCCGACCAAAAAGGCTTCTTCCTCTTTGGAGCCAATCCTTCTCCCAAACTCCTTAGAGATATAAGCCTCTAAGTTAAACGCACTGTCATTCAGCAGTTCATCCGACACTTTCAGCATGGTAGCCACCTTGTAGGCGCTGACTGCCACCTGACCAAAAACGTCATCTGATTCCGGGAACGCCCCTTCCTCGTCAATCCAGGATGCCTCCCCCTTACTTGCCACCACCGGAATCTTCCGGTCACCGCTGGACGTATTGATGACCGTGGCAATGCTGCGGAAGAAGTTCTCCTCCTCCAGCGCATCCACCAGTGTCCGCTCAAACTCATCCGGCACCAGATAACCGCCCTCGGAATCTGTCCCCACCTGCAGGGCATTGTTTACGTCAAAGAAGTTCTTTCTTCTCATGGCATTCCAGAAAGTCTTCCTATACAGGTCCGATGCCCTACCCTTTTTCTCCTCCCCGTCCGGGTCAGCATTTGGCTTATTGGTAATCGGTGTGGAAGTCGGCTTATTCAGCTCCGCATCAATAGCGGCCTGACGCTCCAGACGCTCAATCTCCTTTCCCAGATCCACCACATCCTTCTCCATCTTCTCATACGTTTCCGTATCCTCCGCAGACAGCAGCCCGTCATTCCCCCGCTTTGTATCCAGGAACGCCTTTGCCGCCTCCCATGCCTTTGCCCTCTTTTCCCTTAATTCAAGAATCTTACTCATAATCAAATTCCTCCATACATTTAATGTGTTAAAAGATTCAGCCTCTTCTCTAACTGCTCCACAGGTGTCCTCTTTTCTTCCGGCTTTGGAATCAGCTTAGACAACAGCGAATTTGTCACCGCTGTCCGGGAGAACATCACGCCCTCCGCCCCTATCCCATCTGCCATATCTTCGGTCTTTTCCAAACCGCCGCCCAGTATCCCGTCCGCAAAGCCAAGCTCCACTGCTTTCTTCGCATTGAACCAGCTCTCCCCATCCATCAGGTGGGAAATCCTCGCCCGGCTCAACCCCGTCTTAATCTCATAGGCGTTCATGATACTCTCCTTCACTTCATCCAGCATCTCCCCAGCCTTCTGCATCTCCTTGGAATCCCCGATGGCAATGGTCATGGGATTGTGGATCATCATCATGCCCACCGGGGAAATAAGCACCGAAGACCCGGCCATGGCAATCACAGAGGCCGCCGAAGCCGCCAGTGCATCCACCTTCACTGTCACACCCCCCTTGTACTCCATTAGCAGGTTGTAAATCTGGGCCGCCGCAAATACGTCCCCTCCCGGAGAATTGATCCAGACCGTGACATTCCCTACTCCTGCATTCAGTTCTTTTTCAAACAGCTTCGGAGTCACTTCATCCCCAAACCATGTTTCATCCGAAATCTCCCCATTCAGAACCAATGTCCGCTCCCCATCCGTCTCATTCCGAATCCAGTTCCAAAACTTCCGCTTCATACCAAACCTCACTTTCCATTTCCGGGCATAGAAAAAGCCGACAGATGATTTCCTTTTTCACCTGTTGGCTCCTGCCCCTGACCTTTATTCTGTTTTCCTTCAAAATCTATCCTCTGTCGATTCACTATCCTGTTTCTATCCGGCACCCTCATCTCCACTATTCTTTCCGGCAAACAGCCCGGCATCTTTCAGCTTCGTCATGTTCCCGTTGATCAGATACAAATCCCCGCCTTCCTCTGCCGGAATCAGGTTCATATCCTCCATTTCCCGGATATCATTCCCGGACAGCCAGCCATTCTGTCTTCCAATGGAATATCCCGTCATCCGGCTCTGGTAATCCCCACGGAGCAGCCCATCCACATTCAGTTTCAGGAAATACTCATTCTTTTCCTGCGGCAGAAGCAAAGCCCTCTGCAGAGACTGCTCCCACCGTATCACCCAGGGGTCCAGCGTATACTTCACAAACTCCAGCGACTGCTGCTCAATGTTGGAAAAGCTGGACTTCTCCAAATCCCCTACCATATGGGGCGGAATCCGGTACAACCTTGCAATCTCGTTAATCTGAAACTTCCTCGTCTCCAGAAACTGCGCCTCCTCAGGCGGAATGCCAATCTGCTGGTACTTCATCCCCTCCTCCAGCACAGCCACCTTCCCGGCGTTCTTGGAACCGCCATACACCGAATGCCAGCTCTCCCGCACCTTCGCCGGGTCTTTCAGCACTCCCGGATGCTCCAGCACCCCTCCGGGATTTGCACCATTCTCAAAGAAAGAAGCCCCGTACTCCTCACAGGCCAGTGTCATCCCTACTGCATTCTTCGCCATGGCAATAGGAGAATACCCCACCAACCCGTCAAACCCAAGGCCGGGGATATGCAGCACATCCTGCTGCCGCAGGTACACCCTGCTGCCGCAGGTACACCCTGCTGCCGCAGGTACACCCTGCCATATTCCTTAAAGTTTGGGTTCTCGTCACTGTTCCGGGTATAAATATAATAAAGCTGCCCGTTTTCATCCCGGTCAGCCTCCATCTTATCCGGCAGGAGCGGATATAAAGCAAGCACCCTGCCGTTCCCATCCCGGATAATCTGCGCATAAGCATTTCCCCATATCAATAGATGACTCATCAGCGTCTCCCGGAACACAAAGGAAGTCATCTCCGGGTTCGGCTCATCATGGAGCAGATGGTACAGCGAATGGTCATACACCCGTTCCTTCCCCGTCTCCGTATAACGGTACAAATGGACAGGCAGGGATGCCACCGTCTCCGCCAGAATCCGCACACAGGAATACACCGCCGTGGTCTGCATGGCTGTCCGCTCATTCACACTTTTTCCGCTGGTGCTCCTCCCAAAGAGAAAGGAATATGCCGAACCTCCGTAGCTGTCCTTTGGCTTATCCCTCGCGCCCCGGATGCCTAAAATAGATGGTAATTTCATACACACCTCCTAAAAACAAGTAAAAGAAAAGCACCCCCGAAGAGATGCCTTACCATAATAACTTTATAAATTTCACTTCCTGAATAACTGAGAATTAGTTGTTTCTCTCAATCTCATTGCTTATGAAATAATTTGCAATTTCAAAAGCCTTTACCCGCCTCTTTGCCAGGGTAATCTGTGACTTGTACCGCTCCACATTTTCTTTTGCCTCAAAAGTCTTTATCGTTTCCCTTAATTTGTGTAGCGTCGAATCAATCTGTCTTTGAGCCTCCACTAACTCGTCTTTTGAGAATTCCATTTCCACCTCCGCAAAATAAGAACTATTCGTACCGGCATTCTGAAATATAGCGGTATATATTATCTAAAAAAATAACCATTTATGCTATCATGTTGTAAAAATCATAGCCGATAGAACACAGAACGTAAAAACTAAGCAAATTCTGCCTTATTTTGTTAGTTTAGTACTCATATTATCGCTTACTCTTTCCAATAAATCCAAATTGAAATTCAGCGTTTTCTGTGCTTCGTTTAAATCCAATACATGCTTATGGAAATAATCACGTACAATAATTGCAGCAAAGCACTGTGCTTGAACCGTTTTGGCCTTTTCTAATTCATAATGAATATTACCATAACTATGTGCTGATGGATTTCTCAAATCAAAAAACAGCTTATAATAAAAATCAAAATATGATATATTTGCTTTTTCAAAGATACTATCTGGATCAATACCTGTTAAGTCAATCCATTTTTCTTTATGTCTAAATACTGCTGTTTGCTTCTTAGAATTAGGAGGTTCACCCAATATTCCTTCCACACTTCTACACGCTTGAACTATTGCTGCCTCCATATTAGGGATTATTGCTGCGTGTTCCCATATTTCCGGCTCCTCAGATAAATGGTCATGATAGGGGTGACTACTCAACTCACAAATCAAGCAAATATAATGTTGTGAAAATGAGTTACATAACATCATTAGTGCTGTGTATGCTTTGTCATCACGCAACATCAATTCAATTTCAGGTGCAAGATTTCCAATGTCGGTTGCTTTTATAATTCTTCCACTCTTTAAGTATATTTCATCAAACTGCGCAAGATTGTTAAACACTTGTTCTGATAAGTTTTTATCCGAATCAAAATAATAAATCCATCTATATTCATACCAATCCGATGAAATCCCTTCAAAAGCGTCAGCATACTGCATTGCCATCCATATAACGCTACCTGCATTCTTCCAAAAAGGTATATCTTTAACTTTCAAATCTACATTTATTACGATTGCTGAGTTTTCATCTTTGTCATGTGTCCACACAAATAACTTTTCATACTCTGTTTCAAATAATACATTCATTTCTCCTACTTTAGGATTAAAGCTATTTTCGATTAATAGTCCTTTAAGATAAGCATTTTTACACACATCGTTAGGTGGATTAGGTGGATACTTCTTTTCTAATTCAGCTTGTTTTTCGATTTGGTAATCAACCCAATCTTTTATGGCCTTTCTAAATTCATCCCCCATAGTCATTTTCCTCTTTATGGTAAAATATTATTTATACGTTTCCTAAAATGGAAAAATATCAATTCACAATCTCATAAAAATCAAATTTTCTTCTCTCAGTATAACATGAATCCCCCCATCTTAAAACACCAAAATCCCTCTGTCATCATAAACACTTCCACCATTATTTCCTTCATTTCGTATTGCCCGGTCAAGCGCCATCACCGCAGCCACAGCCCCGTCAATCTTCTCCGTGGACTTCTCCTTATCCGGTTTGATATTTCCCGCCGGGTCTGTCCGCACAAAGATATTATCCATCATCCACCGCAAAACCGGATGTCCTCCATGCGCAATCTTCTTTTCCAGCACCAGTTCCATCAACCGCTTACTCGGCGGTGACATATCCTTAAACCCCTGCCCGAAGGGAACCACAGTAAACCCAAGCCCCTCCAAGTTCTGCACCATCTGCACCGCTCCCCAGCGGTCAAAGGCAATCTCCCTAATATGAAACTTCTTCCCCAGCCCATCGATGAAATTCTCAATAAAACCATAATGGATTACGTTCCCCTCCGTGGTCATCAGACATCCCTGCTTATCCCACACATCATACGGTACATGATCACGTCGCACCCGAAGCCTCATATTCTCCTCCGGTATCCAGAAATACGGCAGGATAACATATTTCTCCACATCATCCCTCGGAGGAAACACCAGCACAAAAGCCGTGATGTCAATGGAACTGGACAAATCCAATCCTCCATAACACTCCCGGCCAATCAGCTCCCGCTCATCTACCGGAAACGCACATATATCCCACTTCTCCATCTGCATCCACCGTGTAGACTGCTTCACCCACTGGTTCAGCCGGAGCTGCCGGAAAATATTTTCCTCTGCCGGATTATCCTTAGCACTCAGATACGCATTCCGCACCTTCTCAATGTCAATGGTATGCCCCAAAGACGGATTCGCCTGATACCACACTTTCTCCGAAGACCAGTCCGCATCATCAGAAGCGCCATAAATCACCGGATAAAATGCCGGGTCGATCTTTCTCCCAAGAATGATATCCTCTGCCTTCTGGTGTTGCTCAAAACACACCGAATTTCTGTCTGTCCCTGCTGTCGTTATCAGGAAAAACAGCGGCTGTGTCCTGGCATCACCGGAGCCTTTTGTCATAACATCAAACAGCTCCCGGTTTGGCTGTGCGTGTAGTTCATCAAAAATTACGGCATGGACGTTTAAACCATGTTTCGTATAGGCTTCAGCGGAAAGCACCTGGTAGAAGCTATTGGTAGGCTTATATACCAGACGCTTCACGGACATGACTGGTTTGATCCGCTTTTTCAATGCCGGGCACTGATCCACCATATCCACAGCCACGTCAAACACAATAGATGCCTGCTGGCGGTCTGACGCACAGCCGTAAACTTCCGCGCCCCATTCCCCATCGCCACACGTCATGTATAAGGCAACCCCGGCGGCCAGTTCCGATTTCCCGTTTTTCTTCGGAATCTCCACATAGGCGGTGTTATACTGGCGGTACCCGTTTTCCTTCAGTGTACCGAACACATCCCGGATAATCCTGTCCTGCCATGGGAGCAGCTCAAACGGCACGCCCCGCCACCGTCCTTTCGTGTGTTTCAGGCAGTTAATAAAATCCACGGCGTGATCTGCCTTCTGCCTGTCAAACATCAGCGCCCACCGCCTTTGAACAGGAGCAGTTCCATAGCGTCATTTCCCTTATCTTCCCCTATGTCTGATGTAATCCGGCTTCTGGCAGACGGGGTAAGCCCAAACTGTTCACAAAAACGGTTCATGATTTTTAAATAAGTCTGTGCAATGGAAACCTGCGGAACCTGCTGCCAGTAACCGGACGGAGTCTTAACGATGGTGCCGTGCTGGGTGATGAATTCTTCTGCATCCTTCCACCGGGCATATGCCTGGCAATAACCGGCAAAGGCGGCCATGTCAATCTCCGTCAGAATGCCGAGCTGCTCCAGTTGCTTCGCCATCCGTTTCCATTCCTTCTTTGCCTCATCCTCCAGCCAGGAAGGGCAGCGGGGCGCTTTCTTCTCCGGCTTCGGCTCCTGTGTATTTAAGCTCCGCTTCCCCGGATTCCCCTCCAGCATCTTAACTGCCGTAGGCTTTGGTTTTCTTCCACTCTGCGCCATCGACCGCACCTCCTTCCCGCCTATGCACACCTTTTATGGTAAAAGAAAAGAGCCTCAGAAGAAGCTCCTTTTATCTAATCCAGCCGTAACCTGTTGTATTTTCTTGCTTTCCTTTTCAGATTCCACTTCCATCTGCGTATCGTTACCGCCTTTCTGTGGTTTCTGGAAAATGTATAGTCATCCAGAACATATTTTCCATGGTGTTCCCGTTCCCCGTATGCTCGCATCCACTTCATCCTTTCTCTAGGGCAGGGAGACTTTCCCGCCTCCCCGCCCGGTTTTCTCATTTGCTTAAGTAGTATTCCTTCGCCCGTTTCAGGCACCATTCCATCGCTCTGCCGCCGTCCTGGAATTTCTGCTCTGCCTTTTCACAGAAGTTTAATCGGCACTCTTCAATTCCAACCCCAGCTTCCTCCGGCGTTTCCACAAATTCATAAATCTGTGCCGTAAATTCTTCCCTGTAGGCGTTGTCTGTCACCAGCACCAGCGGCCCGTATTGCAAAACCGCCCCGTTTGTTACGGAATCCATCATGCTGAGTTGCTCCATCGTGGTAAAATCCTGTGCGTTCATCATAAAAAATATCCTCCTCTTCTTTTCGTCATAGTGTGCGGAAAAGCTGTCGATGGCAGTTTTTCCGTTGGTAGTGACATGTTACCTCTGAGTGCGGACATTATCCAGTCAATCCAGCACCATAAATCTACCAAAGAATTCCGAAGGGATTCGTCTGTTTTATGGTATTCCGAAGATTTCCTGCTAAGTGAAATCTACCATACGCAAGGTACGGCACACCCTTTTATAATCTCCGTGTTGAAGAGCATCCTTCCCCTGATGCCGGACTTTCCGATTTAGTGTTTTCCTGTTCAGGGAAATCCCCCCTTTTCAGTTCTCCCCTCATGCTGTCCGGGCCATGCCCCCCTGCACCAGCAGTTCCGTTTCTCACTGGCATTCCCGGATAATCTCTCCTGTACCATTTTTTAGTCTCCTCTCCCATTTTCTCCGCTGATTTCGTATGCTTCTGTCAGTATCTCCATAGGAAAACCGTACTTCCTGTATGCCCGCTCCAGCGCACCATAATATCTCTCACTTGGTTTCCCATACTCCCGGCTTTCATCCATAATGTAAACCATGGCAGTTACCCATTTCCCATCCAGAGCAATCTCCAAATCCTTTTTGTAATAGAACACAGGGTATCCCTCGTAGCGGTCAAGGCTCTTTTCATCTTCTTTTCCAATGGTCCAGACAAGGACAGGCACCCGGCTGCCTTCCTCCGGCTCGATGGTAGCATATGCTCCTGTCTTGGAGCCTTTAAACAGGAGGCAGTAATCCTCCAGTTCTGTTCTGCCCAAAAGCTTCGCCGTGGGGCATCGGTAAGCCATCTGCCCCTCATCCATGTTGCTGCCGTAAGCAATGTAGTATTTTTCCATCTTTTATCTTCCTTTCCAACTTATAGTGAAGTTTCCCTCCTACCACCCCAAGGGCGGTCCGTGCCGCCCGGTGTGGAAAAGGTATGTAATCTATGCCCCATGCCTCCATGCCGAATTCCCTTCCAGATTTTTAAGGAAATGCAGGCGGCAGGTTTTGAATTCATCCCCGATCAGCCCCAGCCGGAGCATCCAGCACCGGAAAGCGTATTTTTCGTTGTCCGTCTCCGTCCTGCGGGAGGAGGCTTTTTTCTGCACCAGCGCCTGATGGGTGACCGCCAGGCAGAACTGGATGTAGGCTTTTACCTCTCCGGCATGTAGGGTACTGTTGAAAAGCCGGAATTCCACGGTTCCTTTAGTGAAAGTGGCATGAAGGTTCAGTCCATGGTAGCGTGTCCTGTTGTAATGCTGGTTCCGCTCGCTGCCAGGCTCCTGCGCATACCAGATATCCTTGAGCTGTTCCATCGTCTTTGGCTTTTTCCGGTTGATGGTTGTAATCAGCTCTTCGTTCACCTTCTTGCAGTACCATAGCCTGTCCGGGTCAATCCGCAGGGCTTTGTAGAGGATATCCTCCTTGCTTGCCATGATGTTTACGATATTCCGCAGGGTCTGCGGGGTAAAAAGGGAAGCGTCCACATGGATATGGATTCCGCATTTCTCGTTGACCAGGGCTTTCCTGTGCCGGAGCTGCCGGATAATTTCCTGCAAATCCGGTATATCATCGTAGGTGAGAATGGGGCTGACAATCTCGCATTTATAAGTATCATCCGCCGCCTGAATTCTTCCCCTCACTTTCTTCTGTGCGGTGATGCTGGAATCGTAAGTTGCTTTCCATTCCCGGTCTTTTCTGTCCTTCGCCCCATAGGTTTTGTAGTAGGTCCCAATGTAGTAGCACTCTGTCCCGAAATGTCCGGCAATCACCGCTGCCGCCTCTTCCCTCGTAATGCCTGTCATCTCTATCTCAATCCCGAATTTCTGTGTTCTCATATATTCCTGCGCCTCCTGTGCTTTCTTCGTTTTCTTTTGGTAGTCTATTAATCACTCTGAAAGCACATATTATCCAGTCATTTCGGCGCATAATGTACACAAATATCTTGAGAAAAACCGCCCTTCAATCGTGTGTTTTTACGGGTTCCTTCCATGGTATATAATAAGGTGGAAAATACTTTATCTATGCTGCTTCTGTCGGTCCCGTCTTATCCCCGTTGCCGCCCGTTTCCTCCAAAATTAACCCTGCCACGGTTTCCCCGGCTCCGGCAGTTTCTCCGCCGCCTTCCCCCTCCTGGGCTTCCTGTTCCTCCCGTTTCTTCGCCTCCGCCCTCTGCTTTGTCCGCACCTTCGCCCGGTCAATGTCCGCCTGTGTGCGGAAGGCAGAATGTCCCTTCAGGTTTTCCATCAGGGTATTGCGGCTCTCCTTCATATCCTTACCGCCAAAGCCGATTCTAAGGAGCCAGATGCGCATGTAGTATTTTTCATTTTCCTCAATGCGCTCCTCCGGATCAATCCTCTTCTGCTCCCTGGCCTGCTTCATCATGGCGGTGGCTAAATCCGTCCAGGCCTTTACCTTCACCGCATCCTCCGTGTAAGGAAAGCGGAAAGTAATCTTTTCTTCTGAAATTCCAAGCCCTCTCATATCCTCTGCATAGGCAAGAAGTGAATCTCTAACCACCTCCATGGTTTCGCTTTCATTTCCTTCCAATTCCTCAACCAGACCGTCCGGGACGCAAAAAGTCTTTTCTCCTATCGACTGGTTGATAAGGTACTGCCTGCTGTGGATGAGGAAAATGAGGTTTTTCATGTTCAAAGCCGTCAGCTCCTCTGCCGGGAGCGCCACGAGAAGTTTACCCTCATCTGTTTCCGGTGCATCCACGAACCCCCTCTCCACCAATCCTGCCAGAAGCATCTCCGCCGTTTTCTCATCTTCTGTCTCCACTGTGCCTGTCCTGTCAATAATACAGTTCCCCACCTGAAAGTTGCAGGATGGGACTCCGAGGTACTTTGAGGGCGTGTTCAGAATCTCTGCGGTTGCCTTCACAACATCTTTCCTGTTCTCTGCGTTTGTCTTAATCTTCATATGGCTTTTCCTCCGTTCTTTTTGAGCCTTGTTTTTTGGTACTACATTAATCACTCTGAACGGGTGTAAAGTCAAGGAAATCACGCATCTTTTTCTTTTATTTTTCCCATGTTTCACGGCTCTCCGGCAGTGTCATCGCTACCGCATAAGCCACGGTTGCCGTGACTGCATTCCCTGCCTGCTTGTAAAACTGGGCATCAGAATTGACCGCCCTGGCCCGCTCAAACAATTCATCCGGAAAGCCCTGCAGCCTGAAACATTCACGGGGTGTCAATCTGCGGATTCTGCCGCATTTCATTACCGTTCCCATCTGGCATCCGGTATCCAGTGTCTGGGAACAGCCTTTACCAACCCTGCCACGGCGCGTACTGCTTTTTGGATAGGCAAGACAGATTCCATCACCGGGATGTGCCAAGTCGTATCCCTGCTTTGTTCCATTACGGACAGGAACTTCTACCCCAGCATCACATTCATCAGTGCTCCTATTACATAGATACACACCGTGCCTGTCCTGCCCGGTCAGCGTGAACATCGGCTCCCCCGCTTCCTTCATCCGTCTGCCATTCTGCCGCTTTTCCATCCTGTCAGGCGTGATTACTGCATGAGCTTCCAACACGCCGGAATTCGCAGGGCGGTTGACCACACCCGCATTATATTTTGCAATCAGACATCTCGCCAACGGTGTGATTTTCGGCTTACCCTTTACCTGGTCGATAAAATACAGCCCCGTCTTTGCACCCATACCGCCGTCATTTGCTCCAAGTGTCACAGAAACCCCTTCCGGGTCATATACCCGGTATCCCTGCATCCCGCCTATAACTTCTTTAAGAGTTCTTCCGTCTTCTCCTGAGACAGGTAATATTTCCCGTCCGCCTCTGCTTCTAAGATTTGCGATAAAGAACACCCGCTCCCGGTTCTGGGGGACTCCGTGGTCCTTGGAGTTAAGCACCTGCCATCTTGCGTCATACCCCGCTTCGTCCATTTCAGACAGAACGGCGGCAAAATCGAAGCCTCCATTAACTGAAAGCAGGTTCTTAACGTTCTCAACAAGTAGGTATGTGGGTTTATCACTTTCTTTTTTGCCTTTGACAAGGTCAATGATGCTGTAATAGATTCCACTTCGCTTGCCGGACAATCCCCGCTGTTTTCCGGCAATGGAGATGTCCTGGCAGGGGAAACCAAATGTCCAGATGTCTGCATATGGAATCTCCCCCGGTCTGAGTTTTGTGACGTCATCCGCTTTCCACTCCCCTTCCGTGTCATACATGGCTTCATAGGAAGCCCTTGCATATTTATCATATTCACAGTAACCGATACACTTATGTCCGGCAGCCTCCAGTCCCAACCGGAATCCACCGATACCGGAGCATAAATCAAGGAAGGTTAACTGCTTCATCGGCGGCACCTTCCTTTTTTAACTCTGAATATCTTATTTTGTCTCCGCCCCGGATGACAGACACATCCTCTGCAGAGCCTTTCTGTTCCATATATCTCTGGACGATCACATCCACGAATTTCTCGTCCAGTTCCGCCATATAGCAAATCCGGCTGGTCTGCTCACATGCAATCAGCGTGGAGCCGGAACCACCAAAGGGGTCCAGCACAATGCAATTGCTCATACAGGAATTCTGGATGGGATATGCCACCAGTCCCACTGGCTTCATGGTCGGATGATCTTTGGACTGCTTTGGACGGTCAAACTCCCAAATGGTAGTCTGCTTCCGGTCCGAATACCAGTTGTGCTTCCCACCCTTCTTCCAGCCGAACAGCACCGGCTCATGCTGCCACTGGTAGGGACTTCTTCCCAGCACGAGGCTCTGTTTCTTCCAGATACAGCAGCCGGAAAGATAGAATCCGACATCATGAAATGCTTTGCGGAAATTCAGCCCCTCCGTGTCAGCGTGGAACACATAGATGGAAGCATCCGACTCCATGCTTTGTTCCATATTCACAAAAGCCGCAAAAAGAAACTGATAAAACTTCCCATTCTCCATATGGTCATTCTGGATATTCCCGGCAGTTCCCTCATAATTCACGTTATAAGGCGGATCTGTCACCACAAGGTTTGCTTTCTGTCCTTCCATCAACACCTCGTATGTTTCCGGCAAAGTGGAATCCCCACAAATTACCCGGTGCCTGCCTAACAGCCACACATCTCCCTGCTTTGCCACCGCAGGCTTCTGATACTCCGCCTCCACGTCAAAATCATCTTCCGTGATTTTCTTATCGTGCACGGCATTGAATAGCTGCTCAATCTCCGGCGGCTCAAAGCCTGTGAAAGACACATCAAAATCCGAAGCCTGCAAATCCTTAATCAAATCCGCCAGCAGTTCCTTATTCCATTCGCCTGTGATTTTATTCAGGGCGATGTTCAGCGCCTTTTCTTTGTTCTTATCGATATCAATGACGATACAATCAATTTCCTCATAGCCCAAATCGGAAAGCACTGTCACTCGTTGGTGACCGCCGATAATAGTCATATCGGAGTTGACAATCACTGGCTCCACATAGCCAAACTCCTGGATGGAGTTTTTGATTTTCTCATATTCCTTATCACCGGGTTTCAGCTTCTTCCTCGGATTATAGGAAGCCGGAACCAATTCTGCTATGCTGATTTTCTTAAATTCCATCCTCATCCCTCCAGAACCGGTCTTTGATGTAGCAGTTATGGCTGCAATACTTCTGTCCCCGGCTTCCATTGACTTCAAATTCTTTTTTGCAGTAAGCGCACACCTCTATATGGATGTGTTTTCTCTGTGCCGCCTCCGGGTGCAGCTTCCACCATGCACGCCTGCATCTGTCTGAGCAGAACCTCCTCGGCCTGCCGTTCCCCGGCTGGCTGATTTCTTTTCCGCAGCAGGCACAGGCTTTTCCGCACAACAGGCGTTCCTGCATATTGAGTGTCATAGCTCTGGCATAGCCGTCCATTCCATTTGCCTTGCAGAAATTCCTTACAATGTCACGGGACAGCCCAACCGCAGCCCCTATCGCCCGGTAACCCTGCCCCCGCATCCGCAGTTCCTTTATCTGAGCTGCCTGTGCATCGGTCATCCTTTCACACCTCCAAATATAAAGCCAAAAAACCACTCCTTTGAAATGGTTTCCCAGCCCCAAAACACGGGATTTCCGGTACTTTTCGGCAAAACCTTTCCTGCCTTATCTTGCGGAAATCCTATGCTTATGTATGGAAATGCTCCGGGTTTCCTATCCCCCCTGCCGATTTATGCGAAAATTCACGTTTGAGGGGGCGGCGGTTTCCAGGGGGCGGGGTTGCAGAGATTCAGACCGCCCCTCCCCTCGGCGTTTTCCACGAATCCAGCCATAACCTGCACAATCCACGGCACAAATTTTTGTGCAGTTCATGCCTCCGAATTGACTGGATAATTATCCGAATCCGATTTAACATGGCACTACCAAAACCAAAGGAGGCAACCGCTTATGAAATCAAAGAAAATGAAAGTCCTTTACAGCGCACGGGCAAGGCAGGCACAATATGTCTGGGGCAGGGAAAGCTACTACACTGCCACTCCTAAGATTTCCATGGAGGGAAAATGGCTGGAGGCTCTCGGCTTCCACATCGGGGATGCCATCGAGGTGTCCTATGAGGATAACTGCATCCGCATCACACCCGCGCCTCAGCCTGCCATGGTCTGTGAACCTCAAACTCCGTATGGAGAAGCGTCCGGCAAACGCAAAGCAAAGAAATAATGTTCACATCCAACGAGCACGCTCTCCTGACCTCGTCCTATTTCAAACTCGTCCGGCAAACGGATGACTTCTACGAAATCCAGTCCCGGTGCACCGGGCATTGCTGGATTATCCAGAAACCATACTCTTATACAAAATATCCCGTCCGCATCTACCACAAACACTCCAAAGGTATACCTTATTACCACAGGCATGGACACGCATTCACTGTCCGCTCCGCCATCCGGCAGATACAAAATCATGACCAGTTCCAATTAAATGGCAGGCGGCACGTCACTACCGCCTAGAGGAAAAGCCCTGGGAATCTCCCAAGGCTCCTCTCTGTCAGTATTTGTACTCCTGATAACGGTCCTCCGTCATGGTCTTGCTGTCATGGCAGTTCTTACACAGAGCCTGCCAGTTCTCTTCATTCCAGAACAATCTGTCATTCCCACGGTGCGGCACAATATGATCTACCACAGTTGCCTTCACCAGTCTTCCCTGTTCCCGGCACCGGACACACAGTGGGTGTGTTTTCAGGAACCTGCTTCTTGCGATACGCCATCGTCTGTCGTACCCACGCCCGGAAGAAGATGTCCTGTCACTACAATGCAGCGCTCCATGTTCCTTACAATAAATCCCGTCCGTCAGCTTCGGGCATCCCGGATGGCGGCAGGGCTTCTTTGGCTTCACTGGCATTTTATCCATCTCCTCTCCTATGTACCGGGCAGGGTGAAAGGATGAAACCCCTGCCCACGCAAAGGCAAAAGAAAAAGCCCCATGGATTCTTCCACAGAGCTTCTTACAGTTCTTCGCAGTTTAAGGATAACACAGATTCCGATAAACTTTCAATAAACTCTTTGTCTACACTTAGTCTACCATCTGTCTACTGCACCTAATCCAGCATATAGTTTTCCGTGTTCTGCTCTCTCATACCATAAATTCCTTCCAATTCCTCGATTGCCTTTTTTCTATATTTTCCAATCATAGCATGGCTGACATTGTATTTACTCATCAACTCCTGCCAGCTCATCTGCCCCATCACCATATCCTTTAATACCTGGGACTGTCTTCCGCTCAGCCTGTTCATTGCGTATTCAAAAAACTCCACTTCCTCTTTTACCGATTTGTACCGCTCAATCAGATAGTCAAACCAGTCATCATCCAGCCTTTCTTTTACCTGGCGGTAAATGATGGCTGTCTTTCCTGTCTTATCAGAAATCCCGCTGGTCTGCACTTTGTCTCCTTGTGGATGGGAAAAGCACAGGCTTTCTATCACATCATCATATGGCACGCCCTCAAAGCGGCTGAGTTCAAATTCCAGAATCCCTATATCTCTTTTCCATTTATCATAATCCTTAAACAGTTTTTCCACATCCATCCTTCCAACCTCCAATCCTCGCTCTCACCGCATCCACCAGCGCCGACTGCCCGCAGTCCTTTTTCTCCAATGCCGTCATCACCCGTTCATCCAGTGTATCCTTTGCAATCAGATGATGGATAACCACCGTTTCTTTCTGCCCCTGCCGCCACAGCCTAGCGTTCATCTGCTGATACAGTTCCAAAGACCAGGTCAGCCCGAACCAGATGAGGGTGGAGCCTCCGGTCTGCAGGTTCAGTCCATGTCCGGCAGAAGCCGGATGGATAACCGCAACAGGGATTTGCCCTGCATTCCATTTCCTGAAATCCTCTGCAGCATCCAGTTCCACCGCTCCAAGCCTCTCCCGGATTCTTGCCAGGTCATGCTTATACCAGTAAGCAACAAGCACGGGCTTCCCATTCGCCGCTTCCACCAAATCTTCCAGGGCTTCCAGCTTCCGGTCATGGATGTGTTTAACCGCTCCGTTCTCATCATAGACCGCCCCATTTGCCATCTGTATTAGCTTGTTAGACAGTCCGGCAGCATTTACCGCATCAATATCACCGTCCTCATATGGAACCAGCATGTCTTTTTCAAGCTGATGGTATAGATTCATTTCTTTATCGCTCATGGCAACCACCACCCGGTTATAAATGCATACCGGCATTTTCAGATAATCCACCGCTTTCATACTGATGCAGATATCTGAAATCAAACCGTAGATTGTTTCCTCCGCTCCCTCTTTCGGCTTGTAGGAATAAACCATCTCCCTGCTTCGTTTGTCCGGCACAAAAAAACGTTCCCTGTAACCGCCGATAAACCGCCCAAGCCTCTGCCCCATATCCAGAATTCCAATCTCCGCCCACAGGTCAATCAAGCCATTAGGAGCAGGTGTTCCCGTCAGCCCAACAATCCGCTTCACGCAGGGCCTTACTTTTTTCAATGCCTTAAACCGCTTCGCCCGGTGTGATTTGAAAGAAGACAGCTCGTCAATTACCACCATATCAAAATCCCACCCGCCATGTGCCACCAGCCACTCTACATTTTCCCGGTTAATGACATATACATTGGCTTTCCGGTTTAGTGCCGTTATCCGTTCCCTCTCCAATCCAAGAACCGCTGACATCACAAGCCCCTGCAGGTGTTCCCACTTCTTCAGTTCCCCCGGCCAGGTATCCCTCGCCACCCGAAGCGGCGCTATTACCAGAACCTTCCTGACCTCAAAATAATCCAGCAGTAGTTCCCATATGGCAGTCAGGGTAATGATGGTCTTTCCCAAACCACAATCTAAAAATAAAGCACTGATGTTCTGACTCACAATAAACTCCTTCGCATACTCCTGATATTCATGTGGCACATATTTCATCCAGTACACCTCCAATCTGCGCTACGCCTTCTATCACATAAACCGAAAATCCCAAAGCCTCCAACTGCCTTTTGCGTTTCTCCTGCAAAGGCCGGAGTTTCTTTCCCGGAACCTTCAACTCCACAAACGCCATTTTCTTATCCGGCAACAGGACGATTCTGTCCGGCACCCCATCCAATCCGGGAGAAACGAACTTCACTGCCATGCCTCCCATCTTTTTCACAGCCATAGCAAGCTGTCTTTCAATTACATTTTCCCGCATTTTCTATCACCTGCTGTTCATAGTAACCAATCTATTTTCAGGACAAGCGGACAGGACGGACAGTGTTTTCCTATATACGCGCATATGCATATTACACAGACACAATCAACTTCTTATCTTATTTTTTAATCCCAATAGGGATTTCTTGTCCACTTGTCCAAAGCTCCTGCTTTTACTTATATTTCCTAGCGGACAGCCTATTGGGACACCGCCGTATTTCGTCCCGCTTGTCCTCAACTTTTTCGGTAACACCGCTGCCTGCCATAAAGGGGAAAAGTGTCCCTCTCCGCCTTGTCCCAGCCTTCAATCTTCTGCATGATACCGCTGATTTCATAGGAATCTATCTTTTTCAGAGTAGAAGGCTCCCGTCCAAAACACTCACACCAGATTTCCATGTTGCACACTCTGGTACGTTTCACAGTCCCCTCTCTCTGCGTCTCTCCAAATTCACTGCCATTTAAGAAATTCCTGCGGTCATAGAGGCTCATCGTATCCCAATTTTCCGGCAGGAGCTTTTCAAGATATGTCCTGACCAGACCTTCCCGGTCATCCGTCTCCATGGCCTCCGCCTGCTCTGAGGCTGCCATTGCCGCCACATCCCCTTCTAAGAACAGCTTTTCACCACCCTTATAAACTTCCACTGCCTCCGCCCAAATCTGCGTTACTTCCTCCTGCGAAATCTGCCATGGTTTCTTCATGCTCTGCCCGTTCACCCGTATCGGCCAGAACCTCCGGTTTCCTGTAATGTCTCTCAAAAACCCACTCTCCGTATTGGTGCTTCCCACAATCACACACTGTCTTGGATGGCTTTCCACATTCAATCCATAGCTGGCACGGTACTTATCATCCACACGGGATAAAAAGGATTTCACCGTCTCCACATCCGTCTTCTTCATTCCTGCCAATTCTCCCAATTCCAGAATCCAATAGCCCTGCAGTTTTTCCGGTCCTGACTTATCCCGCATGTCCGTGAGCGTCAGGCTGTCGGAAAACCAAGCTCCCGCCAGCTTTGCAAACAGGGTGGACTTCCCAATCCCCTGAGGACCATTCAGAATCAGCACACTGTCAAACTTCGCTCCAGGCTGGTAAATCCTTGCTACCGCTGCCGCCAGTGTTTTCCGTATAACTGCCCTTGTATACTCGGAATCCTCTGCCCCAAGATAATCCGTGAGCAGCGTATCCACCCGTTTTATCCCATCCCAGACCGGAAGCCCATCCAGATATTCTTTCACCGGATGATATGCCCGTTCGGAGGCCACCGCAAGCAGCGCATCCTTCGTTTTGGATGGGGAATACACGCCATAACCTTTATTCAGGTACACTTTCAGGGATGCAAAATCAGAATCGTTCCATCCCGGCTTAATCTGCTTCCAGGGCAGCCCCTTCCCTGTGTCAATGCCATCCCGGTGGAGATTGAACGCAATGGATTGTAACCGTCCGTCATACCTTATGGCTGTCACCAGATTGTCCAGCGTATCCTTTACCCTCCCCTGACGGTCGAGTTCCAGGGCGGACTGCCATTCTTCCTTTGAAAACTCTGCCTGTGCTAATTCCTCCCGTTCCTTTATCAATTGTCGTTTCACCTTCTCATCATTCACCGCAAATTCGCTCATTTCCTTAAAAGAAGGCAGCTTTGCAGGGTCCGTATCCTCGGATGAACGGCTATCCAGTTCCCCGAATTTATGAATCCTTACCATGTCAAAAGCGTTCATCAGCTTCCCGCAGGCCGGGTCCGTGGCATGGTGAGAATAGGCAAACTTCCCCTCATAGACCACCACACCCGCCTGGGAATCCGCCGGGATATAGTCAAACCTTCCTGGCATGGCGCTTGGCTGGTACACCTCCGGCAGAAAAGCGGCAACCGCCTCCTCAATGCCATAGGTCCGGCAAAACGCCCCAACCACCCCGTCTTTTTCCAGCGGGTCCGCCTGTTTCTTCATCTCCCTCTGCACCACCGTCTGCTGGCGGCTGCTCACCGGCCACTCCGAAGAATCCTTCCAATCCTTATATCTTGCCAGCACCTGATCCGGGTTCAGGAATTCCCCCTCAATATCCCAGAACACAAACTCTCCGTCCGCAGAAGTAGACGGCCAGTACATCAGCCTTGACGGTTCATAGGTGGTATCATCAAACAGCTCCATACCGATATACTCTGCCACCTTCCTCGCCACTGCCGTATATTCATCCGCCGATACCGTCCTGGACAGCGGAATAATCAGCCGGAGCCTGGGACTCTCCGGCGTGTGCTTATGGGTGGAATAGATAAGGCAGCGGAAATCAAAGAACAGTTCTATCTGCTCCGGGATATCCGCTGTGGCATAATCCATATCCAATGTGAGGGCAGACCGGAACACCACGCAGTCCTTTTTCCTTCTGCCGCCCTTCAGCTTCCCCAGCACAAAGCCTCCCACGTCCTTGATGTCATCCTGCTTTGCCTTGGACAGCTTCCGGTACTGCTCCACTGTCTCCGAAGTCCGTATTGTCGTGGAAATACGCCCGACAAATTCCTCCAGTTCCATCTCCCTGCCGTTCCACCGCTTCTCCATCCGTGAATTCCCTGTTGAAATAAACAGCTTCATGTTCCCCTGCCTCCTATTCCTTTTTATAAAAAGCGCACGCATAGCCGTCTGCCCGGAGCGGCAGCCCATCCGCCCACTCTGGCTGTTCCGCCATGACCGCACACATCTCCTCCACGGAGCCGATTCCCTCCGGCACCTCCGCTATAATCTCATCATGGCAGTGCATGACAATGGGATAGCCCCTTTCCTCCACCCGGAGCATGGACTCTCCCAATAAATCCCTTGCCGTCCCCTGCACAATATTCTCTACCAGCTTCGGACCGTAAGTCTCAATCCGGCTCCATTTCTTGTTTTCCGCAATCCCCTCATAGGTTAGCCCGTTCCTGTCAAACCTGTTCAATGCCATCCTGGGTTTTACATAGGATAGTTTCCTGCCAGACGGCAGTTCCACACACAGAATCCCGCTCTTATATTCAAAGACGATTCTCCCCGCCCTCGTTTTCTTTTTCTCCGTGACCGCCTTTACCGCCGCCGCATCCACATCCCACCAGAACTGTGTGATATGGGGATTGGCACTCCTCCAGGCAGATACCAACGGGGCAAGTTCTTCCTCTACCAGCCCCATATCCAAAGCGCCCATGGAAGTCAATGCTCCCACTGCTCCGCCGTACCCCAAAGCCAGTTCTGAAATCTTCCCTTTCTGGCGGAGCGGGGAGCCTTTTGTCACTTTCTCCATCGGCACATGGAACATAGCGGATGCCGAAGCTTCATAGATTTTCCCGTGGGAAGCAAACACATCCAGCCTCCACTGCTCCCCGGACAGCCATGCCAGCACCCTCGCCTCAATGGCAGAAAAATCTGCCACCACAAAACGGCAGCCTTGCTTTGGAATAAAAGCGGTGCGGATAAGTTCCGACAGCACATTCGGTGTAGAATCATAAAACAACTCTACATCTTCATACCGCCCCTCTTTCACTAGGTTTCTTGCCAGTTCCAAATCCGGGATATGGTTTTGGGGCAGATTCTGCACCTGCACCAATCTCCCTGCCCACCGGCCTGTTCTGTTGGCTCCGTAAAACTGCAGTAAGCCATGCACCCGTCCGTCCGAACAGACAGACCTCTCCATGGCCTCATACTTCTTCACAGATGTCTTCGCCATCAAAAGCCGGAGCCTTAAAAGCTCCTGCACCTCCCCGTCTGATTCCTCAATCAGTCCGGCCACTGCCTTTTTCGACAGGCTTTCTATCTCCACGCCATTCTCCCCCAGCCATGATTTTATCTGCGCCACGGAATTGGGATTCTCCAGCCCGGTCAGTTCAAACGCCCTCTTTGTTACGACATCCTTATACAGTAGATCACAGGACACCGCCTGTTGTACTAACTTCCTGTCCACCAATACGCCCCGGTCATTGATTTTCTGGTCCAGGCGGTACAACTCCATCTCACTTTCTACAATGGGGAAATGCAGTAACTTCCTCCGTATCCCTTTCTCCACATCCACGTCCCGGATACAGTAAGCCTTAAACATTTTCCACTTCTCCGGCGCATGGCAGGGCAGGTTCCGTGTCCTTCCGCCGTTGGCTTTGGTAGGTTTGCACGGCACACAAAAATACCGGATTAAATCCTTCCCTTCCTTCATCTTCTGTAGTTCCAGCCCAAGTACAACCCCTACTTCCTCTAAAGAACGGGGCAAGGCAAGCATAGCCGCCTGTACTGCGCTGCAATGCCAGGAATCCGGGGAAAGATATCTCCCGAAGTGCTTAGAAAGGCAGGTGCGCTCAAAATTGGCATTAAATGCTGTCTTCACCACCGCATCATCAAAAATGGCATCCGCCACTTCTCCTGGCAGTTCCTCACCCTGCGCCAAATCTACCACCTGCGTTTTTCCACCGTCAAAGGAATAGGCAATCAGCAGGACTTCAAAAGCAGGGCTGTCCGCATAAGCGTAAACCCCGCATTTTATCAAATCCACATCGCTATACGTCTCAATGTCAATTTCCAATACTCTTCCCATTGCAAGACTCCTTTCCCCACATGATGAATAACGGGCAGCGGTCACCCGCCGCCCTATAAATCTATCCAAGGAAATCATCCTCACCCGCTACAGCATCAAAATCTTCCTCCGCATTGCTCCTGCCGCCCAGGGATTCCCCATCACGCAGCTTCTGGATATTCCCAAGTCCTGCCGCAATTCCACGGTTTCCATTATTGTTGAACCCATAAAAATTCACACTGATCCTGCCATAACACCCGGAATACACCTCCGACTGGTCAAGAATGGGCTGCACGTTCTTATCCACCACCTGCGGGGCCTGCCTGCTGTTGGCGTTAAAGAAATAATTGTCCGCATAGGCTTCATCCTCCGGGCGGTCAATATCCCCGTCACGAAGCGGCAGTTTCAAATTCGCCGGAACCTTCCCACCCCACTTGGACACGGAATCTTTCTTCGCCTGCTCAATGGCTCTCTTAATCTTTTCCACAGTCTCCGTATCCGACTTTGGAATGATGGCTGATACCGAATACTTCGGGTCTCCCCCGTTCACTGCATTAGGTTCCCAGCAATGCAGGTAAGAAAACCTGCAGGGTACAATCACTTTCGTTACACTTACATTCGCATTCTCATTTTCCATCTTAATCTGCCTCCTTAAATTCCGCCTCTGCGGTTGCTATCATCACTGCTTCCCTCTTATCCGATTCCGTCACCAGGGTAATCTTGCCCTGGGGCTTATACACCAGCTTCCCAAGCACCTCTGCAAACTTCTTCTTGCCCATCAGCTTCTTCATCTCCGTGATGCCCACCAAAGTGCTCTTATAAATATCCGTATATCCGGCAGCCTTCGCCACCTCCGCCACTTCCTCCTCATCCGTATACTTCCGGTTGCTCCGACCTTCCACTAGCTTAAATCCTACCCACTGCTTCCCGTGGGTAATAGCTTCATCCGTGGCAAAAGCATACACATCTGCCGCCCACTTCGCCAGGTCATCCGCAACCTTCAAAACCTCCGCAATCTCCTCATCCGACAGCAGTGCGGGAGGCTGAAACTCCATCTGCGCCAGTCTCAGGTATTCCTCTGCCCTCGCCCTGCAGGTATCCTTCGCCTTGCAGAATCGGCACCAGGAGCCGCACCGGAACTCTCCCTCACCATGGATGGCAAGCTGTGCCTTCGGCTTCAATTCCTTCTCCACCCACTCCATCAGGTCACCAACGGAGAGCTCCCAGGTACTGACGCTCTCCAGCCTCGGCTGGTAAATCGTCATCCGCACCGTATCAATATCATAAATAGCATCAAACAATTCTAACGCCCCAAGCCCATACAGCATCATCTGCGGATTCCATTCCGCCTCCACAGCAACGCCTTTCCCATATTTCAGGTCAATGACTGTCAAAGCTCCGTCCGCAACAATCACAAGATCCCCGGTTCCAAACCCTTCCGGCACATAGTCAGAATAATCCAGATGCTGCTCAATCAACACAATCGGATCTGGACAGTTCTGCCTCGCCAGTTCAATCTGCTCCATGGCATAAGCTACATACTCATCCGTGCATTCTTCCATCTCGTCACAGTCATAATCCGACACTGGACGCTTGGAACGCCGCTTCAGCAGCCGTTTCAGCTTATGCTCCGCCAGGGCATGGGCGGCAGTGCCTTCCTCCGCATACACACTCCTCGTATCTTTCGTGAACTGCTCCTCCAGCCTTGCGGATGGCGTACAGTTCAGCCACCGTTTGGAAGAAGAAGCCGACAACAGCGCATGTCTCCCCATCACAGCACCTTCGCTTCTGCAAGCAGCGCCTGATAATCCTCTTGCTTCACCGCAGACAGCTTCGCCGCCCCATATTTTCCCAGCAGTTCCTTAATTTCCTTAGTTTTACCCTCCTGTGACTTTTCCGACAGAACCATACGGATATCCTCCACAGCCACCTTCTGTTCCTCTTTTCTCTTATCTGCCTTAGCCACGGCTGTGCTTTTATCCACTGTGGCCTCCCCTGTTTTACTCTCCTGCTTTGCATTCGGCTTTGCTTCTTCCACAGCCTGTCCTGCCAGTTCCCGCAGGCCTTCCACAACCATGGCAAGCCCGTCAGCCATCTTCAACAATTCACTTCCCATCTAAATCTCCTCCATTTCTTCCAGCTTCTCAATCAGTTCCTCAGAAAACATGGTACAGAGCAGCAAGTCCTCCCCTATCTCCCTTGCGTCAAAATACTTCGCTCTGCCGCCGTACTCCCGACAGGCTTCCTCAATCCGCTTTTGCTTCTCCTCATCCGTCTCATTCCCAAACACCCATATCTCATCCACCTGCTTTGCCAGCCGGGAGATTAAAAGATGCTCCACCGCCCCGCCAAGCTCGTCCTGGAACATTCCATGGAAGTTCAGATAGGCACTGACCGGGATAACACCCTTATGCGCCGCATAGCGGCAATACTCCTGCGCCCTCGCCCTGTCATTCTCCTCATTCCCTGTCAGTTTCGTAACAACCATTACCAGCTTCATACCTCGCTGCCTCCTTCCGCATTTTCCTTAAACCAGATGTGGATGCCATGCTCCACTGCAAACCGGATTTCCTGCTCCATGCCCTCGGTAGCCTCCCCAAACACCCACATCTCGTCACAGCCAAGCAGCAGCTCCAGCCCCATGGCAATCCCGTCTGCCCGTTCTTTCAAACTGTCTTCTTTCAAAAACTGCGGAAACAGCAGATGGGGAGCAATGGGAAGATTCCCCTCCTCATAAGCCCTCCGGCAATACCTCGCCGCCTTTGCGCTGTTCCCTTCCACATCCCCACGGAAGGGGCTGCAGATAAACACCTTTTTCATAATTTCTGCATCCCCTTTCCATACAGAGTTTCTGATTCCTTTTTTCTGAGCAAAAATCCGGGTAAGCCCTTCTTTGCTTTATCTTTTGAGACTGTAATTTGTGGATTTTCACCACCTTTTACAATAATTCGGATTGTTTTCATCACCCGCAGTCTCCTTTCACAATTGGGTCCTATTGAATGCCCTACTATATAGCCACGAGAGAATCACAAATTAAACCAGCTTCCATAACTTTTTTATTTTATCAGGAATTTTTTTAATCTCTTAGACACAGCCATTGTAGAAATACTCAACTCCTTACCTATTTCAGCCATAGCTTTTTCCTCAAAATAATACTTCTGTACAATCATGGCATCCTTACCGTCCAATTTCTGAATGGCCCGGTGAAGTCTTTCCTTTTCTTCAAAATCTATCATTATTTGCTCAATATCCGTTCTTTCATCTGCAAACTGCTTTGGAAGATGCCCTTCCCGGCTTTCCTGCATAAATTCCAACGAATTATGCCGCCTTGTTTCAGTCCGGTTCCTTCTGGATTGCGTTTTCTCCATCTCAATCATAATTTCTCCAATGTTATCATCCACTTCAAGTTCCAACCTTTCCCCGGTCATAAATTCATATTTTATTTTCATGCTGTTCCTTTCTTTACCCGTGAGTAAAGCAGCAACAGCAGATTGGAAAAGGGCAAAAAAATAGCCGGAGTAAGCTGTAATTCTGCTTTACTCCGGCTATTTGGTGTCTCGCATTTGCGGACCCTTTGCTCGGTAGGTTACTTAGTTATTGAGTTATCAATTCTTCTTTCTTGTCCTTCTGGCTGGTGCAAATTTGGCAGCGGACTTGTACGATGTTCCGGCAATGGGGACACTTCAGTTCCACCCAAATTTCTCCGTTTGACGAGGAATAAAAATCAAAAGCCCGTTTCCTGCATAGCGGACAGTGAATTTTTTCTTTCATATGCCTCTCCTTCCCTGTCAATCCACTGGTTGACAAAATATCTAAAAAAATTTTAATTTGACAACCATTTACTTGACACGTACTCTTTTAAATCAGCACTCTGTTACCCACAGAGTGCCTGTCAGATACTGGAACATGTCAATAATTTACATTTGCAAATCTAACATCCTGATTGGAACATCCGGTAAGTCCCAACTGAACAAGCCGTATTTTAGCAGAAGCTGGCGATACTTGAAATATCCTGGAAAGTGCCTCTGTGATGTCTGTTTCACTATGGTGGTTGTTCTCCTGCATATCTAATGCCACACTGACAAATGGCGTCTTTGGCATTAAAATAGCAGCACTGAAATACTTAGCCTGGTGCTCCAGCCAATCTGTATCTGTAATCAGCCTTCGTTTACCTGCCGTTCCTGATCCGCCCTCAATATCTATTTTCCGGCATTCGGTAATACCTGATCGCGGCTTTATCCCCTGACTTTGGTAATTTGTGTGCGTATAATAATCAGAGTGGAATATCCAATGCCCGCATTCGTGCCCTATGGTGGACCGGAGCCGGTACTCCTTCCTATCCTCCAATACGGTATTATCAATCATCATAGTTCCTCTATCCACATACAGATAATCAGCACATTTTTCCCGTGGCAGATACACAGGAACTCTTTCTGTATTTTGAAATATCATCCTGCCTAAAATCAGGCCACAATGAGACAAATAAGTGTAATCTAACGCCAGATCGAGATAAATTTCTGCAAAGGCTTCTATATCCACTGGCTGCGGATTTTTCAACACAGTAGATTTGTAGTCTTTCAACAGTTCTTCCGCATGTTCATCAATTTCAGCATTACTCATAATAGGAATCCTGTTTCTGCTCTTTCTTAACCTTGGCTGGTACATAGACAGATCACCCCTTCCTTGCTCTTAACTCATCCAAAAGAACCTGCCATTCTTTTTCTCCCGCACCGGTTTCCATCGAAAGCCGCAGCGCTTCTACTACATAACTGTTGCACAGCATATAATCGGCACAGTCCTGTGGTGTCGCAATATCACTGGATGACCGTGATTCTGCCGCCATATCATAAAGTGTATGGACTTCATCATCATTTAATAAGAGAAAGCAGGCCAGCGACTTCAACCTTTCTGCAGTAAACGCACTGCTCCTCCCTTTCTCCACTTCGCTATAAAACTGGGGTGATACTTTTATGGCTTTTGCCGTCTCCCGAAGAGACTTCCCCCTGCCCTTCCGCAGCGTCTCCACATATTTTCCAAATTCCAATCTATGATTTGTATTCATGGCTGTTCTCCCTGAAAAGATTTTATATGGTAAGCTTTTCCATAAAAACAAACATTTATTCGTCAACTTGTTCATTGACACATTTTTTTATAAAAGGGAACATTTCAGATAAACAGAATTAAAAAATCCCTGACCGCCTGCTTTTAAAGTAAACAGTCAAGGACTATCTTTTAAATAGAATTGTTATACATTCATCAGGATACAATACCGTATTTCAAAACATATTGATACATTTGCTCTTCTTCCAGATAGACGTCATCATACCTGCTCTTGACTTTTCCAACTTTGACATCCTCCATCAAATCATTGAGAAAACTTTTAAAATTCCGGTTATCATCCACCAGCCGATTTATCGTATCCCAATCAAGGGAATCTTTCTCTTTCGCTGAAAATAGTATCTCACTCTGCATAAAGTGTTCCGCATCCAGACGGATTACCCCAATCCCAAAGGCATTATTCAATCTCCGCAATTCATCCATCAGTTCCGGTTCCTCTGATATTTGAAGCGCAACCAGGTACCCTTCATGCGCCCAGCTTGAATTTGACACTGCCTGAAAGTAATATTCCCGTAAGTTTGACAGAGTCAGGCTGATTTTCATCTCAAAAGAATACAGCTTATATGGGTTGACCTTCAACACATCGAAAAGCTTCAGTGTATTATCCGTATAAGAATCAAATGGAAAATGAACCCCTACAATATCAGGATGCAGCCATTTATTCTTACCGCTTTTCTCCCTCTTGGAAACTTCATGATAAATCGTCTTTGTCATACATTTAAAATGCTCGTCCGTGCAGACAAAACTGGATAGTAAAATATGTAAATCCCTTTCTGCAAACTTACTCTTTCTCCTGCCTGCAGCAGATTCCGGGATTCCTTTTTCTGGATTAATGTCCTTTCCTTTCAGATAAAATTTAGCTGGCCTTTTACTAACCTGTATAAATACCGAATCCGTGTTGTTTTTGATATCCACATAGATTCTGGCTGACAGGGTCCTAATTGGTGTTTTGCCGGAAGAACCCAGCTTCTCATCAAGCCCCTGGTTACAGCCTGTTTCCCACATCTCTTCTACAGACAGCGGACTTTCCGAAGCTTTCAAAACTTCTTTTGCAAAATCAACAAATCCAAATGACATACCTACCTCTCCTTTGCCTTAATGTATGATTGAATATACCGGGGAACTCCCGAACGATATGTTTTCAGAACTGTGTATTCAGATAGGTTCAGTTTAAACGATGGATTGATAAATTACAAGCAAAAATTTAACATTGTTTATTTTACTCAGCAACTATCGCTTTTATCGCACAATACTGGTTTTGCCAGACAGTATACACTTTTGCTAAATAGTAAGGGTTTTGCCAGATTGTATCTTATGCCCGACAAAACCCTCATTTTCAAACTCTCCGGCGTTATCCCCGTCCCCCTATCTGCGGAAACTTATCCATCTCACCATCCGCCAAAACACAAATCCATTTTCTCCAAATAATCCCGCAACCCCGCCTAAAATCAAGGTTTCCGCACGAGAAGCGTAACGGTCTCCACGTGCCCAGTATTCCCAAACATATCCACCCCCCGCACTCTCTCAACCTCATACCCCCCATCACAAAGATACCTCAGATCCCTTGCCAGCGTAGCGCTATCACAGCTCACATACACCACCTTAGGAACTCCCATTTCCAGGATAGCCTTCAGCAAAGCCTCCTCGCACCCTTTCCTTGGCGGATCTACCACAATCACATCCGCTTTCACATTCTCCTCAGCCAGCTTCTTCGGCAATACTTCTTCCGATTTCCCCACATAAAACTCAGCATTCTCAATCCCATTTAACTTAGCATTCCTCCTGGCGTCCTCTATCGCCTCCGGCACAATTTCCACTCCATATACCTGCTTAGCCCGTTGAGCTAAAAACAGCGAAATAGTCCCAATCCCGCAATAAAGATCCCACACCGTCTCATTCCCGGTAAGACCTGCATATTCCAGCGCAGTACCATAGAGTTTCTCCGTCTGTGCCGGGTTTACCTGATAGAAAGACAACGGAGAAATCTGATACTTCACATCACCGATATAATCTTCAATATATCCCTTTCCCCACAATTCTACGATCTCTCTCCCAAGAATTACATTCGTTTTCTCGCGATTTACATTGAGGGTTATACTGGTCATTCCATCCAGTTCACAGAGGCTTTTGATCAGTGCCTCCTGATTTGGCAGCGACTTCCCATTTACAATGATACAGACCATAATCTCTTTCGTCCGAAAACCATAACGGATCAGAACATGGCGAACCAGGCCTTTTCCGGTAGTTTCATTGTAGGAAGAAACCTTGTTTTTGTTCATGTAATCAATAACTTTATCTAATATTGTTTCATTGATGTCAACGCCCA
Source organism: Clostridiales bacterium (assembly GCA_018365455.1). Taxonomy (GTDB): domain Bacteria; phylum Bacillota; class Clostridia; order Lachnospirales; family Lachnospiraceae; genus Robinsoniella. Next base: position 92,677 of record JAGZJZ010000023.1, read on the forward strand.
GGAAACATTTTCGATTGGGAATAATGTCATGGGTTCTGCCTGCGTAGAAGCCTGCGATGATATTACCGTCCTTGTCTGTTCCGATGGGGAACTGGGCTTTGTTTCGGTAATAAAACGGTTCTTTCATTCCTATGATAGGCTCCATAGGTGGATTCTCAAACTTCCCGATTCGGATCAGATTGTTGCGGATTTTATTTTCTTTGAATATGAGCTGTTGATCGTAGGACATTTCCTGAATCTGGCAGCCACCGCATTGTCTGGCAACGGGACATTTGGCTTCTATGCGGTATGGGGAAGGCTCTTTAATGTTGATCATTCTTGCATAGCCATAATTTTTCTTGGCTTTTGTGATTTTTGCTTCGATCACATCTCCAATCACCGCATCTTTGACAAACAGCGTATATCCGTCTACCTTGCCTATTCCTTCTCCATCCATGCCAATATCTTCTATTTTAACTTCCACTAAATCATTCTTCTTCATTGAAATAACTTCTGCTCGATCATTCTTTTTCATTAAAACAATTTCCCTTTCATCTGTCTGATGTAAATAACAATTGAAAATATAGCAGGCACCGACCGGGCTGCCTGCTATACACGTCCTGACTATTTTGTTGTATAAAATCCATTACGTACACACAACACCCCGACCGTCTCCAGCCAATTCGTCACCATCTATCTTTCCTTATATACTGGTCTTCCGAATATTAGATTCAAACAACCGGTTATACCCAAGCCAATCCATATTATCCCCAGCGCCCATGATCACTTCCTTCATGGTCTCCATCTTCGCATCGGTATTGTCAGCCAGATTCAGTGCCACTGCTTCTGCAAGAGCCGGCTTTTTCGGAGAGCCGTATTCCAGTTCACCATGATGCGCCAGGATGCAGTGTCTCAATTCGCTTGCCAGTTTTGCCGGGAAGTTTGGTATTTTCCGGATGCTGCTGCCCAGTAATTCCGCTCCGATGAAAATGTGGCCCAGTAGCTGTCCATCATCTGTGTAATCATTCTCCGGGAATGCAGATAACTCACGCATTTTACCAATATCATGGAAGACTGCTGAGGTAAACAGCAGATCCTTGTTCAAAAATGGATACTGACGTACATAGTCTGCGCAGAGGTTCAGCACGCCAAGGGTATGTTCTAACAGCCCTCCCACAAATCCATGATGCACGGATTTTGCTGCGGAATGGAATTTAAATGCTTTGATAAAGCTTTCATTTTTCACGAAAAAGCTGTCTGTAAGCTCTTTGAGATATGGGTTTTGGATCTGACCGATCAGATTCAGAAGCTCTTTGTACATTTCTTCAATGTTTCTGGAGCTCACGGGAAGATAATCCGCTGGTTCATATTCGCCGGACTGAGCTTTCCGGACACGTTTTATATTTAACTGCAAAGTTCCCTGGAAGCTGGTTACGTCTCCTACTACATCTATGTAATCCATGGCATCGAAATCGTCGATTCCCTGGGAATTGGGATCCCAGATCTTCGCATCGATTGTGCCAGTCTTGTCCTGAAGAACAACGTTTTCATAAGTTTTTCCGTTTTTGGTTATGGCGGACTGTTTATATTTGCATAAATAGATATCTCCGACACGTTCACCCTCACGCAGCATTTCAATGTATTTCATAACTTTTTTCTCTTACCTTTCCAAACTGTATATTATTTATAATCGCCGTTCACGATTATACCACAAATAACCCCAGGAATCTACTGTGCATTTCCAAGTGTTACGTCAGCGTTGATTTCAGCGTAATTGCCATCAAGCCCCTGGCGCATCAGCATCACATGGGCAATGTCTTCCGGCCTTAATTTCCCCAGCTGGTCGCTGTACTGTTTCATATTTGTGATTTTTTCCCCATTTATGGATATCAGTATATCTGCTTTTTGAATACCGGCATACATTGCGGGAGAATCTGCGGCTATTTCTTTTACATAGACGCCCTCGGGAATGAGGGATTCCTTTTGCATACTTTCGGTAACTTCTTTTCCGATAATACCCATATAAGCCATTTCCACGTTATTGGTCATATTCTCGATCATCTGCCGTATTTCGGAAATCGATACACCGGTTACTGTGGACTGTTCCATTTGGTTTGAAAAATCCCTGGTGATGACTCCTACTATTTTACCGTCCAGATTTACCAGAATACCACTGCCTTCGCTGCTTCCAATAATATCGGTGTTGATCATATTATATTCTCTGTCTTCTACCGATGTTGGGAAAATCGATGTGACCATGCCAAATGCAATTGATTCCGTATAACCCATGGGACTGCCAATTGCAATCACCGGTACGCCCTGAGATACGGAGCAGGAGCTCGCCAATGCCGATGTATCGATGAGATTTTTCGTCTCTTCCGGAATCTTACTGATCGGAAGCCTCACCAGCGCCATATCGGTTATGGGATCCTGTTTCTGCACATCTGCGTCCACCATAGTTGCATCGGGGAATGTTACCCGTACACGTTCTGCACTTTCAAGAACCGCTGATTCGGTCAACACGTACATATATGCACCGTTTGCCGCTACAATCAGTCCGGACGCTTCTACATTGTTTTCCGATGGTTCGTTAAACAGATCCACATTGCTGCTGCTTCCCGTCACCGTTACCACGGCTCTTTGTGCTTCTCTGGCTACCGAGTACATCTGACTGTATAGTTTTTTATAATCCGACAAGTTAAGCGCCTTTTCTTCAATGACTGTCTGCGGTATGATCTCGCTCTCTTCTTCTGTCACCACCGCGTCGGTCGGCTTTTCTGTCGGTTTTTCCGTCGGCTTCTCTGTCTCTTCTTCTTGCGCAATTACGATCTGTGTCGGGGTCTGGGGCTCTCCAAATTTTTGTTTTGCCCATGGCGTAATGACTGCAAATGTCAATCCGGCTACAGCGCCGAATACAACAGCAAGTCCTACCGCTGCTCCCGTCTTCAGAAACCATTTCTTCTTATAAAATGGCTTTGTCTTAATATGCTCATTGATAAAAGTAAAATCCTTTTTTCCTTGTTGCGACATAAAAGTACTCTCCTTCTCACAGTAAAACACATATCCCCACAGTAATGTCCTAATTCTATCAAACACATATGAACAATCTATGAATTTTAGAAAAATTTAGGTTTTCAATTGTCCGTTTATGGGGTATGATAGAAGCAGGCTAATAGAGCGTATCTAAATCCGATGCACCAATACGTACGCTTTAACATTCAAGGCTCTAACTATAAAATAGATAAACAGGTGAATTTATGAATCAAAAAGCATTAAAAACATTGGAATATTACAAAATCATAGATCAGCTTACGGAATTTGCAGGTTCCCTTCTTGGCAAGGAACAGTGTAAGAACCTGCTTCCTTCCTCTGATATAGAAGAAATTGGGATTATGCAGCACGAAACAAGGGACGCCCTTTTACGCATTTATCAAAAAGGAAGCGTATCCTTTTCAGGAGTAACGGATATCCGGGGTTCTTTAAAGCGCCTCGATATCGGAAGTATTCTCAGCATGGAAGAATTACTGCGCATCTGCAAGCTGCTTGAGACCTGCAGCCGTGTGAAATCCTATTCCCGGGGTGAGACAGATAATGATGAACCGGACTGTCTGGATGAAATGTTCGAGGCATTGCAGCCGCTGACCCCGCTTTCTACAGAAATCAGACGCTGTATTCCTTCGGAAACGGAGATCAGCGATGATGCCAGCCCTGCACTTCATCATATCAGACGCCAGATGAAGCAGACAAATGACAAGATCCATTCCCAGCTCTCTTCTATGGTAAACGGATCTGTCCGTACTTATTTACAGGATGCGGTTATTACTATGCGAAATGGCCGCTACTGCATTCCCGTTAAGGCTGAATACCGGGGGCAGGTACCGGGTATGATCCATGACCAGTCTTCCACCGGCTCCACAATATTTGTGGAACCCATGGCCGTGGTTAAGTTAAACAACGATATCCGGGAACTGGAATTAAAGGAAGAAAAAGAAATTGAAGTGATCCTTTCTACTTTAAGTTCACAGGCAGCTGAAGAGCTGGAAGCACTGGAAGAAGATCTGGCACTATTGACAAAATTAGACTTTATTTTTGCCCGTGCCATGCTGGCAAAATCCTATAACGGAAGTGAACCCATCTTTAATGAACGGGGATATATCAATATCAAAAAAGGACGCCATCCTCTGCTGGATAAGAAAAAAGTTGTGCCAATTGATATCCAGCTGGGACAGCAATTTGAACTTCTGATTATTACCGGTCCTAATACCGGTGGTAAGACGGTTTCCTTAAAAACAGTGGGCTTATTTACCCTGATGGGGCAGGCTGGTCTGCATATACCGGCATTTGACCGCTCGGAGCTGGCTGTATTTGAAGAAGTTTATGCCGATATCGGAGATGAACAGAGTATTGAGCAGAGCCTTAGTACCTTTTCTTCCCATATGACCAATATTGTTACTATTTTGGAACATGCAACGGATAAATCACTGGTTCTGTTTGATGAATTAGGTGCCGGAACTGACCCTACGGAAGGTGCCGCTCTTGCAATTGCCATTCTGAGCAATCTGCACCGCCAGGGCATCCGGACAATGGCGACCACCCATTACAGCGAACTGAAAGTATTTGCCCTTTCTACCCCTGGGGTGGAAAATGGCTGCTGTGAATTTAACGTGGAAACCCTCCGCCCGACTTATCGCCTCCTGATCGGCATTCCAGGCAAGAGTAACGCCTTTGCCATTTCCGGTAAACTGGGTCTGCCACAGGAGATCATCGAGGAGGCAAAGGGACATTTAAGTGAACAGGACGAGAGTTTTGAAGACCTGATTACGAACCTGGAAAACAGCCGGGTAACCATTGAACAGGAGCGGGAGGAAATTAACCGCTATAAACAGGAAATCCAGACCCTGAAAGAAAAGCTGGAAGAGAAACAGGTAAAACTGAATACCAGTAAAGATAAGATTCTAAGAGAAGCAAATGAACAGGCTCACCAGATTCTTCGTGAGGCAAAAGAATACGCAGACACAACCATTAAGAATTTTAACAAATTCGGCAAAGAAGGAATTTCCTCCAAGCTTATGGAGCAGGAACGCAGCCGACTTCGTGAAAAAATGTCTTCCGTAGAAAAAAATCTGGCTATGAAGGCAGAAAAAAAAGCCGTTAAGGCAATTAAACCGAAAGAACTGCGTGTGGGCGACAGCGTGAAGGTCCTGAGCCTGAACCTGCGGGGAACCGTAAGTACCCTGCCCAATGCCAAGGGCGATCTGTTTGTTCAGATGGGCATTCTGCGCTCCCAGGTAAATATAAGCGATCTGGAACGTATCGATGAACCGGTTATAACCGCCCCGAACATGAGCCGGGCCGGCAGCGGAAAGATAAAAATGTCCAAATCTGCTTCTGTGGGCATTGAAATTAACCTGCTTGGCAAGACCTCCGACGAAGCCCTTGCCGAACTGGACAAATACCTGGATGACGCTTACCTGGCACATATGCCATCTGTTCGCGTTGTACACGGTAAAGGTACCGGTGCACTTCGTAAAGCGGTGCACAACTATCTGAGGCGTTCAAAGATCGTAGCTTCTTACCGCCTCGGTGAATTTGGTGAAGGTGATTCCGGCGTTACAATTGTAGAATTTAACAAATAGTAATATGGGATATTCACTTACATTTATTCCACATTTAAGGAGGTCATTATGGTGACAAGACAGAAAATCATGATCGTAGATGATGATGCTAACATTGCAGAACTTATTTCTCTTTATTTAACAAAAGAATGTTTTGATACAAAGATGGTATATGACGGGGAAGAGGCAATCAAAGAATTCGACCATTTCCAGCCCAACCTGATCCTGCTGGATCTGATGCTTCCGGGTATGGATGGCTATCAGGTCTGCCGTGAAATCCGGCAGAAATCTTCCGTTCCGATTATTATGCTCTCCGCCAAGGGAGAAATCTTTGATAAAGTTTTAGGTTTGGAATTAGGTGCCGATGATTATATGATCAAGCCCTTTGATTCCAAAGAGCTGGTAGCCCGGGTAAAGGCAGTACTCCGCCGCTTCCAGCCGGAAAAACCCGCTGCAGCAAAGCCAGCTGGAAAATACGTGGAATATCAGGATCTGGTCATCAATCAGACCAATTATTCCGTAGTCTATATGGGGGAAACGGTGGACATGCCGCCAAAAGAGCTGGAATTATTATATTTTCTGGCTTCATCCCCAAACCAGGTGTTCACCAGAGAACAGCTTCTGGATCACATCTGGGGCTATGAATACATCGGTGATACCCGTACCGTAGACGTACATATTAAGCGCCTTCGTGAAAAAATCAAAGACCATGCAAACTGGGCAATTTCCACAGTCTGGGGCATCGGTTACAAATTTGAGGTGAAATCTTAATGAAAAAAGCGTTATACATTAAGTTCATTTCCGTATTTCTCGTATTCGGAATCCTGAGCTTTGTACTGATCTCCACCTTAAGTTCCTTTCTGACCCATAAATACCTGGTTAACTCAAAGGCAGAAGCCATGTATAAGGAGCTTAACGTCCTTGCCTCCGGTCAGATTGCTGAATCTTATTCCGGCGGCGGTCCTTCCATGCTGGAGATCTACACCAATATGCGTGCGCTGGCATCCTATCAGTCCGCCCAGATCTGGCTCATTAATACCAAAGGGCAGATCCTGTTGAATTCCGGTGAAATCTATGACCCGGAACATTTGAAAACCATTAACGGATTTGACCCTACAGCGCTGACTTCCAGTTATTATCAGGTAGGAACCTTCTTCGGCAGCTTTTCTACCGACGTTTTGAGCGTAGTGGTACCTGTTACATCCAATTATAAAGTAAAAGGCTACATCGCCATGCACTATAATATGAACCTGCTGGAATCCGAGAAAAATTCTGTCCTGAATATTTCCTACATAACATTCGGATTGATTTTCCTGCTGTCTCTGATTATTCTGGGTGCATTTACTGCCATGGTTTACATTCCCATCAAGAAGATCATCCAGGCGGTAAACGAATATGCCAGCGGAAATCTGAACTACACCCTTCCGGTGGAGACGGATGATGAAATCGGTTATCTGGCAGCTTCCCTAAACTACATGGCAAGCGAGCTGAATAAATCCGGCGAATACCAGCGGAAATTTATATCCAATATTTCACACGACTTCCGCTCCCCGCTGACCTCCATAAAAGGTTATGTGGAAGCAATCCAGGATGGCACCATTCCCCCGGAAATGCAGGATAAGTACCTGAAAATTGTACTTTCGGAAACGGAAAGGCTGAATAAACTTACCAGAGGGCTTCTGACGCTGAACAACTTCGATGACAAGGGAACCCTGCTGGAGCTTACCGACTTTGACATTAACGGTGTCATCAAAGATACCGCCGCATCCTTTGAAGGAACCTGTACCAATAAACGGATTACCATACAGCTGGTTTTTGAGTCCCAGACGCTGTTAGTAAATGCAGACATGGGCAAAATCCAGCAGGTACTTTACAACCTCATAGACAATGCCATTAAATTCAGCCACCAGGATTCGTCCATTTACATTGAAACCACGGTGCGTCATGAAAAAGTATTTGTCTCGGTAAAAGACACCGGAGAGGGCATTCCCAAGGAAAGCATCAAGAAAATATGGGAAAGATTTTACAAGACAGATCCCTCCCGTGGAAAAGATAAAAAGGGTACCGGCCTTGGACTCGCCATTACAAAAGAAATCATCCAGGCACATAATGAAAATATCAATGTTGTCAGCACCTTAGGCGTGGGCACTGAATTTACATTCACATTGGCAAAAGCAAAAGAAACTGTGAACCAAGTGTACGAATAAATATAAAAATATAATTTGTCCCAGAACCCAAACACAATCTGGAACAGATCCTGATCACCAAAAAAAGAAGATCCCCGGACTCATGCAGTTTCCGGTTATCTTCTTTTTCTCTGACTTAGCAGCTTATAAATGAAATTATTTCTCATGACTATATCTAATAAATTCAAATACCGCCAGCAGCAAACATCCCACTGCATAACTTACAATGTCTTTCCAGTCAAACACAGAACCTAAAATAACCCTCGCTAATGTGTTATTCTCCAGTCCCAATAATTCCACCAGATGTAAATATTGCAAAGCTTCCACAAATACCGCAAATAAAAATACATACAACGGCAGCTTACGCAACCCATCCGGCAGAAAAATACGTACAAAGCAGTAGACCACGATCACAACCAGAACATCTCCCATATAAGGACGGATGATTTGATCATGCACAAACAGTGCAATCCACACTTCTGTTAAAAACAGCACGGCAAACAAGCCGGCAAATATCAGCCGGTTTCGGCTTTTACTTTTATTTCCAGTCATATTTGGTAAGATGGCCTTCCAGCTGCATATGGTCAAACTGATTCTGCCGCAGTGCCTCATAAAGCACAATGGATACGGAATTTGCAAGATTTAAGGAACGGATATCTCCAATCATGGGGATTCGCACCGTAGTCTCCTGGTTCTGAAGCAGAATTTCTTCCGGTATCCCCGCGCTTTCTTTGCCAAACATAATATAACAGTCAGGCTCATAGGAGGCTTCCGTGTATACCTGGGGTGCCTTTGTGCTTGCCATATAAATTTTGGCACCTGGGTTTTTACTCAGAAAATCCTCATAATTAACGTAAGTCGTAACGTCCAGATCCTTCCAGTAATCCATACCTGCTCTTTTAATTTCTTTTTCATTTAAACGAAATCCCAGTGGTTCTATAAGATGAAGCCTGGTGCCTGTAGCTACACAGGTTCTCCCTATATTCCCTGTATTAGCCGGGATCTCCGGCTCATATAATACAACATTTAATTTAGCCATGTAAAGCTTAACCTCCTAATCAGTCTTATCTTCCGTCTTTTATTTTTAAACACGCTGCAGTAACTGTAAAATTGCTTTCTGGCAACTGTGCGCTACACACTCTAAAGCATGTTTTATAATTACTTTCTGACAGCTGTTCGCTACACGCTCTATCCCCGCAGCTTAGTAATAAACCGTTCCAGGTGTTTGAGCGCCACTTTCAGGTCCTCCAGGGAATATGCGTATGAGATACGGAGATAACCTTCGCCGCAGTCCCCAAATGCAGATCCCGGAACTACCGCTACTTTTTCCTCTTCTAAAAGCCTGGTGGCAAATTCTTCTGAGGTCATTCCAAATTCTTTGATGCATGGGAATACGTAAAAAGCTCCGAAAGGTTCAAAACAGGGCAGTCCCATTTCTTTAAATGCGTGCATCAGATATCGTCTTCTGCCATTATACGCTTCCCGCATTTCGGCAACATCGCCATCGCCGTTTTTCATCGCCTCGATTGCTGCATATTGGCTGTTGGTAGGCGCACACATAATAGCAAACTGATGAATTTTGGTCATCTGTGCCGTGATCTCTTCCGGTGCGCATACATAGCCCAGACGCCATCCGGTCATAGCATATGCCTTTGAAAAGCCATTAATTGTAATGGTTCGCTCCCGCATGCCCGGCAGGCTTGCAATGGATACATGATCTCCGTTAAAGGTCAGCTCCGAATAGATTTCATCAGATAAAACAAATAAATCTTTTTCGATGATAACTTCTGCTATTTCTTCCAGATCTTTCCGGCTCATCACTGCGCCGGTTGGGTTGTTTGGAAATGGCAGAACCAGAATCTTGGTTTTTTCGGTGATTCCATCCAGCAGTTCCTGCTTTGTCAGCCGGAATTCATTTTCTTCCTTCAGGTTGATAACCTTTGGTACTCCGTCTGCCAGCACAACGCAAGGCAGATAAGAGACAAAGCTGGGTTGTGGGATAAGGACCTCATCTCCCGGGTTCAGCATGGCACGCATTGCCAGATCGATCGCCTCGCTTCCTCCAACTGTAACCAGCGTTTCCAGATCCGGTGAATATTCTATGTTACACCTGCGTTTCAGATATTTACATATTTCCACACGAAGTTCTTTTAGCCCTGCATTGGAAGTATAAAAGGTCCTCCCCTTTTCCAGAGCATAAATCCCCTCATCTCTCACATGCCAGGGAGTATCAAAATCCGGCTCCCCCACACCAAGTGAAATAACATCGTCCATTTCACTTACAATATCAAAAAATTTACGTATACCAGATGGCTGGATTCCAACCACCTTATCTGCTATAGGATTTCTCACGGGGTCACCAGCATCCTTTCATCTTTGATTTTTTTATCAAATATCGTTCCATGGTCTTTATATTTCTTCAGTACAAAATGGGTTGCAGTGCTTAATACGGTATCCAATGTAGAAAGTTTGTCTGAAACAAATCCGGATACTTCTTTTAATGTTTTTCCCTCCAGAATAACCATCAGATCATAAGCTCCGGAAATCAAATATACGGAGCGTACTTCCGGATAGTTATAGATCCGCTCTGCAATGGAGTCGAATCCCTGCCCCCTTTGGGGCGTTACCCGCACTTCGATCAGTGCAGTTATTTTTTCTGTGGAAGTCTTATCCCAGTCAATTAAGGTATGGTAACCGCAGATAACCTTCTCCTGTTCCATTTTTGCAATTTCATTTGCTATTGTGATCTCATCCGAACCAAGCAATACCGCCAGTTCTTTCAGATCAATGCGGCTGTTTTTCTCTAAAAATGTTAAAATCTGCTCTCTCATCTTAGCTCCTATCTGCCTGCTGTCAGGCTGCTACAACAATTTATATATTTCATCCGGCTGGGGACGTTCCAGAAATCTGCTGTCCTCTCCGTTAAACAATACTCTGTCATTTCCATCGGTTGTTCTCCCGATCAGAGATGCTGGAATTCTGCATTTGCCCAATTCGGCAATCAGCCCTACTCCATCGTCTGCCGCAATCAGCAGCGCTCCGCTGGACATCATAACATAGGGATTTAGCCCAAAGTACTCACATATTTCGATACTTTCCTGCTTTACCGGAATTTTTTTCAGATCCGCTTCCAGTCCTACTCCTGCACTTTCAGCCAGTTCCCAGAGTGCACCGAAGATTCCGCCCTCTGTCACATCATGCATGGCAGATACCCCGAAGCGGCTTGCGGCGGCAGCCTCCGGCACAACTGAAATATACCGGTCAAATCCCTTAGCCGTATCAATCATCGCCATTGGAAATCTCTTTTTCAATTCCTCTTCTTTTTCTTTCGCAATAATGGAAGTTCCCTCCAGGGCAATCCATTTGGTAAGTATCAGATCCTGTCCCGGCTTTACACCTCCTGTTGGAAGTACTTCGCTTTCCAATGCTTTCCCGATACCAGACACGGTAATCACAGGCTGGTTAACTGCTGCAGTCGTTTCGGTATGCCCACCCGCAATCTGAATATTCAGGGAGGCACAGGTCTCTTCCAGTTCCTGCATCATTTCCCGCAGTTGCGGCTCTTCCATCGTAACAGGGAGCAGAATGCTGAGCAGTACAGCTACCGGCTGTGCTCCGGACGTAGCAATATCATTGGCGGTTACGTGTATTGCAAGAGACGCAGCATCCTTAGCCGCCGCTGTGATGGGATCAATAGAGCATACAAATACTTCCCCGGGAGCAAGCTTTAACACAGCACAATCCTCTCCCACTCCTGCACCCTGCAGAACTTCATTTCGTTTTGTTTTTATCTGTCTGAACACCGACCTCTTTAAAGTCTGTTCTGAAATTTTACCAATTTTCATAAATTCTCCTTCTGATACCCTTAAGCGTGTTTGAACAATTTGAACATCCATTCCCGCCAACTGCATAGAATGATCACCGGATTATATCCGCCGGAATCAAAAATCCTATTGGATTCATTTTAATACAACTTAAGTGCAATTGCAACTGTTAGCCGATATCAGCTGATTTATTGTCTCTAAAATTGTTCTGTGTTATACTAATAACGGAAGATGATCTCACACTAGAACTATAGAGAATCCATGTTTAACCTCACAAATAAAGGCGGATATTATGATCACTAAAGAACTTATCAATCAGAGCATCGATTATATGCTGTGCCACCTGGACGATGAAATCACGGTAAAGGATGTGGCAGCCCACATTCACTATTCCCAGTACCACTTCAGCCGGGCTTTTAAATCCATAACCGGGGAAAGTGTATACGCTTTTATCAAACATCTGAAAATGGATCAGAGCGCCATTGACCTAAAGCTAAAAAGAGACAAAACTATTACCAATATTGGTTTGGACTATGGTTACAGCGCTTCTAATTATAGTACATCCTTTAAACTGCATCATTGTAAATCCCCATTAAAATTCCGTGAAGCAGCAAATGCAGCCAGTATCTCCAATCCATTTCAACCGAAAATTATAAATCATTTTGAAAGTTACGAAGTATATAACAGCAAAATGAAAATAGAACAGCTTGGAGATATCCGGGTTATTTATGAACGTGTCATCGGTAAATATGATGAACTAAAGGAAAAATGGTATCAGTTCTTTGATACTTATAAAGATTATATTCATGAAGACACCACATTCATGGAACGGTTTTACGATGATCCTGCCATTACTTCTTTTCAGCACTGCATTTGCGATATATGCGCATCTATAGACGACGACTGCAGGCTTGATAATATCATCACCATAAAGGGCGGCAAATTTGCTGTCTATCGATTCACAGGCGAAATAAAAGATATCTTTTGTACACTCCAGGGAGTATTTGCTGTCTGGCTGCCGGGAAGCGGTTATGAAATGGATGAACGATACGGTTTAAATATTTATCGAAACATCAGCAAAGAAACAGATTTTGTGATTATGGATTTATACATACCCATTAAATAGAGCAGGAATTCAGAAGTAGCTGCGAGGGCTTTATGCTATTATGGAATTGTCTTATCAGAGACAGTTTCAATTAGTATAAAGTCTTTTTTACGAAGGAGGATTCATATGTTTGATATTAGAAAAATACAAGAACAGGCTATCTGGGAAGCGGTCAAGCGTAAGAGCAGTGAAGAAACCGCAGAAGAAATTGTTTATGGAACCGATGGAACGGCTGCAGATCAGGATCCCGCTGCCTGGGTGAATGGTACCATGCATCGTCTGGAAGCGAAATTCAGTACCGCAGAAGTAAAGCAAATACGAATGTCATGCCAGTGTGGTTATGGAATGGAAGAAAAGCTGGCACTGGTAAAAGAATTGGCTGCATCTTCTTCCAGTATGGAGGAATTTGCAGGATTTGAAAAGGCAAAGGCCGCAGGGCTCTCCTATCGGGACGGCTCACTTTATCTGCAGTTCGGGTTCTGCCCTTGTCCCATGCTTGCCCAAGTGGAAAAATTAGATACCCTCACATGGTGCCAATGCACGACTGGTTATAGTAAAGTTCTTTTTGAAAAAGCTTTCGGCTGTGATGTGGATGTTGAGCTGTTGAAGAGTATTAAATACGGGGATGATATATGTCTTATGCGAATTGTTCCTCATGGTGTAATTTGGGGGTAGTGTTACAGGGAATACAAGTGCATTATATTTGGGTTTTGCTAAGTAAGGACGCTTTGTAAATGATAGGTAGTGTACGGAAAGAGAAGGGGGCGGACCAGGACATTGGTTTGGAATGCTTAACGCAGAACTGGCATTTTCTAACCTTC
>JAGZJZ010000083.1 GCA_018365455.1 Clostridiales bacterium
GAGGTTGAGGAGGCCTTGGAGGTCCAGGAGGCACAGGAGGTCTCGGAGGCCGTGGAGGCTGTGGAGGTCTTGGAGGCCTCGGAGGCTGAGGAGGTCTTGGAGGTCCAGGAGGCACAGGAGGTCTCGGAGGCCGTGGAGGCTGTGGAGGTCTTGGAGGTCTCGGAGGCTGAGGAGGTCTTGGAGGTCCAGGAGGCACAGGAGGCCTTGGAGGTTGTGGAGGTCTCGGAGGCACAGGAGGTCTCGGAGGTCCAGGAGGCCAAGGCGGTATCGGAAGTATGGAACTTCTTTGAACTGCTACCCAGAAAGCATTTGATTGAGGGGGGATACTTGCCGTCATAACTGGTGAAAATGCGACATTTACCACAGAACCTCTTTGAATGCAGCATAAGCATATGCTTTGTCCAAATGAATTTACTACAATAGTCTGATTGCTGAGATTTAACCTAATGGTTTGAATAGAAATTGTATTATTAATTTCCGGTACAGAGTAAGAGACGAGTATGCTTCCATTAGAGTTATTAAAACAAGAAACATCTTCTACGAAGGCATTATTAATTCGCATAATGTTTCCCTGTTGAAACATAATTCCAGGAGGATCATTATTCATGTATGTGCACCAATAGTTATTTTATAGCATTATATGCACTTATTGCTGACATGTGAGTTTCTGCTGACAGGACTTGTCTATGGATTAGTAGTGACAGTTATCATTAAAATTCAAATAAGCCCTGGCATATAGTACCCAGGGCTTACCTATAAACGAATTTCAACTCTTTAATTTTTTCTTTGGATTTCATCATGTGCTTCCAAAATCCCTCTCTTCACAGCTACCTTAATTATCCAGTACAATAATATAGCGCAGCCCACAAATATGCACGCATAAATCAAATACATGATCATAACCAATGCCATATACATTCCTCCCTTGTAATATCTTATTTTTTAATTATAAGTTATAAGGGAAATATTGTCAAAGTGTTTGGCGTAGCATTAACAATGTTTTTTCCATATCTCGTACTCATGGAATCTTGATGGTTTAATACGATTAAGATATTTCATACACATCATGCTCTTTATAACGCATTCCGCGAAGTCCCCACAGCATTCCGATTTGATTTAATTTTTCTTCTTTGTCATTTTCAAGAAGACAGAATCTGGTACCGCGCTGGCGTTCCCGCTGAGAATTAATCCAGCATCCAAGCCGAAAACCGTCTTTTGTAACGTAATCTAAAGGAACATTTAAGTTACCGTAAGTTTCATAATACAGTTTGGCATCCTGATACCACTCCATCCATCCGCGGCGGTTTCTAAGCTTCCAGCTAATGCCCAATTCTTCCAGCTTTAACCGCTGGCGGCTGTCCATTTTATTTTGCCAATACCGCTTTCGCTGATAGCTGATCCATTCCCCAAGAGGCAGCTGCTGGTAAATTATATTCCGTGGAATATCTATATTGCCATTTTCTTTGTGGTAGCTTTTGCAGCAGTTATACCAGGTATCCCATTCTGTTCTTATTTCCAGAGTCCAGATCATTCCAATCTGATTCAGCAGGTATATTTTTCTTGCATCTATCCGATAGGTTCCTTTTTGGCGGTAGGCAGCCCGTTGTCTTTCAATCCAGCGTCCCAGCAAAAAGCCCCCTTCTGTTTGGTATTTAGTAGGTATTTTTAATGTTTTATTGGCTTCGTAATATTTTTTTGCTAATTGATACCACTCGTCCCAGGATAGACGTGTGTAAATTCGATTACTTTTTTGATTCATAAATTTTCACGCCTCATTTCTCTTTTGCTTACCATTTTGCATCAACTTTAATTTAAAAAAAGTATAGCATAAGAAAACAGCAGGAGATCAGCGTTGTATTGAATAGCATCTTTTATGCTATGAATCGACTATTTATGCAAGAAAATATTTCTAAAATAAAAATGAGGTTGCACTGTGACAATGAAGAAAATTATAGTATAATACAATGGAGTTCGTGAAGAGTGAGTCTGAAAATACAGTTTTTGGATATTCAGTGAAATGTACAGGAATAAAATGTCCGACTGATGACAAAGAAAAATATGACAGATAAAATTTACCCCATAAAAGAGGGAGGGCCAGTATCTATAGATACTGGCGAGTTATGAAAAAGATTATTAACTAAGTATTTGGTTTTACAAGTATTACTATAAAGCTTAGATATGAATATTTTATGACTGTCCGTTAAAAGAATTGTAAAAGAATTAAGTGTAAATGTGAACAAACCCTTTTATAAAGGTTTATGCAAGGAGATTTATTGAAGAATGAAAGAAATTTTACTGTTAGAAGATGATGAAGTATTGAGTTCCGGAATTATTATGGCGCTGAGCAGAGAAAATTATCGGTTTACCCAGTGTTTTACCATAGCAGCGGCAAAGGAAGCAATGAACAGCCAGACCTTTGACTTACTGGTACTGGATATCAATCTGCCGGATGGCAGCGGTTTTGTTCTATGCCGGGAAATACGTAAAAACAGCAAGGTTCCCATCATCCTTTTGACTGCAAGAGATATGGAACTGGATATTGTAGCTGGGCTGGAGTCCGGCGCAGATGATTATATCACGAAGCCATTCAGTCTTATGGTATTAAGAGCCAGGGTGAATGCGCTATTCAGGCGTTTTGAACCGGATGAAAGTCCGGGAGAATATATGATTGATGCATTTGTATTTAATTTTACCAAGATGGAGTTTTATAAAAATAATATACCCATTGAATTAAGTAAAACGGAGCAGAAGCTGCTGTATTTATTTGTGCTGAATCAAAATATTACTTTATCCCGTACTACCATGCTGGAGCGCATCTGGCCAGATGGAACAGAATACGTGGAGGATAATGCCCTCTCGGTAACGATTCGAAGACTGCGCGATAAATTAGAAGACAATCCGTCGAAACCGGAATATATAAAGACGGTATATGGTTTGGGCTATGTGTGGGTAAGCTGAATGATGCCGGCAGTTGTTTATCTGGCTTGAAAATATGAAATGGAGAAAGTATGGAAATACTAGTAATTGTCTGCGGCATCATTGTATTCCTGACTGTGGCAGCAGCGGCAGGGATAATATTGTGGTACCGTAAGACGACTAAGAAAATGATGCAGACGGTATTAGACAGGATTAACGATGCCATAGCGGGCAATTATAGCCAGACAGTTTATGATGAATCTATGATGTCTGCAATTGAAGAGCGGCTCAATCAGTTTCTGGAAATTTCCACGGAAACGAAACAGATAACCGCTAAAGAAAGGGATACCATTAAATCACTGGTATCGGATATATCCCATCAAACCAGGATCCCTTTGTCCAATATTCTGTTGTATTCACAGATTCTGCAGGAAAGAAGATATCTGCCCGAAGAGATAATGGGAATTGTAAACCAGATTCAGAATCAGGCAGATAAGCTGGACTTTTTGATTAAAGCCCTGGTGAAGTCTTCATATCTGGAGAATGAACTGATTTCAATTACAGCCCAACCGGAACAGATAGATAAATTAGTGCTGTTGTCATGCCAGGAAGTGGAGATGCATGCACTACAGAAAGAAATGGTAATCGAGTACGAAGAATGTGGATTATCCTGCAGCTTTGATTTAAAGTGGACCCTGGAGGCTGTGAGTAACATATTGGACAACGCAATTAAATATTCGCCCTCACAAACCAGAGTGATTATAAGAGTTATTCCCTATGAGCTGTTTTATAGAATTGATATCCAGGACTCGGGAATTGGCATTTCAGAAGAAGAACAGGGTCTGATCTTTCAGCGTTTTTATCGTTCACCTGAAGTACAGAAAGAGAAAGGGCTTGGAATAGGACTGTATCTTGCCAGAGAAATTATAGTAAGGCAGGGCGGTTATATCAAAGTGATCTCAGAACCGGGGCAGGGGGCTTTGTTTTCCGTGTTTTTAAGCCGCAATTAGCCAGCGGTAATCTTATAATCTTACAAAACTGTCATCTTTTAGAAAGGTCCCGGAAAGAATTATCTGATATGATTCTTCTGTAAGGTAAACAGATGGCGAGAAAGAATTTTCAAACGCGCTCTAAGCAAGGAGGATGAAAGATGTGCATTTTACAGACCAAAGACTTAAAAAAATATTATGGAGCCGGTGAGAATGTGGTAAAGGCGCTGGATGGAGTTGATCTTTCCATTGAAAAAGGGGAATTCGTATCTATAGTGGGAAGTTCTGGAAGCGGTAAATCTACACTTTTGCATATGCTGGGAGGTCTGGATATTCCAACTTCCGGAACAGTAACTGTAGACCGGACCAATCTGTCCAGTATGACAAAAGATGAGCAAACCATCTTTCGGCGGCGCAAGATTGGTTTTGTATTTCAGAATTATAATCTGCTTCCCCTGTTAAATGTTTATGAAAACATTGTTTTGCCGATTCAGCTGGATGGGGTGAAACCGGATAAAAATTATATCAATGAAATTTTGGACATCCTGGGGCTTCAGTCTAAGAAGTACGCCATGCCCGGGCAGCTTTCCGGCGGGCAGCAGCAAAGAGTGGCAATGGCAAGAGCATTGGCTACGAAGCCGGCAATTGTACTTGCAGATGAGCCTACCGGGAATCTGGACAGTAAATCCAGCCAGGATGTGCTGGGATTGATTAAGATCACCAGTGAGCGTTTTTGCCAGACCATTGTTATGATTACACATAATAATGAAATTGCGCAGATGGCAGGACGGATTATACATTTAGAAGACGGTAGAATCTATGTAAGAGGACGAATATGATCCGGGTAGAAAATAAAAAGGTAATTGCAGGCCTGGCAAAGAAAAATTATTTTCAGAATTGGAAAAAAAATATATTGATTATTGCAGCCATCATCTTAACGTCATTTATGATAACGGCTGTCTGCAGTATCGGATTGAGTTATTGGAATGCAATTTCTTTAAGGAATGTAATGATGAATGGAATGATATTTGATGTGAGCCTTCCGGCACCTACAATAGAACAGGTGAAAAAAGCAAATTCCATGGACGAAATTTTGTATGCCGGTATTACCGTAGAAAGTGCAGTGATTGATAAATATCAGGATAATGAAGTGAATATACCCTTATCCTGGAGTGATACAACGAACTGGGAAAAGCAGTGCGTACCCGTTTACGAATTCATAGAAGGGAGGTATCCCCATAATGAAAACGAGGTTATGTTATCTACCCAGACCTTAAAAAGAATTGGCATAGATATGCCTGAAATCGGGATGAAACTGCCAGTGTCTTATTTTATGCTGTCAGAAAAAGAAACTTCTCTTGAAAAAACGTTTGTACTGTCCGGATTTTACAGGGATTACTCCGGACGCTCCCAAGGTTTTATTTCCAGGAGTTTTTATGAAAAATCAGGAGCAGATCAAACGGTTATGACTGAGGGTTCTTTAAGAATAACATTAAAAAATCATCTGTATTCCGTTAAAGATATTAAAATGCTGGAAGATAAATTGTCTATAGAAGGAAGGCAGATGTTATTCGCAGATTATTATTTGATGGAAGACTTTATTAAATTTGTGGCTGGAATGCTGGGAGTGTTTATCCTGATTGTTTTAAGTGGTTATTTATTTATCTATAATGTACTACACATCTCGATTGCCAAGGAAGTACGGTTTTTTGGACAGTTAAAAACAATTGGGACAACTTCAAAGCAGATCAGGAGTTTTGTACATAAGCAGGTACTGTGGAATTCTTTGACAGGCATACCCTTAGGGATGATCCTGGGCGCATTGGTATCGTTTTTGATTGTACCGGCTGCGTTGCAATTGGCAAATCCCACCCTTCAGTTTAAGAAAGCAGTGGTATTTCATCCTATCATTTTTACGGGGACGGCATTGTTTACCGGGTTGACTATTTATTTCAGCAGCCGGAAACCTGCAATCATAGCAGGAGATATTTCACCGGTTGAAGCAGCAAAATATTATGGTATGGTATCTCCTCACAGGAATAAAAACAGTGAGAATGGAGGGAAACTGACATACATGGCATGGAGGAACTTGTTCCGGGAGAAGAAGCAGGCAGTTATTATACTATCTTCTTTTTTTGTAACACTTACAGCCTTATTGGTGATTACAACCCTGGTAAATGGAAGCAGTACAAAGCATGTTCTGAATACGCTGAAAGATTTTGATATCCGAATTTTAAATTCTTCCGTTGTGTATAAGAAGCCGGTTCAAAGAATACAGCCAACTATCATCCAGCAGATAAAATCCATGGAGGGTGTTGCTGGAGTCCGGACAGTCAGCTCTGCTGAAATAATGATTCCTTACGAAGAAGATATTTTAAAGGAATATTTGTCGAGGCTAGAAGAGATTCCTATTGCCAGAGGAGATTATGAGGAGCAGATGATCCTTTATAAGGAAGGAAAAGATACAGATTTATTTACCGGCAGGATTGTGGGCATTGATGAGGCAGAATTTGATTTTATAAATAAAAGAATGGATGGTACCCTAAATAAAGAAGCCTTTTTGTCAGGTGATATCGGTTTTATCAGTCCCTTTCTTATGGGAAGCCCCGTTACCGAGGCAGTGGGGAAGGAACTCGTTTATCAATTAGATCAGAATAATGAACGAAAACAGTATCAGATAAAAATAGGGGCAGAAATTCCTGATGTTACATTTTTTTCCAGTGGATATTTACCGAGTATCATAATCAGTGATGGACTGGCTGAGGAAATACTAGGCGAGCCTGTTACCGAAATATTAAAGATTGAATATGATGAGCCGTTTAATGCCGAATTGGATAAAAGCATAAGGGCACTATTTAAGGGTGAAAAAAACGTTACGGTAGAGTCAAAATTTGACAGCTATGATGAAATGAAGCAGTCTGAGACTCAGCTGAAAATCCTCGGTGGCGGTTTGGGGGTAATCCTTACCCTGTTAGCTATTTTGAACTATTGCAATATGACTGCTGCAGGGATAGAAAACAGGATAAAAGAGTTTGCAGCCCTGGAAAGTATTGGTATGACTGCGGTACAAATCAGAAAAGTATTGCTGATCGAGGGCGCATTGTATGGAGTTGTATCCTTCTTTTTTGTAATGATTCTGGGAATTCCAATAGATTTTGTCATATACCATGCCATGAACCGTTACAGAATTCCTTTTCAGATACCGGTTAGATCTACGCTTGTTGTATTTGGTGGTATTTTAATTGCCTGTATTTTTGTTCCGCTGGTGATTTATCAATTTTTGCATAAGGAGAATATTGTTGAGCAGCTGCGGGACATGGAATAGAAATGCCGTAAACTGTAAAAAAGATAGCTCCGGTTGTTACGCCGGAGCCGGTAAAATGGTACCCGGTTGTGCGGACCGGGTGTGAGTTATGAAATATATTAGCCATTAGCTAATATAATTTAAATCTATCATATTCTACGGGAGCATTCAAACAAAATCGTTCGACAAAATATTCCATAAAACGACAAATATCTCCTGCAGATCGGGACAGAGGAACTATCGGGACAAATCTTCAATAAGGGTATCTTCCGTCAGACCGGAGATCACGGCTATTTTTTCATTCACCATACTGCGGAAGCAATTGGGGAGATGTTCTCGATGTGCTCGGTGAATTGCTACGCATTCTACACATTTTCCGTGATATTTGCAGGGCTTTTTGCAGGAGCAATGGTCTTGTGTCTTCAATGACTCCCGGAGTTCTTCTACGAATTCATCCTGGATTTTGGTGCCTTCCTGTCGGTTGCCCTTATGAAATTCCTTCATGGCTTCTTTCTCTTTTGCATGTCCGTCAATTATCATAGTATGTACAGCTCCTTTTTTCTTTCATTATAAATCAGATACCGGCAATTGTCAAAATTGTATAACTATGCATTACAGCCATAAAAAATCTTGTAATTATATATTGGGTGAGCTATAATTATAACAGCAGATAAATTAATTACCGGGAAGCATTTCAAACAGTTCGTGATAACAAACAGGAGGAATTGAGATGAAAATAGAAACAGTAGAAAATATGTGTGGCGGAAAAGGACATGTTATAATCAAACATATCCTTGGTGAAAAAGAATTAAATGGCAAATGCGGACTTTACGCAGAGGTAACGATTGAACCTGGAAGTACCCTGGGGTACCATGAACATCATGGTGAGAGTGAAACGTATTATATTTTATCCGGAACAGGTGACTATGATGATAATGGAAATGTACGTCCGGTAAAGGCAGGAGATGTTACATTTACACCGGATGGTTCGGGACATGGACTGGTAAATACGGGAGATTCGGATCTTGTATTCATGGCTCTGATTATTATGGATTAAAGGCAGCAGGAAGAAAAATAAATAAATGGTTTATTCAAATACTTCTGAACTTTTCAGGAGTATTTTTTAACATAATAGTTGCAATACAAAGTTATTGGATGTTAAAACTGGTTATCTCAGATAGTTGAGCGAGCATGGGTGTTATTCTTCACCAAGTATCTTTTTTAACTGGAAAGCGGCAACGCTGAGGGGGTATTTTGTGTTCTCTACAAGACAGATATTGCGCGGCGGGATTTCTTCCGCAACCCGTATCTCAAAAACTTCTTTTTCTTTCACTGCCCTTGCGGCAAATTCTTCCGGAATAAAGCCGATTCCCAGATCATGGGTAACCATGGGGAGTATCAGGTCCGTGGTAGCGACTTCGATGTCCGGCTCCAGATAGAGCTTGTGAGAGGAAAAGATTTTTTCATAAAATGCAAAAGTTGTGGTTCCCCTGGACAGTGAGATCAGAGGATATTGGTTTAAATCTTCCAGATGCAGTACCTGGTCTCTTAAATGTCTGAAATGCTTCCCTGCAATTAATATCTCCCGAAAAGGCAAAAGTGTTGTCTCTTGTAAGGGGGTGTAGGCATCTGTGGGTGAAGTGACGATGGCAAAATCAATTTTGCCGTATTTTAAATGATCGATTGCTTCCGGGGTTGTGACATTTTGAATCAACAGCTTAATATTGGGGTACATGGAGTGAAAGCTTTTTAGCTTCACCAGCAGGAACCCATGCAGAGCCGTTTCGCTGGCACCAATGCGGATTAGACCATCCTGGAGGTTGGAGATATCTTTTAGAGATTTTTCTCCGATAAAGATTTCTTCACAGGCTCTACGGACATGGGCATATAATTCTTCTCCTTCATGTGTCAGTGATACGCCTTTTTGGGAGCGGACAAACAGCTTACAGTGCAGTTCTTCTTCCAGCAGTTTAATGGTTCGGGAAATAGACGGCTGGCTGGACATAAGAAGATTTGCAGCCTGGGTAATGCTTTTGTATTTTGCAACATAGTAGAAAATTTTATAGTATTCAAAATTTGCAGACATGTTATTTTCCTCCATAGAATATTGTTATGGACACTATATAATAATATTATTTTATTTTATATATCGGGAATAGTATAATACGATTTGTACAAAACAACAAGCATTTATTGACATATCACTGTAGGCGCCGGCATTGCTAATGCAATATAACAGAAAGCGAAAATGCAGAAGACAGGAGATATGGCAGCAAAGGAAATAGGAGGAATATATGAATACATATGGTCTTGAAAAATTAGGCATTATGAATCCAAAATCTGTTTACCGCAATTTAAGTCCAGCTCAACTGGTTGAAAAAGCACTTATCAATGGAGAAGGCAAATTAAGCAGCACAGGTGCTCTCGTAGTCACTACCGGAAAATATACGGGACGTTCTCCGGAGGATAAATTTGTAGTAGATTCTGAAGGAATCCATAATGATATTGCATGGGGAAAAGTAAACCGCCCAATCAGTCAGGAAAAGTTCAATGGGATTAAAGGGAAGTTAACTGCTTATCTCCAAAATCGTGAATTATATATATTTGATGGTATGGCAGGTGCAGATTCCTCTTGTACAAAGAAATTCCGCGTGGTGAATGAGATGGCAAGCCAGAACCTGTTTATCCATCAGCTACTGATCCGCCCCACAGCAGAGGAGCTGGAAAACTATGGCGATCCGGATTTTACCATAATTGCAGCACCTGGATTTAAATGCAACCCAAGTGAAGACGGCGTACACAGCGAAGCAGCCATTATGATTGATTACGAAGCAAAATTGATCCTAATTGCAGGCTCACAATATTCCGGCGAAATGAAAAAGAGTGTCTTCTCAGTTATGAACTATCTGATGCCGAAAGAGAAAAATGTGCTTCCAATGCACTGCTCGGCAAACATGGATCCGGTAACCGGAGAAACAGCGATTTTCTTCGGATTATCCGGGACGGGAAAGACCACGCTTTCTGCAGATCCGGGTCGTAAGTTAATCGGTGATGATGAGCATGGCTGGTCAGAAGAAGGGATCTTTAACTTCGAAGGCGGCTGTTACGCAAAATGTATCAATCTGGATCCGGAAGGAGAGCCGGAAATCTATGGGGCAATTAAATTTGGCAGCCTGGTAGAGAATGTCGTGATTGATTCCGAGAGCCGTGAACCTGATTTTGATGACGGGAGCCTGACGGATAACAGCCGTGTGGGATATCCGGTAGATTATATATCCAATGCTGCAATCCCAGGGGTGGGCGGTATTCCAAAAGTAGTGATCTTCCTGACAGCAGATGCATTTGGCGTCCTGCCTCCAATCAGCAGACTGGATCAGAACGCAGCGATGTATCACTTTGTAACGGGATTCACATCGAAACTGGCAGGTACCGAGAGAGGGGTTCAGGAACCCCAGCCAACATTCTCCACCTGTTTTGGAGAACCGTTTATGCCTATGGATCCGTCCATTTATGCTAAGATGCTGGGAGAGCGTATCGAAAAATATAATACAAAAGTATATTTGATTAATACCGGATGGGCAGGCGGTCCTTACGGAGTGGGAAGCCGAATGAAACTGAGATATACCCGCGCTATGGTTACTGCCGCACTGAACGGCGATATTGACAAGGCTGAATATCAGCATGATGAAGTATTTAACTTAGATGTTCCGCAGACCTGCCCCAATGTTCCGAATGAGATTATGAATCCGCGTGATACATGGGAAGATAAGGCAGCTTATGACGAGTCTGCTAAAAAGCTTGCAAAAATGTTCCAGGATAACTTTGCGAAGAAATATCCGAATATGCCAAAGAACATTGCAGATGCAGGTCCAAGAGCATAATAAGAAGGAAAGGCAGCACTTACAAAAGATAAAAAAGCAGTATTTACAAAAGAAAAAACACTACTTACAAAAGATAAAAAGCCGCCCTAAAAGCAACATGCCTGCTTATTGGGGCGGCTGCATTTCTAGTTGCATTCATAGTTACATTTCAGTATCATTTCCAATACCAATTCTCTGCATTTAAATAGCATCGTCATAATATATGAAAAGATATATAAAAAGAAAGAAAATGGATTTGATCCTGTACCTGATCCGGTGTATAATTGCATAAGACAACATTACAGGAGGATAAAGTAAAATGACAGGAAAATCAAATTGTGACTGCTGTTTGAATTATGCTTATGATGAAGATTATGAATGTTATATCTGTGAAGTAAATCTGGATGAGGATGAGATGGGGCAGTTTATGAGAAATACATTTACCAATTGTCCTTATTTTCAATTTAATGATGAATATAAAGTGGTACGCAGACAGATGTAAGATTCCCCTTAAAAGAGGGAGAGCCAGTACCTTAAGGTACTGGCGGGTTATGAAAAAGATTTTTTAATAATGTGTTGTTTGTACTGATCGCTCTGTACAAGTAATACTATAATATGATTCTGTGAAAATTATGTGACGTATCATTGAAGAAAATGTGTGCATTTTATAAAATAAAAGGAAACTTATTTTTCCTCTCTTTTCCGGTATCATATTGTAACTGAATGAAAAAAATATTTTTGTACTGGCAGAACGTCTTAAAGAGATAAGATGCAGGGAGCAGCAGAAGTAATTGCTTATGGAACAGCCGTGAAATTTATGTAGCAGAGAAAATCCATGTTAACACGCTCTGAAGCAGCCTTAACATGGTTTTTCTCTGTGGTTTTAAGTTGAAAATTAATTGCCCCCTGGTCCGTCTTTGCGGGGTCTTGTGCTTTCGTCTTTGGGGATAATGTTGCCATTGCCAAATTCCGGTGGAAAGGTATTGGTTGCATTATCTGGTTTTGGTGTGTCAATTTCGGGAATATTTCCGTCATCGTAAACATTTGTTTTTGTATTGCCGTCGTCGATATTTATCATGTGTTGTTCCTCTCTTTCGCATGAATGTATGGTAGCCGGCTATTGGTTGCCTTCACCCTCTGCTACAATTTCTTCCAGTACGCGTATCAAGTCATGAATATTATTCAGTTGTACATTTTTTTCCAGGATCAGATTTTTCAGATCGATGGAAAGCGTTTCGAATTTCTCCTTTACTTCCGGAGCTACATAAGAAGACATTTTTCATCACCTCGTATATAATATGCACAGAAAATGGTAGTTTTATTCATCTGATTCCTTTTTGGCGGTATTGCATATGTTAGATATGTGGATAAATAAAGTGAGGTATGTGATATGGAAATAAAAAAAAGTATATTAACGAATTCGAGTTGTTATAAAACAGGCAGAACCATAAAGCCTCAGGGAATAATGACACATTCCACTGCAACACCCGGCGGTACGGCAAAGGACTTTATCAGCTACTGGAATGGAGATATAGATGCATGCACCAATTATATCATTGATGATACCGGTATCTATCAGCTGCTTCCTGAGACACACCGGTCATGGCATGCAGGGCCGCCGGCAAATGATATGTATATCAGCTATGAAATCTGCGAACCGGGAACTTTTTCATATAATGGGCAATGGCTGTCTATGGGAAATTATGATCCATCCCTGCCGGAAAATATCCGCTATTTTCGGAATGTATATGAAAAAGCAGTTTGGCTCAGCGCTTATTTTTGCAAAAAATACGGCTGGAAGCCAGACAAAGACCATGTTCTCTGCCATTATGAAGGATTTTTAAAAGGAGTGGCGACGGAGCACGTGGATGTAACCCATTGGTTCCCTAAACACGGTAAGAATATGGACATTTTCCGGGCAGATGTTAAAGCTGCAATAGAGAAAGATGATAAGCCGGGGAATCCCAAGCCGGAAAAGGATGTGCTGTACTGCGTCCAGGCAGGATCATTTCGGGATGAAAAAATGGCGAAAAGCCTGGCTGCAGTCTTAAATAAAAAAGGTTTCCAGGCATTTGTAAAAAAAGAAAATAAATTATATAAGATTCAGGCGGGAGCTTTTAAGGATAGAGAAAATGCGGTGAAGCTGGTCCAGAAATTAAAAGAAGCCGGATTTGAATCCTTTATACTGAAGAAGTCCTGATTTGCGTAAAAGAGGGTGTCTGGACGATGTACTAGGCAGAAATTCTGCCTTTTCCGTCTCCCGGCACGTTAATGAGATTTGCTCCAGGATTTAAAATTTTGACAAACCCGGAAAAAGACAAAAAAGGGGACCAGTTGCCTGGTCCTAAAAGGAAAGAGAAATGTATATAAAAAAAGCTTGTATGCTTTATTTATAAATAATACTATACTACGCAGATATGAATGAATTATGGCGCGGGACTTAATATATTCTAAAATCATTAAAGAAATTATAAAAAAACAGGAAAGTAAGATTTTATAAAATCATTATAAACTCTTTATGAAATACGTACTTTGCATTGACGAAAATTGCAGATTGTCTTATAATATTTTATAAGGAAGTAAGAAAAAAACAGGGAGATTACAGATGAATATTTTATTCTTTTTGACCCCAAAAAGTGAAGTGGCGTATTTATATGAAGATTATTCATTACGTCAGGCGCTGGAGAAAATGGAGCATCACAGATACAGCGCAGTACCCATCATTAACCGGAAAGGAAACTATGTTGGTACAATCACAGAAGGGGACATGTTATGGAATGTGAAAGACAAATATCTATTAGATTTACATAAAGCTGAAGAGATCCCGCTAACTCAGATTAAAAGAAGATGGTACAATGATCCCGTCAATGTTAATTGTGAGATCGAGGATCTGGTCATGACATCTATGAATCAGAACTTCGTGCCGGTGATCGATGATAACCAGACTTTTATCGGTATTATAAAGAGGAAGGATATCATTCAGTACTGCTATAACTGTTATAAAGGCCAGACTGATAAAATAAGTTAAAATTAGTAATGTTTGGAAGGACAGTTCAAATTTCACTTATATAGAACTGATCAAGCATATTTAAATGAATATTCAGAAAATTGCACCGGGTAACTAAAATTTACCCGGTTATTTTAGGAATATTCACTTTAACAATTCAATGTGTTACAAAACCACTTTGCCAAATTTAACATTGACAAAGAATGTAATAATTGGTAGAATACTTTTAGTCTGTATAAAAGGTGGTTTTACTATGAAAAAACGTATATTATCTATGTTAGTTGACAACACATCCGGCGTATTAAGCCGTGTGGCAGGTTTATTTAGCAGACGTGGCTATAATATTGACAGCTTGACTGTTGGTGTAACCGCAGATCCTAGATATTCCAGAATGACAGTTGTTGTATGTGGAGATGAATTGATCCTGGATCAGATTACCAAACAGGTAGCGAAGCTGGTAGATGTGGTAGATATTAAGACTTTAAGTCCTGATGAGAGCGTCAGCCGCGAGCTTATCCTTGTGAAGGTACGGGCAGATGCCGGCAACCGACAGGCAATTATTGCGGTAGCAGATATTTTCAGGGCAAAAGTTGTAGATGTGGCAGTGGATTCACTGATTGTGGAACTGACCGGAAACCAGTCAAAACTGGATGCTTTTATCAACCTTCTGGAAGGATACGAGATTCTGGAGCTGGCACGCACCGGCATTACCGGATTATCCCGTGGTGCGGAAGATATAAGGTATTTATAGAACGTCAGGTACATATGGAAAAGTACGCTAGAGGCTTTTAAACCTTTAACAAATATAAAACATTTGGAGGAAATGAAAATGGCAGCAAAAATTTATTATCAGGAAGATTGTAATCTTGCATTATTAGAAGGCAAAACAATTGCTATTATTGGTTATGGAAGCCAGGGACATGCGCATGCGTTAAATGCAAAAGAGTCCGGATGCAACGTAATCATCGGTCTTTATGAAGGAAGCAAATCATGGGCAAAAGCAGAAGCACAGGGATTTGAAGTTTATACAGCTGCAGAAGCAGCAAAAAAAGCAGATATCATCATGATTTTGATCAATGATGAAAAACAGGCTAAGATGTACAAAGAATCTATTGAGCCAAACTTAGAAGAAGGAAACATGTTAATGTTTGCTCATGGCTTTGCAATTCACTTTGGACAGATTGTAGCACCAAAGAACGTTGATGTTGTTATGATCGCTCCTAAGGGACCTGGACATACCGTAAGAAGCCAGTACCAGGAAGGAAAAGGAGTTCCTTGTCTGATCGCAGTACATCAGGATTCTACCGGAAAAGCACATGACAAAGGTTTAGCTTACGCTTTAGCAATCGGCGGAGCAAGAGCTGGTGTTCTGGAAACAACTTTCCGTCAGGAAACAGAAACAGACCTTTTCGGTGAGCAGGCAGTTCTTTGCGGCGGCGTTACCGCTCTTATGAAAGCTGGTTTTGAAACATTAGTAGAAGCTGGATATGAACCGGAAAGCGCATATTTTGAATGTATCCACGAAATGAAACTGATCGTAGACCTGATCTTCGAAAGCGGATTTGAAGGAATGAGATATTCCATCTCTAACACAGCTGAATACGGCGATTACATCACTGGACCTAAGATCGTTACAGATGAAACCAAAAAAGCAATGAAACAGGTATTGAAAGATATCCAGGAAGGTGTATTTGCACGTGACTGGCTGTTAGAGAACCAGGTAGGATGCCCGAACTTCATGGCTAAGAGAAAACAGGAAGCAAATCACCAGTTAGAAGAAGTTGGTAAAGAACTTCGTAAATTATACAGCTGGAATGATGGAAACAAATTACTGGACAACTAATTCCAGATTAAGAGTCTATTATAGATGCGTTGGGATTACTCAATGCAGATAGAAATAATATAAGCCGGTAACATGTGAAATTTGGATTCCCTCCCATAAGCGGAATGAAAGCTTATGGGGGAATCACGAACTCAAACATGTTACCGGCTTTTTCTTTTGCCTGTATAGAATCAGGAATTAAAGTAACGGTATACGATTCCTGATATGGCACGTATATTTGCCTGTGCCGCACCTGCATTGGAGATATTTGACATAACGCAGAGAATATAATCTGCTTTGGGAGAATAGACGATTGCCATATCATGCTGGTATTCATCTGTTTCTCCGGTCTTATTCGCCACAACTGTTCCGGAGGGAACACCTGAGGGTATTTTTATGCGGAAAGTCTGCTGCTTGAGCAGATCCAGCATTTTACCGGAATAGGTTTTGGAGACGCATTTACCGTTGTAGATGTCCTCTAAGATTTTACCCAGGTTTTGTACAGATGTCTGGTTCCAGGTTGTGCCGTTATTAATATCGTCGCCCCCGTTGGAGCTTGGATAAATAGCCTGCCCCTGATTGGTATCAGTATATCCATATTTTTTACAGAAATCATTCGTTGCATTTTTACCAATAGTCCGTACCAGCGTATTAAAGGATTCGTTGCTG
The DNA here is from genome assembly GCA_018365455.1 of Clostridiales bacterium. Classification (GTDB taxonomy): domain Bacteria; phylum Bacillota; class Clostridia; order Lachnospirales; family Lachnospiraceae; genus Robinsoniella. Next base: position 16,568 of record JAGZJZ010000083.1, read on the forward strand.
CTGTAAGTGATCATAGAGTTGAGCAGTTGATTAATGTAACCGCTTTCTGAAAGTTTTCCGTTGTTAATGGCTTCGTAAACAGCTCCCATGGTAAATACTTTAATGACACTGGCTGCATAGTAATAATTATTGCCGATCAGACAGCTTTGGCCATCGTTTAAATTTTTAACATATACGGACCATCTGCCTGATGTGCAGGAGTTGTTAATATAAGAAGTTAACTCATCGTTGAGAGCGGATATAGACTGTGTTTTATTTTTGATCCACTTTCCGTTTTTATCTACGAAATAGCCCTGTACCCAGGTGTTAACTGCCATTTTACCATTGGAGTAAAAATAGTAATCATAGGTTTTCCTGCCTTTTTTTATTTTCTGCCAACCGGTTTGCATGACCCCTTTTTTATTAAAGTAATAAGTGGATTTGCCCTTTTTCAGCCAGCCGGTCTGCATAATGCCCTTGCTGTTAAAGTAATATTTCTTACCCTTTATGGACCGAAAGCCTTTTTGGATGATCCCCTTTTTATCAGCGTAGTACTTTTTGCTATTGAAAGTTTTGAATCCATTTGTACGCAGATATCCGTTTTTATCAAAGAGATATGTATTGCCTTTTATCTTTCTAAGACCTGTAGCAGCCGCACCATTGGAAGTCAGATATAATTTCTTACCCTTAAAAGTGACGAAACGGTTTTGAATCATCCTGCCTTTGGCATTAAAATAGTAGCGTTTGCCATCTATTTTATAGGTGGTATTACAGACTTTATTCCCGTTTTTATCGTAATAATAACGGTATTTCATCTGTACCCATCCGGTTTTGGCAGATTTCTCTTCTGCGGCATGTGCAGTGACCGGCAATGAGACTGCTGCCAGAACCAACAGTAACATCAGTAAGGATTGATACTTCAGATACTTCTTCATAAGTCAAGATTCCCCCTTTTGGATTTGCTGCAGAAGCGGATGAATTCCTGTAAAGCGTGGGAGGGATAGGATGATTTTAAATATGCAAATCCGACCTGGCGCTTATGAATTGGGAATGCAAGCGGTATCTCCTGCAAAGTCTGGTTATCTAACTCTTCTTGGACAAATTTCTTGATGACACAGGCAACCCCAAGGCCTATTTTTGCAAAATCGATCAAAAGATCCATTGTGGTTACTTCCAGCAGGGTATTGGGTTCCAGCCTCTGTCCCGCCAGGTAATCATCGATATACTGTCGGGTCATATTGTCTTTGTCTAAAAGCATAAGAGTAGCTGTACTAAATATATCATAATTTTCCTCTTTTGTCCGTAAGAAAAGGTTATCCAGATAATTTTTGGAGGCAACGAAGACATCTTCAATTTCTTCTATGGCATGAAATTCAACCTGGGTGTTGTGTTCCGGTTCGCCAATCAGTCCAATGTCAATTTTCTGTTCTTCTAACAGCTGCAGGGTACGGTTGCTGGACTGGCATTCAATGGTTATGCGGATGTGAGGATACAGCTTGATAAATTCCTGTAAATAAGGGAGAAGCAGGTATTTGCAAAGAGTGGTGCTAACCCCTATGCGCAGGTGTCCGATTCCAAGGTCTGCTGCCATGCGCAGCTGTTCTTCTCCGATTTCAATCGCTTCAAATGCCGTTTTTACATGTTCGTACAGCAATTTACCCTCATCGGTGAGACGCACGCCTCTGGAGGTTCTGGAAAAGAGTACCGTATTCAGAGACTGTTCCAGCTTTTGAATGGACTTGCTGATTGCCGGCTGGCTGATAAAAAGTTCTTCGGCAGCCTTGGAAATACTGCCGGAGTTTGCTGTGGTAAAAAAGATTTTATAGAGTGACAGGTTCTGATTCATAGCTTCCCTCATTTCTTTATTTATTATCTTTTTTGATATTGGTATAACTTTAAGTTATGATAAATATTCGTAATATGTATTTCTATTATACCAATTTTTGTGTTATAATTCAAACAATAGTTAAAATCCATTTGTTTAAGGATTGAAATTCGTTCCTGTGCAGAGGATTGCACAGCACGGTTTAAACAGTAACTTTAATTTAACAATAATCAGGAGGACAAATAATATGGGAATGACAATGACACAGAAAATTTTAGCTGCTCATGCCGGACTGGAGTCTGTGGAAGCAGGACAGCTGATTGAAGCTGATCTGGATCTGGTTCTGGGAAATGATATTACTTCCCCGGTAGCGATTCATGAAATGGATAAAATGAAAACAGGAGAGGTATTCCATAAGGATAAAATCGCCCTTGTAATGGATCACTTTATTCCAAATAAGGATATTAAATCAGCAGAGCACTGCAAATGCGTTCGGGAGTTTGCCTGTAAGCATGATATCACCAATTATTTCGATGTAGGAGATATGGGGATTGAACACGCGCTTCTGCCGGAAAAAGGCCTGGCGGTAGCAGGAGACGTAATCATTGGTGCAGATTCCCACACCTGTACCTATGGAGCTTTGGGAGCCTTCTCAACAGGTGTTGGAAGCACCGATATGGCAGCGGGCATGGCTACCGGAAAAGCATGGTTTAAAGTACCTTCCGCAATTAAATTCAATCTGGTTGGAGCACCTTCTAAATGGGTTAGCGGAAAAGATGTGATTTTACATATTATCGGCATGATCGGTGTGGATGGAGCACTTTATAAATCTATGGAATTTGTAGGAGAAGGCGTTAAGAATCTTACTATGGATGATCGTTTTACGATTGCAAATATGGCAATTGAAGCCGGTGGAAAAAACGGAATCTTCCCGGTAGACGAGATCACAAAAGAATATTTAGATTCCCATAGTAAGAGACCTTATACGGTATTTGAAGCAGACGAAGATGCAGTGTATGATGAAGAATACACCATTAATTTAAGCGAATTGAAGCCTACCATTGCATTCCCGCATCTGCCGGAAAACACGAAGACCATTGATGAAATTCAGGAAGATGTAGTCATTGACCAGGTTGTAATCGGTTCCTGCACCAACGGGCGTATAGATGATTTAAGATGTGCAGCAGAAATCTTAAAAGACCGCCATGTAAAAAAAGGAATCCGTTGTATCGTCATTCCGGCAACCCAGAAGATTTATCTCCAGGCGATTGAAGAAGGGCTGATTCAGACCTTTATTACATCCGGAGCCGTAGTCAGCACACCAACCTGCGGACCATGTCTGGGAGGTTATATGGGAATTCTGGCAGCAGGAGAGCGCTGTGTATCAACAACCAACAGAAACTTTGTAGGCCGTATGGGTCATGTGGAGTCAGAGGTATATCTCACCAGCCCCGCAGTGGCTGCTGCGAGTGCAATTACCGGTAAAATTTCAGCTCCGGCAGAATTAGGATTATAGGAGGAAGCATCGATGAAAGCAAATGGAATAGTATTTAAATATGGAGACAACGTAGATACAGATGTCATCATCCCGGCAAGATACCTGAATTCTTCAGATCCGGCGGAACTTGCAACACATTGTATGGAAGATATCGACAAAGAATTTGTAAACCAGGTGAAAAAAGGAGATATTATCGTAGCAGAGAAAAACTTCGGCTGCGGATCCTCCAGAGAACATGCACCAATCGCCATTAAAGCAGCCGGCGTAAGCTGTGTCATCGCAGATACTTTCGCAAGGATTTTCTACCGCAATGCCATCAATATTGGTCTGCCAATCATTGAATGTCCGGAGGCATCCAAAGGAATTGATAAAGGGGATGAAGTAGAAGTGGACTTTGACAGCGGCATGATTTATAACAAAACAAAAGGAACAGAGTTTAAAGGACAGGCGTTTCCGGAGTTTATGCAGAAACTCATCGAGGCCGGCGGATTGATTAATTATATTAATAATAAGTAAGGCTGGGCTACTGGTCTAAGTTGCTGCATGGGCATTTTATTGAAATAGGATGAATTGCTGGAATTGTTGGATGTCTGGGCGGATTTGATCATATTTTGAAATATTTCGAGGGATATAACGAAAGAGTCTATCATGAAGATAGGCTCTTTTGTATGTAATATTTTTGAAATCCGAACATAGGGATCGTTTATTTAAAGTTCGGAAGTAAGCTCTTTGATTTTTTCTTTAGCTTTGCTTAATAAGGCAATTCCCTTTGATGTAATTGAATAATATTTCCTTATTTTTCCGCTTTCCAGCTTTTCTTCAACAGTAACTAATTCTGCTTTTTCTAATTTGTGTAAGATAGGATATAGTGTACCTGCGCTTATTTCATAGCCGTGATGCTGCAACTCTTCTATCATCCATGAACCGTAAAATGGTTCTTTCTGTGCATGCTGCAAGATATGAATTTGAATAAATCCTAAAAATAACTTTCTTAAAATAGGGTCTTGCATTATGTTACCTCCCATGATATAGTGATATCGAAATTCAATAACGAAAATAGATATCTATTTTCGATATCTATATGATACCACAAAAAATAAAAACGTCAAGGGGGTAGCCATTATGGAACATATAATAGAAACTGAGAATTTATGTTTTCAAGATTTCTTGCGATATCCAGACATTATCATCGAAAAAAATACAGTCACATTTATAAAGGGGGCAAGCGGCTGCGGAAAAAGCACGTTACTTAAACTGTTTAACGGAACAATTTCACCAAGCATAGGTTGTGTGCTGTATGGCGGGAAAGATATTTCTTTGCTGGATAAGATTGCATTAAGAAGAGATGTTTTGCTAGTTAAGCAAGTACCCTATTTATTTCAAGGAAGTATTTATCAAAATTTTGTGGCTTTTCATCAAGTGCATGAAAGCATTTGTCCCAGTCAATCTGAGATAAGCAATTATCTGGATCTTTGCTGTATATCAGTTGCATTAGAAACGCGATGTGATACCATGTCCGGAGGTGAACGGCAAAGAGTATTTTTAAGTATTGCTCTTTCCTTAATGCCCAAGGTATTGTTGTTGGATGAGCCAACTTCTGCCTTAAATAAAGAACTATCAAACGAATTGTTATATAATATTATTGAGCATTGTAAACAACAAAATGTATCATTAGTAATTGTTAGCCATGATTTAGAATTGCAATCTACTTTTGCGGAAAAAATTATTGAATTGAGGAGAGGATAATGAGGGAAGTTATTCAAATAGATTATGGACGATTTTTGCTAATATATCTGCTATTGCTAATCGTATTAGCAGTTATGAAAAAATGTAAAATGCAACAATCAAAATTACTACTTTTGGGTAGTGTGCAAATGACTGTGCAGTTAGTGATAGCGGGATTTCTCTTAACATACATATTTGAAAATCCGAAGCCAATATATACGATATCCTATATTATCTTGATGATTTCATTTGCAATTTACAGAGTGTTATCTAAAAACAAGGAGCTGAACCTTAAGTTTAAATTATATATTGCCTCTACACTTTCGATATCGGGCATTGGAATTATTGTGTTTTTTATTGTTGTTGTGGTAAATGAAAATTTATTTAATCCTCAATACGCCATTCCCTTAAGCGGAATGATATTTGGAAATGTTATGACAGGATTAAACCTGGGTTTGAAAACATTTCGTGAAAGTATAGATACGGAGCGAAATAAAATGGAGGCGCTTTTGAATTTTGGCGGTAAGCCGAATGATATTTTACGCCCATTTGTTTTTCAAGCACTTGAAACGGCACTGTTACCAACAATAAATTCTATGGTGGGTATGGGAATTATTTCGTTGCCCGGAATGATGACTGGACAAATTTTATCTGGTACGCTTCCTACAACAGCAATTCTTTATCAAATTGCAATTATGATTGCAATTACCACGGTCGTATGCTTTTCTGTGTTTGGGTCACTGTATTTAGGATATCAAACACTATATAATAGTAATGCACAATTTAATTTTTAATTAATAAAAAGATCGAAGGAGAATATTACGAAATATAAGACATACTGTGCTAATTGTAATAGGCACAACGCATAAAAAAGCAATACATTAATGACCAAGCCCATAACCGCCTAACCGCAGTTATGGGCTTCAAAAATCTTTTTTATTGTTTCGCTGAAAATACATATGGGCGTGGAGTATGCCACTGTTAAATGTTCCACATATTAAAAGCTGCTTTAACTATTCATGCCTATTTGTTCAGCTATTATTGTTAGAGGGCAAAGTTTGCATAAGAGCAAAGAATTGTTTAGGATCACCACTGCTAAAGTATTTATACCATGCTTCCAGCGTGTCTGATTGAAAAACGTTTAAATGTTCAATTATCTGTTTCGTCCACAACAAAGCTCCGGTACAACTTGCAGTAATAAGATTGTTATCAGACACAGATGGTTTGTCTATATAAAAACGTTCCCCTTTATAACCGGGAGCAACCATTTCAAGAAATCCCGTTCCATTACTGGTATGCAGACGCTGATCTAATACTCCAAAGGCAGCAAGCGCAGCAGTAGCCCCGCAAATTGCGCACACTGTTGCCCCTATAGAAAGAAAATCATTTGCTTTTTCAATAATAGCAATATGTTTTGGGTCATTCCAAGTATCTGCACCCGGCAATATCAACATGCTTGTTTCACATACAGGAATATCACTGATTAAGCAATCAGGTACGATTGTTAGTCCACCCATTGTTTTGATTGGCTCATTAGAATAACTAACCATTTTGAGCGATACACGCTGTGCATCTTTTTTGAAAAATCGACCAGAATTCAACTCCGAAGTAACATATCCCAGTTCCCAGTCAGCTAAAGTATCAAGAACGTAAATATAAATTGTAGACATAAATTTCCTCCATTTTTATCGTTTTATTGAGTCGTTTGCTTTTTTATTGTATCATGTGATTACTGACAACTGTATGGCAACAATCATTTGATAATAATAAAATAAAAAGTACATGTGTATGACTATATTTCTTTAAAAGTATTTATCTACGATATTTTATGGATAATATCTCCGGTATAACGGGTATAGTGATAATCAAGCCTTGCAACGTATTTTAAAAGAAGAATGGGTAATTGAAGGTGAGGATGGCGCGCCTCCGGTTCTTGATGAAATTGATGGTTATACATTTCGTGGCTGGGATATGGGAAAAACGTATACAGATGTATATTCGGATAATTATATTTACGCCGATTATTATTCTGGAAAATATCAGACACATAAGGTAGAGATTATTAATTATGATAATAAACCGATATGTAATCCGCAGTATGTAATAGACGGTAAGACAGCGAGCAGCCCCATCCAGCCATACAGGGAGGGAAACTATACTACCTATCCGTTGCCACCGCTCGAAGTACCATTCTAATTAAAGTAAAGGAGTGATAATTATAGAACATTTGTATGTCTCTATTTTTTGAAAATATTTATCTACGATATGAAATGGATAATGTTACCAACTAGACGAGAATGGCTACCAGTTAGTCAATATGGGATGAAAAATTGATTAAAATATGATATATATTTATATAATACTGTGAACTTTTTGTGAAAATATAGGAAGAAGGGAGAAGAGTAAGATATTACTATTTGGCAATTCCAGATTCATATTAGCAATTAATATGTTCAATGAAACTACCAAAGAGAAAAGGGAGAATCTCTATGAAGAGAAAGATAAAGATTTCAGGCAAAAAAGTAGTAAGTAGCTGTTTGGTATTCGCAATGATGTGTCAGTTGGTTGGCAGCAATAATATGATGGTCGCAAATGCAGAAAATGAAACGGATGCAGAAACGTATTGATAATGATGTGAATATTATTAACATGAGCTTTGGAACATCCACATATTCAAATGCTATGAAAAAAGCTGTAGAAGATGCGTATGATGCGGGTA
>JAGZJZ010000084.1 GCA_018365455.1 Clostridiales bacterium
GGTTGGTATCAGGTAAAAAAACATTACGTTCAAAATGAGTATGGAAACCGGTTTTATTTAGATACTTATGAAGCTAAATGGCTCGCCTTTCATCCTGAATAGCAATAAAGTAAAAACACCGATACCCAATATAAAACCCGGCATCGGTGTATTTGTTGTTTACGCTTTTGAACAGGCCGCCAAACAATATTCAATTGTAAGACTTATGCCGAACCACGGACAACGATGTAAGGAGATTTTCTATTTTCTTTACATGGCATAGCACCTCCGCTCTTGGAATTAACACAACCAGAGAAGAATCCATCCTTCTGCTCTGGTTGTGTTAATTGTGCCAGGGGAAATTCTATTTTGTTTCTTGATTTGTCCTGCTATCATCCTATATTTTGCGAATTTTTTCACTAACAATTTAATACAAGTATGTCAGGAAGATTTAGCAGCATTCCTGTATAGATATTGTTAATACTCATTGCTGCATACAAATATAGGTTCTATTTTTCTTCATCTTCATCTGTCAGTTTCAGACTGACACTAAAATCATCGCCTATAAATATTATGCGTAGGAAGCTGTGTGATATAGAATTTAGTTAAAAAATTGATATAGAAAATCCGATTATTTCATTTTTTTCGTCATAAATCCAGAATCATTTAGGGAATCTTCTTTACCTATCTACTATTGGAAATAAAAGTATAATCCGAAAGAAATCCTTATCCTTCTCAACAATACACTTTCCGCCCATCTGTTTCATCATATTTTTTATGTTCTGTATACCAATCTTAGTGCTCTCCACTTTTTCTTCAAGTTCTCGGATCTTATTTTCAAACATAAAACCAACCATACGAGCTTCCTTTACAGATGAAATCACCACTGGTTGGGATGTAGACGCATATTTTACGATATTCGAGGTCATATTATCCAAGATTCGCATCACATAGTCCGTTGATATCCTAAGGAAACAATCCGTCCATGACACATGGAATGCGACAGAAAACCCGTTCTGTTCCAGATAACTGCATGTTTCCGAGAACAGGTCATAAAAGAGTACCTCATATTGCTCTGGTTCTTCCAGTTCCACTTCTTCTTCCCCTGTGATCAAGGAATATTCAAACAAGTGGTCTGTCAGGTATTTCATACGATGTGCTTTTTGACCAATCTTCTCCAGATACTCCATAAGCTGTTCTTCGTTTTTATATTTGCCTTTCTTCAGAATCTCTGTGTAGAGCATAATGGAAGTTATCGGCGTTCGCAGGTCATGGGACATCTCCGTAACATTCCTCTGGTTTTCCCGTACAATCTCTGCTTCCTGCAGAATGAGGTTCTGGAAAGCGATCCGCATGCTGTTAAGCCCCTCTGCCAGAGTCCCAAGCTCATCCTTCCCCTTTACGGTAATCGCATAATCCAGGCTCCCTCCTTCCAAAATCTCTATTTCAGAGCTGAGCGTCCTGATATAGTCCATCTTACGACGAATACCCAAGAGGACAAGCACCAGGAACAATACAAAAGAAAAAAGCAGTTCGGTAATTAGGAGATAATTGTAATATTGATAGCTGTATGCACCCGTAATAATTACTTCTGCAGAACCATCGGAAAATTCCACAATATAATAACTTTCCCATGCATAATTGCCAGCGGCAATCTCTTCTTCCCAGATTTCCTGATCCGGGTAATCCGAATCAAAAACCTGAATCTCATCCTTGTAAATCTTAACAGACAGAATTTTCTGCTTCTTTAGCCATATATTCAAAGCATCAGTATCTCTGGACGAAAGTTGTTTCTGCCTGATATAATTCTGGAATTTGTCAATATATTCCTGATTCTTCCTGTCTATATAGCCTGTTTCTTCCAGATATTTATCAACCAGATACTCCCCCGCAAGATCTAATCCCCAAAAAGCCACAACTGCTACAAAAGCTGAGATAAGTAACAACCGCAGCAGTTGAGCATAAATAGAGTCTTTTTTATTCGTTGCCTGCGTCAAACTTATACCCCTTTCCCCATACAGTCTTAATATACTTCGGATATTTAGGATCATCTTCTATTTTTACTCTCAACTTCCGAATATGAACCATTACCGTACTGTTACAGGAATAGAAATATGGTTCATCCCACACACTTTCATAAAGATTCTGAGCCGAAAAAATCTTTTTGGGATGTTGCATTAGCAACAACAAAATATGATACTCAATATCAGACAGTTCTTTTTCTACACCATTTACATATACCTCATTAAAGGATTCATGTGCCCGGATTTCCCTGATTTCCAGATATGGTTCTTCTTTGTCAGACCCCGATGCATTTCTTCCCATATAAACATTATAACGCCGCATCAGCGCTTTAACTCTTCCCAAAAGTTCTGCATAGGAGAATGGTTTCGGAAGATAATCATCTCCTCCCGCCATAAGTCCAATTAATTTATCTGATTCTTGTGCTTTAGCGGTAAGAAAAAGTACAGGAACAGTAGATACCTTACGAATTTCCTCACAAGTACGAAGTCCTGACATTCCCGGCATCATTACATCCAAAATAACTAAATCTGTATTCTCATCCAGAAGTTCCAGCCCCTTACTACCGTTTTCCGCTTCCTGAACACTATAATTTTCACTTTCTAAAAGGATACGTACACCCTCACGAATATCTTCATCATCTTCTACAATCAATACATGTTCTTTACTCATACTGTATTCCCCGCTTTCTTTTGAAAATCCCTACCATTGTTCCCATGCGAACTTACGTTTCTTGATCCTGCATGATTCTTTTTTCAATTTTTACCCTATTTTTTCTAACAATATCAAAATCTAGAACCACCAAATTCAAAATAGCCTTTTTCCTGGTCCTGTAAAACCTTGCTGCCGCTATGATTATTACAAATTTTTCCTACTCGAAGTGCCCCAATCTCCATATGTATCACATATCCCAAAAGATTAGGCTTAATCTTGTCTCTATCGCAGATATTAAAATATTTGTGGTAATGCCTTGGAGTCAGGCTAAATATCATACAGTATCCTCCTAAAAACTTCTTCGCCAATGCAATGCTGTCAAATAATTGTTCCAAATGATATTCTGTATTTTTAATCTTATATGTTCCACTTTCTTCTATAGGATATACACTCAAATATCCATCACATGGATTGATCAGATGATTTTATGTTATATCAATCCGTTCTTTGTTTCGTTTCCGTATAAAAAAATCGTTAAAATACTTATAACCCTTTTTTCTTATTCATCTATATTTATCCCTTGCTTTTTCACAAACACAGACACCAGCCATCTGTAAAATTTGGAGTTTAAAAAGATTCCCATTTGCCGTGACACTCACAGTTGAACTAAAATTTTCAATATGCTCCGGCCGGGCACTGTCTGATATAAAAAACGAATCAGCAAAGTTTTTTTCTTCATACTTCTAACCCTAAACCCATTAATAGAATAACAAATTCTATCAGTCCCGTAAACACTATCCCTATTTTCCCCGCTAAATAAGGTTTTTTCACTTTGAAAGGTAATATAAATGCCACCGCCATCATTACAAGAACTGTCTGCCAAAGCCCTCGGCTTCCATATGAAATTCTGTTTCCAATCATATAAAATGCTGGCAACAATAATGCAGACGCAGTTACCGGAAGTCCAAGATAATATGACCTCCTCCCACTTTCTATTTTCTGTCTTTCTTCCTCCATTACATTAAAATACGCCAGACGAATCAAGGCACATAACACATACAAGCAACACACCAGAAATCCCAAATAACTTTTACCGCTGATATTGTATGTAAATAATGCCGGGAGGACCCCAAAGCAAACCAAATCACTTAGTGAATCTATCTGAATACCAAATTTCTTTTCCTGTTCGTCACGCTGTTTTGTAGCAGCAATCGTACCATCAAACATATCACAGACACCTGCTATCATAAGACATAGAACCGCCTGCCGATACCAGCCTTCCATTGTATATATAATCCCGGTAAATCCCACCAGCATTCCCAGATACGTTAGTACCACTGTGTAATTATAATAACCGTTTAATTTTTTCCTTTCTTCCATCTCTCTTCTTCACCTCTCCCCACGGCCTATGATGCCGCCGTAGAAAATATAATACTGTATGCCAAAATACACCATGGTTTTCCAACAATAATAATTGCTGCAAATTTACGGAAACTCATTTTCGTAATCCCTGTAAAATAGCAAAAATAATCGTCTGGAAACAGAGGCAGTACCATACCAAGAAAAAGCAGAACCGTATAGGATTTGCTTTCAGCAGCCCATCCAGCCCATTTATCATATTTTTTTCCTGGAAACATCTTACTCACAAGCCCCTGTCCATACTTTCTGGCAAGGATAAAAGCAATAAGGGAGCCCATTGAAATTCCTATATAATTGCACCAGAATCCTCCTGCCCATCCAAACATAACAGCACCTACTATGCATCCAAGAAATCCAGGCAGCACGGGCAGTACCACTTGGACTGCCTGAACCGTCACTAATACAACTGGTGCCAGCAATCCAAATCCGGCTATATATTGTTGTAATGTCTCCGCAGAATCAAATTTTCCATCCAGATATGCTTTAATCAATACCCCACAAAGCGCTATACAGAATATGAAAAACAATGCAGTCATTCTCTTTTTCCATTTTTCAGCCTGTTCTATCATCATTTTTTATCATCACTTTCAGATTATCTTCTGCCTTTTGACTATATTCTTCCGCTTCCTTATCCCATGCTGCATAAGGAGCTTCCCCACGATGATCCGGAAGTTCATACTCCGACTTTAAATACTCTCCCAGATATTTCGTGACTTTCTGTGCACCAGAAATATTTAAATGATCCCCCTTATCCAAACTGTCTGTCTTCCAGTCTATCCCTACTTCATTTAATTTCAGATTCAGGTCTAAATAATCCAATGAATGCTCTGTTGCATAGGTACGAACACTATTATGTCTGCGATAATTATAGTTTACAGGGGACGGTGTACCAAGCAAAAGCAGTTTTACATTCTTCTCTTTGCAAAGTTCCTCAATTTTTTCCATATATGTTATAACAGTATCCGTCATCTCTTCTCTTTGCTCCGTTTCCTGCATATACTCCCCCTTCTCATATGGATGCACATCACAGCGAAAAGCAAAACCTTTATAATTTTCTTCCGGATACTGCTTTTCTATCAAAAATGATTTCCAAATGTCATGACAACGAAAGATAGGAATATAATGATTTCCCCACGCTTCAATGGTTTCCCTCAAACTTGCCAGCCCAGGATTTCCTCGAAACATCACATTTGTTTCCAAAATCACCAATTTGGGTGACTGTGTTTCCAATGCTGTTTCCAACATATGATAGGTTTCCTGTATCTCTTGTCCGGATTGCCCGCATACATAAGTCGTTATCCCGTGATATTTCCATAATACCATCGGAGAAATTGCGGAATAACTTAAACTATCTCCTAACACAATCACATCTATACTTTTTTCCGGTTCTCTTAAGATCCGGAACACACTTTTATTTCTACTGTGTACCAAATTATCATTTTCTATTAATACTGTCTCCATTTTGTTTGATACTCCCGCAAAAATGGCAAACAGGATAACAAAAAAAGTAAGGTTTTTTACAATCTTCTTAAAATCCCGCATAAATCAAATCTACCTGCTGATATCCGATTCCGTATGCACCGAAAATAACTACCGCAAGAATCAATCCATAGTAGACTGCCCACCTTACCGGAAACCATAATTTTCGGAGCCCAAGTTCGCCCAACAGTTCCCTTTCTCTTATCGTTCCAACGAAGGCCACTACCACACATCCGGCTGTAATGATAAGATAATCCGCCTTATCCAGGCCAAATGTCAGGAATGTGCCATCCCATAAATTCTGCAATTCAAAATTGTTAAAAATACTCCTGAACATTCTTAACCCCGCATATAATCCATTTGCCCGGAAAAAAAGTTCTCCTGTAAAAATAATGATCCATGTCTTTAAAATCTGGGGGATTTTAAAGTATAGCGCATCCTCATTTATATGGCAGATTTTTATGAATTTATTTCTTGCGGGTTCCAGTGCAATCCCACCTAAAAGAATCACAAAATAGTACATACCATAAAAAATATAACTCCATCTCGGTCCGTGCCACAGTCCATTGCAAACCCATACCGGGAAAAGTGCAAATGCGGAAACACCCAATTTTGTTATGTATTTTTCCAAATATTTCCGGCCAAACCGATTCCATTTCTTGACGATTCCAGATACTGACACTGGATAAAAAACATAGGCTTTAAACCATGCCCCCAGGGTAATATGCCACCGTCTCCAAAAATCTGCAGCATTGCGTGCCATAAAAGGCTGTCGGAAATTTTCCGGTAAGACTACCCCAAACAGTTTACCGCTCCCAATAATAATGTCCATGCAACCGGAAAATTCCATATACAGTTGAACAGTATACGCCACTGCCGCTGCTACAACAATTACGCCACTATATTTTTCATAATTTTCAAAAACAGCTGTTACGAATACATACAGCCGATCTGCAATGATCATCTTCTTAAATAATCCCCAGAGAATACGTACAATGCCCTGTGACAGATTTTCTCCTGTAATCGCCTTTCCTTCCCATAAAGCATCCGCTGTCTGGGGATACATGCTGATCGGCCCTTCCATAATCTGTGGAAAAAATCCAAGAAACAAAGCTATTTTCCCCGGATGCTGCTGTGCGGTAATCTTCTCCCAGTACACATCTGCCATATAGCCGATAGCCTGCAGTGTATAGAAAGAAATCCCAATGGGGAGTAACAGTTCTTTTGCCGTCAAAAGAATCGGACTTCCTGCAGCCTCCAGCACAATATTCGCATTCCTTGCAAAAAAATTATAATATTTTAAATATGCCAGAACCGACAGCAACAATATAACTCCACCAGCAAGTACTATTTTTTCTTTCTTCTTATATTGCTTTTTAATACCGGCACATTCCTTCCAGTCTTTCCCTGCAGTTTCCATTTTAGATTGCAGTTTCAAATCAGCCAGCCATACACCGATATAGTGAGTAAACATGGTAGTGCCAATCAAGTAAATCACAAGTTTTCCACTGATCATCCAAAAAAACACATACCCAGATAATAATAATGTCAGCCAACGTATCTTTTTAGGTGTAAACTGATAAACCAAAAGTACAATCGGAAGGAATACAAACAAATATAGTGACGTATGATAAGCCATTTTATCTCTCCTGCAACCTTAGTATCATCTCTCTCATAGCCTCCACAGAATTGAAATTCCCCGGTATCATCTCAGATGCTTCAATCTCTATTGAAAAAGCTTCTTCTAATTCGGACACCAGTGAAATTACCCCGAAAGAATCCAATATCCGATCATCTATCAGGGCATCTTCCTTCTCCCATGCAATACTGTTATCAAGTTCTGTTAAAATATTCATCAAAGTGTCCATTTTTTATCTCCTTTTCCATATTATCTTCATAAGTGGAACGTTCTTCACGAATTAATTTCCATCCCATTTCTTTACTGTAAAAAGCAACTTTTGGAAGTGCATGACTCAAAAACAGCGCCATTCCTTCTGTCATGGAATATGCCCCTGTACGCTCAAATATGAGGATATTTCCTATCCTTAAGTCTTTTATAACTGCTTTCTGCATCAGCACATCATTGGTTGTGCAAAGCGCACCACATACCGTCCATTCCTTAAACTTTCCCTGTTCATGCTCAGGACTTACCCGAAACAGAGGCTGATACATTCCACGGATTTGTCCATCATAATTCATCTGATGAATCCCACCGTCAACGATACAATAATTTTTCCCATCGTTCTGTTTTATATCGTACACCCCAGTCAGATAATAACCGCATGAAGCTGCAAGGGCACGCCCCATTTCCAACATAATCGAGCCTTTCCACTGCATTTTGGATACCGCTTCTGCAAGTACGCTTATATCGCTTTCCATCGTATCTTTCTGACCTTCAAAATAAGCAACTGAAATTCCTGGGCCATACTCCAGTTCCTCTATTTCAAATCCCGTCTCTTCTTCCAGTTCTTTACAGAACTGATCGAGATATTCCAGTTCTTTCCTTACCTTCTCTACTGTTTTTTTCTGCGTACCGGTAAAATAATGAATACCTTGAATTTTTAGAAACGGACACATTTTTCCCACTTCAATGATATTTTGGATAATCTCTTTATCCATTCCGAATTGGTTTCCGCTGGTCAGTCTAAGATACACATGAATCACTTCATTATTAGCATCACACCAATCCACAAAACAATAAAACTGATTCAGCGATTCTACCGTATAAGTGCATTTCCCCCGGTAAAAATCCAGTATATGATAAATGTCCTCTTTTTTCTTCAATACTCCGGACACTAATACCTTCTCCGGAGGAATTCGACGTGCTTTACAAATCTCAAATTCCCCCATAGAACACACCTCAATCCGGTCTACCACTGCACACATCTGGCTGACAAGAAAAGGATTTGCTTTCATCGCAAAACACAAACCTATTCTGTCCTTAAGTATGCTGCGGAACTCCTGAACACATTTCCTCATTTCATCAATATTAAAAATATATAATGGGGTTCCATATCGTACAATTCCATACTCCAAACATTCCATGTCCATTACATTTCCACCTCCATCCGATTCCTGAAATATTCACGATCCATTTTTCCGTTTTTATTCAGGGGCATCTTGTTTATCTGCACTACTTTATGAGGAATCATATAAGACGGAATTTTTTCCGCTAATTGCCTCCGGATTTCATCTACTGCCACATTCCCCAAATAAAAGGCAACAAGCTGGTTTTTCTTATGATTCATTAAACAACAGCTCCTTTCCAGACCCTCTATCTGGTTCAATGCGTGTTCAATCTCTTCCAGCTCGATGCGGTGCCCCATATGTTTAATCTGAAAATCCTTTCTCCCTGAAAAATAAAGTTCACCATTAATATCGTAATACCCCAAATCACCTGTCTGGTAATATCGTCTGTTTATTTTCCCCTGAAAAGCTTCAATAAACTTTGCCTTTGTCTCTGACAGATTGTGATAATATCCTTCTGACAAGGACTCCCCTGCAACACATATTTCTCCGATTTCCCCTGCAATGGCAATCTCATTTCCTGCCTCATTCAAAAGAAATACTTTCCTTCCCGGAAACGGTTTACCAAGCGGTAACTTTTCTTCATCACTAAAAATCCGTTTCACCGGATAATATGTACAATTACAAGTAATCTCCGTAGGTCCATATAGATTCACAAATTCTGTTTCCGGCAATGCTGCCTGCCACAGTCTTAATTGTTTTGTTGGCATAACTTCCCCACTGAACATCACCCTCTTTATATCTTTAGGTACCTTGTATGTGAGTCCTTTCAGTGCAGATATCAACGTCAAAGCAGATACTGCCCAAATCAACGTATTTATCTTTTTCTCGCACAGATAATCCAAAAGCACCGGAGGAACCGCAAAAAATGTTTTTGGAATCAGTATCAGTGTTGCTCCGGTCATCACGCTTGTATAAATGTCTTTTACAGAAACATCAAAATCAAATGGTGCCTGATTCCCAATCCGGTCATTTGTCGTAAATCCAAATGTATCTATGAAATGAGTAATAAAATCAATAACAGCTTTATGGCTTACAACTACACCCTTTGGAACCCCTGTAGAACCTGATGTAAAAATCCCGTACAGCAGATCTGTATCATGGCTTTTGTCTCGAACGGAGATGAGTTTTTCCATATTTATTTCTTCATGTATGGCATCCTTCAAAAGATATTTACCTTTGCTATACCCAGCTTGTTCCAACAGTCTCTCACTTTCTTTATTTGTTACCACCAGTTCCGGAGACAAAACCCGAAAAATTCCGCGTATCCGCTCAGGCGGCTGTGCCGGATCTATCATTACATAAAAGCAACCTGCATAGACAACACCAAACATGGCTGCTAATGCCAATGCACTTTTTTCCATCAATAAAACAACAGGCTTGCCCATATATGTTTTTTTGCAGAATATTGTCCCCATTCTTCTGGACAACTCTAATAATTCTGTCCAGGTAAGACAAATACTCCCGTCATCAACTGCCACGTGATAGGAACGCTCCGCTGCTGTTTTCTCCAAATATTCTAGGATATTGTTCATTATCGTATTCCTTTCACATAAAATGGGCTGTGTCGAATGCACAGCCCATTTCCCTTAGTTATTTTTGTCCTTTACTGTGTCGCCTTTTTTATTTGACTCCTGTGTTCCTGTACTCCTATCCTTCTTATTTAACTTATTGTTTTTTTTCGTTGTATTTTTCTTGCTGCCTGACTCAGTATTGTTATTCTCTTGACCCTGATTTGATTTAGTATCTGTCTTGTTCTGCGTTGATCCCGCGTCCTTCTTGTTCTGCGTGTTATCTGCATCATCTTTCTTATCGGTTGTAGTTTCCGATTTCTTCTTTGTATTCTTCTGTTTCTTATCCGTAGACTGACTAGACTCTGTCTTGGTCTTTGGCTGATCAGCGTTTGATTTGGTGTTTTTGGTTCCGCCACATGCCACCATACTAAGTGCCATGACACCTATCATGCAGAATACAAGTCCTTTCTTAAAAAATCCCTTTACCGTTTTTTTATTATCTGTCATTTGTTGCTCCTTTCACAATTTGGATTTATATATGTATTTAGGCTATTTAAAGTGCCTACCTCTTAACTTTTTCATCTCCTTTCTCCCATATTTCAAAGAATTGTTTCTTTTGATATTTTTATTATCACAGAAGAATCTTAAATATTCCCAAACAAATTCTAAACAAATATAAACCGTCTCCTCCTTTAGTCTTTTTTACATCGTTTATAGAAATCAGATGTCATACTTTTTCTATTGAGTCTTTTGATGTCCTTTAAAACCTGGCCTGCTCCCGGTTGGCTCTTTTTCTCATCCGCCGTATCTTTTTCTGCTTCTGTTTCCGATGATGCAGATTCATATCTAATCATCTCTTTATTCTGAATTAGTGTATTTAAGGTATTGACAGTAAAGTTCAATATGACAAATGCTGCCAAAACAAGCATCTTACTATTTCCGCTGATTCAATTACCCCCTTTCATTCAATGAGTATCCACATTATCTCAAAAGATGTTGAATATATCCTGAAATGAATCTTAACAAATCTAAAACTTACCTCAGCAAAATACTTTGGCGTTGTGCATACACAGAACACCGTCAAAATTTTTCTTCTAGAACTCTCTATGCAATGTATACCAACAAAAAGCAGCACCTATTACAAGTGCCGCTAACTTGAAACATATATTCATACATATTCTCCACACTATAATTCCATTGCATGTCTTTTTGACCCTGTAATTTAAGTGTTAATGAATTTCAATTATGGATGTTCCTCAACCTTTGTAACAATCCAGTCATTGTTTTCCAATTCAATTTCCCAACGTGATGGAACATCAAAACTGGCAGTAATTAAACGATTCTCCTTATCATAATAAGCTGCTGAATATTTAATCCAAATATATCCCTTATTATGTTCCTGTTTTGTTGTAAGCAGTTCTATATTAACATTTGCTGATTCTATTCCGATATACTCACCATGAAATACATAATATCGATCTAATGCACCCACACCTTTTCTATCAGCCTCATCTTTAGAACCTGTATAAGATAATACTTCCCGGGCTCTTTCAATAAGTGTCTCAGCTACATTTATTTGATTTTTATCTTCGCACTTTTCTTTTATTTCATCAACTTTTTCCTGTCCATAGAACCTCTCTAGCCTCACTACATCCATATTATCTTTCGATTGTTTATTGCAAGCCGACAGACATGACAATAATATAACAAAGCATACTATATGATGAATGTTTTTACCCATGCAATACCTCTAGTTTTCTACTTATCCATAGCCTTTTCAAATCGAAAAAACTCATTACTGCCCGGGATTGAATCATCTGTCATACAAGCATCCCTGTGATGGGAATTGAAAAATTCCACAATATGGAAGCCACATTTGTTCACATAAAAGTGAATATTCCGTTTTTCAAAATAAGGGGTTATAGTTTCCCACACTTTCGTTTTCGGATATCTTTGTTCTATCTTCTTCCATACAGCATGTCCGATTCCCCGACTATGACTTACTTGTCTGACAAATAACAGATCCAACGAATTATGCTGTGTTTTTTCATCTATAACAACGACAACACCTCCAACAGTTTTTCCATTTAATACAATATGGAATGTCTCCGCTCCTTTTGTATCCATAGACTTTTCAATATCTTCTCTTGGAATGATTTCTCCTTCCTGTTCTCCATATTCTTCTATCACTGCAATGCGAAAAGCTTTCTGTAAATCCTTAATAAACCATTCTTTGTCATTTTCTTTAATAGGGATTAATTCTACAATTTGTTTCATGATTTGCACACCTCCTCCTCCATACTCCGAATTTTAAAATACTTCTTTATTTTGTTCCTTTTCTTTATACAACAGTTTGAAATTTATTATTTCATATAATCTTAAATGCTTCCTTAAATAATTCTTAACAATTCTAAACTCACCTCTCATAAAGTGATGGATTTAAATTTAGGTTTTCTTATACTAAAAAATTATTGTGAGTAAAAGCCAATCCCCAATGCAGCGCAATTCCGATTAGCCTTACACGTACAAGATGCCTGTCTGTAAATCGCAGACAGGCATCTTGTGCTTTGCCAGAAAACCTTTTCAATCAGTTATTTTATTTCTTTAAAATCCTTCTATGCTATGCAAAAATTGAATCTCTGAGCCGACCGATATAAGTCATAACAGTATTATTGTTATCCGTGCATTTTTCGCCCCATACTGCTTCAAATAGTTCCTCCGTTACTAAAATAGAAAACTCCGTCGGCTTCCACTTTCTATATAGCCTAATCCATAGTAATCATGAAAATGGAGGCATAAATTTTCTATCATTCCTGTCAGTGTTAATACCTCTATATTAAGTTTTTAGTCAAAAACAAACCTGCTGCAGAGATATCCATAAGTTACCTCCACAAAATCATTCCAATTATAACATTATAGTTGATGCATATCTCGTTTTCTTGCATAATGTTGCTATCTTCATCAAGCATGTCGAATATGGTGCTTTATTCTTTGGATATAAATAGGAAATATTGTAGCCCACTAATTGAGCCACAATATTTCCTGTTGTGACGGTATATACACCGTTAATTAAGTAGATAGTGATAATAAATATAAAAACGAGTGCCCTCGGACAGGCGCTTTTAGAGATAACTTTATGATAAATATCTTTTTAATATACGAGTCAATTCAATGACATCAATCGGCTTTGCTATATGGGCATTCATACCACATTCCAAGCAATTCTGTATGTCGTCAGAAAAAGCATCTGCACTCATAGCAATAATTGGAATGGTTAAGGCATCGGGATGATTTAGCCCCCGAATTGATTTTGTGGCCTCATATCCTGTCATATGCGGCATTCGTATGTCCATAAGTATGGCATCGTAATAACCATCTGGTGAACTTTGGAACTTGTCCAGACAGATCTGGCCATCCTCTGCCCAATCCAGCTCTACGCCTAAATCTGATAACAATTCTCTTGCCACTTCCCAGTTAAGCTCATTATCCTCGGCAAGCAGGATACGCCGTCCGGATAGATCAATATTTTGATTCAATGTCTGATCCTGTTCTGTTTCAATGTCCATATACTGACGCAGAGCATGATACAACGTAGATTTAAAAAGCGGCTTGGAAATAAAACCACTAATACCCGCTTCACGGGCCTCCGCTTCAAATTCACTCCAGTCATATGCAGAAATCAGCAAAATCGGCACTTCATCCCCTAAATTACGCCGGATTTCTTTTGCAACCTGAATCCCATTCATGCCTGGCAGTTTCCAATCTAATAGAATGATTTGATAATCATCTCTTTTTTTGTGGTGATGGATTACCAGCTCTATTGCCTTTTCTCCGCTTAATGTCCATTCAGCTTTTATTCCGATGGATTTTAGTGCATCCGTGGCTGTCTCACATAATAACTCGTCATCATCAACCACTAGCATATTCCATGAAGGAAGAACCATATCCATCTCTACGGCAACTGCTTTCTCAAAATCAAACGTGAGAAGAAACTCGGTACCTTTATCAAGCTCACTTTTTATATCAATGGTTCCTTCCATTGCGTCCACAATATACTTAGTAATCGCCATTCCCAAACCGGCACCCTCAGTTTTATGTATTCTGGCTTCATCCGCACGGCTATAGGATTCAAATATTTTTTTCAGGAAATCTGGCGACATACCAATTCCGTTATCCTTAACCTTGATATGAATTTGGACATAATTTTCACCTTTCGGTGATTTTTCTTCAAAAAGGGATAATTGTATCGAACCGCCCTCCGGTGTATACTTCGTTGCATTTGATAAGAGATTTAGTAAAACCTGATTCAAGCGGACACCATCACACCACACATTTTCTGTTAAGATATTTTCAACATGTATGTCAAAGGTTTGCTTTTTTGTCTTAACCTGTGGCTGCATAATATTAACAATTCCTTCAACAACTTCCTTTAATGAGATTTGTTCTGTTGTTAAAGTTAATTTCCCACTTTCGATTTTAGACATATCCAAAACATCATTGATCAGCCCTAATAGATGTTTACTCGATAATGTAATTTTTCTAAGGCAGTTCTGTACCTGCTTCCGGTCATCTATGTGGGCTGTGGCAATGGCGGTCATGCCCACGATTGCATTCATGGGTGTACGGATATCATGGCTCATATTTGCTAAAAATTCGCTTTTGGCTTTGTTTGCTTCAAGAGCAGTCTGCCGGGCCTTCTCCAATTCATGCACCTGAGAACGGGTTATAGAGAAATACCGAAGAAAAATCAATGTAAGAACGATCAAAACAAAAGCACAGGATAATAGTGTCATGAACATACGCTGGCTGCTCAGATTGTTTATGGCATCGTCTAATATACTATAAGGCATTACCGATACTAAATACCACTCAGAATAGGGTAATGAGATACCATAAATTTGCCGTTTCTCTCCATTTACGTCAAATATTGTAACAAATTCTTTATGATTTTTTAGTGCGTCACCAAATTCTTTAATTGAATTTTCAACAGATAACTCATTGGCTGAAGGGTCAAGCTGATTTTGCAGTTGTTCAAAAAGATACCACAACTCCGTGTTGGGGTTCTGTATTACAAAACTACCGTCTGACCTGATAATATGATAATACATCAGCTGCCCGTCCTCCTCTAAGGAAAGGAAATCGGTAATATATTCCAGAGGGACGGCTGCAATCAGGCCAGTGCTCCTATCTCCATTGTGCATCGGGTAAGCAGCATCAACGCCAAACAATACCACTTCTTTTCCATCAGCATCAACGCCCACAGCGACTCGTTGTTCCCCCCGTAATAATGCTTCTACAAAAGGTTCTGGATTAAGTGGCTGTATGGATTGTCCATAAAGCGTCTGAAAATCACCCTGGGCAGAACAAAGCGCTAAATAGTCAAATCCCCTGACCTGCGTCCTGAAAATAAGCTCCTCATATAGACTCTCCTTATCTTTGTTATCTGTTGAGACAACAGAAACAACGCCGCTGACCTGATCAAAACGCAGTTTAATCACAGTTTCAAAGTGTCTGGACATCTGTTCACTCATTCCAGACATATAAATATTCCCAATTTCATAAACAGCATTTTTACTTTTTCGACTCATATAGACTCCGAGCAGACTGAAAATAATAATACTAAAAATCAAAAGCCCAATGAAACTGAATATTAGAAAACGTGTTGCAGAATTCCTTTTTTTACTGTTTCCCATTGATGTTATTCCTCCCTGGAACTCTTAAATTCTTTAATAACATTGATTGTTTCATAGTAATCCATTGATAATTTCGGCATCATATCGACAGCCGTATTCCAATCGTTTTCTTTTAATGCTTTTGTTACCAAATTACTGCTCTCAAACAATCTGGTAAAAGAAAGATTTTGACAAATCCCTTTGAGTGTATGAACGGCTCTTAGAGCCTCTTCATAATCCTTATTTCCCATAGATGTTTCAAACAAGCGAAAGCTTTTATCATCCAAGAATTTGTAAACAAATTTCTGAACGATTTGTTCATGCCGCAGTCTGCCCAATACCTCATCAAAATCGCCGCCAAATTTTATATAACAATCTATTAGATTCATAATCACAATTCCTCCATTTTAAATGTTGTCTGTGCTGCCTTCTTCCTCGTTTAGAAAACATATGGTTACCTGATTTTTTACTTTTTTTGATTGATACATCATATTGTCTGCCGCTTTGAAAAGTTCTTTTGTGTTCCCTATTCCATATGCTCCGCCTATGCTTAGAGACATATGTAGTTCTGGATGTTCATCAATTATCAGACAATCAACGGAATACCTGATTCGCTCCAGTTTTTTCTCAAATATATCTGCAGGTATACTGAAAAAGATAATTACAAATTCATCGCCACCATAACGGATAACAGCATCTGTTTTTCGTACACAGGATAAAACGCTTTGTGCAATGCTCTGCAATACGATATCACCAACATCATGGCCGTAATTGTCATTGATATGCTTAAAATTATCTACATCAATTACCACCATCGCCTGAATATCGTCCGCTCTTTGAAAATGCTCGTCATAATAACGGCGATTGTATACACTGGTTAATGAATCAATATATAATAATTTTAGATGCCGCTGTTTGCGAGACAGGAAGGTATATTTTTCATAGGAAAACAGCCTGTCGTAGTCTATTTTTTTTCTTATATCCTGAATATTTTTAGTTTCTTGTTCAGGGGAGACTTCCATAAGCTCACTTTCAAGAGTATCTGCAATTTCTTGCAGACACAGTAAAAGAGAAGGATTAAATGCACCGCATTGTCCTTCTAAAATCATTTTCAAAGCTTCTTCATGTGAATAAGCTTTCTTATAGCATCGCTCACTGGTCAAGGCATCGTATACATCGGCCAACGCGACCACCTGAGCGGCTATGGGAATTTCCTCTCCCTTTAATCCATCCGGATAACCATTGCCATCATACCTTTCGTGGTGCCATCGGCAGATCTCAGAAGCCACTTTAACAAGGGGAGCTTCCTGCTGCTCAATGGGCAGGTCTAATAGCATATTGGCACCAACCATGGAGTGAGTTTTTATCACTTCAAATTCCTCTTCCGTCAGTCGTCCAGGTTTATTCAGTATTGCATCCGAAATTGAGATTTTCCCAATATCATGCAGCGCAGAAGCAGTACTGATTAAAGAAATATCTGCATTGGACAAAGAATATTGATCTGTATGCTGAACCAACTGTTTCAGTAAATATTTTGTAATCGTATTAACATGCAGTATATGTAGGCCGCTCTCTCCATTACGGAATTCCACAATATGAGACAAAATTGAAATCATCAGCTTATTATTCTTTTCCTGCTCATAAAATTGTTCTACAATAATTTTTTCAAGACGCTGTTGCCTTGCATATAAAAACATCGTATTAGAAATTCGACGCTGGACTATGGTCGAATCAAACGGTCGGCTAATGTAGTCAAAAGCCCCCAAGTCATAGGCTTGCTTTATATTGGCAGGAGAATCATCAGCAGATATCATAATAACAGCGAAGGTGTCATTCCAGTGGTATTTGTTTATGTAGGCTAATACTTCAAATCCGTTCATTTCAGGCATTATAATGTCCAGAAGCAGAAGGGAGAAATCTGTTCTTTGCTTTGAAAGAACAGCAATTGCTTCTACACCATTCTCAGCCTCAACTACATCATATTTCTCTTCCAAAATATCCACTAAAAGAGCGCGATTCATTTCTGAATCGTCCACAATTAAAATTTTTTGTTTTTCCATGATACTCAAACTCTTTTCTAATAATTATACAGTTTTATTATAAATGATATCCTTATATACTGGCAATATTCATATTGGTAAGGTGTGCAAATAGGTTTACGTCTTTAATACTGACAAATTAGTTTCATTATGATATAATCAGATAGATAGGAGGCTAGTTATGAAACCACAAGAAACAAAATTTTCATTTGTATATAACGAAATTAAGCAACGCATTTTGGATGGCTATATACTTTCTGGGAATTCCTTGCCATCTTCAAGGATGCTTTGCAAACAATTTCATGTAAGCAGATATACGATTAACCGTGTCTTTGACGCATTACGGGAGGATGGGCTGATTGATATTCAGCCTCGTCTTGCACCCATCGTTGTTTCAGGAATAGATACTTGTAATTCATCAAATACTGTTTTCGACATTTTAAAACAAAAAGAAGTTATTCTACAGGTATATCAAACTTTTGGGCTGATAATGCCTCCACTTCTGGTTTTCGCCTCACAAAACTGCGAATTGGAATTTCTCCCTAACTATAAACAAGCTATGAAAGTGTCACGTTTAGGGGTTTCTGCTGGAGGATGGCGCCCTCCTTCTCATTTTGGGGCGGATATATTAAAAATCGGCGGTAATGAGTTGTTTAGCGAGCTTTATTCAACGTTTGACTTATACAATAAACTTACTTTTTTTACAGAAGAATGCCCTTATTTCTCTGAACACTTTTTAAAGGGTTCGGCATCTGTAACAGGTGTTATTATAGATATATTGAAAGGCAAGGATCCATTAGTAAAGCATGAACAACTATCAAACGTGTATCAAAAGCTAACAGATTCTATTGAATCTACATTAAAGTACTTGTCAGATGCCACACCTATATGTCCTGCACAAACTGGTATATTATATTCATGGAATCCCATGCGTGGTCAGGATTATTATTACTCAAAAATTGTTGATGAGTTGAACCTAAAAATTGGCCTTGGAGAATATTCTGTCGGAATGTATCTTCCATATGAAAAACAGCTGGCCAGTCAGTATGATGTCTCTATATCGACAGTCAGAAAAGCATTGTCAGAACTCGAACAAAGAGGTTTCGTAAAGACATTAAATGGTAAAGGCACTATCGTTATAGAGCCAGATAATATGAAGCTCCATCAGCTGGCTCTTAATTCCGGTTATGTGGGAAAAGCATTACGTTACCTTCACGCACTGCAGCTAATGGTACTAATTATTCGCCCAGCCGCTTTAGCTGCAGCTCCGCAGTTTACAAGAGAAGAACTGGGCGAGTTAACAGATAGATTTACTTCTTCTAACTCTATTTATTTAATAGATATTTTGGAATCCATAATGAAACATATCACGTTAGAACCTTTATATGTTATATTATCTGAAACTAATCATCTTCTTGAATGGGGACACTACTTTGCTTATTATCCGGTCAAGAGACATACAATTTCACATCTCAACAAGCAAGTCATTCTAGCGCTTCAGCAATTACGTAAAGGTAATGCGTGCTCCTTTGCGGATGGCATAGCAGATTGTTACCGTTACAATTTGGTTCGTGTGAAGAAGCATATGATTGAAAAATATAATCTTCGTAATGTAGCTAATATTCGGATTCCAGAAAAATACTAGCCTGAGTAAAACCAGTAGGGCAAGGACATCTTGTTTCTGCTGGTTTTTCTCATTTTCAGCCAGAATCTTCTACCATTCTATACTACCGACTAATGGATGAGTTATGAAAGGTATAATATTTTGAAAATCGTAGAAAAAAGTAAGCGATGAATAACATACCGTACAATCATCACTTAAAAAAGTGGTTGCAATCAAGTAGAAGGGAGTGGTTAACTCCCGTCCTCTCAGTCGAGTAAGTAAGAGGACTTTCACCTCAAACTTCTCACGGAACCGTACGTGAAAGTCTCCTTTCATACGGCTCTTACGGTTTTGGGCGGGGCATAATCAATATCGCCTTTGAGGCTCAAAATACACGTCTCATTAAATCCGGCAATCGATTTTTAAAGTATTATCTGGGTGAAGCTGCTTTGTCTCTTGTGAAATGCGACACAGAGTACAAGAACTTCTACCACCTCAAATATAAAGAGGTGAACAAGTACCAGCATAAACGTGCACTTGCCTTAACTGCCCGTAAATTTGTGCGGCTGATCTTTCGGCTTCTGAAAGACAACCGCTTGTATATTCCGTCAGAACAACGGTAACCGTTGCTTACTAACATGCGCTACGCCCTGCTTCTATTTTTTTGAGCAGAACCGACAGGGCTTAGGTGGGTGTTTTGCGTTTTTTCAATAGAACTGAAAATTTATATGAATTTTCTCCAATTCTCTATTGACATTTCACCGCTGGACTAATCGGAAGGCCAGGCGCAAACGGAAATAAGATTTCTATATCCGAGAACAATAAAAAGCCATCCGCCGGTTGATTGGCAAATGACTTTCGTTAAGCTCTATTGCGTTGTGGTAGTTGTGCCCATTTTTGGCACAACTACGATAAAGAGACTACTCTTTTTCTTTCTTCGACACCTGCTCATGGGCTTCCTGCTGGACGAGCAGCCCCGCCGAAAAGCCTTATTTGAAGTAACTTTCATTTTCCTCGTACTGGGCGATTGCTACTTGCTCCCGCAGTTCCTCTACCAGTGCATAGTCCTCTTTACTCGGCGTTCCGATAAGGTGTCCATCAGGTCGGCGCTGGCCTTGACTGCCTGTTTGAATCTCGGTGAATCAGCGACCACTGTTTCACAGGGATAAAATCTGCCGTTAAACATTTCTTCCAGAATCATGCGCCCACCCTCTCAGCCAAAAATCATCTCGAATGATCTCCTCTACCCGGCTGCGGATGCTGTTCATGGCTCCGACCCAGGCGAGCTGGTCATGGGCTTTCAGTTCCTCGGTGACGCCCTCCGCCTCCTGCATCTGCGTGATAATACACGCCGGCCGGTCAGTAGCCTGCTCATTCAGGTCGGCAAGATACGTCCAGAGTTTCTTTTGTAAATGCTCCATGTTCGACCTCCTGTATTCAGTTTTTTCAGAATCCAGTTAATCGTGTCCCTGTTCATGTAAAATTCAAGGCAACTGAACTCTTCACGAACAAGTATGGCATATCCTTGCCCTGTTTTGTATTGTATCCAATCAGAGTAAACCATCTTGTACAAATATAGGAATTATTGGCTATCTATCATACCGCCACTTATATTATTTCTCCTTTTTCCGTCTCTTCCTCCACAGGACGCCATGCCTCACCAAAATTTATATCCTTAAATAACGAGGCAAGACCTGTGATTTGCTTAAGGCGCAATACCTCATCTCTATTCATTCCCAAATGTTTTGAAATCCATGCATCTGAACGTCCAAGCTCATGAAGTTCTTTTACAATATTACTCATCAGATCCACATCGTGAGACCCTCGTGCCCTGTTGTGACGCACGGTACTGGCTATACGTTTGTCAAGTGGTTTCTTGATAATAGAGACCGGTAACAAGCCTTGTT
Source organism: Clostridiales bacterium (assembly GCA_018365455.1). Taxonomy (GTDB): domain Bacteria; phylum Bacillota; class Clostridia; order Lachnospirales; family Lachnospiraceae; genus Robinsoniella. The sequence continues at coordinate 21,316 of JAGZJZ010000084.1, forward strand.
CTCTTTCATATATATCCGGATGGTCCATCATTACTTGGTACCGATGGAAACCATCAACAATTAAATAAACATCCTGTGATTTTGAATAGTAACAGACCACTGGCATCGTATATCCATCTTCCTTGATACTTTCGTATAACAGCTTCATTTCAGGCGGTGGTACTTTATTCGGATTGTAGCCATTAGGCCGTACCTTTTCTATCGGAACAGCGATTACATCATAAACTGGGCTTCTATACTTCATAATTCAATTCCTCTATACTTTTGTATTTACAACGTATGGCATCCAACCGTTTCTGTTGCTGTCGTGTCATCCCGAACCCCATGAAACGACAAATATGATCATTTTTCAAAATACAATAACACATCCGTTTCCAACTGGGGATATCCCTTGTGGATTTGATATCGTCCGTATGGTCTGGTATTTTCCCTTCAAATATGATCCGTGATTTTTTATTCAATGTATAATTTGAGACACCATTTCGTTTTATGTGATATCCATGTTCCAGCAGTTCCTGAATCACGGCTTCATCCAAACCGCCTCCGGTCTCATGCCAGAACTGGATAGATGTATTAAATTTTTTTATATAATTATTTCGCAGTCGTTTTGGCAATGTATCCAAAAGAAACATTGTGTAAGTTTTCCACGTATGCCCCTCCGGCAAGAAAATATTCCGGTAGCCCATTGCTTTGGTCTTTCCGTAAATTGCAGCAAAATTCGCCCCCTGTACACGGCCTACAAGCTTACTCCAAATCTCCGGGTCTATGACACGGTATAGATTCAGAGCGTCCTTGGCATAATCATTGAACGGGGAAGCCACACGCATTTGTGACGGTTTGAGACCTGCCATATAATAAAGATCATACAGATGGTTATAGTCATAATTAAATAAATAGTTGGCATGCCACACATCATTGATAGTCCAATCATATAATGGTGAGGCACACCAGACATCTTTAAATTGTTTGCTGATCCAGCAGGTATCTTTGTACCCATATTTTTTATTCAAAAACCCACTATACCGCTGTAAGGACTCATCAGCCCGTATCCCCAGCAGGCAAACCGTTTTCCCACCACTATGGACATTCCTGTACCATCGTCCAAACTGTTTTGCCAAATCCTCCTGATGCATTCGGTAGCGATAGGTTGTTATCCTGTTATTTTCCAGATTAATAACGTATTCTTTTTGGGGCATCTCCCGTACCCAGATATCCTTTTTTGTATCATCCCAAGGATACCAATACATCTCATAACTGCTTAACGCTGTTCTGGTTGCCATAGGCAGACACACCCAGAAAGGTTCCACTTGGTCTTTTATCCGTTCAAAGGTGCGATTTACATACTCTGTCGTCAAAGAATACTGCGCTTCAAAATCCTGATGAAATACACCAAGGGTTCTTTCAGGATAATGCTGTTCTCGATAGTCCAGGGCCAGATTGAGCAACAAACCGCTATCCTTGCCTCCGGAAAAAGAAATATAGATATTATCAAATTCTTCAAAAAGAAAATGCATTCGATCTAAAAACGCATCGTAAACATTCAAATGCAAATACTCCTTTATCAAAAAAACACCTCTCTTTTGTTCAAGGCTAAATACCTTTCTCTATCCCCTAAAGGGACTGATTAGTGTGATAGTGATGGGGCAAATACGTTGATAAACAGCATGGCAATCCACAGACCCTGATTGCTATTGCCACCTGTCTGGGGAATAGAAGCAGATCACACTGTCTGTCTCCCAATCATCACCAGCTGGATACAGCTTAGGTAGTAGGAGCTGCCTGTATAATCGTCTATGATGCAGCAGGTTGCAGCCTCTGTAATTCCGTATTTATGTCGCCGTATACTTAGCCGCAAATGCCGACACAGTAAGGGTATATGCAGCAATGGCTGGCTTGTTCGTATTCATTTCCGCTGCATCATTTTGCGATAGTTCCCCATCCGTATTTAGCATGACACGCTGTATGAGTGACAAATCTCTCCACCATTCTGCTTATCTATGCAAATAGGACACCTTAAAATTTTACGGCCTTTTGAGCCGTACTTCCAACTACATATTTACAGGCAATTCATTTTTATTTTATCATTTCGTCCTATAATACTCAAGAAAAAAACGCAGTGGGGCGGCGTAAATTTACTGTAGGATTGTAAAGGGTAGAGTTACCCTGATTTGTGTTAAGTCTATATTAGATTTGCTTTTCTATGCCGATTATAACATTTCCTTTTTTTCTTTTCAAGACCTTTTACTTTTGGGTATGCTGCCGCAAAGGTCCTGTATCTGTTAATGGCAGGAGGCTTTGTTCGTTCGATCTGCACCCCATTGACATCGACAGCACCTTTACTGTTTTTTATCTCCAGGCAGTCCTTACCTGCTCCTCCCGTTCTGTTTTCCGCTGTCTTTTACAGGTCCCAGATATGATGCTGAAAATACATCTTCTGCCTCGTCTGTAAACGGATGCTGTAGCTTATGCTTTCCACATATTTTCCCAGCTCCGACCGC
>JAGZJZ010000024.1 GCA_018365455.1 Clostridiales bacterium
TGAAGGCTGATGTATTTCTCAATCCAGTCCGCCACTTCCGGGATACTTGCCTCGATATTGCTTTTATTGACACTATAGCGAAGAATTATGCCAAGATTTCTCAGCATTTCACTGATCTCGTCCTCTCCCCGGCTGATTGCCAGCCAGTTGATGGAGTCCAGGGTATTATATAGAAAATGTGGATTAATCTGTGCTTCCAGTGCCCGGATCTCAGCATTTTTCCGTTTTTCGGTTACGCCCTCTACTTCTCCGATCAGAGCGGAAACCCGTTTCGTCATATCATTGAAATTTCCGGCTATTTCTCCCAGTTCGTCCTTATACTCCAGGTGAATGGCTGTGTTAAGATCACCGCCCTTTACCACCTGGATTCCGGTAATAATTGTTTTTACCGATGCCCCTATGTTGCGGACTGTACCTGAAATCAGGATAAATGCCGATAAAATCAAAAGTCCGCCAAGGATCAATGCGTTCCTTCTGGAATCGTTCATTTCAGCCAGCATCTTATCCAGATCATAGGCATTGTAATAAACCCAATCTGTCTTTGCATCCTGATAGGTACTGATCCCTATTTTTTTATCATCCATTTCCCCTGTCATACGGACAAAATCTGTAATATTCTGATCTGCATCCAGAGCAGTTCCGGCAAAAAAAGAATTGGGGTAAGTAATGATATTGTTTTGTCCGTCCAGAATAAAATTAATTCCGCTCCAGGCAATCTCCCTTTCATTTTCACAGAGTTTTTTCAGAATACTTTCATCCAGAATCATAACAATGGCTGCAATGGATTCCCTTTCCAGTTCATCCAGGTCGTATATCGCTTTTGCGATCTGGAATACCGGAAGTTCTTCTCCGTTCTGTTCCATGACATCTGTGGGCAGAATCGCTATGCCGGTAGTTTCCTGCGCCTTTTTATAGGCAGTGGTTTCCCGCAGATCCACATAGTCCTTCCAGATATTCTCCCGGACAGAGGCTGTCCCCCAGTCATAGGTCACATCGGCACCATTCGCCGTAATGACACTGATACACCGGATTCCTCCTACGGAATTGTTGTATTCCTGCAGCCGCCTGTAAATATTATGGCGGCTCTCCACCTGTTTGTTTAAGTCCTTGCTTTTCAACCCGTTGATTTCATCAATCAGGCGGCTGTCTACGTTCATCTGGTAAACCAGGTTCATATAGATTTCCAGGGTCAGGTCTACCCTTTCTGAAATCTGTACCAGCTGGCTCGCCATTAATTCCCGGATCTTATTCTCCATCTGCTTTTGGTTCATGTTCATCATGACATACCAGGAAATACTGATCGGCAGCAGCACCGCAAGCACAAAGGTAATCATCAGTTTCTGCCAGATTTTCCGATTATAAAACCAGGACCTGATTCTCCATTTTTTCATTTCGTATCGTGCTCACTCACTTTCCAGCGGTAAATCCCAATTGCCCGCTTATCCTCTGCTACGGTCATCACCAGCCGCAGTCCTTTTGTCGTTACGGTTTCCAGAGAAAAACCATTGTACTGGTCCTTTTTCAGCAGCTTTCCTGCATCCGTCTTCATGACAGCCCTGCACCATTCTCCTTTTCCATCCAGATATTCTACCTGGAAATCAGAGGGCGCCCCGGTATCATCCGCATCATCATACCAGTATATTTCGCAGGCTCCTATGGTAACGGGTTCTATCCAATTATAAGCAATCCAGCAGGAAGAACCGGCTTGCTGCTGCCAGTTCCCCCAGCCCTTTCCCATTCCTTCATTAGAAGATGCCGGATGGAAGCTGGGATCCTTAACGCCGTTTAGGTTCTCCCAGGAAGCGGTATAATGAGCGCTCAGCTGTGCATTCTGTTCCAGGCTGCCGCTTTTTACTGTCAGAGGATTTTTTTCTGTAAAGGTGGCAGAAACCGTCAGATCCTCCGTCACTTTATCGATCTGATAACTTCCGACTTCGCCAGCTTTTACTTCTTTTGCATTTACCATGAGTTTTTCAAGTACATATCCTTCTTTGGGATTTGTGTATATGGTTACCTGCTCATTTTCAAACACCAGCTCTTTGTCCGCCCGGATGCTTCCTCCTCTGACAGAATCTTCTTCCATCCTGACTTTATACCATTTGACAGCAGGGTTCTCTGTGTAAAGGATTTGATAATAGATTTTCCGGTCTGAATAAGCTGATGCCGCATAGGGTATAAACTGAACATCGTTTATGGTAAGGGCGGGCATACAGCTGGCGGACCGCTCTGCCATATCGGTAACTTTTTTTGTGAGGATCAGCGTATCCTTAAAAATATCAGTTTCGCTCACCATAACAAATGGTCCGTACATCACCGCTGCCGCTCCCTCACTATTCCCCGGCTTCAGATAACAGGAAAAGGGTAAATACAGGCGTATTTCATCCCCTGCGGATATATCCATAATTACCAGAAAACTCTGCTCTTTTACCGCCTTTCTTTGCTTACCATTTACCAGTATCTGCATGTTTTCACCGCACCAGGAAGGGACTCTGAATCTGATCTGAAGGGCTGTATCCTTTTTTCCATCCAGGCTCCAAACCTTCAGGACTGCTTCTTCGCTATAGATGTCTGCTTTCATGCTCATGTTCAATCCCTGCTGGGAGAGTTTTTTCTCTCCTGTTTGATACAGGTTCACCGTAACGGTATAATCCTTTACTTCAAAGATCCGCATTAGGTCCAGATCTTTGTATTCCTCATCTTCAAGGAGCTGGTTGCACAGGAGATTTTCGTAGTATTCCATGTAGTCCGGATTGTCGGGCTGAATCTGGTGGAGTTTCCAGGTCAATTCCAGCATACGGCGGCAAATCCGTTTATTCTTCTCTCTCTCCAGGACTGTGTTTTCTATTTTCTGCTCCTCATTACGGAATCTGCCGTCAACGCCAGTCATTCCGGCAGCAGAAGAATACTTTGTGGCTGCCATATTCCAGAAATTTACCGCCCCTTTCGCCGCATCTGCCGCTGCAGGATCTGTACGTGATATTTCCAGCAGCGTTTCCGCCTGTGAAACCGCTGCCTGGACAGACAGCAGGTTCATCCGGTCTCTGCCCTCTTTCATAGCCGTATACCATTCCATATGTACGAAATTCCAGGCACTTTTTAGAAAACCATCTTCTTTTTTGATCCGGGCAAGCCTCGCCAGCCCACCGCCCAATGCCCGTGTATCACCGCTTACATCCTGGCTCCACATTGCTTTTTTCTGTTCTTGTGTGTAAATGCTGCTGCGCTCTGTGATCCACTTTCCAAGAGATTCTGCCGTATCAAGTGCTTCCTGAATGTCAAATGCCTCATAGGTATCCAAAAGACCGTTTAGCAGGCTGCCGCAGACTGCATAGGGAGCTCCCGTATCCGGGTATGAACCGCCGTTCTCTAACAAGGTGAACTGCTCCGGACTGTCTGCCCCCAGATATCCCCTTCCCCATCCCATTCCTTCTGACAAAAGCTGCAGGCTTCGAAGTTCCCGGACCATATAGGACGCTTTTTCCAAAAGAGGTTCTTCCCTGCTTTCCTGATAGCGCTGTGACAGATTGGTCAGCCATTCTCCAGCCGCCATGCCTCTTAACAGACCAGCCGGATTTTCCCAGCCGGTGAGGGGTGCGGCTCCTTTGGTATCCACGTCATAGTTCTGGCGGTAACTGTATAACAGACGGTCTGTATCTTCACAATTCTCCGGTGGAACCGCCTGATCCTCCAATCCCCTTTCAAACAGTGCTTTCACCTGATTCTCTTCCATGGCATAGTTATAGATGGCAATTTCCGCAAGCAATCCATTCAAATGCTCATCCTTAAATTGTCCCTTCCCGAAATAATTATGCCTGGTACCTCCCAGATCCGACAGACCTGCCTGGCTTACGGCTTCTCCGATTACCGCTCCGTCTTCATAGAGGGTAATCCGGTTATCCTTTATTGTCACGGTAGTAAACACCCAGGTATTCCGTGGGAAATCGCTGCCTTTTTCTACACCACATTCCCTGGTCCATCCCTGGTTTGTAATGGCTGTGGCATAGCCCTTAAAACCACTGTTATTTCCATTCGATAGTAAATACAGATATGAACTTTGATTATTTCCAAAATCCCAGATCCTCTGATAGTATGCAGAAGACCGCAGATTTACCCAGGTGCTGACGGTTATTTCGGTTTCCCCTTCCAGAATATCTGACGGCAGTTCCAGATAGGCACCCGTAGTTCCTCCCGGCAGATCCAGGGCATTGACCTGTATGGAATTGATCACTTCTGTGCTGATCCCAACGCCGTCATCCCCGTAATTTCTGATCAGTCCGTCATTTCCCCCACCGGATACGTCCTCCACTACTGCGGATTTTGAATCCTTAAAATTGTAATACAGAATCTGGCCTTTCCTCTCCCTTTCTTTCGCCTGTACCCCAGAGGAATCCCACAAAACAGCCAGGAAGAGTAAAATTACACAGCCCGCTAAAAATCTTCTCTTTTTAATATGAATTCCCCCCCCCATGATTACCATTTTTCTTCTGATTGTACTACAAAATCAAATTTCATGCACGGATAATACAGGCCAGGATGAGATATTTTCTCTTCCTGACCTGTATTATGATTGAAAACTGTTCCGTTGCATCCGGTTATTTTACTGTTACCTGGATTTCTTTTTTCTTTCCATTAAAGGTATACACCCGGATCTTACAAGTGCCTTTTCTTTTGGCTTTGATTACGCCCGAAGAATTAACGGTTGCTATCTTTTTATTGGTACTCTTGTAAGTAAACCCATAGCTGGCTGTATTCTTTGGAAGTTTTGCTGTGACCGTAAACTTTTTCCCTTTCTTTAAAGTAACGCTGTTTTTATTCAGTTTTACGATCTTGGAAGGCGCCTTCTTAACGGTGATGTTCCATACTTTCATTTTACCGCTTTTGCTGACAGCCTGGACTACGGCTTTTCCCGTCTTTTTGCCCTGTACCTGTCCTTTTCCATTCACCGTTACGATGCCCTTGCCTTTTTTCAGGCTGAAGGTATATCCGGAAGCAGATAATTTCATCTTTTCTTTCTTCCCAATGGTAATTTTCTTTGTGGATACTACTTTTATCTTCACAAGTTTATCTCTGGATGAAGTAAGTGTGCTGTACGCATGATCTACTTCCTGCTGTGAAACATTTGCTTTTCCCAGAATTGTTCTGGCACTGTTTAATGCCTGTGTAAACGTATCCCAGCTGGCTTTAGTGTAAAGATCCTGTTTTTCTTTGCCGCAGGTCTGAGCCAATGAGGACAGCCTGCTCTTATCTACCGGTTTCACAACCGGTTTGAGCACCAGTTTGTTTATTGCATTTTCCAGCTTCTTACAGCCTTCATCTACTTGTGCCTGGGTAATATCGGCCTTTGATAACAGCACTTTTACCTCACTGATCACTTTCTTTAATTCTGATACGGATGCATCTGTATATGCTTTAGTATCTATTTTTTCCGCCTTTGCAATGGCTGCTGACAGCGCGGAGGTATTCACGACAGGTTTTAATACCAGTCCTTTCACTGCATCTGCAAGCTTCTTACAGCCTTCTTCCACTTGAGCTTCGGTGATATCTTCTTTTGATAAAAGCCCTTTCACTTCTTCAATCACCCGTTTTAATTCTGCTGCGGATGCGTCTGTATACGCTTTGATATCCATTGCTTCCGCTTTTGCAATTGCTTCTGACAACTTAGCAGTATCTACTGCCGGTTTATCCTGATCTTCATAGGTCACCACCCAGCGATAGATACCGATGGCAGCTGCATTGTCGGCTACGGTCATCAAAAGACGTAATCTGGTGGTGGTAAAGGTTGTAAAGGTAAAGGCATTATACTGGTCAATATTCTTTCCATCTTCCGGATTGGAAGTCAGAACAGCCTCCTGAACACTGCCGTTTTCATCTTCGTACTGGAACTTGATTTCTCCCGGCATTCTGGTATCTCCGCCGTCATCATACCAGAAGATATCGCTTCCGTTTATGGTTACCGGAGCATCCCACTCGTACTCTACCCAGCACTGTGCTCCTTTGGACTGCGGCCAGTTTCCCCAGCCTTTTCCCATTCCCCCGTTGGATACGGAAGGATTAAATTTCTGGTCTTTGATGCCGTTTAGGTTTTCCCATCCTGCAGTAAAATGAGCACTGACGGTAGCCGTCTGTTCTACGGCGGTGTTATCCTGAGCCGGAGGATTGATCAGAGCAAAGGACCCTGTGATTTCCGTATTCTTCTGTACATTTTTTACAGTATAGGTATTGTCTGTTCCCATTGTTACCTGCTGACCGTCAACGGTCAGTTTCTTTACTTTATAACCTTCCTTTGGCTTTGCTGTAATAATCAGGTCACCGCCTTCTTTTACCAGCTCGGAACTCACTTCAAAGCTTCCCCTGTCCGGTGTGGAATTGTTGACCGTCACTTCATAATAAGCGCCGCTGCCTTCCCCAGACATGATTTTAAAATAAGTATGGTAAGCGTAATTGGATGCATCATACATGGGACGGAAAGTCAGTCCGTTGGTTTCAAGGGTAAGAACCTTTTCCCCTTCTACTTTTTTAATGGAACGCTCCAGTACATTAGACAATACAAGTGTCTTCCACTTTGTGGAATCTGATTTTGCAACCATAACAAATGGTCCGTACATGAGGCTTGCTACATCTACACCGCTTAACTGATCCGGAGTTTTGTCCAGATGATAACCATATGGAGTGCGGATTTCGATTACATCTCCTGCCTGAATACCATTTAGCGTTACGTAGGAGCTTGGTTCAGCCTGTTCGATCTGCTTCTTTCCATTTACGGTAACTTCAAATCCCTGTTCTGCCCAGTATGGTACTCTCAGTTTCATATCAAATGCAGATGCTGTCTGACCCTCTTCCTCAGAAACAGTCAGGGTGGTAACCTCTGAAGGGAACTGGGTATCCTGGGTTACTTTAACCCCTTTTTCTTCCCAGGTTACACTGGATGGAAGATACAGATTTACATACATCGTGGTATCATCCTGGTAATAGGCAGCTTCCTGATATTTAACATGGTTTTCCATGCCGGTACCATGACAGCAGGTAAAGGAATCATAATCCCCGCCGTAATCCTTGCGCACACCCGGTCCGATTGGAAGCATATAGGTAGTTCCATTATGCATGTTATCCGTTACATTTGGGTTCTGGGATGCGATAATCTGGTTATACAGCGTTCTTTCATAATAATCCATGTATTTGGCATTATCTGCATCATACTGGTAAAGCATTTTTGTCAGTTTCAGCATATTATAAGCGGCACAGGTCTCACAATTCCGGTCTCCGTTAATATACTCTGCCTGTTTATAAGGTTCTTTGAAGTTTTCTCCGGTGCCGACACCGCCGATGGAATAGGCATATCTGGAAGTAACCATATCCCAGAAGTTGCTTGCCACATTGAAATAATACGGTTCTTCTTTTCCCGCCTGAACGGTTGCCTGATAAACTTCCATCGCACCAATAATCTGTGGTATATGCTGGTTGGCATGGCGTCCCTGGATATCGTCTACATTTTTGCTTAAATTGTCAAAGAACTTGGTGTTGTCAAACAGTTTAGCGCCCTTTAAATAGTCTTCGTCGCCGGTCAGTTCATATAATTTTGCCATAGACTCATTAAATCCGCCAAGCTCACCTGCGATGTACATATCCCACATCTTGGTAAGCTGTTCCTGGGAGCAGGCACTGAGGCGCTGATACACCCATTTTCCAAGTGCTTTCGCCGCATCTAAAGCTTCCTCGTTTCCTGCATATGTGTAAGCATCCAGAAATCCTGCGATAATCTTATGCAGCGTATAGTAAGGTGCCCATATAGTAGCGTATGGCGTATACTGCTCCAGCAGGGCAAACTGATCAGGTGAATAAGCACTGATAAATCCCTCACCCCATTCCTCTGGATTTGTATTCCATACTTTCTGATCCGTTCCCTTTGTCACAAATGCAGCCGGATCTCCTTTGGACAGTGTTTGCAGGCTGCGCAGCTCATGAATCATTTCATCCAGCTTATCTTTTATCTGCGTATCCTTTGTGGATGCATATGCCAGTGATAAAGCAGAAAGATATCGACCGGTAGAATGTCCTCTCAGCAGTCCGGTAGGCTCATCCCATCCACCCAGGGGCGTAGCTCCTTTGGTATCCGCGCCAAAAGTTTTGCGGAAGTTGTAAAGCATTCTGTCATTATCCAGAAGCTTCAGGTACTCCAAAGTTCTGCTCCTATTCTGGGTCAGAATAGAATTTCCATCCAGGGTGATGTCATTCAGATCAAATGCTTCTGCCTGAAGTGCAATGTCTGAATCATCCTGTTCTACTACGGTAACTTCTGCTTTGATTACCTGTTTTGTTCCAAGTATTTTGCCCTTTACCTCAAATCTACCAGGCTTTGCATAATCCTCTTTATTCGGTGTATTCCATACGGTTTTGGCTTTTGCAGTCTTGCCGTTACTGTAAGTTACCTTTATAGTGCCGGGAAGTGAGGGTACATTCCCTGCAGCGGTTGTGACAAGGACCGGTTCATAATCCGTAATCGTAACATCTTCATCTTCTGCCAGAACCGTTGCCGTAAACACTCTGCTGCCGGCAGCTGTCTGAAAGCTGGCTGAAGCCGTCAAAACTACTTCTGTATCCGGTTCTCCTGCCGCCGGACGGGTTACTTTTCCGTCATTGGTAATCACTTCCGGTCTGGAGCTTTCCCAGGTAATGACAGAACCGTTTTTCCCTTCTTTCGGCAGCTGCAGATTGGATACCACACTGTCTAAATCCACCAGTTTAATGTCAGCCAGATCCTGTTCTACAATGGCTTCATCACCAAGCAGGGCAGGTACCACTGCCTGAAATTCTTTTGTGGTACTGGCCTCCTGATACTTTATGGCTGCGGTGAGGGTTATCTGTGCATCCGGTTCTCCTGCTGCCGGGCGTACTACTTTTCCGTCATTTGCAATTACCGCCGGATCGGAACTTGTCCATTCTATTACGGATCCATTTTCTCCTGCTGTCGGCAGGGAAAGATCTGCGGTAACTGCGCTTAAATCTCCCAGCGTAAGTGCAGCGGCATCCCCTTTTACGATACCGTCATCGTCTACATCATACATAGCGGCTGCCTCTTCTGCCGTCATCGCATAGTTATAAATCTCAAATTCTGCAAACTGTGCATTGGTGGGATCATCTCCGAACTGTCCGTATCCGATATAATTCTGAGTACTATGCCCCATGTCTTTTAATGAAATACCGGTATCCTTCGTATCCACCAGCGTTCCATTTTCATATAGAGACATCTGGGTTCCATCTATGACTACCGTAGTCAGAACCCATCTGTTTTTATCAATATTGGTGCCCTTGGATACTCCCTGTTCTGTGCTCCAGCCGCCTGTGGTTATAGCTGCACTGTATCCTTTAAATCCGTCGTTTGCTCCATCGGACAACAGATACATATAAGAGCTTGTGCCGGACCCCAGATCCCAGATTCTCTGATAACCGGTATCTGTAAAGAGTTTTACCCAGGTACTGATGGTGACGCTCTCTTCCCCGTCCAGCAATCCTACCGGAAGTTCCAGGTATCCCCCGTCAGACCCGCCGGGAAGTGAAAGTGCCTTTACCTCTTTTCCATAGATATTAGTGTCAATAATACGAAATCCCCCGGAATCGTAATTCCTTACTACACCCGCCTTTCCGTTTCCGGAAGCATCGTTGATGATTGTGGAATCATAGCTCTGAAAATCATAGTATACGATTTTGCCCTTTTCTTTTTCTGCATTTCTCTCTGCTGTTCCTTCCGCATTGCCGCCTGCTTCCTGTGCATCGGTATCCTGCTGTTTTACACCGGCGCTTTCATCCAGGTCTCTGTAATCGCAGGCATCTACATCGCTGCCCGGGTTCCCGTAACTGCCTGCCTCAACATCGCCGCCCGGGTTCCCGTTATGGTTTTCCTCCTGTGCACTTCCGGTTTCACTTTCTGTACCGCTTTGTGATATGTTGCTATTGGTATCTGTAACATTGCTAACTGCATCCTCTGCAGCCCGTACATCCAGCCCCGGTGATACTGTTCCCGCCATCATGGCAGCGGACAGCAAAACAGACAACACTTTTTTCCACTTCATAGCCTTATCCCCTTCTTTCGATTTTATAATCTTAATTATAAGATCAAAGAATATTCAGGGCAATTCCAATATTCTAAGACGGGTGGAAAAAACTTATCTAAATTTACCGGAACCTACATTTCCTCCTGGGGAGCACATAATACTACTGTATAATCTTCTTCCCCATGGTTCCAGACGGTGAGTTCCATACTGTCCCCAACTTTGTTTCCACTGACGCAAATGCTGCTGTTTAAGGATTTTGGTACCTGGTTCAGATGAGGGATAGCAACTGTAAAACGCTCCTTTGGACAATGATCCAGCAATATATACAGATCCCTATCTTTTTTCGTATAATGAATCTCCGTACCATTTTCAGCAACCTGGGAATGCCTCCTGCTGCAGACGGTTCCATAGATCGCTTCGCCATTTGTTTTCATCCACTGCCCCAGCTTACGCAGTCTCTTTTCCTGTTCTGCAGGAATGGTACCGTCAGCCTTTGGACCGATATTAATCAGCAGATTCCCGTTATTGGCTACGGTACTTACCAGCAGACTGATTAAATCCGCCGTACTGATCAGCTGGTCATCTCCTTCATTTGCATTATATCCAAATGACAATCCCATACCTCTGCACATTTCCCACTTCTCTTCTCTTACCGCTTCTCCGTATTTGTATTCTTTTGTTCCATAATCTTTATAGAGTCCGTTAAACCGGTCATTCACCACACCGTCTTCCACCGTATTGTAATAATGGGATAATAAATGGGGAAGCATCTCTTCCCCCTGTTTCGGCCACCCGATATCATTCCAGAATACGGAAGGATGATAACGGTCTATTAATTCCATTGCCTGTTTGTAAGCATAGTCTGCATATTCATGTGTAGGACAGGCTTTATGAAAATTATCTTCTTCCCGGTAAATAGGGTCATGGGCAAATCTCCAGTCGATTATCCCGGAATAATAAAGTCCCATTTTCAGCCCTTCTTCTCTGACCGCCCTGGTCAGTTCTCCCACGATGTCTCTTTCCGGGCCTTTATGAATGGAGGAGTAATCGGTATATGCACTCGGGAAAAGACAGAATCCATCATGGTGTTTGGTGACCAGGACAACATATTTTGCACCCGCTTCCCGAAACAGCTCTGCCCAATTGGACGGTTTCCAGTTTTCAGCCTTCCACATGGGAAGGAAATCTTCATAGGCAAAATCCTTTCCATAGGTCTTCAAATGATGCTCATAGGTTGGTCCCTGTCCTACATTCACGGAATTGTAGTACCACTCCGCATAGGGATTATTGCAGAACCACTGCTCATCTCCCGGTACTTCTCCCAGTTCCCATGTCCTTGGGGCGTAAGCAGGCACGGAATAAATTCCCCAGTGTATAAAAATCCCCAGCTTGCAATCCTGGTACCACTCCGGCAGCTCATGGGTTCTTATGGAGTCCCACGTTCCATCATATATTTTCTTCATCATTCATGATCCTCTTACTTTCTGTTTTTGGGAATCAGCCCTTAACTGCTCCTGCCGTCATACCTGCAATAATATATTTCTGAGCAAATATGTACACAATTACAACCGGTATGGATACCAATACCATATCCGCACACACCAGGTTCCAGCTGCGGCTGTACTGGCCGTAAAAATTATAAACAGACAGCGGAAGCGTCCACTTACTGGACGAATTCAGCAGATACATAGGGTACTGGAAATCATTCCATACCCACATAAAATTCAGGATTCCGGTGGTTGCAGTGACCGGTTTTAACAGTGGAAAGACAATCTGCCAGAAAAGCTTTCCGCCCTTTGATCCGTCGATTACAGCCGCTTCATCTAATTCCCTTGGAATTCCTTTAATAAAGCTGGAATACAGCATGGTCGAAAACGGTAGATACAGCGCTCCGTAGACAAAGACCATGGATATTCTGGAACCATACAATCCCATATATTTCAGCATCTGAATCGTGGGCAGTGCCGCAAACGGTGCTATAATACCAAAAGTCATACATCTTGATATAATCCGGCAGGCTTTTGTATTTCTCCTCACCAGCACATAACTGAATACCGATGCCAGTACCAGAACCAGCAGAACGGATAATACGGTAATGAACATACTGTTAAAAAATGCCCGGGGTATTTTTCCCTGTTCCCAAACATCCGCATAGTTATCAAATGCCCAGACAGAAGGGAATTTGATATTCAGATAACTGGCTTCCCCTTTTGGCTTAAAAGAAGTAATCAATACCATCAAAAGTGGATAAATCACAACGATGCTAAGAAGCCACATCACAATTTCAATCAGTATATCAATTCGTTTTGTCTTCTTACTCATTCTACATTCTCCCACCTTTCGCTGAATTTCTGATATGCAACCGCTACTATAACAAGGATCACCGTAAAGATCAGATTGATTGCAACCGAATGGGAATAACGTCCCCTTGCCATTTCATTCATCATCAGAGTCCCAAAAGTCTCCGTATCGTACCCCGGTCCCCCTGAGGTCATAACGTAAACCAGATCAAACATTTTCAGACCGTAGATAAGACTGAATAATATGTTGACATTTACAGACGGCATGATCAAAGGAAGGGTAATCTTGCGGAACATCTGCCAGCCCGAAGCACCATCCACTTTTGCCGCCTCTATGTAATCAGAAGATACAGACTGCAGCCCCGCCAGCGTGATTACGATTGCATATCCCAGATTCCTCCAGATCTCCGCTACGGAAATCGTAAATATAGCCGGTCCCCGGCTTCCCAGCCACTGAATGGCAAACTGTTCCAGACCGATGCCGCGAAGCAGGTTATTAATCGTTCCATAACGTGCTTCAAACAAAGCATTAAATATTAGCCCTACAACCAGCGCAGACAGTATTGCCGGCACAAAATACACGGTACGGATTAGATTTCTGGTTTTTAGTTTCCGGTTTAATATCAGTGCAAATACAAACCCCAAAACCGTTACGATCACGGTTTTTGCCCCCGCAAATATCAGCGTATTGACAAATGCCGTAGGTACTGTTTTCTCTGTGATAACCTCAATAAAATTCTTGATTCCCACAAACTTCACGTCACTGACATAGGAACTCCAATCGGTGAATGCATATAGATAGCCGATGGTAGAGGGAAGTATAAAAAACAAACCGAACACAGCCAAAGGTACAATCAGCATATAAGTAGGATAGATTTTCTTTGTATTCATAAATGCTCCTTTCAGTACTTCATTCGCAGATGGCACATCTTATAAACGTGCAGATGGCGCAGACAGCGGGTGCTATATAGTGGCGTATTTGCGCCGGGCGGCTCTAGAACAAGGGCCCGGATACCCCGGGCTCTTCCCTTGCTCTGCCTTAGCCAGCGCTATTTAAATCCTTCTACCTGCTGTGCGGTTGCCACTTTAATCCGGGCATCATCCATCATTTTCAGACATCCTGCCGCATCTACATTTCCAACCAGCAGTTCCTGAATACATTTTCCGCCGTCATTCTGTGAAAAACCGATAATTTCCGGATTTGCAATAGACGGTCTGCCAACTTTAGCAACCCAGTCAACTGCCGCATCATACTGGGGTGTGGTTTTAATGGTTGTCTGTCCTTTAAAACAAGGTGCTGTTGCAATGCCGTCAAATGCAACATTGTAATTTTCCGGATCAGCCATGAAGTTAATAAATTCGATCGCTGCATCTACATTCTTGCCGTTTTTATTTGCCAGCATCAGGCTGCAGTTAGGACCTTCGAAAGTTCCATCTTTCGTTGATCCTACATATGCAGGCATGATACCAAAATCATCTGCTTTATAAGTATAGGATTCACTGTCATAGTCTGTATAAAGCCAGGTATCCCAGCCTAACATCATGGCAGCTTCTCCATTTCCCAATACCTCAGATGCATAATCCCAGGTATCCGTATTATAAGATTTCCCAAAATATCCTTTATCTGCCGATGTTTTATACCAGTTCACCATATCGGTCATTTCCGGTATATCTGCGTATTTAATCTGATTTGAATTGATCTTCTTTAAAGTATCTTCATTCTGGAAGATCGGATCCATACCGAACTGGTAAAGCATTGGCCAGACATCTTTTACCGCCATGTACATAGGTGTAATACCTGCATCCATGAGTTTCTGGCAGGCCTGGTCAAATTCTTCCTGGGTCTTCGGAACTTCAATTCCCTGCTCTTCAAATATTTTCTTATTATAGAATGTACCGGACAGAGAGGCTTCCCAGAATGGAAGTCCGTAGACAACGCCGTCACGTTTTGTCTGAGGCAGTACATTATCCTGAATATCCGAAACCCATGCCTGCCTTCGTAAAGTCCACAAAGTTTTCTTTCGGGTTATAGGCATCCAGTCCATAACCGCCAAAATGCATAAATAAATCCGGTATATCACCTGTCTGGAATTTTGTCAGCGCCACATTTTCAAAATTATCCGTGTCAATGCCCTGAACATCAATTTTATTTCCCGTCTTTTCTTCATATAGTTTAAAGATATTCTGCATGAACGGCCTCTGGGTATCTCCTGCATTTCCATAGAGGGTCAAGGTAATGCCGCCTTCTTTTTTGGCATCCTTGCTCTCTTCCCCTTTGGTCTCCGCTGCTTTTGTACCTTCATCGGTACCTGCCGCTTTTGTTTCCTGCTTTGTCTCTGCCTTTGTTCCTTCTTTTGTCTCTCCTGTGTTGCCGCCGCATCCTGCCAATAGCGCTGCTGTTATGGAAATTGCGACTGCTGAACATAAAACCTTTGCTTTTTTGTTTCTCATTCTTATTTCCTCCCATTCTTTCGTTTCTTTGTAAATTTATTGTAACAAAAGTTCCCGGAAACTAGAATAGATAAAGGGAAGACTTTATATGGATAATATTCCTATTTTTAATAATTTGATGGCATATCTTTGTAATATTAACTGCTTTTCTATTATTTTTCAGGGATTCTTATTTGATTTTTGTGAGATTAAGATATGATTTTGGAAATATTCGGGTTTTATTGAGAACAATTTAAATAAAGTCTTCAAAAACTGCGGTCATAGTGGTATGATTATCTTAAAAATGCTAAAGATTTGCTGCTTTATGATGCAAAAAGGATATATGAAAAAGAGGTGTTCCCTATGATGCAAAAATTGCCCTACCATTATAAGCTATACTTATCCTTCAGTCTGATTATTACTATCATTTTATTTGCAAGCGGTACCTTCTTTTTCCAGTATAACAACCGTCTGCTGCAGAACAATCTGCAATCCAACAGTCTGGACTCCCTGAACCTGATTCAGTCCAGAATTGAAGATATGCTGGTGAATGTGGACAAGGATCTGGTAACGCTCCATGCCTCTAAGGCATTCACAGACATTGTATTTCACATACCGGAGACACCCTATAACTATTTCCTCCAGCATCCCACCATCACTTCTGATGTGGACGGGATCCTGCTGTCTGTGCTGGCTACCACAAAGGCAAATCGCAGCATTCATTACATCAGCCGCTATTATGATTACCTGGGGACGCAGATTAACCAGCAGTCTCTGAACTCCAAACCATTGACCAAAGATCAGATTCGGGACATTCCTACCGTCCGGGAAGCTCTGACTACGAAAGAATATAAACTCTATTTTCCTCCCCATCCGGATTACTGGTCCTCAGATGCCGCTCTTACACTGACAGTGGCAAGACCTATCCGGGATACTTACCATACTTACGGCGTTCTGGAATATAATATCGAAGCCACAGAATTAGAGGAACTGTTAAAGCTGCAAGGCAGCGACGATACTTATCAGCTGTTACTGCTGGATGATTCCGGAAAATTACTCTATCACAATATTCCGGACACCACAGAAAGCCAAATCAGAGAACTGTACAAGGGGGAATCCTTTGAGCAGCCAATTGGCTATTACTATGCAGATAAGAATTCGCTGATGGCATACAGCCATTCGGAGCTAACCGGATGGACAATCCTGATTAAAAGAGATATCCACACATACACTATGCAGGTGAATTCCATGGCTAAAACCATTATTCTGTCTTACATAGGTGCCTTCATCATATTACTGCTTTTCCTTTTTATAATTACCAGGAATCTCACCCAGCCCCTGCGCACCCTGCGCAATAATTTGTACCATCTGGAATTAAACCAGGATATTCACCTGGACATCCAGTCCAGCAATAACGAAATCGTGGTACTAACAAACGGCATTGAAGAAATCCTGAATAAAATGCGGCTTCAGAATATTCACATTATGGAAATACGTGAACGTGCCGTAAAAGCCCACTTTGATGCAATGGAAGCCCAGCTGAATCCGCATTTTCTATATAATACCCTGTCTGTCATCGGTGCTTACGGTCTGGAACAGGGCAATACCACCGTTCCTAAAATGTGTACGGAGCTGGCTAACCTGCTGCGTTATTCTATCAACTTCAATCATCGGACCGTTCGCCTGAAAGATGAGTTCGATAATATAAAAAGTTATCTCTATATTATGAAAATGCGCCATGAACATATGCTGGATTACAGCTGGGATCTGGATCCTGCCCTGGATGATATCAGTGTTCCAAAACTAATTCTGCAGCCCATTATAGAAAATTGCTTTCAGCACGGCTTTCAAAATGTACCTCCGGTCTGGAAAATCCATATCCGCTCCTATCGCAGTGATAACCGGTGGATGGTAACTGTTTCCAACAATGGGCAGACTTTTAATCAGGATAAAATCAACCAGCTGTACAGTCGGTTCGATCAGTTCAAGAAAGCATTTCTGGATGGCAGAGAAGTGGAAAATAATCTGGAACAGCAGGGATTTGGGTTGGAAAATACCATTTTACGTCTTACTATTTATTACCGCGGTCTGGAATACTTTCATATCCGTACAGAGGAAGATTTGACTACTATTGAAATTGGAGGATTTATTGATGATGAATCAAATTAAGATACTAATTGCCGAGGACGAACCCGCTATATTAAGAGGCATCTGCGCCGCCATTTCTATGATATCGGATGACTTTATCATATCCGGCACAGCCTATGACGGAGAAAATGCCCTTAAACTGATTCAGGAACACCATCCCCACATCGTAATCACCGATATTAAAATGCCTCTGATGGATGGACTGACCCTGATTGAAGAAGCTAAAAAACGAAATTCCACTGCAAACTTCGTAATTCTAACCGGGTTTGCAGAATTTGAATATGCCAAAAAAACAATCACGCTTGGTGTATCCGACTATCTGCTAAAGCCCGTGGACCCGGAAGAATTAGGGAAACTACTAAACGGAATGAAACAGGAAATCAACAGTAAAAGTACGCAGATACAAAAAGAATATATCCGTTCCTGCTTTTTCAAAAAGCCCCTTACCGAATATACCTTCAACCCTTTGGCAAATTGCAGCCTCCATCTGCTGTTTTCCTATTACGGCTCTATAGTCAATAACACCTATTCTGAATTCAATTTGTCCGGGGAAATTGTGAGAAATCTCGACACCTCATTTTTAAACGGCATTTACGAAACATACCACCTTCCGGTTTATTCTTTCCGTGGTAATTACTACAATGAATTTGTCTATGCCATTGTCAGTCCTGCTGATAAAAAAACTGACATATTCCCTGTAGTGGACGAGATAAGACAAAATGCCCAACAGTCAGATACCTACGTAAATTTTGTTTTATCTGCTGTTGTACACAGCGGAGAAGAGATCAGACATTTAATGCAGAATGCATACCTGTTCACCTTGTTTCATTTGCCTTTTGGAAAAAACACTTTTTTAATCCAGGATGATACCTTTACGGCAAAGGATGCCATAGAGATTTCCGGACAAATCGCTGCACTTGCAGCAAAATTCAGACCCGGCATTACTGAAAATGAACTGAAACATATCCTTTCCGATATGACTGCATGGTGGCGGGAATCGGATACCACACAATTCCAGCTGCTTGCAGATGTACGCCACATAGCAAGTGCCGCCATCCACGTTAGCCCAAATGCATCCCAGCTTCTCTTCGATCCAACTGAAGTCATTGCCTCATCTGATTCCTACGATGAGTTACTGGAGAACCTCCTGCATGAGCTGACTAAAATATTATTCCCGGAACACATGCAGCAAAAAAAGTCTTCCTCACAGCTGGTAGATGACATTCGCGCGTACCTGGACAAAAACTTTACACAGCAGATCACCTACAAAGTCTTCTACGATATCTGGGGCTATAACGAAAAATATATTACAACCCTTTTCAAAGAAGCATTTGGGATCTCACCCAGTAAATACATCACTTCACTGCGCCTGGAAATGGCTAAAAATATAATGAAAAAAAATCCGCAGATTCTGTTAAAAGATGTTGCGGAACAGACCGGTTACACAGACGCACTTTATTTCAGCAGGGTATTTAAAAATAATGAAGGAATGTCACCCAGCGCTTTTATACAATCACTGGCGTAATGGTATTGAATAGAATAGAAGTAGAAGAAAATTAAAAAATGAATATAATTTGACAATGATGCAAAACTCTGATAGAATATAGCTATAAAGTGGTGTTGCCGATAAACGGTCAGCCCAATATAGGAATTACTTAAAAAGTGACTTTACCTTTGGATCGGGGCGGTCACTTTTTTGTGTGGTTTATGTATGCTATTAAGATTGTACTGATGATTGCAAGAATTATCAGTACAATGGAAGCGCGAAAGGAAAGTATTCTTATGATACACGTATCATAAAGATTACTTTCCTTTCACATTTAAAACAGAGTGCTATATAAAATAATTTACAAAATGTTAATCTTCCCATATTACCACAGATTTCGGTAAATCTGCTCCAAATCTTCTTTACTCAGTTCTTTTCTGCTATTTTGAGGACTTCCGCTGTCCATGGCATCCAGTGCCATTTTATCCACAACACCCATAAACTCCTGTTTATTGATTCCGTATTCCTCCAGACTTGGTGTTTCCAGTTCTCTGCAAATGGTTTCTACTGCTTTTAAGAAGTTCTGGCTTGCCGCTTCATCCGAGTCCAGGTCGGTAGCTACCCCAACTGCTCTGCCAAGTTCCCCAAACCGGTCATATGCCCCATCCAGCACAAAACCCAGACACTCTTTCAACAGCATGGCGTTGGATAAACCGTGTGCGATGTGGAACAATGCTCCGATGGGACGGCTCATGCCATGCACAATCGTAACCGATGCATTGTTAAATGCAATTCCCGCTTCCAGTGAAGCAATTGACATCTGTTCTCTTGCCATTAGATCTGTTCCCTCCCGGAAAGCTACCGGCAGATAAGCAAAGATTCTCTTTACTGCGGAAAGCGCAAACGTATCGGAAAGGGGCTGTGCCTTTCTGGATGTAAATGCTTCAATGGCGTGAGTTAATGCGTCCAGTCCGGTAGCTGCCGTTATCTTGGGCGGTGCCGTCATGGTAAACTGCGGATCTATAATTGCAAGAGCAGGCATCAATACCTGACCCTTTAAAAGCATTTTAATATCTTTTTTTGTATCTGTTATAATGGTAAACTGCGTCGCCTCCGAACCCGTGCCTGCCGTTGTAGGAATGGCAGCCATGGGAGGTGTTGGCACTTTGATCACTTTTCCCATATAGTCAGAGATTTTACCGCCGTTTGTCGCCAGCGCTCCGATAGCCTTCATGGAATCGATGGGACTGCCTCCGCCCAGAGCAATGAGAAAATCACATTTTTCCTTTAAATACATACTCAGCCCGTTTTCAATCATTTTGTCGGTGGGCTCTCCGACTATTTCTGAATAAATTGCATACTCTATTCCCTGGTTTTTCAGAGCTTCTTCCACATGCGCTGCATTTCCCAGCTGAATCATTACCTTATCCGTAATGATCAGCGCCTTTTTTCCAAACCCTCTTAATATTTCTTCTGCCATGGTAAGTGCGCCGCTGCCGGTAATCATCTGTCCCGGTACAATAAAATCTCTTCCCATTTTTACACCCCCTGCATAATACAGGCTTCCCTGTAATACTGTCTTATTTTTTCTTTCAATCTTTCATTACGTCTGAATCTAAAATTCTGCATCATACAGCCAGGTATAACGCTCATCGTCGATACGGTCCGTCCAGGGGTTGCCTTCCAGATGGCGGATCATCCAACAGGTATACATCTGATATCCAGGTGCCGCTGCCTGGGGATGTGTCTTTCCCCCTGGTATTGCTGAGAAACTGCCGTCTTTAATTTTGTAGACGTCATCCCCTACGAAACTGGCACCAAATCCTTCCGGACGGTCAAACAGGAAATAATACGTTTCCGGCTGGGGATGCTGATGCGGAATATAGCCCGACCAGTTGCCGCGATCATTTAACACTTCTCCTAATACCATATTGGAATAAGGTGCTGTCTGGTAATCAAAAACAGTACTTACCCGGCGAACGGCTGTATCTCCAAACTTTCCCTTGCAGGAATAAATCCATGGAGCATCTTCCGGTCCGTAGAACCTGCTGTCAAACGTTCTGTCATTGTAAGTAGACTGGATCAGGATCTGTGTATCCATAGAAGCCTCAACCCGGACTTCCACACCTTTACATACATGAAGGCACCAGAGCCCTTCTGTAAAGACATCTTTTCTGCTGACTGTCTTCTCCTTCTCTTCCCACTTAATGGTTATACAGCCATTTAGCAAAAGCACTGCAGTCTCTTCTTCTGGTTTCATTAATTTCTTAACATCGCCATCTTTCATTTTGAACACACGAATATCCATACACATGTCTTTATAATCGTTGTCATAGGTAGTGAGAACCTTTTCCCCTGCCTCATTAAATTCTGGATAACCAAATACCTTACTCATTCTATCCGCTTCCTTTCTTTCAAATGGTATTTATATACAGTTCAGGAGCGTGCCCGAAGTCAAAGCACGGCACGCTCCAGACAATCAATGGTCTATAACTGAATCTCAGAAATCTTAACAGGTCTGTGCTCTTCTACTGATTTTTTTGCTGCCAGCCCCATAATTACAGGCTTCAAACCATCTTCTACTCCAAGAGGTGTATCTGTATTATTTTCAATTGCATCAATAAAGCAATTCATTTCTTTGGCAAAGGAATCCATGTAACGTTCCAGGAAGAAGTAAAGTGGTTTTTCTCCGGTTACGCCGTCGGCTGTGCTGATGACTGCGCTGGACTGTGTATCATTGGCAGTTGCAACCATTCCCTTAGAACCAAATACTTCTGCACGCTGATCGTATCCATAGACTGCCTTTCTGGAGTTGTCAATTACAGCAATAGCACCGTTTTCCATCTGAATGGTAATGACTGCTGTATCCACATCTCCTGCTTCACCAATACTTGGATCTACTAAAACTGCGGACTGTACATAAACTTCCGTGGCATCACAGCCAGCAAGGAATCGTACCATATCAAAATCATGAATTGTCATATCCAGGAAAATGCCTCCGGATACCTTTACATATTCAGCACTTGGCGGTTCCGGATCACGGCTGGTTACTTTGATAATATGCGGATCGCCAATCTGTCCTGCTGTTACGGCATTTTTTACCGCTTCAAAGTTATGGTCAAATCTGCGGTTAAATCCTACCTGGTATTTCACATCTGAATCTTTTAAAGCCTCGATAACTTCTTTGATCTTAGCCACATCATGATCAATTGGTTTTTCACAAAATACATGTTTGCCGGCTTTGATTGCTTCAATTGAAATCGGGGAATGGGTATTTGTGGATGAGCAGATCAGTACTGCATCAATCTCCGGATCTGCAAGGATTTCCTTGTAGTCTTTTGTTGTATTTTCAACACCCATGCTGTGTGCCCATTTCTCTGTCTCTTCATTCATAAACGGATCTGCAATTGTTTTGATCTCCGCATTTTTTACCAGATTACAAATACTCTTTGTATGTACTTTACCAATTCTTCCTGCGCCTATAATACCAACTTTAACCATGATAATTCTCCTTTTCTTTAAATGGATATTTTTTATAAACCTGTCTTTTCCGTGATAAATTTTCTGGCTTTTAATGCATACTCCAATGGATTTGCTTTTGCAGGATCCTGCTCCGCCTCCACTACCATGTACCCTTCATATCCGGAATCTTCCAACACTTTGAAAATTGGGTCAAAATCAATACATCCGTCTCCCGGTACCGTAAATGCTCCCATTCTCACTCCAGCCAGGAAGCTTAACTTCTCTGCTTTGACCTTTTCTACTACATCCGGGCGTACATCTTTTAAATGTACATGTTTAATTCTGCTGCAGTATTTCTGAACCATTTCAAGCGGGTCTGCGCCGCAGTAAGTAAAATGTCCGCTGTCAAACAGGAGATTCACATATTCCGGATCGGTACCGGCCATCAGACGTTCCACTTCGTCCGGATCCTGGATTACCGTTCCCATATGATGATGGAAAGTCATAGTAATTCCGTACTCTTTTGCAATCTTACCAAGTTTATTTAATCCGGTGCATACTCTATCCCATTCTTCATCGTTCATCCTATATTTGCATCCAAAGATCGGTGTTTCCAGCTGTCCCTGCACACTGTGTCCCTGCTCTGAGACGCCGATGATCTTAGAACCCATCGCCTGTAAGAATTTCACCTGTTCTATAAATGCTTTTTCCGTTTCTTCATATGGCTGTGTAGTTAAAAAACTGGAAAACCACTGATTACAGATCTGGATGCCGCGAAGATCCAGTGCCTTTTTTAATACAACAGGATCAGAAGGGTATTTATTTCCCACTTCGGATCCGGTATATCCGGCAAGTGCCATCTCGCTTACACACTGTTCAAAAGTGTTTTCTTTTCCTAAATCCGGCATGTCATCGTTGGTCCAGGCAATTGGTGCAATTCCTAATTTTACTTTTTCTTTGTTAAACATCACTGTGCCTCCTATGGCTTTTTATTTCAGCTTGGTGCCTCCCGGCGTAAATACGTGGATAGATCGTGCACGATATCCACGCCTAGAAAGCTATTTTCTCACACGCTCAAGCTGATGATTTATAAGATTAATAAAAGATCATCTATATTAATAACGTCTTGCCTTGTATCTCTCTGCTTCCAGCTCCGTATACTTTTCCTGTACACTTTCCATCCCGGAAGTACTGGCGAGACCTACATTCCACCAGGACTTGTAACCGTCCGTCATCGTCTTTGGAATTACTTTTAGGTCAATCAAGACTGCATTATCCTGGTTTTTCGCATCTTCCAAAGCAGCTTTTAATTCATCAATTGTCTTTACGGTATACGCTTTCAGCCCATAACCTTCTGCCACCTTTGCATAGCTTACCGGAATCAGATTTCCTTTTGTTTCATTATTAGCATCCCGGTACCGGAATTCTGTGCCAATGCTTCCGATGCCGTTATTCATTTGCAGATTGTTGATACAGCCAAATCCGCAATTGTCAAATACCAGAATATTGATCTTGGCTCTTTCCTGCATTGCAGTCATAATTTCACTGTGGAGCATCTGGAACGAAGCATCACCCACAACGGCATACACTTCTTTATCCTGCTCCGCCAGTTTCACTCCAAGGGCTGCTGCCACTTCATACCCCATACAGGAGTATCCATACTCCGCATGATAGCCGCCTCTCTTATCTGTAGTCCAGATTCTCTGCATACAGCTTGGAAGACTTCCCCCTGCCGTTATAATGGTTGCATCTTCTGCAATAACCTCCCGGATTGCACACAGTGCAGCAGTCTGGGTAATCACGCCGCCTGTCAGTTCCACAAACTCCGGTATCGTTCTTGGATCCCTTGCTTTTACCATTGGCTCAAACTGGTCGTCATAAGCATATTTTGCAAGACGCTCCATTTCTTTATCCCATGCGGCTTTCGCCTCTGTGATCTCGGTTGTATAAGCAGATGTAAATTTACGCTCCCGCAGCTTCTGCGAAAGTGCTTCTATCGTTACTTTTGCATCTCCCACAGCTTTTACAGCATCCATTTTATAAGCATGGAATTTACTGTTATTGATGGTCACAACCTTTACATTCGGATTTTTGTACTGGCTCTTGGAACCTGTTGTAAAGTCCGATAATCTGGTTCCGATGGCTATCACTACATCTGCCTCTTCCGCGATGGTATTGGAAGCCAGTGTGCCGGTTACGCCAATCCCTCCAAGGCATTTACTGTGACTGGATTTGCAGGCACTTTTTCCTGCCTGGCTCTCTCCAAAGGGAATATTGAATTCTTCACAGAACTTTTCAACTGCTTCCCCTGCTTCAGAATATTTTACACCGCCGCCAACTACAACCAGCGGTTTTTTAGCTCCCGCAATTATGGCTGCAAGATCTTCCAATTCTTCTTCTACTGCCACCGGTCTTGTAATTCTGTGCACTCTCTTCTGGAAGAAATAATCCGGGTATTCATAAGATTCCCCTTCCACATCCTGGCAGATTCCAATGCAAACGGCTCCTGTTTCAACCGGGTCCGTCAATACACGCATGGCACTTATCATTGCAGTCATCAGCTGTTCCGGACGGACTATGCGGTCCCAGTATTTACACACCGGCTTAAATGCATCATTGGTTGTAACGGATAAACTGCTGCTCTGCTCTAACTGCTGCAGAACCGGGTCCGGCTGTCTGTTGGCAAAGGTATCTGCCGGGAATACCAGCAGCGGAATATTATTTACCGTAGCGGTAGCCGCTGCCGTAACCATATTTGCAGCTCCCGGTCCTACTGAGGACGCACAAGGAATAATTTTTCTTCTGTTGTGCTGTTTTGCAAATGCAATTGCCACATGACACATTCCCTGCTCATTTCTGCCCTGGAATACTTTCAGTTCACCGGGATTCTCATCTAATGCCTGACCCAGGCCTACGGCAATTCCATGTCCGAAAATTGTAAAGATGCCTTCTACAAATTTCGTTTCCACTCCGTCAAATTCTACATACTGGTTATCCAGGAACTTTACCAATGCCTGTGCAACCGTCATCTTCGTATACTCCATTTCCTATCCGCCTCCTTATACTCTTGCAATCATTTCACCATACTGGTCTTTGGTTTCTTTTATAAACTTCTTAACTTCATCCGGATTGGGGAGCTCCTCGGAGCAGGAATGGCTGCGTACCATCATCGCTGCTTCTGCACTTCCAAATTCCAGACATTCGATCATATCCCATCCTTCAAAAATACCATACAAAAATCCGGATGCATAACCGTCTCCGCCGCCAAATGACTTCAGTGCAGTAACCGGAAATGGCTTAATACTGTAGCTGTTGCCATCATTGGTATATGCCGTGGAACCTTTTCTTCCATGCTTGATAACTACAATCTTGGCATTTTCTTTCTGCCAGCTTTCAGCCGTTGCCTTATCATCTCTGCCCGGCTGTATCAGCTTTTCTGTCAGGTCAAATTCTTCCCTGGAGCCAAGAATAATATCTGCTTCTCTTGCAACACTGGCATAGTAAATGGAAATCTCATCCCTGTTCTTCCAGTTGTATTCCCGGTAGTCAATATCAAAGATAATCACTGTATTGTTTTTCTTAGCCAGCATCACCGCCTTTAATGCAGCTTCCCTGGAGGGGCTCTGTGCCAGTGCGGTACCGGATATCAAAATAGCCTTTGCGTGCTTTATGTATTCTTCATCCACATCATCCACCGACAGCTGAAGATCTGCGATGCAGTTTCGGTACATCAAGATGCTGCTTTCGTCAGGAGAAAGAATTTCTGTAAATGTAAGCCCCAGCTTCTCTCCGTTCCGGCATCTTGTGATATGTGAAGTATCAATTCCTTCTTTATTAAAAAACTCTGTAACGTAATCGCCGAACTGGTCATCTGACACTTTTCCGATAAATCCAACTTTCTTGCCATGTCTTGTAACACCTACAGCGATATTCGCTGGAGAACCTCCCACGTACTTTTTGAATGTGGTAGATTCCGATAATGGATGAAAATAATCCACCGGATTAAAGTCAATTGCCACTCGCCCTAACAGTACTAAATCCATCGGTCTTGATTCATCAAACTTAACATACTTCATTCCATTCACCTCATACTTGAATTTCAACACAGACAGGAAACAGTTTTCATTCCGTGTTTCATTTACAGTTTTCTTTTCTTGCGTTCTTTAGCACGCTTTTCTTTCATGCACTCATAATAGCACACACATTTGTTGCGTGCAAGTAATTTTTCAGTTCTCGGAGTACTTTCCCTGTATTGTACAATTTTCTATCTATATATTTGTAACGTTTTCACAAAGATTATAGCACGCAAAAGCACGCATTCTAAGCCGTGAAAATCTTCCGCTTTTTAACCACATAGAAAAAACGCTATGCTCTCTATTACCCAAGAGAAAACACAGCGCCCTTTTTATAAACCTTATAAATTATATTTTGTTTTAATATTAATATCCGTGTAAACAAATTCCCGGTCTGCAGACACGCCCTTTGCGATCATGTCATACAGCAGAAACGGCGGGCGGTACCCCTGTTCATACCCTTCCTGATCGATCAGAAAGTCCACATCATCTTCCAGCAGCGCCTTTTCATTTCGGGGCGTTAAGTCATAGATAATCACGTAAGGCCGCTTCTTGGGACTTAATTTTTCAAATGCCTGCCGCACGCCTGCCTGACCGCCGGACGCCACAAATATTCCGGCAAGATCCGGCACCATGGAAAGGGTGTTTTCGATAATGCGCTCCACCTCTTTTGCCTCGTCAAAGCTGCTTTGCACGCCCAAAAGCTCCATATCCGGAAATGACCGTTTCGTCTCTTCTATAAATCCTTCCACACGCAGGCTGTTAACACTGTTTGTAAAATATCCTGTGATTATGAGAATCTTACCTTTCTTCCCGGCAAGCATTCCCATAAGCCCCGCCGCTGTATAACCGCTTCTTCTGTTGTCCAGTCCTACAAAGCAGCAGCGCTTGGTACCCACAATATCGGAGTTAAAGGTAATCACCGGAATGTGCTTCTCTTCCGTCAGCTGATTAATCTTTGCCCGGATCAGGTCACATTCCACCGGCATAATTGCCAGCCCGTCAATTCCCAGCTCCTCCAGTTCTTCAATTGCCTGAAGCTGTGCCTTTTCGTCAATGATCACACTGTCCCGCAGCAGGATCTCTACACCCCGTTCCTGAAGTTCCTTTGCTGCCTGGTCTATCCCTTTGTTTACCTGAATCATAAAGGAAGACTTCGATAAATGTGTCACAATGCCGATTTTTAATTTCATCGGTTCTTTATCCGGGGTTCTGATCCCCCGGTTAGACTGATAGCCCAGCTCATTGGCTATCTCTTTAATTTTTGCTGCAACCTCAGGCTTAATTCTGCCACGGTTGTTAAGCGCCCTGTCCACCGTCCCCCTGGAGACACCTGCCAGATCTGCAATCTGTTGTATCGTTCCCGCCATAATTTTCCCTCAATCCTGTCCTTTTTTCATATACTTTTTTTCTCACGCCCGCGTTTTGCGTTACATGCACGCATTTTTTCTTTTATTATAGACTATAATATATGTTTTGACAAGTGGGAATTACCGCCCGCTGCTGTTTTTCCTGTAATCAGCCGGGCTGCAGTCATTCAGCTTCTTAAATGCTTTTGAAAAATAATGATAATCATTAAAACCGGATTGTTCCGCTACTTCTTTGATCTTGCATCCGGTGTCACGCAGCAATTCTCTGGCACACTCCATGCGGCAATCCAGCAGATAGTTGGAAAATCCAATCCCCATCTCCTGTTTAAAGAGATAACTGAGGTAGGCATGGTTCACTCCCACTGCCTGCGCGGCATCACTTAGTCCGATCTGATGACGGTAATGGCTGTGTATGTACGCTAATGCCTGCTTTATTACAGCGCTGACATTTTTGGGTATCTCTTTTGACCGCTCCGAGAACAGGCGTCTGGAATAATCCTCACAGATTCTGCCCAGATCCTCGATCCTTGTAATCGCTGCATATTCATCTGCCGTTCTTTCCAGCTTTACCTTTGCATCCAGATTTTTCAGCCAGTGCACAACGGCCTTACTGTCCGTACAGCTCTTTTGGCATGCCGCCATAACCTTTTCAAAGGCATCCCGAAGTTCCTCTTGTTTTTTTCCTGCAATTATTCCCGGCATATCTTCCAGAAGACTTTCTGCCTCCAAAGGCATCTGCTTTGCAATGGTTCTTGCCCCATCAAAATACAAAATGTCATTATCTTCGTAAAATTTCAGCTTAATCATTTCCCTTGCCTGCTGGTAAGCCTGACGTATTCCATCTTCTCCGATGCAGATATTACTTACCCCTACCGCATACCTGTACGGCTCCTGTTTACAGCATTTAAAACAGGCGGATGCCACACTGGTCAGCTTCTGCTTCATCAGACTGCTTCTGCACATGGCAGATAAGTCTAAGAAGCAGCAGAAAATCCCTTCTCCCAAATAGATCTCTTCCACGTATGCACTTTCTGTTCCCAGGAGCAGTTCCAGCTGCTGGGTGAGCGTATGCAAAAAAAGCCGGCTGTACTGATCCGCCTCCAGGGGCGACAGCTGTGCCTTTACAACTGCCCAGTCCGGGATAAACATATTGATTACCGCACTGTTGATAAACTTCCCGCTGATTCCAGCCTCCCGACTCTTTTGTTCTCTTTCCTCCCGGGTCATGGTTCCTGACAGCAGCTGATTAAAAAAATGATACTTCAGAGAATGACTTCCCATTTTAATCAGCTTTCTGGTCCGTTCCTCTTCATCCAGCCTGACTTGCATATGCGCCATCTGATGTCCGGCATTTTCCAAAAGCTCATACAGGGAATCTTCATCCAGAGAATTTTTCAGCACATATTCATTTGCCCCAAGCTTCATGGCTTCCTTTACGTAGTTAAAATCATCGTGGCAGCTCAGCACAATGATATATATTTCCCGGTCCCTTTCCCGGATTCTCCTGATCAGTTCAATCCCGTCCATAAGGGGCATGGAAATATCCGTAACCAATACATCCGGCAAAGCCTCTTCTGTCAGGCGGAGTGCTTCTTCCCCATCCCTTACATCCCCTATAATTTCATAGCCCGCCCGTTTCCAGGCTTCCAGCTGTTTTAAATACGTCCTGACCAAATAATCATCGTCTACAATTATCGTTCGAAACATCCCACACCTCTCCTTTGCCGCTATGCGTTTTTCTCTGTCTTTAACCGGCATATTGGATTATACCGCGTATTCGTCCACCTCTCTGTATGCCGGCAGAAACAGACATGCTTTAGTTCCACGTCCGCTGCTTTCATAAGTAATTCCGCCCTTTTCCCCATAGTACAGCTCCAGGCGGTCCCTCACATTAGCCACGCCGATGCTGCTTAGTCCGCTGGTTTTTCTTGCTTTCTGCGTCAGCAGGCTTTCGATCTGCTCCGGTGTCATGCCCCTGCCGTTATCTTCCACTTCCAGATAGAGCATCTCTTCCTCTACACCTGCTCGTATGATGATTCTGCTGTCCGGATTTTTCATGTCCAGGCCGTGAAGCAGCGCATTTTCCACAATTGGCTGCAGCAGCAGTCTTGGTACAAAGCAGCCGTTTGCCTCCTGTTTCGTTTCGATATCCACAGAAAATTTTCCTTCATAGCGGAATTCCTGAAGCCGGATGTAATTATCCAGAATATGCAGTTCATCAGACACTGTAATAAATGTTCCTTTTTTATTAATGCTCGCCTGCAGCAGTTCAATAAAGTCACCAATCAGCGTCCCCAGCTCTTTTTCTCCCTTGAGCAGAGCCGCATACTTGATGGAATTGAGGGTATTGTACATAAAATGGGGAGTAATCTGATATTGTAGCGCTTCCAGCTCCGCATCCTTCTTCAGCATTTCTTCTTTAACCAGCTGGCCGATCAGTTCATTGATATGATCCAGCATGCTGTTAAAATTGCCGGACAATGCTCCGATTTCATCATTTGTGTCAATTTCAACCCTTTTATCCAGCTCACCGCCGCTGACTTCTTTCATGGTGTCTGTAAGGCATTTAAGCGGCTTATACATGGCTTTTGTAATAAAATAGGCAAGTAATACTGCCGCCATTACAAATATGGCTAAAAACACCGCCAGAAAGTATTTCAGCTGGTTCAAATCCTTTAGAATCTCACTTCTGGCAACGACCATAAAAAACTGGCAGCCGCTGAAAGTCCCTTTATAAAAGACACCCAGTTTACTTTTATCCAGGCTGTTGGTGAACCCATTCTTGTATAGAACGTCAAAATCTCTGCTCTTATATACACTTCCCATATCTTCCGCATTTTGGGAGGATACAATTTCC
This sequence comes from Clostridiales bacterium, assembly GCA_018365455.1. Lineage (GTDB taxonomy): Bacteria > Bacillota > Clostridia > Lachnospirales > Lachnospiraceae > Robinsoniella. The sequence goes on from JAGZJZ010000024.1 coordinate 30,176, forward strand.
CCCTGGTCATTTAAAATCATGGCAGCGGTTGTCTTCTGGTCATAAAGCCCATCCAGATATTTATAAAATATCGTCCGTTCTTCCACATTTGCCATCATATAGCCCAGTATCTCACCGTCATCACCCTCTATGCTATCTATATATGATAAAAAATCAGAGGACGATCTGAGTGGATCAGGTACAATCACAGGCATACTGCCGGAAACCGCCGCCTGTGCAATCGCAGCTGTCTTTTCTTCTGCAAGCTGCTTTTCATAGATGGGATAATCCTGGGACGTGATCATGATTCCAGCCTTTGGGAGCACCAGATAGACTGATCCGATATCGCTGTAACGACGTTTATAAGTCTTAAGCCTGGAAGCAATATCTTCCAGAATCAGTTCCCGTCCGGTACTTAGATATTCCTGAATCTGCTCTTTCATTTCCCCGTCACAGGAAGCCTGTACCGTAATATAATAAATTTCTTTTAGCGAATCATCAAACACCTTCCCCATTTGTTCCATGCGCCCATACAGATTTTTCCCATAGTTATCTTCCACCATTTCCGAGGATTTAAAGTAAAAGGCGATGGTGATGGATAGCGCCGTAATCAGGGTAATGCCAACTATTGCCAGCAGGATTTTGCTGCGTATACTGTGAATCATAGATACCCCTTTTCCCGTATTAATTTTTCAAACACGCTCCAGTACCCTGTCAAGCAGGCTCCCTCATGTTAATTGTATTATAAGAACTCCTGACGAAAGAGTCAAGATAGCAGCATCTTAAAAGACGGGTAATTCCCGAAATGTATAAAAGCCCCGTCCCGGAGCATGCATTCTCCTGAGGACCGGGGCTTATACAGAGTTTAATATTGGATTTTTACAATGCCGCCCTGACGGTAAGCTTCTGTTGTGGCAAAGCCGATCTGCGTGGATTTTGTGCCGTCATAAACGGTAACTTCCGGTTTGGTATTGTTTTGTACAGAGTTAATAAATTCTTCCATTTCCAGGCGGTAGGATTCGGAAAATCTTTCCGGAAAACCGCTGACACATTCCTGAACCACGCCCTGGTTATTATAGAGCATACACAGGTTCTTAGCCGGAACAGGACTGACGCGGATAGAGCCTTCCGTACCCACGATTTCCGTTTCCACGTGATACCCGTGAGGGGCTGTGCGTCCCACATGGACAAATCCTACGGCACCATTTTCACATTTATACATCGCCACACCGGTTTCATCATCACCTGCCGCTTTGAACTCCGGATGCTTAAACGTAGATCCTGTAGCATAGACTTCCACCGGATCAGAGCCAAGGAACCAGCGCATCAGGTCAATATCGTGAATAGCCATATCAATAAAGATGCCACCACTGGTTGCCGCAAATTTAATAGCACCATCAACCATAGCTTCCGGGTCGATTCCGGTTGCCTTTACCATATAAGGAGTCCCGATGGCTCCTTCTTCTATCTTTTTCTTTGCATAAGCGTAAGACGGGTCGAATCTTCTCATGAAACCAAGGAAAAATACGAGTTCCGGATGGCGTTCCACGGCTTTTTCTGCAATTTTACATTCCTCTACATTTACGCCCAGAGGCTTATCTGAAAATACATGTTTACCTGCATCTAATGCTGCTTCTATCTGCCAGCAGTGCTCTCCGCTGGTTGTGATTATGGCAACTGCATCAATATCAGCCTTAGCCAGCATCTCCCGGTAATCGCTGTATACCTCCTTAACGCCTAACTCTTCCTGTGCATAGGTAAGCTCTGCGGGCATAATGGAACATGCTGCAGTCAATTCTGCATTTGGAATCTTAAATGCCAGATTTCCTGCATGTACCTTTCCCAATCTGCCTAAACCTGCAATTCCAACCTTAACCTTTTTCATGAATAATTACCTCTCTTCTTCTAATATTTTTACTAGTGCCGTCTGGCGTATTTGCGCCGGGCGACACTATTTTCCAAGTCCCAGAGGGGAGAAGATGAAATATAATACTATAAGGCCCGCCACACAGAATAGAGATGCCAGTTTCATATGCTTCCAGGGCGTTAAGTCTACCGCTTTTACATCCTCCAGGACAAAATCTGTTTCTCTTGGATGAATCTTTCCAATCAACAGCAATACCAGTACATCGATGATGAATAAAACGCTTAAGATATATAAATAATGGACATTCAATGGTAAAAACTTCGAAATACTATACAGGATAACATGGGATACCAAAACTACCTTGGGCGCTGATGCAGGCACCTTTTTCGAGAAAATCCCCACAATGACCGCCGCCAGAATCGGCATATTATAAAATCCGAAACAAGACTGCAGGAAATCATATAATCCGGTAGGCGCAAAACTTACTAACGGCGCTACTACGATAGAAAGTGCAGCCAGCCCGAATCCAAAACGTCTTCCGATTTTAACCAGATCTTTATCTGTTGCCTTGGGATTGAATAAGGGTTTATGTATATCCAGTGTGTACATTGCAATCGAACCGTTTAAAGCACCATTAAAAGAGCTTAAGATCGCACCGAATAAAACGGCTGCAAAGAATCCCAGCAATGCCTTTGGCAGTACATCCAGTACCAGCATTGGATAAGCCAGATCCGGATTGGCAAGTGACGTTCCGAATTTCCCATATGCGATGATACCGCAGAAAGTGATAAACAGTGGTGTAAGCAGCTTAAATGCCCCGGCCAGCAGTGCACCTTTCTGTGCTTCTTTTAAATTTTTTGCAGCAAGTGCTCTCTGGATGATGGACTGATTGGTACACCAGTAAAACAGGTTATTAAACATCATCCCTGTGAAAAGCAGCGGCCATGGTACCATGGGTGCCTGTGCATTTGCCGGATTTATCGCATTGAATTTTTCAGCAGGGATCAGTTCAATCAAATGCTGGATTCCTGCAAGCGGATTCCCCCCGCCAAGGGACGCCAGCCCCAGCAGCGGAATCATAAATCCGCCGATAATTAATCCAATTCCAAAGACACTGTCCGCTGATGCCGAAGCCTTCAGCCCTCCGATAACCGCATAGGCTGCCCCGATGAATCCCAGCGCCGTAGCTGTTACAACCACGCCCATAAACTGGGAACTGCCAAGCATTTTATCAATTCCAAAAATCTGGTTAAACACCAGTGCCCCGGAATACAATACAGTGGGCAGATAGCAGAATAAATAACCCAGCAAAAACAAAACCGAAACGATTCTCTTTACTCTTCCGTCATACCTTTTTTCCAGAAACTCCGGTATGGTTGTAATTCCCGCTTTTAAATACCTGGGCAAAAAGATCGCTGCCAGAAAAATAGTTGCGATACAGGAAGTCGCTTCCCATGCCATTGGTCCCATATTTGCCGCATACGCCTGACCGCTTTGCCCGATTAGCTGTTCGGTAGACAAATTTGTCAAAATAATCGAACTTGCAATAACCGGAGCGGTGAGCGATCTGCCTGCCAGAAAGTATCCATCCTGGGTATCCAGGCTTGACTTTCTCGTTTGTCTTACAACGTAAACCCCTACCAAAACCATACAAAGTAAAAAACTAAATACCGTAAATAACATTTCCTTACCGCCTTTCTTTTTCCATCTGATAGCTTTATTCTACCTGATTTCAAAAGCTTTCCCAGTAAGGTATTTTTTAGATTAGCGGGTACTTTTTATGGGTTATTATTTAAGTATTCAAATAAATTACCATATTCATAATCTCATCATTATCATGTTGTAATATTTCTATATTTTTGTGTCTTATTTTTAGGTTTGGATATATTATGATAAAGTTTCTTTTAATTTTTCATAATCTTCTGCATTTTCATGGGTAATTATTTCTACAGGAAGGATCGTCTGGTCCTCCTGTACATTTCCATTTTTATAATTAACGATATAACGGATCGTCTCCTCTCCAATCGCATAACCGGACTGGGATGCCAGTGCCGCAATGCCGCCGTTTTTTACAGCCTCTATGGCATCTTCCTGGGCATCCACCGTAACGATGGTGACCGGGGTCCCTTTCATATACTCCATGATGCCAAGAGCTGTTACTGCGCTGGTGGCGAGAATTCCGGAAATATCCGGATTATCGTTCATAAGTCTGCTTATTTCCCGTTCAGACATCTGAAGGTTACTGTATCCGCTCTCCACAAATGACACCTGAATATCGGTATTTTTTTCGATATAGTCCTCAAATCCTTTGATTCTGCTGGCATGTGCCGTCTGTTTCAAATCCCCGGATATAATTCCAACTTTCCCCTTACCACGTAATTGTCCGGCCATGTACTCAGCCAGATCCCTTCCTGCCTTTTCATTGTCAATCCCAATATAAGGCACACTGGCATCCGCAATCTGCGTATCATAGGAAAATACCGGTATCCCCATATCCTGCGCCTCTTTTATGTAATCAGCATTGCTGTAGGAATCTATGGGAGATACCGCCAGTGCATCCACCTTTTTATCCAGAAGATCCTGTATCATTTTTTTCTGAAGCCGGACGTCAGTTTCCGTATCCGGCGAAACAATTAAAACGGAGACGCCCTCCTCATCGGCTGCTTTTTCCATACCGGAACAAACAGACATCCAATATTCACTGTCTCTGGATTTCGTCACAACTCCGATCACATACGGATCCGTTTTCGATACCGTCTCCTGTCTTTTACTGCACCCTGCCAAAAGCACCATACACAACACTCCCATAAGGAGCAGCCCTGTTTTCCTCATACACTTTACCCCGTCAGCCAATTTTATATATAGAAAAGAGAGGTTGAAATAACATTCCTGCCTCCCAATTGTCTTTTTTCATTATATCCAATATCGAGAAGGTAAACAAGTGAAGATTCATGATGATACTTCTGATGTCTCCCGGGGTAAATACAATAGAGCGCATTTGAAAATTCATTCCTGCCATCTGTACGCCCCAGTCTCATCCCGTAAGCCCAGAAACAGAGAGCTATTCCGAAGTATTCGTACCCTTCATCTATGATTGGTATATCGTCTGGAATACCCCTATATGCCGTTTTACATTTTCGTAAACGCCGGTTTCCATAGCCGTATTTAAATCAAAATAATTGTGTTTTCCCGGAGTACCCATGTACGCCTCAACTTTTTCCATCAGGCTGTTAAAGCTCGCCGTAGCAATGTTCACTTTACAGATTCCCAGGGAAATTGCCCTTTGGAAATCTTCATCTGTAATTCCGCTTCCTCCATGAAGTACCAGCGGAACATCGGTACCTAGATGGATTTTCTCCAGAACATCAAATGCCAGTGTCGGCGCAACCGGATAATTGCCATGGGCATTCCCGATAGCAACAGCCAGTGCATCCACGCCTGTTTTTTCACAGAAGATCTTAGCATCCTCCGGATCGGTACAGCGGATTCCATGGTCACAGCTTCCATCTTCACTTCCCCCAACCAGTCCAAGTTCCGCTTCCACAGTCGCTCCGTATTTTTTAGCCAGCTCCACCACTTGTTTTGTCTTTGCTATATTATCTTCAAAAGGGCTGGTAGACCCGTCAAACATCACAGAGGTAAATCCCAGTTCTAATGCCTTATTTACGGTTTCCATTGTGAGACCGTGATCCAGATGCACGGCTATATCCACCTTTGCTTCTTTAGCCGCCTGCACCATCATAGGTCCCATTAATTCCAGGGGTGAATGTTTTAACCTCACCTCTGCGATCTGCAGTATAATTGGAGTATTTGTCTCTTCCGCTGCCCGCAGGGCACCTTTTACCATTTCCATGTTCCCCACACTGAATGCCCCGCATCCTGTTTTTGCTGCCTTAGCTCTTTCCAGCAGGTCTTTCATTTTTACTAATGCCATCGATCATTCCTCCTATTCTATTTTCATTAATTTTGATTCTATATTAATGCAATTACAATTACTTTACTGTAATTACTCTTGCCGGTTTCTTTTCTTCCTGATTCCCAAAGTCTTTTCCTGCCCGCTTATCCGACAATTCTCTTTCCAGGAGAAGGATAAACAGAACGGAAAGCGCTGCACAAATTACCCCGACTATAAATCCCATGTTGGTATCAAAACCATTGGCTGTCATTAAATTAGCCACAAAGGGCGCTCCAAGGGTAGCAATTACAATTCCTGACATGACAAATCCGTAGTTTTCCCCGGAATGGGAAAGCCCGAAAATGGAGCTTGTAAGGGAGGGGAAGCTTCCCATGATTCCTCCATAGCAGCCATACATCAGCACTACGGAAACGGTGGTGAGAGCAGTAAACATAGATTTCGATACTGCCAGCATAATCATCGCTGCAACCGATACCACCAGCACTCCTTTTACACACTTCACTCTTCCAATTTTATCCGCCATAGAAGGCAGAAACAGTCTTGCGGATGCATTCATGATGGAGCCTAACATAACCGCCGTTACAGCAATGGAAACGCCAATTCCCCGTTCTGTCTGAATCCCCTGGGCAACCGGGGAAATCATGAAATAAGAAATCAGCCCAAAAAGCATTGTTGCAACCAGATAGTAGAATTTTCTGGTACGTATCATCTCTTTGGATGTATATTGTTTTTGCTTTTCCAAAGAGGGCGTCTCATCTGCAACCCAACCGGGACGATCTGCTTCCCTGACGCCAGCCTGCCGGGGATTTTTAATAAAAATACATCCTAAAACCCAGGAAATGGCTATTACGATTCCAATCACCAAAAACGCCGTTTTCGGACCATCCTCCGCTAAAATCGCTCTGCTGACCGGAGCAAGAAAGAATCCGCACAGACCATTTGCCGTAACCACAACGCCTGATGCAAATCCAAGTTTGTGGGGAAACCACTTCTGTGCTGTGGAAAGAATCGTGGTATACATCATTCCCTGTCCAAATCCCTGCATCACACCATATGTAAAATACATGGGTAGCGGCGACGGTATCATCAAAAATGCCGACAGCAAAATACCCGCCGCAAAGATACCTCCTCCAACTGCAATTGCTATTTTGGGACTATATCTGTCCTGAATACGTCCTCCAAAAATATTGCCAAACACAAAGGTTAACATAGACAGATAAAAACACATGGACGTCTGTCCCTCTGTCCATCCTGTCAGTTCCCGGATATACGGCTGATATACAGACCATATATGAGGATAACCGGTAAAAAATATCGCAAATGCCCCAAATACCATCATCAGCACCCGCTGCCTTTTCTGCCTGCTGTTTAAATACATCTTTTTCTCCTCCCATAACGCCAAAATCGCAAATCATTAATAGTTAAATAATTATTAAAGAACTTTTTATTATCTTTAACCTGATTTTGGATATGTATTGATCATTTTTATGCATTTATCCTAGCATGTTTTGATATTGTTGTCAATTGTTTTTGGTTATATTTTAACTTCATCGTGATAATATTATGGTAGTGTTGCTGAAATTTTCAAAAAGATACCGTTCTTGTACTCTATAATTCAAACAGATCAAGGGAATACACTTTGTATTTTCTGGCATACACATCTATAAAATTAAAAATATTACAAAATACACCTTTTCAACTTACCCAAAATATACTATAATATACTCATCATTTAGGAGAGGGAATGGACTATGCGTACAAAAAGAATTGACTCAATCGAACAATACATATTAGAACAAAAATCAGTTTCTCTGGATACGCTCTGCGAGCAGTTTGCAGTTTCCAAGAATACCATACGAAGAGATATCGACACCCTGGTTAAAAAAGGAACGATCAAGAAAGTTTACGGCGGCGTTACCGTTGCAGAGGCTCCGCCAATCAGCGACGTCATACCGTTTGAGGAACGTCATACAAAATACGCTGCTGAAAAAGATACCATATGCAAGATGGCTGCGGGATTTGTCAACGACGGAGATATTATTTATATTGACACAGGAACAACCTGTATTAATATGATCGACTATATTTCCCACAAAGAATGTACCATCATCACCAACAGCGTTCAGGTCTGCCTAAAAGCAATTCCTTACCCGAATCTGACTCTTATCTCCCTACCGGGTACGTTAAAACGGGAAACTCTGTCATTTGTGGGCAATGAAGTCATTGACTATCTGAAAACCTACAATATCACAAAAGCATTTATGGCATGCACCGGACTCACCATTGCAAACGGACTCACAAATGCAACAAGAGAAGAATATACGGTTAAAAAGGCAGTCATCGAAAACAGCCATACGCATTTCCTTTTAGCTGATCATACGAAATTCGGTCACTTCTCTCTCATGACCTACTGTCCTCTGAGTCAGGTTGACCATATTGTTACGGATGAAATGCCGCCACAGGAATATAGTGATTATTGCCGTGAAAACCATATTGAAATGCATTATTAAATTTTTCTGTGAATAAGAAAAGCTCCCACCTGACGGTGAGAGCTTTTCCTGACTATATTATTCTTACTTTGTTATTCTTGTTGTAAATCTTGTAATTATTCTCTGTGCTGTCTGCGTTTTGATCTGGTTCTTACAACCAATACCACGATTACTGCACCAGATACTACCAGTAAGATAACCATCAGCATAATCGGATTTACATCTCCGGTTTTAACTCCGGTTTTATTGGAAGTATTTTTGTTGGTAGATGGTGTTGTGGTTGATGTTACAACCTTGTAGGAAACTGATTTAGTATCCTTCGTTGATGTCTCATTTACCCAATTTGTTCCATCATATTTCTGTTTTTGGAAAGAAACTGACAACGTATAACTACCGGAACTATTCAGCTTAAAACTGCCGCTGTTGGATGATGCATTATTATCCCAAGTTCCATTTACATATGAAGTCCAACTTACCGGAATATATCTAATATCATCTAACGATGGTGACTGGGATGGAGATTTAATCTCTGATCCTGCTCCAGTAGCTGTAAATGTTAAAGTCGAACCTGTTTTGTAACTGGTTGTGGTCTGTACGCCTGTAACCTTATTATTCTGCGGATTGCTGATAATTGGGTTACGCAGTGTTGTTTGCTCTACCGATACAGATTTGGATGCTTCATAATTCGTTGATTCTTTGAATCTAGCTAAAATTGTATAAGAGGTCTTTTCTTTCAAACTCTTAAAAGAACCTGTGCTGGTCCAGTTGTCACCATCATCGATGGAATATTCCACTCCGGAAGCGGTCTTCATTGTGATTGAATTGTAGGTAAAGGAAGAAACCTTTACATTTTCCGGCTTCTTGGTGTTTTTCGCTTTGTTGATCTTAGCAGAAGTTGTTTTATTCTTAATGGATGTTGAACTTAATACGTAATTCTTATCAAATCCACTACCCAATTTAATATCGGAAACACTAACTTCTTTTTTTGATCCCGCATCAGCACTGTCAAACACAAATTTTCCGGTTGCTGTCGGCTCATCATTTCCAAAACTGTAACCGCTTGGAGGTGTGAGTTTCAGCTTTCCTTTTGCATTTTTGCTCTTATCATATGTCTTTGATTCAACAGAATCAATTGACGGTGTAACTTTCATTTTATTTACAGTCAATGTTACATCTGTGGTAGCTGTTTGACCATTATTATAAGCTATAACAACTGATGCATTATATATACCAGTATCTAAACCTGTTTTAATCTGTACAGCGCCTAATACCTTACCTGTAGTTGTATTAGCCGGAACAGTCAAGTCAGAACTTTTATTAATAATTTCAAATGCATCTTTGCTTGCGCCACTTAAGGTTATATCAGTTACTACTGCATCGGCATTTCCAGTATTTTTAACTGAAATATTTAAAGAAGCAGCTTTGTATCCATATGACTTTTCAGAAAAAACTGGTTTTGCTATGGATAATTCAGCTTTTGCGTTTACACTTACCGTAGTCTCTGCTATATTACCTGCAAATGCTGCATTAGTAGCAGTTACACGAACTTGGTATGAACCTGCTGCTAAACCTGTAACCTTACCAGCTGTCATATTTCCCCAAGTACCATCTTTTAAACGATACTGATATTCTGCAGTTCCCGGATTGGTTACTGTTAAAGTACCATCTTTTATATCTTTAGCTGATGCATTTGTAGCTGTTACTTTAGGCGCATCAGGCTTACCAGGAATATTAAATTCTTTACCAGTAGCCTCTGTGCTCATTTTAATCAGAACAGGTTTCCCGAACATCGTATCCATGATCTTCATGCCCTGACCTTCAACTGTACAGGTAAGCCAGTTAACACCACCATCAACACTGTACTTCATATCCGCCGTAACATTCGTCAGCGTCTCATTGGCATAATCAATCTTAATATTATCAATTGCCGATGCTTTATGAGATCCATTCGTATCAGTCGTTTCTGATTCACTTGGTGTCGTCTTATTGCTATCTGTCTGACCCGTAGTTTCAGTCGCTTTCTGGCTCTCTGTAGTAGCTGGCTGCGTTTCCGGTGCCTTGCTTTCTTCCGTAGGCTTCGTATCCGTTACCGGCTCAGTTTCCGGGGATTTCTTATCTGTTGCTTCAGTTGCCTCTGTAGCAGCCTCTGTTCCCTTCGCTGTTTCTGACTCAGAACTTGCGGTTGTTTTTTCAGTAGCCTTTTCGGTTGCTTTTTCAGTAGCTTTATCCGTCGTTTTCTCAGATTCTGTCTTTGCCGGAGGTGCTGCAAATGCATTGTCATCATTCGCGTTTACGGTTCCGGAAAAACTTACGTCATTTACGGTAATCGATGTTGTCTGTCCTTTGGCATTTGCCGGAAGCTTTAAATAAAGGACTCCTTTATCATCTGTCTTTAAGTCTTTGTAATCATATGTATAATCTTTTCCGTTTTGTTTAACAGATAAAGATTTTACACTTGTTGCCGCTGTGATACCAGGTAATGTGAGTTTTACTTTGTAAAGCGTTGATGTACTGCTTGTAGTTTTCTCTGTTGTTGCTTCGGTAGTAACTGTGGTCTGTGGCGTATTCTCTGTTCCAGCCGCTGTAACCGGTAATCCCGTTCCAGCTATCATACTAATGGATAAGCAGATCGCCAACAGTTTATTTACGATCTTTCTCTTCATAACGACACCTTCTCTCCTTCATATTTTATTTTTCGATGACATTCGTCATAAAGCCTGAAAACAAATTGATGCGGTTGAATATAGATCTGTTAATCAGATTTCTAAATCCAGCCGACTCATGATTTTAACATTCGAGTCTTAACAAGTACCTGTCTGCATACCTATCCCTCATCACAATTGTTTCTATATTCATATAATACCCGTTACTATCCTGTTTGTCAACAATTCCCAGACATTATAGGAAAAATTAAGAAAAGGCTTTCTTTAATTATAAAAAATTAAGAAAGAAGGGCCTGCATAGTCTGACAAAACATATAAATGTCACAACAGACCACGCAGTACCCTCCTGCAGTTTAATCTTCAAAAGTTTCTTTTAATTTATCCATAAAGCCCTTTTTCTTCGGCTTTTCCGCACCCGTATTTTTCTGATTTAGAGAATTTCCGGTTGCTGCATCAAAGCTGCGAAGGGCCTCTTTTGCATCTTCGTTCAGTTTCGTCGGTACCTGTACCACCAGCGTTACATAGTGGTCTCCACGGACAGATTTGTTACGCAGTGAAGGCACGCCTTTGCCTTTTAAACGTACTTTAGTGTCTGTCTGGGTACCTGGTTTTACATCGTATAAGATGTCTCCATCCACAGTGCTGATCCGAACTTCACCGCCCAGTGCTGCCTGTGCAAATGAAATCGGCGCGGTTGAGAAAATATTCATATCCTGTCTCTGGAAAATAGGATGTCTGGCAACTCTTACTTCTACCAGAAGATCTCCTCTTGGTCCGCCATTTGTTCCCGGCTCACCCTTATCACGGATACGGATGCTCTGACCGTCATCAATACCTGCCGGCACGCTGACTGCAATTTTCTTTCTGCTGGATGTATAGCCGCTGCCATGACAATCCGTACATTTTTCTTTTACAATCTTACCTGTTCCGCTGCAATCCGGACAGGTCTGCACATTACGAACTGTGCCAAATAAAGACTGCTGTGTAAATACAACCTGGCCTTTACCACCGCATTTTGGACAAGTCTCAGGACTTGTTCCCGGCTTTGCACCGGTACCGTGGCAGGTTTTACACTCATCTTTTAAATTTAAATCCAATTCCTTCTCACAGCCAAATACTGCTTCTTCGAAGGTTATACGTACGCTGGCACGAAGATTGGCACCTTTCATAGGACCGCTGTTCGCACTTCTTCTTCCGCCGCCAAATAAATCGCCAAAGATATCTCCGAATATATCTCCCATATCGGCGCCATTGAAATCAAATCCACCGAAGCCGCCAGCTCCGCCGCCTCCCTGGTCAAAAGCTGCATGGCCAAACTGGTCGTACTGCCTCTTTTTGTCAGCATCACTCAGAACTGCATATGCTTCTGAAGCCTCTTTAAATTTCTTTTCCGCCTCTTTATCTCCGGGATTCATGTCAGGATGATACTTTTTGGCTAACTGTCTGTATGCTTTTTTAATCGTAGCATCATCAGCGCCTCTGTCTACGCCGAGGACCTCGTAATAATCACGTTTGCTCTCTGCCATTGTGTTCACCTTTCCTAATACAGATTCTGCCTGCTGTTATTTCAGACAGTTTCCCTGTTAATTCCATTCATATCAATGACTTCAGCAGCCAGATGGTGCTGAAGTCATTGTTTCAAGTATCTATTCTACACTTCTTTGTAATCGCCGTCAACTACATCATCTGCCTGGTAAGCTTCGCCGCCTTCCGGAGCCGGGCCTGCACCTTCTGCTCCTGCTGCTCCCTGAGCCTGCTCATATACTTTTGCAAATAATTTCTGAGCGCTTTCCATTAATTTTTCTTTTCCGGCTTTGATTTCTGCAACCTGAGCTTCTGTCATTTCTTCTGGATTGGATTTTTCAATCAGTTCTTTTAATGCTGCAAGATCAGCTTCTACTGCTGTCTTGTCGTTCGCATCAATCTTATCTCCTACTTCTTCCATTGCTTTTTCTGTCTGGAATACCATAGAATCAGCATCGTTGCGGGCATCAATTGCTTCTTTACGTTTTTTATCCTGTGCTTCGAATTCAGCAGCTTCTTTTACAGCCTTATCGATTTCATTATCGGACATATTAGAACCGGAAGTAATGGTGATGTGCTGTTCTTTTCCTGTTCCAAGGTCTTTTGCAGATACGTTAACAATACCGTTTGCATCGATATCGAAAGTAACTTCGATCTGTGGAACACCTCTTCTTGCTGGCGGGATACCATCCAGTCTGAACTGTCCAAGAGATTTGTTATCTTTGGCGAACTGTCTTTCACCCTGTACTACATGGATGTCAACTGCTGTCTGGTTATCTGCTGCTGTAGAGAAGATCTGGCTCTTCTTTGTAGGAATTGTTGTGTTTCTTTCGATTAATCTGGTAGCAACGCCGCCCATTGTTTCGATAGACAGTGACAATGGTGTAACATCTAATAATAAGATATCGCCTGCGCCTGCATCTCCTGCTAATTTACCCCCCTGTACGGAAGCTCCTAATGCAACACATTCGTCTGGATTCAAAGTTTTGCTTGGCTCTTTGCCTGTCAGGGATTTTACTTTATCCTGTACAGCCGGGATACGTGTAGATCCACCAACTAATAATACTTTGGAAACTTCGCTTGCTGTTAAACCTGCATCTTTTAATGCTGTTGTAACAGGTGTAGCTGTTCTTTCTACTAAGTCATGTGTCAGTTCATCAAATTTCGCTCTTGTCAGGTTCATATCAAAATGTTTTGGACCTTCTGCAGTAGCTGTGATGAATGGCAGGTTGATATTTGTTGTTGTAGCGCTGGAAAGTTCTTTTTTCGCTTTTTCAGCAGCTTCTTTTAATCTCTGAAGAGCCATCTTATCGTTAGATAAGTCAACACCTTCGTTTTTCTTGAATTCTGCTAACATATAATCTGTGATCTTCTGGTCAAAGTCATCTCCACCCAGTCTGTTATCACCTGCTGTGGATAATACTTCGATAACGCCTTCACCGATTTCAATTACGGAAACGTCGAATGTACCGCCTCCTAAGTCATATACCATGATTTTCTGTTCTTTTTCATTGTCAAGACCATAAGCAAGTGCTGCTGCTGTTGGCTCGTTGATGATACGTTTTACATCTAAGCCTGCGATTTTACCAGCATCTTTTGTTGCCTGACGCTGAGCATCGTTGAAGTAAGCAGGAACTGTGATAACAGCTTCGGTAACTTTCTCTCCAAGGTAAGCTTCTGCATCTGCTTTCATTTTCTGAAGAATCATAGCAGAAATTTCCTGTGGTGAATATTTCTTGTCATCAATTGCTACTCTGTAGTCTGTACCCATATGTCTTTTAATAGAAGAAATTGTTTTGTCAGCGTTTGTTACTGCCTGACGTTTTGCAGGTTCCCCTACCAGTCTTTCTCCCGTTTTTGTAAATGCCACTACGGATGGTGTTGTTCTTGCTCCTTCTGTATTGGCGATAACTACTGGTTTACCACCTTCCATAACTGCTACACAGCTATTTGTTGTCCCTAAGTCGATACCGATAATTTTTCCCATTGTTGTTTCCTCCTAATTTAATATACTATGATTTGAGATTGTTATTTACTATTTAAAAGAGGTGACTGTTACATCACACTATTTGCTTAATTTGCTACCTTTACCATGCTGTGTCTTACTACATTTTCACGGTAGGTGTAACCTTTCTGGAATTCCTCGGCTACAATGTTGTCGCCCAGTTCTTCATCTTCAATATGCATTACCGCATTGTGGAAGTTCGGATCAAATTCCTGTCCCACAGCCTCAATTGCCTTAACTTCTAATTCTTCTAATGTTCCAATCAGCTGTTTGTAGATTTTTTCCATTCCTTCTACAAAAGGATCATCCTTTTTGTCATCCGGAACTGCCGCCAATCCACGTTCAAAATTATCTACAACCGGAAGCATTTTCTCAATTACACTTTTGGCTCCCACTTCGAACATTGCGCTCTTTTCTTTTTCCGTTCTCTTACGGAAATTATCAAATTCTGCCATCTGGCGTTTCAGCCTGTCTGTCAGCTCTTCAATCTGAACGTCTTTCTTATCTTTTTTGTCTTTCTTCTTGCCAAAAAACCCTTTTTTTACTTCTTTGCCGTCTCCCGAATCTTTGTCTGCATCATCTTTGTCTGCCTCTTCGTCAGATTCATCACTTTCAGGAGTTTCGTTTGCAGATTCTGCAGTTTCCTCCGCAGTGTCTTCTACTGCTTCTTCTGTAGTCTCATCTGCCTGGTCTTCCACAGTTTCTTCCATTTCTTTTTTTAAATTTTCATCTGCCAATTTTGTTACCGCCTTTCCTAGCTTTTATCAAATAATTCATCCAGCTGCACCATTAATGTTTTCAATGTATTCACAACCTTCTCGTAATCCATTCGCTTTGGTCCGATAATACCTATCGTACCCTGCATCCCTTCACCTAATTCATAGGTAGCTGTTACTACACTGCAGTCTTTCATCGTTTTGACCGGTGATTCATCACCGATATAGACCTGTATGCCATTGTGCTCCCCCCCGGACATGTTTTCATGTACGAGGCTTACCAGCTGCTGCTTCTCTTCAAATGCACTGATCAGCTCACTGGCCTTCTCACTGTCGCTAAGCTCCGGATATTTAAAAATATTGGTTGCGCCGCTGGTGTAAATCTCCAGATCGTCGTCATCCAGCCTTATCGCCTCTGCTACAGCGTCCAGAACACTGTTTACTACCTGGCTGTGAATGCCTGCCTGTTCCTTTAACTTCGCAATCATCCCCAGATTGATCTGTTCTATGGTCAATCCGTTTAAGCTTGTGTTTAGTAAAATATTCAGCTTCAGGATAGTTTCATTATCCAGGCAGTGTTCTATATGAAGCATCTTATTCTTGACAACATTACCTTCTGTCACAACGACGGCCAGTATCTGATCATCGCTTACCATGGACAGTTGAATGAACTTAAGCTTCGTCCGGTGATACTGAGGTGCCGTAATCATGGTAGCATAGTTCGTATTTAATGCCAGAACCTTTGCCACCTGTTTTAACACCAGATCCATCTTATCCTGCTTTTGAATCATCAGTTCTTTCATTTCGGTAACTTCCCGCTCTTTTTCCTCCATCATCCGGTCAACATATAGCCGGTAACCTTTATCCGAAGGAATCCTGCCAGCTGAAGTGTGAGGCTGAACAATATACCCCAATTCTTCCAGATCTGACATTTCATTGCGAATTGTTGCGGAACTCAGATTCAAATCTGCATACTTAGATATCGTTCTGGACCCTACCGGTTCTCCGGTCTCCAGATACGTTTTAATAATGGCGTGAAGAATTTTCGTCTTTCTTTCATCCAGCTGCATCCTTAAATCCTCCTTCCTTTTATGTTGTTGTTAGCACTCGTCTGAGTGGAGTGCTAACATCTATGTACATAAAATAGCACTCTGCCTTTTTTTTGTCAATAGTATTTATACTTTTTTTAGAAATTATTTTAATTTTTATATTTAACAAATATTCTTGTGGATTTAAAAAAGCTTGAACTATTTGACATTTATAGGTAAAATAGTATAGGAAATTTCAACAATCTATAGGAAAGGATACTGCCTTCCCGGCAGCATGAACATTATGAAAAAAGGAAATACACTGATTGTGATTTTTGCATCCTTATCTATAGCAGCTCTGCTGGCGCTGTCCGCCATTCTGACGCTCTATATGATGGAAGATACAAATCCTCTGAAGAAATACCTCCCTTTTTATGAAAACGCCCTGAATGGAGGAAATAACGCTCTTAAAAGCGCAGACGGACAACTGGGGGATAAGAATAATCCCGATCAGGCTAAGAACAACGACGCATCAAACAGCAATACCTCTTTTATTCTGGTAGGGGATTCCCGTACCGTTGCCATGAAAGAGGCCATGAAATCTTCTGATGATTCTACTGTATATATTGCAAAAGAGGGAGAGGGTTACAAATGGTTCAGCGAAACCGGGCTGACGGAATTAAAAAGCACACTTGCCGAATCCCCGTCTGAAACAGTAGTCTTCAATCTGGGGGTAAATGATGTGGAAAATATCAGTCTTTATCTGACCTTATATAAGGAACTGATTCAAACCTACCCCGATGCAGCTTTTTATTTTATGTCTGTGAATCCGGTAAATGAAGAAAAAACCAAAGGAATCACAAATGCACAGATCCAAAATTTTAACGGATCCCTGCAGGAAATATTCAGCACCCGTTACCTGGACTGCTACAACTACCTGATTCAGAATGGTTTTGATACGGTTGATGGCCTGCATTATACCCAGGACACTTCAAAAGCCATACATCAATACCTGACCGATCAGATTTTTCATTCATAACAAAATGCCTTAGCAAAAACCGTTTGGTCTGTGCTAAGGCATTTTAAATTTAACTACTTAATCTTATATTAAGTATATGTATCCTAAGATTCTTCTTCCTGCGCCCCATTCATACATATTTCCATAATGGAAAGATATATTGGAAGCTGTTGGTTTTTTGTTGCTCATGCTGTATCCTGATTCGGATACGTATGGTACACCATTGATAATTGCCTCTACCATTGCGATATGTGCATCTCCTGAAGAGTTGTAATCAAAAACCACTAATGAACCAACCTTTGGAGTGGAACCATATGCATATACCTTGTCTTTCTTATTGGCATTCCAGATACCTACCGGATCCGGTCCGAAGATTGACATATTCGGAGTCTTTCCTGCCTGCAGCATCACTTCTCTTGCTCTTCCGCATGCATACCAGGTACAATTTCCTCTGTTATAACCACCGCTTGTCTTCTTACCCGTTGGTGCCAGATAATCAAAATTAAAGTAAATATTGTAGAGTCCTGAATAGTAGCTTCCATTATTCAAATCCGGCGGAACCGTTCTCTGAACAAAATTAGCTGTTGATCCACTGGAACTTCCTCCTGAACTGCTGCCTCCTGAAGAACCTCCGTTTGAACCATTATCCGGATTGGAAGATGTATTGCTCTTTACTGTCAGATTCCTTTTCACTAATGTCTTGGATTTTCCTGATTTATCCTTTGCAGTTACAATATACTTATAAGTACCTGCCGGGAGTGTATTAAATGACATCGCACCGTCAATTTCAAAACCAATCTTAAAAGTCTTGGTATTTGGCTTTACTGATCTGGAGAACTTGGTAGCCCCTCCTGCATCCGTAACCTTTGCTGTCACATTCGTAATCTTGTAATTCGATTTAATCGTCCCGCCTACCGTATAGTACCCACCTGCATTGATCGCGAAATCGGAACTTGGTACCGGACTTGAAATTTTCAGCTTCGAAGTCTTCGTAACAACGTTGAATGTCTTTTTCACTAAAGTTCTGGACTTCCCAGACGCATCTTTTGCCGTAACCTTGTATAAGTATTTACCTTTTTTTAACCGGTCAAACTGTAAAGCATAATCAGCCGGTGAGTACGCCAGATTGTAACTTAACGTATTCGGATAAATATTACTCTTATAATACGATTTCTTACCAGAAGAATTGTATATTCCAGCGGTTATCCTTTTGATCCTGTAATTAGATGAGATCATTCCCTTTAGTGAATAGCTGGATCCTAACTTGTGTGATACCGGATATTTATGTCCGCGAATCTTTAGTGTGGAGGCAGCCGCTGCTTCCGGCTTCATTGGTATTATCATGCCAATTACTAGACAACACATCAAAATTAAAACTTTAACCTTTTTGTTCATATAAATTCCCTTGTTTTCTTCATACTCCATTTCAAAGTTACGAGCTAATTATACACAATATATTACAACTTTTCAACCACTATTTAACATTTCTTTAAAATTTAATTAATTTCCTTCAGAAATTTGGTTATATTTTGCAGTCAAAAATCTTGTTTACCAAACTTATACCCCTGCATACCGCAGGCAGGTCTGCTGTATTGCACCCTATTGCAAAAACTGCGCCAGTGTATAATTACTTAAATCAAATCCCTTCTCCGTCAAGAAAAGTCTCTCCTCTTCTGTCTGAACCAGCCCTTCTTTTTTCAAGTCGAGAACTGTCTTTCCATAGACAGCAGAAAATGGAGTATGGAAAACCTTTTCAAATGTTTCCATGGACACCCCGTCTTTCATACGTAGTCCCAGGAACATGGTTTCTTCCATTTGTTCCTGTACAGAAAGCACCTCTCTTTCTTCTTTTTCAAATAATCCCTGGCTGTATTCCTTCAAATCTGCTGTATTGCGAAAACGTACATTATCAATCAGTGATGAGGCACCAAGGCCAAACCCCAGATAATCCTGACGCAGCCAGTATGCCTGATTGTGCCTGCATTCATATCCGGGTTTTGCATAATTGGAAATCTCATACTGTTCAAGCCCATACTCCCCGGTTAAGCGCCGCGTCTCATAGTACATGCTGCGTTCATTCTCTTCAGTCGGAAGTATCCGGCAGTCTTCTCCCAGATCCCGCAGTCTTGCATCCTCGGCATACTTCTCATAGAACGGAGTCCCCTCTTCTATAATAAGGCTGTAGGCAGAGACATGTTCCGCTTTCAGACGCAATATTTTGATCAGGCTTTCCCTCCAGGAATCCACGGTCTGTCCCGGCAGTGCCGACATTAAATCCACATTTATATTTGAAAATCCTGCTTCTCTTGCCATGTGAAAACCTTTTAGAAAATCTTCATAAGTGTGTATTCTGCCAAGCAGTTTTAATTCCTGGTCGTGAACAGACTGAAGCCCCAGGCTTAGCCGGTTAATCCCCTGTTCCCGGTAGGCGTACAGCTTGTCCTTTGTAAGCGTACCGGGGTTGGCTTCCGTAGTAATTTCTGCATCATCATCCACCTGGAACTTGTTGTATACTGCCTCCAGTATTCCGGCGGTCTCCTCTTTCTTTAACACGGAGGGTGTCCCTCCTCCTATAAATATGGAGGTGATATGCCATCTTTCTACATCTTCCCACTGCCGGATTTCAGCGATCAGTGACTGGATGTATCCTTTTCTGGCATTCTCTTCGGATGCAAAAGACAGGAAATCACAATATGCACATTTACGGATGCAAAAAGGTATATGAATGTAGATGCCTAAATTTTTCGTCTGTTCCATTTTAATAATCCTCTGGGGTCTTTATTTTACTTTTACTGATTTTACTTTTGATATACTTCCATCGCTTGTTTTCGAATGATAAGCGCAGACTTTGTAATAATACGTTTTACCTGATTTTATTCTCTTTCTATCTTTATAGCTTATTTTTGTGGTTACTGCAACCTTTTTATATTTGCCTTTTTCTTTATCTGCACGGTAAACCACATATTTTTTTGCTCCGGCAACCTTCTTCCAGGATATTTTGACCTGCTTCTTTTTTGTTGATTCCAGGTTCATCCTGGGTGCCAAAAGGGGTTTTGTTTTTAGTTTTGTAACTGTGGAATATTTTTCAGAGCTTTTATTAACAGCCTGCACTTTATAATAGTAGGTTTTTTTCGGAACTACTTTCGTATCTTTGTAACTGGTCTTCTTCGTCTCAGCCAGCAATTTATATGTTCCATTTTTCTTTTCTGAACGATAAACCTTATAAGAAACAGCATTTGAAGCCTTTTTCCAAGTCAGCTTCAGGCTGGATGCCTGAATAGAAGTACCTTTTAACCGGGCGGGTTTTGATACTGCAGGTTCGGGCTTTGGCTCCGGCTTTGGCTCTGGTTTGGGTTCGGGCTTTGGTTCGGGCTTTGGTTCCGGCTTTGGTTCTGGCTTTTGCTCCGGTTTTGGCTCCGGCTCTGGATCAGGCTTCGGCTGTGGATTGGGATCCGGATCGGGCTTTGGCTGCTCCTCCATCTTCCGGAACTCAGCCAATAATTTTCTGTCTGCCGATGCTGTAAAATGATAAGCCGCCTCTGAGGATACTTTTTGTTCTTCACTTACCGTATCTTCATACCAGCCATTAAAATCATATCCCTCATCTGCAGCTGCCATTACCGTGACCTCACTGCCTTCCTGTACTTCTATTCCAGTCAGTTCCCCTTCTTCGGATTGGATATAAGCTCTGCCACCTTCTGATGCTGTTACTGAGATCTGATAACTGGTAATTACAGGCTCTGCTTCTTTTGTAAAAGACTGATATTGATAGTATGTCTGATTATTCCTATCTTTTCCACAATAGACAACAATATTCTCAGCGTTGTCGCCAAGCTTCACGAAACTATCATCAAAGCTGACCGTTATCTTGCCGTCTTTCACTTTCCCGCCGCCTGCATATATACCATTTACAGTCAATGACAATTCTGTAATCTCCTTTGGCACGGTAACAGATGCTGTGTTGTTGTTATTTTGTGAAATATCTAATACTCCCGTTATGCTGTTATTAAATCGATCTGTATTCCAGGAAGCCATCAGTGACTCTACCGTAGCGAACTGCTCATCCAGCCAGTAAATTCTCGTTGTGAGAAATGTTTTCAGTTTTTCAACCTGATAATCATATCCACCGTATGGAAACCCTCCGCTGCCATTCCATCTCTCTGTATTTGCCTGGGCTGCACGGCTTAAATAATTGCTGTTTGCATCTATGATACCATTCGTATCAATGAGATCCTGTAGATAAGTTTCTCGGAGTTCCAGATACAGTTCTCTTGCTTTTATGGCAAAGTAAGGATCCTTGGTTATATATTTATACCACTGGGTACTCTGCCCGTCTGCATTAAAATGAAAAGTCTGCCACTCTTTTGGAAAATTGGTAGCGCTGACATCCGACGCTGAAGACCAATCCATGTCCCAGATTGGACCCATGTAAAAAAGACCGTCTAAATCCTTATACATATACGTACTTTTCTTCATGGCATCTTCGTTCATAAACAATTCGTTTACCAGCCAAAACTTTACAAGGGAATCCATATCGAATAGCTGGGAGTAGCTTACCTTGTTTTTATTCCAGATATCTGAAAAATCATAGGACTGAATTGCATTTTCAAAAGCATCCATATAATTGCTGGTATATTGCATCAAATCTGAATTTGTATACACATATTCGGGACTTTTAAACATCAACGGCTGCTGAAGCTTTGTTTTGAATTTGGACTTCTCATCATAGTATGAATCCATTTCTATTAAAAATCCACCTGACAACTCCGGAATGTTAATACCATAGTTTTCATTATCCAGATCATAAGTAATACCATTGAAATACACCTCGTGAGTAGATGCCCACGTCATATCCACAAGCATCGCATTTTCCAAATCTGCTTTCGCACTCTTGTCAAACCCTTCTGCCTTTGCTATTGCACCTGCAAATTTCTCTGATGCTTTCTCCCAATCATAAATGTCTACGCGGTTACCCGACTTATAATCCACCCTGATCTGCTCACAGAACTGATAGATCCCGTCATATCTTCCATTCATGATCAATACCACATCTGTCGACTGCATATAAGGCATACCCAGGAATCCCGACAATTCATATGCCAGCTTATTGCGCATCAGGGCGCCGTCCAAATGGTTTGCCAGAAGAACCCAATGTTTGTTTTCACCAAATCCAAACATATCTGTCTTTTCATCCAGTTTGATTTTATATGGCTTTTTGTCATATCCCATGGTACTGTTGCCTCGGTACCTTATTTCAATATCACCATTGTAAACGGTTGCTTCCTGATTTATATATTCTTCATTCCGCTTCGTGGTCAGAGTACCTGCAACATAATCCTCTTTGTTCTGAATCGCTGCCTCTGTGGTTATGTACATAACCGGAAGCCGGCTGCAATATAGATTACAGGAAAAATTATTTTTACCGTCATCCGTATAAACCGTCACTTCAATAAAAGTTTCCAAATCTTTTTCTGACGGTATGTAGGTGTTTGTGCCATTATCGATTGCATTGCCATTCACAGACCACTTATACATTAGCTCCCCTGATACAGGTTCCCCATGCAGTTCTACCTTAAGCGGCATTCCGGGCTTTGCATATTCCGTTGTAAATTCAGCATAAGTTGCAGCATTCTCAGCCTTTGCAGTCAATGACGGCACCATCATCCCCAGCATGCAAATCCCCGCTGCCAGAATCATGTAAACAGAAATGACGGATGCAAACTTCCCCAAAAAATGCTCCCTGGATGAATACTTTCTTTCTAGACACTTTTTCTTAACAAACCTTCTTTCCAAAAACCTTCTCTCTAAAAACCTCTCTCCCATCTTTTTTCTCCTCTCACATTATTTTTTCTCCTTGCTTACCCCTTTTCCCCTGCAATTTCATGCTATATTTCTGTTTGGAGTATAACATTTTTTCCTTTATTTTACAACGGATTCCAGCCTCATATCAGGGAAGTATAACAATGCATAAAATATAAGACAATATTTCTAAAATTCTTTTAAAACATCTTGACTTTCAAACTATTTGAGGTTATTATAATGATATCAATTTAATATCATTTTAATCATCTGAAGGAGGATGGGATTATGGAGATCAACAAACAGAAGATAACAGAAGAGAAAGACTTAAAAGCAGCAAACGGCATGGGGATGTTATTTCTGTGCATTATCGGTCTTTTAGGAAGTGTTGTCCTATTTATTGTAGGTGTATCCGTTTTTGAAGGTGCTTTATCAGGCGTTGTTGTTACATTGTCAATTATTATTTTCACTGTTGCATGTATTGGATTCGGAGGCTTGAAAGTTATTAATCCGAATGAAGCTCTGGTTCTTGCACTTTTTGGTAATTACTACGGAACCTTAAAAAATGATGGGTATTTCTGGGTAAACCCATTTTGCTCTGCAATTAACCCCACGGTCAAAAGATATGTAACCGCTTCAGCCGGAAACGGAGCAAACGTTAATATCGGAGGAGACGGAAGCAAAAAAGTATCACTTAAGACATTGACCTTAAATAATGAAAAGCAAAAAGTAAATGATGAACTTGGAAACCCTATCGAAATCGGTACGGTAGTGATCTGGAAAGTAGAAAATGCAACGAAAGCCGTATTAAATGTAGAAAACTACAAAAAATACCTTTCTATCCAGTGTGATGCAATTACCCGAAATGCCGCCAGAAGATATCCTTACGATACCAGTGAAGGCGGGGATGAGAGATCACTTCGGGGCAGCAGCCAGGAAGTTGCTGACATCATGAAAGGTGAATTACAGGAAAAAGTTGCAGATGCAGGCATTAACATTATGGAAGTTCGTATTACCCATCTCTCCTATGCTCCTGAAATTGCTTCCGCAATGCTTCAGAGACAGCAGGCAGCCGCTATTATCGATGCCCGTCAAAAAATTGTGGAAGGCGCTGTCAGCATGGTGGAAATGGCTTTACAGAAATTAAGTGAAAATGAGATTGTAGAATTAGATGAAGAAAGAAAAGCAGCCATGGTTAGCAATCTTCTGGTTGTACTCTGCGGCAACAAAGATGCCCAGCCCATCGTAAACAGCGGCTCACTTTATTAAGCAAACATCATTATTTCATAATTTAAAAGGGGAGGATGGCAGCATTGGAAAATAAACCAAAAGACAAAAGTAAAAAACAGGTTCCGTTAAGGCTGTCCGCCAGCCTCTGGAATGACCTGGCCCAATGGGCGGAAGATGACTTCCGCTCTATTAACGGGCAAATAGAGTATTTACTGACGGAGTGTGTAAAACATCACAAAAAAAAGGATTCCTGAGAGTTGGAATCCTTTTTTTATTACATGTTCTAAAATTTAATTATCTATCGTCCAGCTTCAGCACGCTCATAAAAGCTTTCTGAGGAATTTCCACATTGCCAATCTGTCTCATACGCTTCTTACCTTCCTTCTGTTTCTCAAGAAGTTTTCTCTTACGGCTGATATCACCGCCGTAACATTTTGCAAGAACGTCTTTACGCATTGCCTTTACCGTTTCACGGGCAATGATCTTACTTCCGATTGCTGCCTGAATCGGTATTTCAAACAGCTGTCTTGGAATCTCTTCTTTCAGCTTCTCACACATTTTACGCCCTCTTTCGTATGCGGTAGCCGCATGAACGATAAAAGACAGTGCATCTACTTCTTCCCGATTCACCAGGATGTCCAGTTTTACCAGTTCCGAACGTTCATAGCCCTTCATTTCATAGTCAAATGAAGCATAACCTCTGGAACGGGACTTCAGCGCATCAAAAAAGTCATAAATAATCTCATTTAAGGGCAGTTCATATTTTAATAATGCTCTGGTCTCTTCCATATATTCCATCCCCAAGTAAACACCCCGGCGTTCCTGGCAGAGTTCCATTATGGAACCTATGAATTCCGTTGTTACCATAATCTCGGCACTTACAACCGGTTCTTCCATATATTCGATTTCGGAAGGATCGGGCAGGTTAGACGGGTTGGTGAGTTCAATCACATCGCCGTTTGTCTTATATACCTTATAGATAACACCCGGCGCCGTTGTTACCAGATCCAGGTTGTATTCACGCTCTAAACGTTCCTGAATGATTTCCAGGTGTAATAATCCCAAGAATCCACAGCGGAAACCAAAACCAAGAGCAATGGATGTCTCCGCTTCAAACTGCAGGGAAGCGTCATTTAACTGTAATTTTTCTAAAGCATCCCGTAAATCCGGATACTTGGCACCATCTGCCGGATACATACCGCAATATACCATAGGATTTACTTTTTTATAACCCGGAAGCGGTGCTTTGCAGGGATTCTGGGCATTTGTGATGGTATCTCCCACCCGGGTGTCTTTTACATTTTTCAAACTGGCTGTGATATAGCCAACCATTCCGGCGCTTAATTCTTCACATGGAATAAATTGTCCTGCACCAAAATAGCCTACCTCAACCACTTCCGCAGTTGCCTTTGTAGCCATCATAAGCATCTGGGTGCCGCGTTTTACCGAACCTTCCTTGATTCTGCAAAATACGATAACCCCTTTGTATGAATCATAGATAGAGTCAAATATCAATGCCTGTAAAGGTGCTCCCGGATCGCCAGCAGGCGCCGGTATTTTATTTACGATCTGTTCCAGAACCTCATCTACATTCAGTCCTGTCTTGGCTGATATACGTGGTGCATCCTGTGCTTCTATTCCAATTACGTCTTCAATTTCATTAATTACACGTTCCGGATCGGCACTTGGGAGATCAATTTTGTTGATCACCGGCATAACATCCAGATCGTGATCCATTGCCAGATATACATTTGCCAGAGTCTGTGCCTCTATTCCCTGTGCAGCATCTACTACTAAGATCGCCCCGTCACAGGCTGCCAGACTCCTGGATACCTCATAGTTAAAATCCACATGCCCAGGCGTATCAATCAGGTTGAAAACGTATTCTTCCCCGTCTCTCGCCTTATAGATAGTTCTTACGGCCTGTGCTTTAATTGTAATGCCTCGTTCTCTTTCTAAATCCATATTATCTAATACCTGAGCCTGCATTTCTCGGCTGGTTAACAGTCCCGTTTTCTCTATAATACGGTCTGCCAATGTTGATTTACCATGGTCAATATGAGCGATAATACAAAAATTCCTTATTTTGCTCTGATCTATCTCTGCCACGTCTGTTCCTCCTCAGTGGGTCGAATCGCTATCCGTCGACTTTATTTCCGCGAGCACCGAGCCAAACGGACACGCTGGCGCGTCCATGTGGCGACTGCCGCGAGGTTAAAAAACCCGCTGCTCGCAGCGTTTCAAATTTGATGCCCCGTCGCTTGCAGCGGGGTTTTTGACTTCCCCGGGCAGCGAGCCTGGCGGACACGCCCGTATGTCCATCCAGCGACTGCCGCAAGGGTCAATTCTCCGCTGCTTAGAGCTGTATTTGACTTTCCAAGACAGTGTATCACATTTATTCCCCTCTTGTCTACTCCCCACTGAGTACCTGATGCAAAATATCTGCCAGAGGCAGCATGGCATTGCGCTCTTCCTCTACCGTGCTTAACTGGGTGCCGGATTCCACAAGCAGGGTCTTGGGACGCAGATGCATGTTAAACCGGTACGCCATCAGATAATTATTTCGCGTAAAATCAGGATAATATTCCATTGCCTTTAACTTCATCTGAAATGCAAATGCCAGATTATCCGGAATATACGGATTGGGCAGATAGGTAATATCTCCATTCTGGGTTGTTCTGCTAAGTCCGTTGATAAACATAATCTGGGCGGTGGGCTTTCCATCGATCTCGGTTACCATTTTCTTACCGTCCACTCCATCTCTATGTAAATCAATGACCACTTCAATAGAGGGATTATCCGCTAATACCTGTGATACTTCCTCAAAAGCCAGATCATATGCCTTATTCCGGTCCAGTTCCCCATCAATCAAATCATAGACACCGGTATTATGAATTACATTGTAACCATATTTATTCCGCAGGATATTGGACAGATACTCTCCGATACCCACGATTGTAGTACTCACATCCCCCGGTACACTGTCAACAAACGCCTCCTGGGAATGGGTATGATAGATTAAAATCTGAGGCTTGGAATTGTCCTGTTCCAAAGTCATCTTCTCATTCATCAGGTTATTTACATCCAGATGCTCTCTGTCAATGGTAGTCGTCATATCGATTGCATAGAAGTTATTCAGGACGTAATCATAATCCAGCAGTTTATCCATGGGGAATTCCACAACCGGCGACCGTTTGATCACGCCGGCATCTGCTGCAACACTGTCAGAGCTGTCCTGCGCGGCATCTCCTGTCTGGCCTTGCGTCTCCTCCTGTGCACTTGCCACTTCCGATTCCGGTGCAGGAATCGTTTCGCCGGTATCCTGCGGCATCTCTTCTTTTGGCCTTGGCACCATATTGTCTTCCGCCGCTGCTTCCGCCGCCAGAATCATTTCATATTCACTTTTACTTTCTATATTCTGTTCGTATCCTTCCTGCATGTTCACATATTCATACAAGGGAAAGCTTTCACTAAACAAATCAGACAACCAATGCTCCCCATTGCTTGTCTGATTTGCTGAGTAAGAAAGCCCGGGCATAAAAGTGCCCACAGACATTTCCTCAATCCCTTTGTAGATACTGGAAACCACAGATGATTTCTCAAACCATCCGTTTTCCGATGCAATCCCGATTCCTCTATATATAATGTAACCCCCCAAAACAAAAAACAGCAGCCACAATATGATTCGTATCCATTTCTCTGTATGCTTCATATTCTCACCCCATATTCTTTAATATATGAGATGAAACTTTCATTTATGCCAACTGCAATGCAATATTTAATGCTTCTGATATGGTATATCCGATTCGTTTTACTGTTTCGTCAATATCCTTGGGCGTTACAAACATCGTATTCAGATGAGGGGAAATCAGTTCACTGATCATCTGATGCTTCTCCATTTGGTTCATGGTTCCCAGTACGCCGCCCAAATCCTGCATCTGTGGAGTTGCATCCATGGTTGCGACCAGGTTTTCCATAGTGTCGTTGACAATTGTTGCCGCATCTACAACGGTAGGGACGCCGATCGCAATTACCGGAATACCCAGAGAATCTTCGTTAATGCCGCTGCGGTGGTTTCCAACACCGGAACCCGGATTGATTCCCGTATTTGTTAACTGGATTGTCCTGCTGAGCCTTTTGGTGCTTCTGGCCGCCAGGGCGTCAACTACAATGGCAAGATCCGGTTTTGTTTCATCTACAACACCACGGATGATTTCCAATGTCTCCATTCCGGTCTGTGCCATAACGCCCGGAACAAGTCCGCTGACTTGGTTTGCTTTATCCATATCCATGGACGCCTTTCCGTATTCTTTGATTACATGGCGGGTGATTTTTACATTGTTTACAACATTGGGACCGATCGCATCAGGGGTTACTTCCCGGTTGCCAAGTCCGACAATCAGGACCGATTTTTCCTCTTCCCCCATGAGCTCTTTTAAATGTTTGGCGAGTTCTTTACTAATCTCCCGGTGATAATCTTCATCCGGTACAGACATGTTGGGCGCTTCCAGAGTGATATAAGTTCCAACCGGCTTTCCCATGGACTTTGCGCCATTTTCCGTCTCAATCACCACTGTAGTGGTTTTGATCTCCAGTTTCTCGTCTTCCTCCTCCTCGATCCTGACACCTCTGATCTTAACGTCATCCTCTTCAAAACTTTCTTTTGCCTCTAACGCAAGGTCTGTTCGGATATTAAATTTACCCAGCATATGTTCCTCCTTCTATGGGGTGCGCTGTTATAATAGAAAAAATCCATCGTCAGACACACCATCTCTTGTTTTTAGTTACTGTTCACACCCTTCGGATGCTCACAGTAACAGCATCTGCCCATTTAAAGTCGCCTTTGGCGAGGTGCTGTGCGCCAGTGGCGCACGTTTAGCACGGACCGAAGCGGAGCGTAGACCAGATGCCCGAATACCGCCACTTTATTGGCTCCGACACCGTGCAGCCAAGTGCACGGCACGGTCTGAGCAGTAACTGTTTTTACTATTTTTTACATAATTTTGCGAATTATGTATTGACAAGAAAGATATCTTGGACTAGAATATATGAGTATGTTTACATTAGAACGTCCGTGTCCGGCTTTAATGTAACAATAAAATTAATCATTTCAAATTAAAATATTTTGGAGGTGTACGGATTGGCTAACATTAAATCTGCAAAAAAAAGAATTTTAGTAAACAGAACAAAGGCTGAACGCAATAAAGCGATCAAATCTGGCGTTAAAACAGCGATTAAAAAAGTAGATGCTGCTGTTGTTGCACAGGATAAAGAAGCTGCAAAAGCTGCTTTATTATCAGCTACTGCTATTATTGATAAAGCTACTTCAAAAGGCGTTTATCATAAGAATACTTCTGCTAGAAAAGTTTCTCGTTTAGCAAAAGCAGTAAACAGTATCGCATAATTTTATACATGTAAGAAGAACCTTCGGCACCGTCAACCGAAGGTTCTTTTTTTATTCTTATTCACTACACAACCAAGTATTACCACACCTGCCAAAATTTATACACTGGAACATATCTCTAAATTGCTTTTCTGCAAATACTGGTGCCGCTAATGGCTATACTTCACAATTAATAATTCCACACTCATAACATCGTTCATCTGCCCTGTTTTAACCGCCTCTTCCGCCTCCACACAGTCATTTACCGCCTCTTTCAACCGCTCCAAGGTAAAAGCTTCTGCCTGACGCACATAATTCCTTGCAATAAAACTCTGGAGTCCGATCTTAGGCGCCAGTGCCTGGGTGTCAAATCCCTGATAACGCAATTCTTTTACCTGCATTAACAAATTAAACTGTCTCGTGATCAGAAATAAAATTCTCATTGGAGGTTCTTTCAATGCCAAAAGGTCATAATACAAGTCCAGTGCTTTTTTCTGCCTCTTTTCCGCAATGGCATTAATCATATCAAAGATCTTATTTACCGTGCGTGTCGTGCAGACAGCCTCAACATCTTCCACTGTGATCACATCATGCCCCATGGTATAGCAAACCAACTTTTCCAGCTCTTTTTGAATATTCTCCATATCGGTACCTGTTTTTTCCATAAACAAATGCATGGTTGATTCGGTAATGTTTCGATGCTCTTTTTTCAGCGTTCCCAGAATCCATCTGGTCAGTGTCTTCTCATCCTGTCTGCCAAGTTCAACTACTCTTCCAGCACTTTTTACAGCCTTATAGACCTTTCCCCTTTTATCAACCTCATCCTCCACAAATACCATACAGGTGGATTCCGGTATCTGGGGAATATATTCTGCCATCTGGACATTGGCATTTTTAAAGAAACCGCTGTTTTCAATTAACAAAAAACGTTTGTCCGCAAAAAAAGGCATGGTCTCAGCCTGATCAATCACCGCCCTCACATCTATGCTCTTTCCCTCATATGAAGAAAAATTCATTGTGTCCCCTTCCGGAATCAGGGCATCTTTCAGCTTATTTTTATAGAGATGCTTTAAGTATGACTCTTCTCCATATAGCAGATAGACCTTCTTAAACTCTCCTTTATTTAAATCTTCCAGTAAACTTTTCATAAATATGTATCCATCCTAACTTTCATCATTTTCTTATTATAAAAGAAAAGCAGATGGAATTCAACCATTCTTTCTGTTATAACACTGGAAAGCTGGGATGTTACTGTTCAGACCGTACCATACACACTAGTGCCGCCCGGCTGCAAGCCGTCAAAACCAATTAAGTCATAACATTGCGTCATCTGGTTTACATGTTGCTTTCGGGCGGTGCAAAACGTGCGCCATTGGCGCACAGCACCCTCGCCGAAGACGATTTTGCATGGGAAGATGCCGTTACTGTGAACACTCAATGCTTATGAACAGCGACCTGAGGATATCTCTACCCTTGTAATGCTTCCTTTTTCAGCTCCCTTTTCCGCTTCGTCATTAATCCTCCGATGCGTCCGGTTTCTTTCGCTGACAAGGTTTTCCATCCAGATTCTAATACTTTATCTAATAATCCAAGTTCCTCAGCAATTTCGTATTTTAATTCTTCCTCTGGCGTTAAGTTATCTAACTCAATTGGTTTTTCTTTTTTCTTTGACATAAATTAAGCCATACCCCTTTCTGTTTTATCAGGAGTATGGCCTGTTTCACTGGTTTTATTCAAATATTATTGTAATCTTTTTACAATTTTTTAATATTCATCCGGCATAATGATTGCTGCAACAATGTAGATGATAATTCCTGTAGTGGTACATCCAAGCAGCACCATCAGCAGACGGATAATGGTAGGATCCACCTTAAAATATTCTCCAATTCCTCCGCATACACCACATATCCAACGATTACCTTTTGATTTATATAATTTTCTGGGTTCCATACTGATTTCCTCCTTATTTACTATTATTATGCGTTAACTTGTTCTTTCATTATACTAAAAATTCACTTCAATACTTCCAACGCCGCATTCTACTTTCATTTCTTTATCTGCGCCATTATCAATTTTTTTATCTTTGTCCAGCGCAGAATAGTTTTCACCGTCAATATCCACGTTACCGATACCACAATCGATATCATAGTCAAAATCTTCTGCTTTTCCGGTCAGGTTCATCTCGATTCGCCCAACGCCGCAATTTAAGTCAGCATTACCTGTAATAGTTCCTTCTAAAGCCATACTGCCCACGCCACAATCAATGGAAACTTTTTTGCCCTCAAAGCCGGATACGTCCAAACGTCCAACACCTACTTCAAAATCCGCCTCCTTGAATACCGTCTTTTTCGGAATACGAAGTGTTACTTCTGCCGTTTCAAAATTATTCCCTATGTTAAAGGAATGATTGCTTTCTTCCTTTATTACCAGCGTGCTTCCTTCTTTTTTACACTTAAATCCTTCCGGCACGTTTCTGGCTTCTAACTGGAACTCATCTCCATCGTATTCTTCCACTATCATATCCACAACACCGATGTCGATTTTGAGTTTATCAATATCCTTAAATACTTCATCCATATCTTTTACTTTCTGGCTCCCTTTTGTTCCCCAGGAAAAGTTATGATTTGACGAATCCCATCCCCAGCCATATTTGGAAGCAAAAGACACATTATCCAGATCACTGAAACTTACACCCAGGCTCACTGCCACTATGCAGAATGCCAGGCCCAGCGCTGCTAATACGCCGCTGATAATTAAGCAGACCTTTGTAAATGTTTTCATAGTTAACCTCTCCTTCTTCTAAATAATCTGCCGCAAAAGCTTGTGATTCCACGAAGCATCCAGGGTACAACTTTTCCCACTACCCAGAACGCTAACAGCAGTAAAAGCAATCCAACCGCCAGTGCAAATAAGCCAAAGCCGCAAAGCAGAAATCCTACCGGGGGTGCCACAAACATTTTTGCAATACCAACACCCACTAACACCACACCGGCTACAAAGCTTGCAAAGGTACCTGCTATTACTGCAACACCTACACCTAAAAGTACTCCTAAAATTCCCATTAACAATCCAAATACCGCTCCGAGGATGGGGATTCCTACCGGCACTGCAAAGATGCAAAGCAATACGATTAATATAATTTTCCCTGTGCCAAATCCTTTTTGCTCTCTTCTGCGTTCATCCTCATATCCGTATCCCTGTGCGTTTCCACCATAGGATTGACGGTCATATCCCTGTCCGTTATATCCGGCACCATTCTGATAACTGCTGCTGTTTTGATAATTACTGCTATTTTGATAATCACCGCTCTTCTGATAACTGCTGCTCTCATAGCCGCCGTTCTTCTGATATCCGCTCTCTTTGGACTGTGTATCCTGCTCTTCTTTCTGGTAACCGCCTCTTGGTTCCGGTACCTTATTATTTTCCCGGAAACGATCATCCTGATATCCGCTTTCGGTGTACTCACCTGCTTCATCATCCGAACCATTCAACCCGTCCTTTATCATTGCTGCTACCTTTTCGGGACTACCCAGAGTAGCAATCACATTTGCTTCTTCCGACTCTCCTGCATCCTCAAAATAATCCTGGTAATACGCAAGAGCCTCTTCTCTCTCGCTGTCAGGTACATCCTGCAGCAAGTATTCTAATTGCTTTATATACTCTTCGCGATTCATTCCTATGCCCTCCCTGTAAATATCTTCGTAATATTTGAAGAATATTGCTTCCATTCTGTCTTATACAGATTCAGTTGTACGGTACCTTTTTCTGTAATTTTATAATACCGTCTGTTTCTTCCTCCGCATTCCATATCATATACTTCCAGACAATCATCTTTTTGCAGTCGTCTAAGTACCGGGTATAAAGTAGATTCTGAAACATCCAGCGCACTTCGTACATCCTGGGTTATTCGGTATCCATATGTCCCATCCGGTTCCTTTGATACAACAGCAAGTACGATTGCATCCAGCAGGGCCGCGCCTGTGTTAAATACCATGCCATCAACTCCTTCGTTGTTATTTGATAAACAATACTATTTAAGTTCTTATATTATTTTTATCTCAATACTATATGTTGTATAGTATTGCTTTGTGACTATATTATATGATATATAATATTGGTTTGTCAATAACTATTTACAAAAAAATAAAAAAATCCCCAAATGCCCAAAATACGGTACATTTGTGGATTTTTTCTATTATTTACTCGTAATACTCCCAATATTCTTAATCAACACCGAAATGCTTCCATCAGGATTCGTAATAAATTCAACAGCATTTTTATTATTATACTCTTCCATAGGAATCTTAATTTCTATCCCGGTATCGGTCATCAGATGCTGCTTGCCAAATTTTTTTGTGGTATTTGGATTCTGGGGAGCAACCGGTTCGCTGGTCAGATTGTACTTTTCCATCTTTTCCTGCACTTCTTCTTTTAAATCCGATTTTTCTTTAAAGATCTTATCCATTACTTTGGGTATATCCAGGCTGCCTTTTTCCGCCAGTTCCTGGTTGATAATACTCTTTGTTTCCATCTGGACTTCAAACTGTTCCGATTCATTGTAGTATTTTTTCTGAACATCTTCCACTACCCTTGCTACGATGGCAAGCTTTGTCTTGGAAGATAACGTTCCCTTACACTGAAGAAACAGAGAAGAAAAATAATTTGTTTTTACGCCATTTACATCGTACTTTTTCTCGATTAGAGAAATAGCATAGTCCTCCATATTTATAACCGCAGCCTCTGTAAGCTTTTGTGTCTCCCCGGGAAGAATAGCCTTCTGTTTAATAATATCATTATTATTCCCCCATGGATCTTCGTTTGTCATATGGGTATAAGAGGTCTTGTAGTTCATTTTCAGCAGCGCCAGATAGGGATGCTGCTCTATTGTATATGTAACCACCATCAGATCGGCAGGTGGTATTTCAATATTTGCGTTCATGATTGTATATAAAACCTTTCCGATTTCCTGGGAGATGAAGACAAATTTCTCTTCGTCCCATTCTTTTAAAAGCTCATATACTTTTGACTCTTCTTTTATAAAACTGCAATGCTTGATATCATCTCCGGTTATGATACGATGAATATGGCTCCGTAAAAAATCTCCCAGATCGGATCCATGATCCAGTACAGCATCGGATAAAACCGGCATACCAATGGTGGAATCCATGATATGAACGATTGCATTCGTTATCCGGATATCTTCTTTTTCCATAATTATACCTCCTGCAGCCACAGACAAGTCTGCGGTACTGCACCAATAAAATGTATGAAACGATTTTTGTTTCACACTTATACCTCTTGCATACCGCAGACGGGTCTGCGGTACTTACCTTCATACTTACTGCACCATCCTCACAATACCGTTACTGTACGGATGATGCAGTATTGGTATTGTTGGGATCGTTGAGTTTCCCAGGTTTGCAGGATTTCCGATAACAGAAAACGCTGATTAAGGCGCCAAGAACCACACCCCCGAGAATCATAACAGCACAATGAAGGAAAAATGTGTCGGGCAATATTGTAATCACCGGATCTTTAGCCGGATCAAAAATCCAATAGTCATTGTTGAAAAAAATGTGGTGGAACGTCACAAATGCCTTATCCCAATTGGCAGCAATAAAAATCCCCAAAACAGCAGGCACCGCTACAGTAAGAATACCGGCAATTTTCAGAAAACCAAACTCTTTTCTTTTTCGTTTCCACATGGTACCTGCAATTCCTAAAACAAGAGTTATGACTCCTATAGCCTCAAAAGCCACAAAGATTCTTTTTACTTCAACAAAATGAATTCTTCCAGGTTCTGACATGGCAAGTGTGGGAAATTTAAGCTCACTTTTTCCAGGCAAAACATTATAATCGATTAAGGCATCGTAATTTTCCTTTATCTCCTCTTTCGGAAGTCCCGATAATTCACTGATGTTCAGATGGTCAATATCAAAATAATATAGCGGTCTGAAATTCAGTGTCAGTATCACCGAACAAGAGATGATAAATAACATATAGATCAATGCAAGTATCCAATTGCTTATGGTTTTTTTCATAATTATACTCCTGCATACCGCTGACGGGTTCCTGCTTTTTGCAGGCCAGCCTGCAATACTGCTGCCAATAAATAGTTTGAAAGGAAATTTCTTTTAAATATTCTTCTTTGCTGCAAAATAACCTTTTATGAGATCCAGTGTCTGTTCTAATTCCTGCTTTGTATGTGCAGCAGACAGAAACATCGCTTCAAACTGTGAAGGCGCCAGATATATTCCATGCCCCATCATATATTTACAATAGCTGGCAAATTCCTCTGTATCCGATGTTTTAGCCGAAGCATAGTTATCCACCGGATTCTCCGTAAAAAATATACATCCAAGTGATCCTGTGTGATTGATGGTACATCCTGCATTGGCTTCTTTTAATAGGTTGCCAATTTCTCCGTAGAACCAATCACCCATAGCATTTAAATTCGTGTAAATTTCCGGATGATCTCTTAAAATCCGCAGCTGGGTAAGACCTGCCGCCATTGCAACTGGATTTCCACTTAAAGTTCCTGCCTGATATACAGCACCTACAGGAGAAACCATCTCCATAATTTCTTTTTTACCGCCATATGCACCAACGGGCATACCTGCACCGATGATTTTGCCAAAAGTTGTCAGATCCGGTTTTACACCGAAGTATCCCTGTGCCCCGTCTAAAGCAAGCCGGAAGCCGGTGATCACTTCATCAAAGATCAAAAGACTGCCATGATTATCACATATTTCACGCAGCCCTTCTAAAAAACCTGCTGCCGGAGGGACTACTCCCATATTGGCCCCTACCGGTTCCACAATGATTGCAGCAATCTCATTTCCCATCTTATCAAACAGTTCTTTTACACTTTCCAGATCATTATAAATGGCTGAGAGGGTGTCTTCTGTACATCCCGATGGAACTCCCGCACTGTCCGGTACGCCGCTTGTCATAACACCAGAGCCTGCTTTTACCAGCATAGCGTCGGAATGTCCATGATAGCAGCCCATAAATTTAACAATTTTATTTCTCCCCGTAAACCCTCTTGCCGTACGGACTGCACTCATTACGGCTTCCGTTCCGGAGTTTACCATACGCACCATTTCAATTGACGGCACGATATCACAGATCATTTCTGCCATTTCTACTTCTATACGAGTGGCAGCACCAAAGCTCAGACCATCCTTACAGGCTTCTATTACGCTTCCCAGGATTTCCGGGTGATTATGCCCCAGTATCATTGGTCCCCAGGAACAGACATAGTCCAGATACCTGTTGCCATCCACATCTACCATATATGCGCCGTCCGCACGCTCAATAAAACGGGGAGCCTCCCCAATAGAGCCAAATGCACGAACAGGACTGTTAACCCCGCCGGGAATATACTTCACAGCTTCCTTAAAAAGAGATTCTGATTTTGTCATTAGCCTATTCTCCCTTCATCCATCATTTTCGCCAGTTCTTTCGCAAAATATGTAATATAAATGTCACTTCCAGCACGATATGCGCTGACAGCCATCTCCTGGATAATTTTCTCTTCGTCAATAAATCCCATTTTTGCAGCCGCTTTTACCATTGCATATTCTCCGCTGACACTATAGCTTGCCACCGGTACATTTACTATTTTAGAAACTTCGGAAATCATGTCCAGATATGACATAGCCGGTTTAACCATAATAATATCAGCACCCTCTTCTATATCTAAAAGCGCTTCTTTCATTCCTTCTTTTCGGTTATGAAAATCCATCTGGTAAGTTTTCCGGTCTCCAAAGGATGGGGCAGAGCCGGCAGCATCCCGAAACGGCCCGTAAAATGCGGAAGCATATTTCACTGCATAGGACATAACAGGGGTATTTAAGTATCCTGCGCCATCCAGTGTTTCCCTGATTGCGCGCACACGGCCATCCATCATGTCAGACGGTGCCACCATATCCGCTCCTGCTTCTACATGAGACAGGGCTGTTTTTGCCAGAAGATTCAGAGTTGCATCATTATCCACATCCTGTCCGCGAAGAACGCCGCAGTGTCCATGGGAAGTATATTCACACATACAGACATCGGTAATCAGATACATATCCGGAAAGTTCTTTCTGGCTTCCCGCAATGCTCTCTGCACGATTCCATTCTCGTCATAGGCTCCGCTTCCCACTTCATCTTTTTCATCCGGAATTCCAAAGAACATCACACTTTTTACGCCGGCATTATTTAACTGTTCCAGCTGGAAATTCATTCGATCCACACTATAACGATACTGTCCTTCCATAGAAGGAATCTCTTCTTCAATCTGCTTTCCTTCACGAATAAAGATGGGATAAATCAAGGAAGATTTATCCATCCTGGTCTCACGCACCATCTTTCTCAACACTTCATTTCCTCTGATTCTTCTTGGCCTGATTAACATATCCATTTTACAATCTCTTCTTTCTGCTTTAAAATATTTGTTCCGGTTATATTTTCGGATGTTTACGCTGCTGCGGCTCACAGCAGCTGAAAAAATTTTCTTAATTACGTCCTGCTGAACAGAGTTCTTCCAAGCATTCCACAACACTGTCCATGGTTGCCATCCTGGCAACTGCTGTCTGCATCCCCAGTTCAGCTGCTGCCGCCTGCGTCTGCTTTCCGATGCATACAGCCTTAACCTTGCTGTAATCTATATCTTTCACCGCCTGGGTAAAACCCCTGACGGTAGATGCACTGGTAAATACCGCATAATCTATATTTCCCTGCTCGAATTCTTTTTGTTCATCGATCAGTTCCTGGCTTTCATATATCGTCTCATAGGTGGCTATATCCTGAATCTGGATACCCTTTACCACTTTTAATTCTTCCAGTAATTCCTGACTTCCCATTCGGGCTCTTGGTATCAGTATCTTCTCTGTTCCGCAGCATACTTTCGCAAGGGCAGCTCCCAGCGCCTTCCCATCATAGACTTCCGGTATCAGATCTGCATAAAAACCTCTGTCTTCAATGGCTTTTTTCGTCCCCTGTCCGATGACCGCAATTTTCGTCTCGGCTAAACTTCTGATATCAATCTTTTCTTCCTTTAATTTGTCAAAAAACACCTGCACCCCGGTAGGGCTGGTAAAAACCAGCCATTGGTACTGCTTCATGTCCCGGAGGCATTTTTTCAATTTCTCATTCGTGCGGACGGGTTCCGTGCGGATAGCAGGCAGTTCCAAAACTTCTGCTCCTTTTT
Source organism: Clostridiales bacterium (assembly GCA_018365455.1). Classification (GTDB taxonomy): domain Bacteria; phylum Bacillota; class Clostridia; order Lachnospirales; family Lachnospiraceae; genus Robinsoniella. The sequence continues at coordinate 68,989 of JAGZJZ010000024.1, forward strand.
TGCGAAGCTTTTCGCTCATTACAGACATGAGCTGTTTCGGTCTCGTTACCAGAATTTTATTTCCAGCCAGAGGCAGATCTTCGAACCACGCAAACTCTTCCGCCAGTGCACATACTTTGCCTACTACAATAATTGCAGGGGTTTCAATTCCCTGCCGTTCCACTTCTTTCTCCAGATCAGCTACTGTTGCTACAATCCGTTTCTGTCTGGCAGTAGTTCCCTTTTGTAAAATAGCCGCAGGCATATCGCTGCTCATCCCGGCATCAATAAGTCCCTTGCATATATCTCCCAGGGAACTCACTCCCATGAGAAAAACCAAGGTTCCTTTTGTTCTAACCAGTGCTTCGAAATCGATATCGTATGCCTGACCCTGCCTTTTATGTCCCGTGATTATATGTAAAGAAGAACAAAAATCCCTGTGTGTAACCGGAATGCCATTATATGCCGGAACAGACAGCGCACTTGTGACACCAGGTACCACTTCATATGAAATACCGTTCTCTTTTAGCAGCTCTAATTCTTCACCGCCGCGTCCGAATAAGAACGGATCACCGCCTTTTAGCCTCACCACTTTTTTTCCGTCCAGGGCTTCCTTTACCAGAACCTGATTAATTTCTTCCTGAGGCATGGTATGGCGGTTCGCCCGTTTGCCTACATCAATGAGCTTTGCAGTCTGTGGAATCATCCCCAGTACTCCCTGCCCTACCAATGCATCGTATACCACAACCTCTGCCTCTTCTAGTACTCTTTTTCCTTTTATTGTAAATAAACCAGGGTCCGATGGACCTGCACCTACCAGCCATACTTTTCCAGCCATATCAGTTGCCTTCCTTTCTGTATTGCTCCCGTAATTCCCGCGCTAAAGCTTTTCCGGCTTTTGCGGCATTTACAGCAAATTCCTCTTTGCTGCCTTTGAGATAAGTATTGGATTCTTCATCATAATAAAGTCCTATGAGGAAAATTTTATCTTCCTTTACAACTGCATGCGCTGCTACAGGCGAACTGCATCCCCCGTTTAATTCTCTTACAAAAGCACGTTCCGCCTCTGCCGCATAACCGGCTTCTTCATCTGCATAGTCTTTTAGAAATCCATAGTCTTCTCCTGCTCTTCCCTGTATAGCAAGGATTCCCTGACCGGCTGCCGGCATCATCTCCTCCGGCTCAAAATACCGGCTGATTCGATCTTTAAGTCCAAGTCTCTTAAGACCGGCTGCCGCCAGAATAAGTGCACTGTATTCACCGTCATCCAGTTTCTTCAAACGTGTCAGAACATTTCCCCGCACAGTCTGAAATTGGGCATCGGGAAAAATCTCTTTCATCTGGAGTATTCTGCGCAGACTGGAACACCCAATTGGCAGAGATGAGTCCCACTTTTCAGCACCTTTTGGCAACACCAGTACATCCCTTGGATCTTCCCTTTTCGAATAAGCAACAACTGGCAGTTCTTCTGGAACTTCCATGGGCATATCTTTTAAGCTGTGAACGGACAGATCGCTTCTTTTATCCAAAAGCGCTTTATCCAGTTCTTTTACAAATAGTCCTTTGCCGCCAATTTTATCCAGGGTTTTATCCAGAATAATATCCCCTGTCGTCTTCATAGTGAGCATTTTGACTTCAATTTCCGGATGGTTAGTTTTTATATGTTCCATCACCATTTCCGTCTGGATTACAGCGAGCCTGCTCTCCCGGCTTCCGATACATATACTTCTTTCCATTTTTATTATCCCCTCTAGTTTTCATATACTTTATTTAAACCCTCCACACATTCCCGGAAGGTTTCCTTACTGACTTCATCCCGCAGGCCGAACATCATCTTATTGACCACTTTTCCGGCTGCCGACTCAATGCTTTCCTGCAGGCTCGCCTGAATATCCATTTCCACAGGCAGTTCTCTTACGATTTTCTGAATCCGAAGCTTCAAATCGATGACGGCACTATTTCGGATATCCTGTATTTTCGGTATGACATCCCTGCATTCATACCACTCAAAAAATTCATCGATCTGACCCTGCAGGATCACCTTAGCATCTTCAATATTTTTTTTCAATTTCTCATTCTGAAGATCTATATGAAAATAATCGATGTCATATAACTTGATAAAGGGAAGTTCTCTGGCTGCCGGATCAATATCTCTTGGTACTGCAAGATCAATCAGCACCATATTATGACAGACTTTGGCTTCCCTGATACAATGTTCTTTCAGGGTGTAATTTGGACTTGCCGTTGCGCTGACCACATAATCACACTCACCAAACAGCGACATGCGTTCTCCGTAATCAATTCTTTTGCATCCATGAGGAATTTCTACAATTCCACTGCGGTACTGCCTAACGGTAACCGTTACATCGGCTCCTTCCCTGCACATAACAGTAGCCGCAAGTTTTCCCATTTCACCGTTCCCAATAACCATACATTTTTTGCCGCTAAAGGAATATCCTTCTTTCTTCAAGACTTCTGTCGCCTGATGAATCACCGATTGGTTAGCAGTGGACATGGTCACATTGGTCTTTACCTTTTTTGCAGCGGTAACCGCCATACGGAACAATATCTCAAGCACATTATCGGTAACATAGTGTTCTCTGGCAAAAGCAAGTGCTTCTTTAACCTGGGTAATGATCTGGTCTTCTCCTAAGATCTTAGATTTCAGACCACAGGATAACTCAAATAAATGCCGTACCGCATCCTCTTCCCGGCGTTCTACAAAATATTCCCGGTACAACTCCTTAGGCACCTGGCGTATCTCACACAAAATCTCATACAAAGAACCTTCAAAATCTTCCCGGCTGCTCACCCATAATTCCATCCGGTTACAGGTGGATATCATAATGCTGCCCTGTATGCCTTCAATTTTTTTCAGTTCCTCAAAAGCCTGGGCCGTACTTTTTTTTGTAAACGAAAAAATCGTCCGCACATCCAATACTGCCCTGCTGTGGTCAATACCTATCATCTGAATCCCCATAAAACATTCCTCAACATTCTTCTTCTTAAGTTTAAACAGGCCCTATCAATTTGTGTAATTGATCAGTAGCAATCTTTAATCATCATAGCACAACATTTTACAAAATCAAACAATTAATTTAAAATAATACAATCCGAATCTATTGCGTGTTTGAAAAATTCTTTCTGTCAGCTATGCGTCATGGTTAAAGGGAGATTCGTCCTGGATGACGGATATGCAGCAGGCTGTTTAGCATGAATTTGTGGTAAAGATACTGCTGCGTGGGATGTGCAGAAAGTGAGAATGATTTTTCAAACACGCTCTAACGCTTTTTATTATGTAAAACAGGATACAAAATCCCGTGATCTTCTTAAGGTTATAGAACCGTACCGGTTTCCCTGTACGGTCCTTTTGGTTAAACGCTTATTCTAATAATAAATTTGTGATTCATTGCCGCCCCCTCCCTTCTCACCTCTTATTCCTGCAAGCAACGAGCCAAACGTACACGCTGGCGCATCCATTTAGCGACTGCCGCGAGGGTTGCTGAACGTCCAGTGGACGTTCGTTTAGCAACGGCCGGAGCGAAAGCGGAGAACAAATGCCCCGCTGCTCGCAGCGTTACAAATTTGATGCCCCGTTGCTTGCAGCGGGGTTGTTGACTCAGCGGTTCTATTTCAGAAAAGCACACCCGGATTTATGAATTAACATACATGCATACAAAATAGTTTTAATGGAATTCAATTTTGGCAAATTGGAAAAATTCGTAGAGAAATCTACTTGATTTATTTTTTGACTGCTATAGAGTAAGTTTTATAATTGCTTTCTGGACTCTCGAGCCTGTTTTGGAAATACATGATATCCGCTTTAGGCAGATGATTCTGTGAGCAAATTCACTCTGTTGTATGGATGTGGTTACTGATTCGTTCCGCTTGTTTATGATTATATCACATGTTTTCTTTTATATCAACTATTTATTTAAAAATATCTCATATTATTATATTTTTATTTCTTGCACAGCATGTTGCTTTTTTAATATGCATTGCAACCTGCACTCAGGCATACATACCGATCAGTGGGGCGGCGAGAGGACGGTCAAGAGCAGCCCGTCAATCTTCCTCCGTCCCATACTCTATTCCAGTCCGAAGCTTTCAGATTTAAAATTACTGTAATGCCTGACACTGGAAGCTGTAAACTTCAACACACAATAATCCGGATCCGTCACTCCTTCTTTGTAGTACATCGTATCTCCCTCCTGCCAGATCATCTCCTTGCTTTCGCTGTCCTGTAGAATTTCCATTGTTCCGCGCAGCATAATGCCGCGAAAATAGCGTCTGTCGCAAAGATAGACACAAGCCATTGGATTCACCATAAATTGCCTTACCCGCATGGAAGAAGTGTTGGTAGTAAAATATAGTATTTTTATTCCCTCCCTTTTTCTGGGAGCATACATTGCTTTTAAATTCGGGAAACCCTCCCGGTCTATGGAACCTACATATACTACTGATTGTTTGTCAATCATATTTCCTATTGTCTTTTCAGGATCTCTCATCATTATTCTCCTCGTTTTTTTAATGTTTTCTGTCTACTGACTTCAATTGCTGTTTTTTCGACGTCCCTTTCATAATCTTTCAGATTTTCCAGGATGCGTTTTAAATTAATCTCCAGTTCTCCCACCTCTTCTTCCTCAAATCCCCGATAAAATAACCGGTTCATTTTCTGCGAAACTTCTTCGTATTTCTTCTTCATATTCCTGGCAGTGTCCGTTAAATAGATCCTGACCTGACGGCGGTTTTTGGCATCCTGTTTACGAATCAGGATTTCTCTGGATGCCATTCGGTCAATAATGCTGGTCAGTGTATTGTTTGCCAGAGAAGTACGCTTTCCGATCTCACTCATCGTCAACCCCTCCTCTTTCCATAGCACGAATAGTATCCTGCCCTGGGATCCATTGATTTCCAGTCCCGCCTCAGCTAATAACCTGCCAAATATCCTGTCTTGCAGCTGCTTAATCTGCGATATGTAAAATCCTCCTTTTGTCTCCATTTCTCACCTTTCTACATCGTATATTTCTATATAGAAATATTATATTCATATGCCGGAAAAGTCAAGATATTTTATTGACTTTTATACCGGTACATGGTAAAATTTTGTCATAATTGAATATCGACAGGTGCTGCCAGAGCATGTCTGAAAATTCTTTTCAGCCACGCTCTAAAAAGCAGAGAATAGGAAAGCCGGGTGAAATGCCCGCACGGTCACGCCGCTGTATTGGAAGAGTATCCGCTCAAAATGTCACTGTTTGTTATTGGAATGGGAAGACGAGCCGATATGTTAACACCTGAGTCAGAAGACCTGCCTGCGATAAGAGATTTACACATAGTTACGAACGATGGCTAGGTGTGCCCGGATTATTTTGTCGATGTCCATAGATTTCTATGTTCGTCCTCAAGATTTTCTGACCATACGCCTATCTTCTGAATTTGTTGAAGATCAGGCGATTTTTTATGTAGGAGGAAAGAAGAATGAGTTTGAAACAAAGAAAACTGGTTGTATTAGCCGGCGCATTTGCATTAGCCTTTGGAATTGCTCCTGTTGCTAATGCAATGCACATTATGGAAGGTTACCTTGCACCTACATACTGTATTATCTGGGGTGTGTTATGTGTTCCTTTTTTAGTGGCAGGATTTTTTTCCATTAAAAAAACCCTTGCTGAACACCGTAAAGTCCTGGTAATCCTTGCGATTGCGGGTGCATTTGCATTTGTATTGTCATCCTTAAAGATTCCATCCGTAACGGGAAGCAGTTCTCATCCCACCGGAACCGGACTGGGTGCGATCTTATTTGGACCAAGTGCTATGAGTATCATCGGCATCATCGTTTTATTATTCCAGGCAATTCTGCTGGCACATGGAGGGCTTACCACATTGGGAGCCAATACCTTTTCTATGGCGATTGCAGGTCCTTTCCTTGCATTTGGAATCTACAAGCTCTGCCGGAAATTTAATGTAAATAAATTAGTATCCGTATTCCTGGCAGCTTGCCTGGGCGATTTATTTACCTATATGATTACATCCTTTCAGCTGGCAATTGCGTATCCTTCGGAGGTTGGCGGATTTATGGCTTCCCTCACCAAATTCATGGGTATTTTCGCAGTAACCCAGGTACCCCTTGCCATTATTGAAGGTATCATTACAGCCGTTGTGATGATTGGTCTGGAATCCTATGCTAAATCTGAATTAACAGATCTTGGTTATTTTAAAGGAGGTGTCGTTAATGGGCGGTAAAGGAAAAACAGTCATTATTCTGCTTTTAATCTGTGTATTAATTGCAGTTATTCCTCTGGCTTTGAACAAAGATTCGGAATTCGGCGGTGCGGATGGTGCTGCTGAAGAAGCGATCACCCAGATCGACCCCAGTTATCAGCCTTGGGCATCTCCTATTATGGAACCGCCGGGCGGAGAAACAGAAAGTCTTCTCTTCTGTCTTCAGGCTGCTCTTGGCGCAGGTGTATTTGGCTATTGTATCGGTATGCTGCGTGAACGCACAAAGCATGCGAAAAAGGATGAAGAGAACAACGGAACTTTTAACAGTTCGAAAAAAGCGAAAGCTTAATTGCCGGAATCTCTTAAATACTATATAATGGGAAGGTTCATAAAATGATCATCATAGATAAGCTATGTTATACTTCAAAATTAAGATATACAAATGCTTCTGTTAAAACAGCTCTTGCAATAATTACACTTTTAGTTTGTGTAATAGATCGTTCGATTGCATTGTCTGTCTGCATTTTATTTGCAATGGGATATCTCACCATACATCTTGGAGGGATATCCCCTTCCCATTATTTCAGGCTGATGCGAATACCGCTTATCTTCTTATTTTTAAGCACCATTGCTATTATTATTAATTTTTCTAAAACTCCCCTCTCGGCTTTTGCTGTTCCCATCGGGAATATCTATATAACAAGCAGCCGGACATCCCTGCTATTTGCAGCACAGCTGATTCTAACTGCCCTGGCAAGCGTTTCCTGTTTATATTTTTTATCGCTTTCCACCCCTATTACAGACATTTTAACTGTTTTTCGGAAAATCCATTGTCCGGAAATAATGATAGAACTGATGCTGCTCATTTACCGTTTTATTTTTGTATTACTGGATATCGCAGATTCCCTGACCTGCGCACAGCGCTCCCGTCTTGGAAATGTGAATTTGAAAACTTCCTGCAAATCCATGGGAAACCTGATTTCGGCATTGTTTATCCGCGCTTTTAAAAAATCTTCCTTTTTGTTTGATGCTATGGAATCCCGTTGTTATGACGGAACGATTCATGTTCTGGAAGAAAATTATCCTGCTAAGAAAAATCATATTATTTATCTGATTGTATTTGAACTGACTTTGATTATTCTATCCGTGATACTGCGTATCTGCGGATTACATATATAGAGGAGAAAACTTATGAACGATATTATCCTGAAAGCCGAAAATGTGTGTTATGCCTATGAAGACGGCAACCAGGCATTAAATGGGATCAACCTGGAAATCCGCAAGGGCAGAAAAATTGCTTTTATGGGCGCCAATGGTTCCGGTAAATCTACTTTTTTCCTTTGCCTGAACGGCATACACCGGCCCGGGAGCGGAACGATGTACTTCTATGGAAAACCTTACGACTATAGCCGGAAAGGTCTGTTAGCCCTTCGCAGCAAAGTGGGCATTGTATTTCAGGACCCGGATAACCAGTTGTTTTCAGCCAGTGTATATCAGGAAATTTCCTTCGGGATCCTGAATCTGGGCGTAGATGAAGAAACCGCTAAAAAAGAGGTGGAAGATGTGATCGAACACCTTGAAATCACCCCTTTTCGAAGCAAACCTACCCATGCTTTAAGCGGCGGGCAGAAAAAGCAGGTATCTATCGCAGATATTCTGGTTATGCATCCAGATGTAATAATATTTGACGAACCGGCTGCAGCGCTGGACCCCAAGCACACCACCCTGGTAAACCAGATCATTGATCAATTAACCCATCAGGGAATAACCGTCATTATTTCCACTCACGACGTTGACTTTGCTCTGAAATGGGCCGATGATGTGGTATTGTTTAAAGACGGCACCGTTTATATGGAAGGAGCACCGGAAGAAGTCTTTGTAAATAAATCCGTGCTTCACCAGACAAATCTGGAACAGCCCGCTGCAATCCAGCTATTTGAAAGTCTTTGTAAGAAGGGAGTCCTTCTCCCCTCTCTCCCACTGCCAAAAAGCCTGTCCACTTTGGAAGGCTATATTGAAAAAATAAGTACAAAACCACATTATGGAGGAACGAAATTGGAAGACACGAACAAGAAGCAGGCAATTCTGGTGGTTAGCTTTGGAACCAGCTATGACGAAACCAGAAAGGTTACCATTGATGCCATCGAAAATTCGATACAGGAGGCTTTTCCTGAATTCAGGGTTTACCGTGCCTGGACAAGCAAAATGATTCTGGCAAAGATTAAAAAAAGAGATGGTATCCACATTCACAATGTAAAAGAAGCAATGGAACAAATGAAAGCAGATGGGATTACGGATGTTGTCGTTCAGCCAACCCATGTGATCAACGGCATCGAGAATGACCTGATGCAGGAAGACGCCCTGGCTTTCCAGGAATCCTTTCATTCCATACGCTTTGGCAACCCGCTGCTCACTACCGAGGAAGATAACCAGACTGTGATACGAGCTGTGTCAAGTGAGTTTTCATCCCTTTCCGAAGATGAAGTGCTGGTTATGATGGGACATGGGACAACCCATTATGCCAATGCAATCTATGCTGCACTTGATTATGCTTTCAAAGATTATGGCTATGAAAATATATACCTGGGTACTGTGGAAGCATATCCTTCCATGTCTTCAATCTTAAAAATGATTGCTGCAAAAAAACCGAAAAAAGTTGTTTTGGCACCATTTATGATCGTTGCCGGAGACCATGCCAGAAATGATATGGCGGGCGATGATCCGGAATCCTGGTACTGCCAATTGAAAGAAGCGGGATATCCAGTAGAATGCGTGTTAAAAGGTCTGGGGGAATACTCCAGTATACGTAATCTGTTTATCAATCATATACGAATGACTCTAGATGAGAAATAAAGACGTACCCCTAAAAATCCGATTGTTTATGACAATCGGATTTTTATTATATCCAAATCAAATTTTGTATGCCTTTTTCTATCTTTACAGGGTGGATACTACTTTATAATTTTTCAACCTCTTGTATTCACTATCCTTTGGTGATATAATATTCATATCCCCCCATAGGGGATATGAACAGAAAGGAAGTGCGCATTATGAAAATAACATTCCAAAAACACATTGCTGTATTTAGCGCCATCGCTGCAGCTGTTCTTTATTCCATAAGTTCCCCGGTTTCTAAACTGCTGTTATCGGAAATACCGCCTGCCCTTATGGCATCCCTGCTCTACCTGGGTGCCGGATTTGGAATGGCATCCATTAATTTGATTCAAAAAAAGGCTGCATCCCCTTCCAAAGACACGCCTTTTGTAAAACGGGATTTCCCCTACATTGCAGGTATGATTTTACTGGATATTGCGGCTCCTTTTTTATTAATGATGGGACTTTCAAAAGCCTCCGCAGCCAATGTATCTCTTTTAAATAATTTTGAGATTGTTGCTACTTCACTGATCGCTTTTACCCTGTTCCGGGAAAAAATTACGGGACGGCTCTGGTTTGGCATCGGATTGATTACGCTTTCCAGCCTGATACTATCTCTGCCCGAACCTGGAAGCCTCTCCTTTTCCTACAGTTCACTTTTTGTGCTGGGCGCATGTGTATGCTGGGGATTTGAAAATAATTGTACCCGCATGCTTTCGAAAAACAGTCCTTTGAAAGTGGTTATCATCAAAGGCTTTGGTTCCGGGACCGGCTCCTTGCTCCTGTCCTTTCTTCTTCATGAGAACGGTATTCCCGCCCTTTATATCTTCTGTACCCTGATTTTAGGCTTTGTATCCTATGGTTTGAGTATTTTTTGCTATGTATATGCCCAAAGAAGCCTCGGGGCAGCAAAAACCAGTGCCTATTACTCTATATCACCATTTATTGGGGTATTTCTCTCCCTCATTATTTTCCGGGAAATACCCCATGTAAGTTTTGTTCTGGCATTTCTGGTAATGGCTGCAGGTACATACTATACCTCAACAGATGCTAAAAAGAGCCGTTTTCTGTTCTTTCGTAAAAAGCCAATTACTCATGTTCAGATTTAATCTTGTTTCACACAGAACTGTCTAAACACAATATGCTATATCCAAAAAAGAATAACCTGCTGCCGCCCGTGGATCCCAACATTCTGAGGAAACAGCTTTGTGGCAGCAGTCTGAATGCCGGGAAGATTCGAGTTGGATATGGCATTGATTATTGCCCCAATATTTTATCTACAATACCGTCTAAAAGCAGATCCTGCCCTCTGGTATCCAGAACGTAGCTTGCCAGGTATTGGTTATCGGTAATAATACCATCCACGCCCATTTCTACATATTTGCGAATGGATTTTTCGTTATTTAAGGTCCAGACATAGATCGGCTTTCCGTTGGCTTTCAGGCGGCTTATCATATTTCTCGTTACAAAGGTAGCTTCCACACTGAATGCATCCGCTTCCTCCATATTTTCCAGGCTTCCATATGCAACAGCTGATATTAAACCGGTTTTAATTTCCGGGGCCAGCTCTTTTATCTTTTTTAGTATTTTACGGTCCATGGAAACCACCATACACTGCTCCTGATATTGATATTGCCGTATAAGGTCAACCGTCCTCTGTTCCAGATTCTGCTCATGTCCGGTACTTTTCAATTCAATCATTAATTTTATGTTATTTCCCGCTTCCTGAATCATTTCCTCCAGTGTGGGGATTTTTTCGTCTTTGTAGCGGTAAGCAGTGCGGATTCCCGCATCATACTGTCTTAATTCATTAAAATCAACATCCCATACATTCTTTCGGACTCCGGCTGTCCGTTCAAAATTAGCGTCATGCATAACAATCAGCTGCCCGTCTTTTGTTTCCTGCACATCAATTTCTGCATAATCTGCTTTGCTGTCTATAGCTTCATGCAGTGCCGCAATTGTATTTTCCGGGGCAAACATGGCGCCTGCACGATGGGCAACAATATCGATATGTGCGTTATCGTCCCGCAGCATGGCTGCGCTTACGGCATAAGGCGTATTATCAATATACAATCCCAGTATCAGAAATACCATAACCAGTACTACCACCTTTTTTCCCATTCTCAGCAGCAGATGCCGTTCATCTTTTTGACGATTCACAATGCTGCATCCACTTTGTTCATAATAATACACAGAAATATATCCCAGATTGAAGACCGCCAGGCCAATGGTACTCAAAACAATTCCAAGACCGCTCCAAACCGTTAGATTAAACCAGAAATAGTCCTTTGCTTCCACCCCTGTGCGGAAGAACTTAGCAACTGCCAGAAGAATTGCAATTACTGCAGCTGCTGCAATTATTTCAAAAATAATATAAAGGATATTCCACAAAATAAAAGAAAAAATTGAACCGATAAATTTATGCTTTGTTTTATGAATACTCTCTTTACATCCCCGAAAGAAACTTTTATTTTCCAGGACTACTTCATGCAGACTGAATACCAGCCTGAATACGATTATCATTACAATCAGCATAGCCGAAATAAAGAAAATGTTTAATACTCTATTCTCCACAATAAAATCCAGAATAAACCCCGGTATCTCAAAACCCTGAAACGGACCTGAGGTAAAAGGGATCCCCGCCAGAGGCATCATCAGAATGACAAAGAAAAGCAATGGCAGGTTAAACGGCTTAAATACGATAATGGCTTTTTTCATAGACTGAATCAACAGCCCCCGCACCTTAATCGGTTCGTCTCTTCGGCTGTGGTCAAAATAAATGATAATTCCTGTTATTTCCATATAAATAAAGAATGCGAGCAACAACAGTAAAAATAATAATCCCAGTATCAAAATTGGAGAAGTAAACAGGCGGCCTGCATTGTCCATGGTAATATAATATAAAGCTGCCCGGGCCATCAACTCTTCTAACCCTGTCTGCAGAAAAACCAGGCCGGTCATCCAGATCATTTTATAAATCGCTTCAAAAAGAAGTAATGTTGTCCAATCCCAGCTTATTAACTGTAACGTTTTTTTATATTTTTGTATCATAACCTAGTACCTCCAGTGTAAATAAGCCATTACACATCGTTCATGTTATCTGCGTCAGGTGTTCATCTGTAGAGTGATCACATCGCGTGTGTTATGTAATGGCGTATTTACGCCGGCGTTATCGCCTCTTAAACCCGTAATTTTTTCTATAGAGAAAACTGGCATACCAAGTATTAGGCACACCAGTTAGTATTCCATTTTTAAGGATATAAACTCCTGTTATATAATTGAATTTTTACTGGACATATTCGCTTACATTCATAAGCGTCATGCCATACTGCTCTATTCCCTGTTATCATCAATCATATATAACAGCGCATTACAGATACAGGCTGCAATATTGCTCCCGCCTTTTCTTCCCCGTGCAACAATATAAGGAACGTCACTGTCCATAATCAATTCCTTAGACTGTACTACATTTACAAATCCAACCGGAACACCGATAATTAATTCAGGATCTAACTTTTTCTCCTGAATCAGTTCATAAATCCTCACTAATGCCGTAGGCGCATTTCCAATGGCAAAGATTAGTTTTTCCCCCATTGCAGCAGCTTTATCCATACTGGCTGTGGCTCTGGTACTGCCATTTTCCCTGGCTGTCTGAGCCACGTCTTCGTCTGACATAAAGCAGTATACCTCACCGCCGTACTTAGCAAGGGCTTTCTTATTAATGCCGGCTTTTGCCATCTGAGTATCGGTAACGATACAGGCACCAGACTTTATTGCACTGATTGCTTTTGCCACTGCCTCTTCTGAAAAGCACAGATTATCTGCGTAATCAAAGTCAGCACTGGTGTGGATACAGCGTTTGATAATCAGTTCCTGATCTTTTGGAAGTATCCTTTCTCCAAGCTCTTCCGTAATGATCTCAAAGCTTCTCTTTTCTATATCTCTGGGTTTTACATTTTCTAATTCTACTTTCATGATGTCCTCTCATTCCGCTTACCTGCGTTTTTTATCATATTCAACGCACGAATGCTCAAATGCTCTGTTAAATGCCTTCTTCCATAATCCGGTATATTTTCTTCATATCAAAATGCTTTCTCAGCTCTGATGCCAGAATATCATACTGGGTTTCTTTAAATGCCTGGAAGTCTACACTGGTTATCTCTGTTGCATCTATCCCTTTTATTCTGCCCAGTGACATGATCACTTCCTTTGCCACTTCTTCCTTGTCAAAAATGCCGTGTACATAGGTTCCATAGACATGAGCTCTGTATGCTCCGTCCGGTTTTTCTTTCGAATGCGTTACCCCGTCAGAGACAGCGGTTAGAGGTACACAGCCTTCTTTTAAAGTACTGCTGCCCATATGGATCTCATAGCCTTCCAGCTTTACACCGGAGAGGCTGTCAAGTGGACCGTCAATCCTGCCAAATGTTCCGGATACCCGGGTTCTTGTCTTTTCTTTTTCAAATACGGTATCCATAGGCAATAGACCCATTCCTTTGATCTCCCCTCCGGCTTCCACACAATCCGGATCAGACAGTGTCTCACCCAGCATCTGGTATCCGCCGCAGACCCCAAAAATAATTTTCCCTGCTGCTGCCAGCTTTTGCACTGATGCCTCCAGACCGTTCTGGCGCATCCAAAGCAAATCTTCCATGGTATTTTTCGTACCCGGTAAAATAATCATATCCGGGTTCTTAAGCTCTGAGACGGAATGTACGTAACGAAGGGATACGCCCTCCATGCTCTCAAATGGATTAAAATCAGTAAAATTAGAGATTCTTGGCAGGCGTATGACTGCTATATCGATTAAGCCAACTTCCTGATTTCCCGAAAAACGTTCTGTCAGGCTGTCTTCGTCTTCCACCTCAATCTGAAGATAAGGCGCTACTCCCACCACGGGGATGCCAGCCCGCTCTTCCAGCATTTCAACTCCCGGTTCCAGAATGGTCTTATCTCCCCGGAACTTGTTAATGATCAGGCCCTTTATCATTGCCTTCTCATCCTCTTCCAATAACATTACCGTACCGATCAGCTGTGCAAACACACCGCCTCTGTCAATGTCTCCAACAAGGAGAACCGGGGCTTTCGCCATTTTCGCCATGCCCATATTTACAATATCTTCCTGCTTTAAATTAATTTCTGCTGGGCTCCCGGCACCCTCGATTACAATAATATCGTATTCCTCTTCCAGTTTATGATAAGCACGCAGCACATCAGGAACCAGATTCTTTTTATACGCAAAATATTCTCTTGCGCTCATATTCCCAACCACTTCTCCATTTACGATCACTTGTGAACCGATATCATTAGTGGGCTTTAAAAGTATGGGATTCATATAAACAGAAGGCTTGATACCTGCTGCTTCTGCCTGCATAACCTGTGCACGTCCCATCTCAAGCCCTTCTTCCGTAATAAATGAATTTAAAGCCATGTTCTGGGATTTAAAAGGTGCTACTTTGTAACCGTCCTGCTTAAAGATCCTGCAAAGCCCCGCCGCTAACAGACTCTTGCCTGCATTAGACATGGTCCCCTGCACCATAATTGCTTTTGCCATATTTTCCTCCTATGTGACACTTTTGCTAACCTTTTTCTGATAGAAAGCTTAACCTGCTCCCTGATTTGCTATGAACTTACTCTTTGAATTTCACTCAAACGCCAATTTAAGTCCCGGGTGCACGAAACCTCTAATGGTCTGCGTGGCTGTCCCGTGCTTTTATAATCTCCTGCATAATTTCGATTAATGTTTCATTTTCTTCATGTGTTCTTACCGCAATTCGGTAATATCCATCACTCAGTCCATAGTAATTACTGCAGTCTCGTATGAGAATACCCTTTTTTTTACATTCCTCTGCCAGATTTTCAAGTCCGCGAAAAAATAGGAAATTGGCTTTTGAATCATAAACCTGAAATCCCAGTTCCTTCATTTTGATTGATAAATACTGGCGTTCTTCCCGAATCAGTGCCTTGCTGTTTTCTACAAATCCCACCTCGCGCAGCGCTGCTGTTCCTGCCATCTGTGCCGGTATGGAAACGTTCCAGGGCTGGACGGAATCCGCCATTTTTTCTAAAAGTTCCAGATTACTGCAAAAGCCATATCCCAGGCGCAGTCCCGCCATAGCATAGAGTTTTGTAAATGCTTTTAAGATAAATAAATGATCATTTGAAGTAATTTCATTCTTCATGGTATAAACCCCGGCATCATCTAAAAAATCATTAAAGCATTCATCTACTACCATCCAGACATTGCATGCCCTGCATTTATCCAGGATCTTATCCAGAAAATCCTTTGGGCTTACCAGACCTGTCGGGTTGTTCGGAACACATAAGAATAACAAATCCAAATCCGGTGTGATGGCTTCCAGGTAATCCTCCTGCAGTTCAAAACCCTGCTCTTCTTTCAGGAGATAGTACACTATCTCACAGCCATTGATCCGCAGTGCCTGTTCATACTCTGCAAAACCCGGCGCTGCCAGTAATGCTTTTTTCGGTTTGATTGCCGCTGCCAGGGAAAAAATCAACTCTGCCGCACCATTGCCGCAGATGATATGCTCCTTCTGGATACCTTCCTTAAAAGATAGTGCTTCCCGCAGCTTCCCGCAGTGAATATCCGGATAATTCACCGAATTTAAAATCCCTTCGTATGCCGCCTGGATAACTGCTTTCGGCATCCCCAGGGGGTTGATATTCGCAGAATAATCCATTTTCACTTCCTGGGAATAGATGTCTCCACCGTGTTTGTGTTTTTCGATATCCATACCTTGTCCTCTTGGGAGCTATAGACGCTCCCCTCTTCCTGATTCTTTTCTTTATCGGATTAACAAAAGAGAAATCCCCATACCGCAAGCTTTATCGCGGCAAATACAAACAAAGATAATATGGCAGTTGCGTAAAGCAGCACATTTGCCCGTTTAATATCTTCCGCTTCCACTGCCCGCATGGGATCTCCAATGGTTGGCTTTTTATACAGCTTTCCAAAATAGCAGGCATCACCTGCCAGTTGTATCTGCAGCGCTCCGGCCATTACCGCCTCTGTCTGTGCAGAGTTGGGGCTTGCGTGATTATAACGGTCTCTTTTATAGATCCGGTATGCATCTTTTACGGAAAGACCTGCAAAAAAAGATGCCCCGATCATCAGATACGCTGAAATTCTTGCCGGTATATAATTTACAACATCATCCAGCTTTGCCGCGAATCTGCCAAAGTAAAGATATTTATCATTTTTATATCCAACCATGGAATCCATGGTATTAATCGATTTATAAAAATATCCAAATACGGCACCGCCGATTGCCATAAAAAGCATGGGGGCGATAATTCCATCGGATGTATTCTCCGCTACGGTTTCTACTGCTGCCTTTGTTACACCGGTCTCGTCCAGGCTCTTGGTATCCCGTCCCACGATCATGGACACTGCATACCTGCTGCCTTCCAGATCATGCTGCTTTAATCTGTCGTACACTTTCATACTCTCCGTTTTAAGTGATTTCGCAGCCAAAAGCTGGTAGCACATAATCGTCTGTAAAACGAATACCAGCCCGCTGCTTAGAAGACCCGCCAGATATAAGATAAGCCAGGGTACCGCTGTGGTGATGCCTGCAACGATCACAACCAGTACAACACCTGCCGCAAGCTCTCCCTTTTCCGATTTTGGAAATACACTTCGAAGTCCTCTTTCCGTAACGGAAATCAGATTCCCCACCAGCCGGATCGGATGATAGATGAAATGCGGATCTCCAATAATCAGGTCCAGCAGAAAACCTAATATTAATGCTAATATGGATGATAACATCCTTCTCTTCCTCCACTTTCACTTCGTAATTTCCTGTAGGATACACACTGTTTCAGGAACCGGTACGGCACCTCCGGATTGGAATAGTAATAGAGATGGGGAAATCCCGCAATCAGCTGCCTGCTGCCGCAGATACATTCCCACTCTCTTTTCCCTGCAGGTTTTCTTGCCAGAAAACTGCTGCCCGTATTCGTGCTGTCAAAATAATGAAATTCATGAGCCTTAATGATCCCAATATCCATTCCCAGCAGTTGATCCTTTCTGGGTGTCAAATCGATGTATCCAAATCTTCCTAATTTTTCTGTACGATATGCCCTGCCGGAAATGACTCCAGCCATTTCGTAAGTATTCCCCTCCATGTCTTCCATCTGTTCATGGAGATACATGTAGCCACCGCATTCTGCCATGCATGGAAGACCGGATTCCAATTTTTCCTTAATATCCTGCCTCATAATTTTATTTTGATGCAGCTCCCTGGCAAACAGCTCCGGGTAGCCTCCGTATAACAACAATCCGTCTGCACCTTCCGGAACCTTCCCATCTCTAAGGGGAGAGAAATATAACAGCTTTGCACCCATTTCTTCCAAAATGCGGAGGTTGTCCTGGTAGATAAAGCAAAACGCATCATCTGAAGCTACTGCAATCACCGGATTGCCTTCCACCTTTTCAAACTCCGGCGGATTGCCGCTGATTAAAGGTGCCGTACCAGCCAGTTCTATCAATCCATCTATATCCAGCGTCTCTTCCAGAACTGCCGCCAAATTTGTAAGCTTCTCTTCCAGATCTTTGACTTCATCCGGCAGCACCAGCCCTAAATGCCTGCTTTCAATGAGACAATCTGTTATCTTTGGCACATAGCCGTACACGCTGACACCAATTTCTTCCTCTATGGCTGCCTTTATCCTGGGATAGAGCATTGGCGACATCTGATTCAGGATTACTCCTTTTATATGACTGTCCGATTTATACTCTACAAATCCTTTGATCTGAGCAAGCACCGATATGCTCATGCCCCGGCAGTTTACCACCATCACCGCCGGTGTATCTGTGGCGGCTGCAAGTTTATAGGTACTGGCGGTAACGGATGTCCCCCCCAGTCCGTCATAGAACCCCATGACGCCCTCCATAACGGAAATATCAGTGTCTTTGGCTGTTCTGGCAAACAAATATCTGGTCACTTCCGGATTGGTAAAAAACAAATCCAGATTGGCTGACTTTGCTTTAATGACCTTGCTGTGAAACATGGGATCTATATAGTCGGGACCGCTTTTGAAGGAGGAAACTTCTAGTCCCCGCTCCCGCAGTGCCTGCAAAATGCCACAGGTTATTAACGTTTTTCCGCTGCCGCTTGCTCCTGCGGTGATTAAAATTCTAGGCTGATGCATGCTATCTCCTTTCAGACAAGCTATTCCTGTACATGTAGTACCAGGCAGGCTGACAAACTATTCAGCACTGTCCGTCCTCTTTCTGCCCGGACGGACTACCTGAATGTGTTTCAAAAATCATTCCCCTGTGCAGGAAATAATATAAACCGGGTTCTGTCCCATCATCATATGATAATTACCTACTTCTTTTGATTTTCCCACCGACACGGCAGCAATATCCGTATCCTTCACCGGCAGTTCTTTCAGGCAGTTCAGTGCTTCCGCTACGGTTTCCAGGGCAATGGCATTAATCACAATCCGGGCTTTTGGATTTTTCCCCAGGATTAGTTCCATGATCTGCTTCAGATTTCCGGATGAACCGCCGATAAATGCATGGGTTGGTGCAGGGAGTTCTTCCAATGCTTCCGGTGCAAGCCCCTCCACTACATTCAGATTCGGGACAGCAAATTTCTTTTTGTTTTCCCCAATGAGCCGAACCGCTTCCTTTTTCTTCTCAATCGCATAGACAACGCCATTCCAGGACTGCAATGCCATCTCCACGGATACGGAACCGGTTCCTGCGCCAACGTCATAGATAACGGAATTCTCTTTCAACTGAAGCTTTGATAAAGAAATACTGCGTACTTCACTTTTTGTCATTGGCACCTTATCCCTTAAGAATGCTTCATCCCGGGTTCCATGGGTAACCACTATAGAAGCCTCCGGATTTTCGATCAATACTACCGACAGCTTTTCAAAGGTCTCTTCCGCCATGGAATCTGCCGTACCACTTAGAATACGTTCATTGGAATAGGACAGGTTTTCTCCGGTATGCACTTTGACATCCGAAAGCCCGTAACTGCACAGATCCCGGCATACCTGATTTACACCATCCTGCTTACCGATCAGGGCAAATACCTTTTTATGGCGCTTTACCGCTGCTATCAGATTCTGCTCCCTGCCATGGAGGCTCATCAGATAAACATCCTCCCAGGAAGTGTGCAATTTCCCACAGAAGTAAACAACGGAAGAGATTCCGGAATAGACCTTTGTATGGTAATCTCCAAACAAATCCAGCATTTTTTTTGCCCCGCTATAGAATCCGATATCACCGGACAGTAAAATTGCAATCTTTTTATATGCGGGATGTGCTTGTACAAAGTCTTTGATTTCATTTTCCCTGTAGGAAACAAAAACAGGTTTTCCAAGATTCTCCACTGTTTTTAAGATTCTGGCGGCTCCAATCAATACATCTGCTTCCTCACAGGCCGAAAATGCTTCTCTTGTCATATTTTCTTGCGTTCCCATACCAATCCCGATCAGTGATACCAGGCGTTTTTCTTTCTTCTCTTCCTGGTTTAAAGCCCCAAATCTCTGCTTTAGCATTTCTTTTATTTCTTCCATGGAAAATCCGGTATTTTCTACCGGTCTGCCAATCAGAACCACTCGTGCACCAGCACGTCTGGCTGCCGTTATTTTCTCTTCAAATCCTCCGGATTTTCCGGAATCTTTCGTAACCAGATAGGATGCATCAATCTGTTTTAACATGGCTATATTTAATTCTTCCGAAAATGGTCCCTGCATGCAGATCAGGTTCCTGCCCTGAAATCCCAATTCTGCACAAGCTGCTGCAACATCCGGTGTAGACAGAACCCGGGCAAAAATGCGGGACTGAAAGCCTGGGATTGCAGTAAATTTTGCCAGTTCCTTGCTGCCCGTGGTAACCAGCACATTTCCCTTTGTATTTTTAAGAAATTCCACCGCTTCCTCTATGGAAGCCACAACCGTAATATCCCGATCCACATTTAGATGACTGTTTCCTCTTAAGAGGCGTAAATATTCCGTGCCGCACCGGGTGCAGGCAAGTTGAATATTCTCGGAAACAGCAACGGCATAGGGATGTGTGGCATCAATTACCAGGTCTATCTGTTCTTCCTTCATCAAGTCTGCCATCTGCTCCGTGGTTAAACGCCCGGTATGCACCCTTATTCCCGGAGCGGATTCTTTTTCCACATCCGATGCGGCATCGAAGGAAATCAGCTGTCCGCCATACTCCGTTGCAACGCAGGCATGAATTTCCACAGCCTGATCCGCTGACTCCGGGCAAAGGTACCCGGTACAGTGCTGTACCAGTTCACGCCCTTCCGTTGTTCCGGCAAAAATCAGGATCTTATCCATGTCTGTATCCTCTTGGGGTAACCATCTTCCCGTCTATTTCTTTTGTCTGGGAATTACCGATAAACACAGTAGTAAACATGTCCACTTTGGTATCACGCAGTTCTTTTAAAGTCATGACCTCCATGGATTCTCCCTCTCTGCCGATATTCATTACAATACCGCAGATTGTTTCTCCGCCTTTATGCTCCATCATAAGATCACATGCTTTCTGCAGGTAATCGTGACGTTTTTTACTGGAGGGATTATACAGACAGATCACAAAATCTGCTTCCGAAGCCAAAACCAGCCTTTTTTCTATTTTTTCCCAGGGGGTTAAGAGATCACTTAAGCTGATTAATGCGAAGTCATGGATTAAGGGTGCGCCAAGTACGGCTGCTCCGCCAGTAGCTGCAGTTACTCCCGGAATGACTTCTACTTCAATCCCGGGATACTCTGCACCAATTTCCAGCATCAGTCCCGACATACCATATACACCTGCATCCCCGCTGCAGATCATCGCAACATTTTTACCTTTTTTCGCCTCTTCAAATGCAAGGACGCAGCGATCTACTTCTTTGGTCATGGGTGTGGTCAGGAACTCTTTTCCTGCAAAATGCTCCTTTACCAGATCTACATACACCGTATAACCGATAATTGTATCACAGCCATTCAGGGCATTTGCTGCACGCATAGTCATCTGTTCATATTCTCCCGGTCCAATTCCAACTACATATATCTTATTCAAATTCAACACTCCATTCTCTTAGGGCAATGGCGGTTGTAATGCCGAGGGCTTTTTCAATGCCCTTTGCCACTTTCTTTTTTTGTATTAATCTGCCTCTCAGGCTTCCAAGTACCGCACTTCTTTCGCATACATTGGATACTCCTGTAATTTCTTTTACAAATTCCGACTCCGTAAATGTTCCCTTTACTTCTGATAATTCTTCTTTGCTGTAAGTTACAAAGGGAATCTTATATTTTTCACAGAAGCTTAAGATGCCGGGTTCTTCCGCCTTCAGATCGATACTTGCAATCTGTTCGATACCATGAATGGAGAATCCCGCCGCACTTAACGACTCCATCACTGCCTGCTCAATTTCCGCTGCATCCGTTCCCCTGCGGCAACCGATTCCAACCGTCAGGATTTTGGGAATCAGATGGAGCGTATGCTTAAAGGGCTGGATATTAGGATAAAGCGTTACTGCCATTCCATTGGTACCTTCGAATACCTGCTCTTTGGTTACCGGAATAATTTCTTCCGGAATCTGGTCCAGCACCGGGAAATCACTGTAAAATCCTACCGGCTTTTCGTCCAGTACATCTGCCGAAATTTCCTTTGCATACGTCATATTTTCAATATATAATCTGTTTTTCTTCGCAAACACGTCTACGGCAAACTTTCCGTTTACATCCGTAGCAGTGGTAATAACCGGTATGGCACCTGTTAAATTGGCAAGCACCCCAGCCAGATCATTTGCGCCTCCCAGATGCCCAGATAACAGCGAGATTGCAAATATTCCTTTTTCATCCATGACTACCACTGCCGGATCCTTTGTCTTATCACGGACAAACGGGGCAATGCTTCTGACTGCAATTCCCGACGCTCCAATAAAGCATATGGCATCACATGCTTCGAACATCTCCCCCGTCCATTCCTGAAGGGGCTTTGTCAAAGGGATCAGCTGATGTGGTTCGGCATACTTTTTCATTGCATAAGCCTCACAGCAGTACCCCTGCACTTCCAGGGCCTCTGACAAATTGCGGCAGAGCCTGCACCCACGTTCGGTAAAACTTATCATTGCTAATTTCATATAAACTCCTATCCTGTGCCGCAATTACTCTGTTGTACTAGTGCCTCCCGGCGTATTTGCTCTCCGGGCGGCACTAGCTTCCCGGAACTCTGTTGTAAATGCAGGATTGTATAATTCTGAACGGTCATAATGGCTATGGCTGACTACATCGCCAATGATCATAAGGGCTGTTTTTGTAATCTGGTTTTCTGCCGCTGTTTTCGCAAGTGTCCCTACTGTGCACACAAATGCTTTCTCGTCCTCCCAGGTAGCCTTGTATACGATTGCAGCCGGGGTATCCGCAGTATAGCCGCCCGCAATTAAACGTTCTGACAGCTTTTCCAGCATTCCGGTACTTAAGAATACAACCATGGTCGCTTGATGTGCTGCGAACGATGCAATTTCTTCTTTTTCCGGAACGGGAGTACGGCCTGCCATACGGGTAATGATAACGCTTTGTGATACATTCGGCAGCGTATATTCCAGATTCAGTGCAGATGCTGCACCACTAAAGGAGCTTACACCCGGGCAGTAATCGTACCTGATCTTTTTTTCATCCAGGACATCCATCTGTTCACGGATAGCTCCGTACAGACAGGGATCTCCCGTATGCAGCCTTACCGTAGTAAGCCCTTTTTCCTCAGTGTCAAACATAACCTCTAATACTTCTTCTAACGTCATCGTTGCACTGTTATAAACCCTGCAGTCATCCTTTTTATAATCCAGAAGCTGCGGATTCACAAGAGAACCTGCATAAATGATAACATCTGCCTCTTCCAATAATTTTTTCCCGCGGACCGTGATTAAATCTGCCGCTCCCGAACCTGCTCCTACAAAATGTACCATTTTAATTCTCCTTTGCAATAATTAATGAGTAATATCCGGCATCTTCCGGTATTTCTTCCACGGAACGGTAGATTTTTTCGTTTTCCATACCGCAGTTTTCAATCATAACTGCTCTTTCATTTCTCTTTTGCAGTTCTTCTTTTACCATCGCCATTTTTTTGCCTGCCTTCATCAGTACCTTTGTACCCGGAAGCTTCAGAGCATCTTCGATTTGATAAGATGCCGGAATGACATGTAAAGGCTCCGCTTTTTCCACCAGTCCAATATTTAAACGGGCAGCTACAGCGCAAAATGAGGTAATGCCGCTAACAATCTCTACTTCATATCCTCTGTCCTGAATCCTTTTATGTATATATAAATAAGTGGAATACACCGTTGGATCACCCAGTGTTAAGAAGGCGACATTTTTTCCTTCTTTTAAATATTTTTCTACCTGGTCAGCACCCTCATTGTGACTGCTTTCCAGCTTTTCATGATCCTTAGTCATTGGCATGTGTACGGCAATGATCTCTTTCTCATCCAGCTCTTTTACAGCCTGTTTTGTTATCTGATACGCAACGCTTTCTTCTTTTACTTTTCCCGGCACTGCAATCACATCGCTTTCCTGAATAATGCGGACTGCTTTTAAGGTGAGTAATTCCGGGTCCCCAGGTCCGATTCCTAAACCAAATAATTTACCTGCCATTTTCTTAACCTTTGCCACTTGCTTGGAAGGAACGCTTTGCTGCCTTCCCGTAGCTTCCTTTCTGCTCTGCTTATTGATTTATCTGTTATATTCTCAGCTATTGTGAATCTGATCCCTTGTTATCGAATAAATATAATGAGGCATATCTATACCATAATAATGCTTCACAAACTGTCCTTTTTGCGTCATTCCATTTCTGAGCGCTACCTTTTGGGATGGGATATTGGTATCACGTATAATGGAATATAACTCCGGTACCTCTAAAACTTCAAATGCATATTTTTTGCAGGCTGCCGCCGCTTCCGAAGCATATCCCTGATGCCAGTATGCCTTTTGAAACAGATACCCCACTTCCGGAACCTCCACGCCTTCTATGTCCTGCATGGTAATACCGCACTGCCCGATCATTTCATCGCTGTCTTTTAAAATGACGGCCCACAAGCCAAACCCGTACTGTTGATATCTCATAATCTGGCGATCCAGCCATTCGTGTGCCTCCCGGTCTGCAAATGCATGTTCGTAAGCACGCATTACTTCCTCATCCTTTAGCATTTTGCAGAGATCCGGAAAATCCTCCTGTACCATCTCCCGCAAATATAACCGGTCTGTTTCCAATATTCTTTTATGCGACCGCATAAATCGGCTCATTAGTTCTTTAACACCGCTCGTCACGCCAAGGGTACCGTATTCATTTGAAAAAAGAATAACACCTGTTTTCAGACTTCCATATGAGCGGTGATCTAAATAATAATCTATTTTTTCCAGTACATGCTCCATAACCGCTTCCATGCAGCCATAATCCTTTAAGATCCCTAAAGCCTCTTCCGTGGTAATTGTCTGCAATATTTTCTGTACTGCTTCTATTGGCGCTCCGGCTCTGACCGCATTTGCAGCCATAATCTCGGCTCTGGAATCGGCGCATCTGGAATGAGTATTCATAATCCCACCCGCAACCTTAATAAATTTCCCAATATGTGCAATAAACAAAATGCCTTTCATTCCAAGCTCCACCGCCATATCAATGGTGTCACCCACATAATTGCTGCATTTCATGGAATTGGTAAGATCGATATTCAGATGATCTTTGGAAAATGCTTCTCCATAATTACCAGGAGTAATGACCAGGTATTCTGCACCATTTGCTTTCTTCATCTCCATTTCAAGACGTATACTTGCAATTAATGCTGCTTCGCTCATGGGAACTACAATTCCGCTTGTTCCCAGTACAGAAATGCCCCCTTCAATGCCAAGCCTGGGATTAAATGTTTTTTTGGCAATTTCCACTCCTTCCGGTATGGAAATTTCCACTGCAATTCCCCCGTGATAATCCTGTTCTTCACAAATGTCTGTGACAGCTTCCCGGATCATCTGGCGGGGCACCCTGTTAATGGCAGCTGCGCCTACCGGCTGCTCCAATCCCTTCTTCGTAACCCGTCCAACACCCTTTCCGCCATCTATTGTGACACCTGCTTCTAATGTTTTCCACACTTTTGCATAGACAAGGGTGCCTGTTGTAGCGTCAGGATCGTCTCCCCCATCCTTCCTTACCGCACAGGATACCTGGCTCTCACTGCGTTTAATCTCTTCCAGGTTTAAATGTAGTAAAATTCCCTTTGGAGTCATCAAATCGACTGTACCCACATCTTTTTTCATCAGGAGCATCATCACTGCCGCCTTTGCTGCCGCTGCTGCGCAGGAGCCTGTAGTATAGCCGTATCTGAGCTTTTTATTATTTTTTATTATATAATAATCCTGTAATCCGTTATCCTGATCCATATATGATCCTTTCCATTTTGCTGGCGCTGGCAGAATGCCTTTTACACTACAACATTCTGACAGGTACAACAAAAAATCCGTTGTCAAATACACTATAAGACAACGGTTCCATACAAAAAATATACTCCCCGGTTGCCGCAGGGAAATACAATGCAAACAACATAAGCAGGTATCTGACTATACAGTAACGGACTTGTGCGGGACTTTCACCCGTCTTCCCTATTATCCTGCTAGGACATGTCTGAAAATGCTTTCTGACAAATGTACGTCACAGTTTGCGGGAAATTTGTTCCAAATGAAGGGCACGTAGCGGGCTACGTAACCTGAATTCGAAGCAAACATGCCACAAAGTGAGGCGTGCAGATGGCGGGAATCATTTTTCAGACCCGCCTTCCAGCAGGAACTTATATTGACTCTATTTTTCTACAAATTATTATATTATTTACCTTTGATTCTGTCAACTGAAACTATAGCTTATGCCGGTAATTGTTTTTCATTATAAAAAGCCTGACATTCACCCAATCCCGGAATGCTGTTTAAAAAACACTCCAAAAAAGGCATGTAAACACCAGGCTTTCATTCCCTATTTTCATAGATTATTCTTTTTCTTCTTCATCTGCAAACTTTGTTGAAAGTATCTTCCTGGGTTTTTCTGCTTCGTCTTTATCCCAGGGCAGCACATCACCGGGATCTCTTAGATAATCCAGGATCTGCCAGATTCCTTCTCCTGTATAGGAGCTTACGCGAAATACTGTCTCACATCCTGAGAGCCGGAGCCAGCGTTCTGCCTGGTCAGGGTCTCCGGTAGGAGAATCGATCTGAGTTACAATACCGATTACCGGCCTGGTGGAACACGCTGTGACGCAAGGAGGAAACAGGGAATACGGTTCATCTGCATTGATTAAAAGTCCTACCACATCTGCCTCATAGGCATAAAGCGCAAGGGCACGTCCCAGACGGTTCGTCTCCGCGTATTCCCCTGGCGTGTCTATTACAACATCAAAGTGATTTATGTATTGCGTTTTATGGTAATGGATGGTATCACCTTTCAGTGCCTGACGAAGCGTTGTCTTGCCACACTCGCTTCTTCCCATTAATATAATTTTCTTCATATTATGATATCTCTTCTCTTACAATCTGTACAATCGACACAAGTAATCAAGTAATCCACGCCTACTGTCTGACGCCCCAGAGCGTGTCTGCAAATTCATCAAGTTCTGGTTATCTCACAGATTGTAAATTTGAGCTTTTCTTCCAGATATTTATTAATTGCCTGAATTGCAGCTTCCACTTCCGAAATTCTGCCGGTAAAAATTAATGTACCGCTGAATCTGTCAATAAATCCCAGATCAATATTAGCTGTCTTTACTGCCATATCCCCAGCAATTACAGAAATTTCTGCCGGGCTCATACTCAAGATTCCAATTGCCGCACGCTGATAATCCAGTTGTGGATCTAACCCCAATTTTCGGTATACAATTGGGTCCGGGCTGGCTATTACATGTGCCAGAGTAACCTGCTTGCCAGGTACCAGTTCCTGTACGATACGCATTTTATGCTCACCGGGTGTATTAAAATCATCTAAATTCATCCTGTACCCCTTCTCTGCTTTTTACTTCCACGGCTGCACACCAAAAAACATATCTGTATGCCATTTGGCTGTTGCCCCGAGGACCAAAAACCTCGCCGCCTGGGACTGGAGCCTGTTTGAAAAAGCATTTTCCAAACACGCTCAGGTTTCTGATTTTCGCACCATTTAATACTCTAATAATACAACAAAATCCCACATAATACAAGACAATTTTAAAGTTTTTTCTTTTGTTTTTAATGGTTTTCAGAGTACATTTTTAGTTGCTATAAGATCCGTCTGTGTCCCTGCCACATTTTTTAGAATCACATCCCCAATGTGTACGGGCGCCTGTACCTCGATCCGATGAATTTCCTCCATGCATCTGAAAATTTTATCTTTGCTGATATCTGTTTTTGTTTTCACAGATACCCTTGCCATACTACCGCCTTTTACTGCTACAGTAGAAGTGACGATCCGGGTAGGATGAGTACACTCTTTCCTGCCGTATGCCTCACCCCTTTTACAGGATTGCCCTTCCACCTTAAGCACCTGATTGCCATCCATTGTCACCGTCAGAGCGCACCCCAGCGGACATCCGATACAGGTTAATTCTCTTTCTTTCACAATTATGCCTCCTCAATCTTTACGGTAATGCACTTAAGGTCTGGAAATCCGGACAGATCAGCCTTTTTCAGTTTCAGTTCTTCCATTTCTCCAGGTACCATTATTTTTTTCTTTTTATGGACAATCCGTTCTTCATCAAAATACATGCTGATGTATTTATTCTGATATACATCTCCAACCCGGAAACGCAGAATCAGCATATCTTCCATATTAGCTGTATGAATAAATTGAGGGACGGTATAGCGTACACCCTGTGCCGCGGTAATTTCTATAGGGTTCGCTTCTATATGTTGATCTATATGTTGATCTATATGTTTTTCACCTTGACCTATATGTTGCTCTTCATCTTGATCTTCATATTGCACTTCAACTTGATTAACTTGTGTAGGTCTGGCTTCCATTTGTCTAGCTTCCCTCAGTCCTCCCGCAAGATACTTTGCAGCTGCTTTACCGGCACAGGCAGCTTCCTGGGAAACATAATCCACCAGATCATGCACGTGCAGGACATTGCCGCATGCAAATATCCCGCTTACACATGTCTGCATACTTTCATCCACCTGAGGTCCTGCTGTTGCCGGAACCATAGTAAGCCCCAGATTCACGGACAGTTCATTTTCGGGGATTAAACCCACCGATAATAACAGGGTATCACAGGACAGATATTCATACGTATCTGCAACAGGCTTTTTATTTTCATCTACTTTTGCTATAGTGACTCCGGTCAATCGATCTTTTCCGTGAATTTTTACAACCGTAGTGTTCAAACGAATAGGAATTCCAAAATCATCCAGGCACTGTACGATATTACGTTTTAGCCCTCCGGAATAAGGCATTAATTCTGCTACCAGTTTTACATTTGCCCCTTCTAAAGTCATTCTTCTTGCCATAATCAGCCCAATGTCACCGGAGCCTAGAATTACCACTTCTTTTCCCGGCATCCGCCCCTCGATATTCACCAGCCTCTGGGCAGTGCCCGCCGAAAAGATTCCCGCCGGACGAAATCCCGGAATATTAAGCGCTCCTCTGGGTCGTTCCCGACATCCCATTGCCAAAATCACAGCTCTGGCACGAAGACGGATAATCCCTTCTTTGGGATTTACTGCCGTAACCTCTTTATCCCTTGTGACAGAAAGCACCATCGTTTCCAATTTATATGAAATATGGAAATCCATTATTTTCTCAATATATCTGGCTGCATACTCCGGTCCGGTCAGTTCTTCCTGAAAAGTGTGCAGCCCAAAACCATTGTGAATACACTGGTTTAGAATTCCGCCAAGTTCATTTTCCCGTTCCAGGATTAAGATATCCCGGATTCCATTTTTTTTGGCTGCAATTGCTGCAGCCAGACCCGCAGGGCCTCCGCCAATTACAATGATATCGTACTCCATTTTATCCCTCCCTCTTGCTGTCTGCAATTAGATTGGAACCTTGCCCGGACTTGCAGATCTCTTCCTGGGGTATGTTAAGCTCCCTTGCCAGAATCTCCATAACCCGGGGTGAACAAAATCCTGCCTGGCATCTTCCCATGCCTGCTCTTGTCCGGCGTTTGACACCGTCTAACGTTTGCGCTCCAAGCGGTCTGTGAATCGCATCCAGAATCTCTCCTTCTGTAATGGTCTCACAACGGCATACGACTCTTCCATAGGCAGGGTTTGCAGCGATTTTTGCATTTGCCTCCTCTATATCCATATCTCTGATAAAACGTATCCCTTTTCTTTCCGCCTGAAAATCAGTCTTTTTCTCTGCTTTTAATATTTTTGCAGCCATTTCTGAAACCATAACGCCTATGGCGGGCGCACTGGTAAGACCCGGTGAGTCAATTCCTGCCGCATTGATAAATCCCGGTGCATCTTCTGCCTCACCAATGACAAAATCCCGTTCCCTTTCATGTGCACGAAGTCCGGCAAAGGAAGTAATCACCTGACGGACTGGTACTTTTTCGGAACTTTTCAGTGCCTTGTCAATTACCTGTGCAATTCCCTCTGCCGTTGTGGCAGTATCTTCCCGGTCTATTATATTTTCCGCCGTAGGCCCTATCATTAAATTACCGTGTACGGTAGGGGTAATTAATACACCTTTTCCCAGATTGGTAGGCAGCTGAAATACCGTAGTATTTACAAAATCTCCCGCTTTTTTATCCAGCAGGCAATATTCCCCTTTTCTTGGTACGATCGTAAGCTTTTTGCTGCTTACCATATTGTTAAACAGGTCTGCATTTACACCGGCGGCATTAATCACCAGCTTTGCTTCAAAATCTCCGTTGTCGGTTGCAACTCTGTACCCGTTACCCATC
Organism: Clostridiales bacterium; assembly: GCA_018365455.1. GTDB lineage: Bacteria > Bacillota > Clostridia > Lachnospirales > Lachnospiraceae > Robinsoniella. The sequence continues at coordinate 98,961 of JAGZJZ010000024.1, forward strand.
TTCTTAATTTCCTTAACCTGGGTATTAAAATAAAACGCCGCGCCATTGGCAAAAGCATTTTCAGCCATTGCGGCAGTCAATTCAAAGGGGCAGACAATCCCCCCTGTAGGCGCATATAAAAATGCCAGAACCTTATCTGAAATATTGGGTTCTATTTCTTTCATTTCAGAACCTGTAACAACACGCAGTCCCTTTACCCCGTTTTGCTCGCCCTGTTTCTTGAGCACTTCCAGCCTGCCAGCCTCACTCTCTGAAAAACACAGCACAATAGAACCGTTTCTTTTAAAAGGAATGTCCAGTTCCCTGGCTGTCTCCTCCATCATCTGGTTTCCCAGAACATTTAACCTGGCTTTTAACGTACCCGGTTTCGCATCATGCCCTGCATGGACAATTCCGCTGTTTGCTTTCGAGGTACCGCAGCACACATCCGGTTCTTTATCAAGCACACAGATATCCAGCTGATATCTGGATAACTCCCTGGCAATGGAAGAACCAATTACCCCTGCCCCAATTATAATTACATCCATCATGCTTATACCCCTTGCAGATCACAGCACTCCTGTAATACTGCCGCCAATGTGGCTTCCTTTCTGTGTCTATTTCCTTTCTGTTTTGGAATCAGCCAATACCCTTTTCATTACGTTTAATATCTGTTCCTTCGTTCCGTTTACGGAACCCTGAACCATCCCGGGCTTTCCACCGCCCTTCCCGTCCAGATCGCGGTTCATCTCACCTGAAATACTCCTTACATCCAAGGTCTCACTGCCAAGTACATACCGGTATCCATTCTGATCGTCCCCCACAAAGCATCCGCTGATCCCATCTGTTTTTCCAACGGAAAGATTAACATATTTTCGCATCATGCCGCTGTCCAGATCTTCTTCAAAGAGAAGCATTCCGATATGCCCGTCCCCGCCGTCTGGTATTCTGCCTGCTTTTTCTTCTATGTATTTCCCCTGAAAGTAGATCATCCTGTCTTTATCATGCTGCAATTCTTCTTTCTGGCGTAATACCGCCTCAGCAGACAGATCTGGTTTAGCAGACAACACTACTGATATTTGATTTATATTCCGCTCCTTGGTCCGATAGTCATGCAAAGCGCGGAATCCGCACAACATGCTGACTCTGGTTCCGCCCTTGTATTTTTGTGCATCCACAATCTTAATCATCCCAATCTCACCTGTATAATTTACATGAGGTGCACAGCAGGCGCATACATCTACACCTGGAATGGTTACAATCCTTACCTGCCCTTCAATCTCAATTTTACTGCGGTATTCCAACTTCTCCAGGTCCTCTTTTGCTGGATAAGATATTTCCACTTTTCTGTTGGAAAATGCTATTTCATTTGCCTGATATTCTATGTCCGCTAATTCATCCGCATTTAATGCCCCATCAAAATCCATTGTTACTATTTCGCTGCCAAGGTGAAATCCCACATTGTGCCAGCCAAACCTCCTGTGCACGATTCCAGAAATAATATGCTCCCCGGTATGCTGCTGCATCTTAGAAAAACGTTCCTTAAAATCTATTTCCCCCAAAACGGATGTTCCAGGATGAATAGGCTGACTTGTGATATGATACACAATCCCATTCTTTTCCCTGGCATCGGATAAAGGAATCCCGTTGAGAAAACCACGGTCTGCGCTTTGTCCGCCGCCTTCCGGAAAAAATGCCGTTTTATCTAATACTATTTCATAGTAGTCTTCCTGCTTTTCGCAAGCCAGAACTTCTGCTTCAAATCTCTGTATATAACTGTTTTCGTAATATAATTTTTCTGTCATCTTCCTGTTCTCCTGCCTGTATCATTATGTTTCAAGTATAACGCAATTAGATTTCTTTTGCCAGTGGGATTGTATGAAATCATGATAAAATTGCGGAATTCACGCTCATGATGAAATCAGAAAAGCGATACCGCAGCTGCCAGAAAGCAATTTTAAAACACGCTCCAAGCCAGATGGATACATTTACAAAAGCATCTTACTTGACATTCCCCTTTCATCCGGCTATACTGTTTATATTACAAATGTAGTATCTAAGGAGGATCATTCATGAAAAAATTACCGCAAATATCCGAGGCTGAATATGAAGTGATGAAAATAGTATGGAAATATGCACCGATCAGTACCAACGAAGTTACGGATAAGCTGACTAAGACTACTACCTGGAGTCCAAAAACAATTCAAACATTATTAAAACGGCTGGTTCAAAAAGAAGCTTTAACCTATGAAAAAGAGAGCCGTGTTTTTGTATATACACCACTGGTTCAGGAGGACGAATATCTGGATCATGAAAATGATTCTTTCCTGAAACGGTTTTATAATGGAAATCTAACTTCTATGATGACTAACTTCCTGGAAAAAGATAACTTATCTGAGGACGAAATCCAGGATCTGCAAAATCTGCTGAGGAAGAAATCCCTGAATGGAGGTACCCATGATTGATACTCTTGGCATTCGCTTCTTAATCATCAGCGCAGCCATCTTAATATGTGTATCGGCGATCCTGCTGGTTAAGAAACTTTGCAAAAATCATCTATCTCTCAGGGTGCAGTATAATCTGTGGTTTTTACTGCTGATCATACTCGCATTGCCGTTTATCCCTGTAAGATCAGATGGGCCAAGCGTAATCTGGCAATGGCTTACGCAGTTTGGTGTTTCAAAAAATCCTGGGGGAACTGCCACCTTAGATACCGGTACCGCCGCAGCTGCTTCCACAGCCGCCAACTGGATGCAGGATTTTACCATTTCCGTAAAGCATGAGACTCCCGCACTTGTAAATTATCTGCTTTTGTTTGTCTGGTGTGCAGGCATTTTAATCATGGCGGTATTGACACTGCATTCCCAGTTCAGGATCAGGCAGGTTATTCAATCTGCTCTTCCTGTGCAAAACAGTCAGGTAAAAAATATTTATAACGAATGTCGGGCTTTGATTGGCATCAATAAAAATATACGCGTATACAGCAGCGCCTATATCCAGTCGCCAATTTCAGTAGGATTATTAAAACCCTGTATTGTACTACCAATCCAAATGATCTCCGGATTGCAGGACAAGGATATCCGATTTATTCTGTTACACGAATTACAGCATTACAGGCACCGGGATATCGCGGTGAATTATCTGATGTGCCTTGCCCGGATCATATACTGGTTTCATCCTCTGGTTTGGCTGGCACTAAAACAAATGCGAAATGACAGGGAAGTGGCATGCGACGCTGCCGTATTACGTACTATTGACGAAAACAGTTACGCAGACTATGGTTATACCTTACTGAATTTCGCTGAAACGCTGTCTCACTCCTCATTCTCTTCAGAAGCAGGAATGGGCGGCACTAAAAAACAGATTAAAATGCGCATTATTCATATTGCATCTTTTCACCCGGAAAGCAGATGGTTAAAGTTAAAGAGCATCCTGATATTTATTCTGGCTCTGTCTATGGTAATTGGCAGTGCACCACTCCTTGCATTTGGTGCGGCAGCAGGCAATGCATATGAATTTCACAATACAAATGCTGAATATGAAGATCTCGGCTCCTATTTCCAGGATTATGAGGGCAGTTTCGTATTGTACGACCAAAATGCTGACTATTGGAATATTTATAACAAAGATGCAAGTTCCAAAAGAGTATCACCCGATTCCACTTATAAAATATATAGTGCCCTGTTTGGTTTGGAGTCCTGCAGCATCACACCAAAAGACTCCGCTATATCCTGGAATCATACTGAATATCCTTTTGCATCCTGGAATCAGGACCATAACCTGACTTCTGCTATGTCCAACTCGGTCAACTGGTACTTCCAGGCAGTAGACCAAAAAACAGGACTGCCGGCACTGCAAAACTATATTCATAAAATTGCTTATGGAAACCAGGATCTTTCCGGTGGTATTTCCCGTTACTGGATGGAGTCATCCCTGAAGATTTCTCCAATCGAACAGGTGGAACAGCTATCCGCCATGTATCGGAATGATCTGCAGTTTAAAGAGGAAAACATCCAGGCTGTTAAAAATGCACTTCATATATCCACTTCCTCAGGTACGGCTCTATATGGCAAAACAGGAACCGGCGATGTGGACGGTAAAAATGTAAATGGGTGGTTTATCGGATTTGTGGAAAAAGACGGCAATCCTTACTTCTTTGCCACAAATATTCAAGGAGAGGATTTTGCAAACGGAAGTATGGCTAGTAAAATCACACTGGAGATACTAAAATCCAAGAATTTGTATGTTGAAGAATGAGATAAAAGGTCTGTCTTGCATTTCCGACAGACCTTTTTGGTTCACCTGTTCTTACTTATTCACTTCCAATATTTTATCAAATATTCTTCTGCTACGTCTTTCTGCAATTTGAATTTTTCGATAAGTTTGTTTCGAGTCTCATCTTTTGAAATTTTGATTTCCTGGCAAAGCTCAATAAATGCTTTCATACCTTCTTTTTTTCCTTCCTTTTTTCCTTCTATAATTCCCTCTTCCCTACCCTCTTCACGCAGCGATTTTGAATAAAGATTTTCATCAAATTCTGTTAAGATCACATTTAACACCTCGCTTCTGTTTTTTTGCAGAATATCTTTTAATATTTCCTTTTGTATACATATTTCAATCGCACAATTTACTGCTGTTTCTATTTTATCACACTTATTCAAGTATTCTCTAATTATCCTGATAAAATATGCATATTCCTTTAGTTTTCTGCATTTCTCCATTAAGTCTAAATTATGGCCGTAATTAATGTTGAGCATAACTGCTATGCATTCTACTGCTGGCTGTGCGACCTTCTCCTGGGGATAAAACAACTCCGTGAGTCTGATTTCTTTCCTGTCCGGTTCTTCATCACTACCATTGTAAAAAACAATATATTGTGGTACTGGGAGTTTGATTTTTGTTGATCCATATATATTTATGTTATTTATCAGAATATATTTGCGATATAACTCCGCAAAATATACCAGCCCCCTCAATGCCATATTAGGATTAAAAGAACTTTGATGTTCATACAAGTTCATAATATCATCAATAATAAAGGAAAGATCATTTTTCATTCCCAGATATACTACATCCTCTAATGTGGTAATTTCTAATTCATTTGGATTGCCGTACTGTGTACCGTTGATTGCATTATATAGATCCAGCAAATCTTGCTTTTCTTTAAATATACATCTGAATAAGCGGTCTTTATAGTTTCTATTGACATGACCTGTTATATGATTTCTATTGGATTTATCCATTAATATACCTCCATTATACACTTTTTTTTCAACTACGCAACATTCTAATTCCTTCTGTCTTCTGTGTATAAATGAAAGATAATGACCAGCGTGTATTTGTTTTGTTATAACTATGTATAATTTCAAGCGATACTTGAACACATTTTGAAACTGTATTTGACACCATGCTGTACTAACTGGTTTCGGGCAGTAGTACAACGTTGTTCAAATAATTGAGCACTACACACAGGATATTCGTATCAGGGAATTCGAACTATTCTGCAAGTGTAGCGGGCTACTTCAAAGAATAGCTCGGATTTCCTGGTGCAGATAGCCGAAGTGTATTGCTTGGTTATTTGTGCAATGCTGTACTAGCGTTGTAATAAGATAAGCGGAATCTTTGCAGGGCAACGCCATTTCATATATTTAACTGCTAATCATTTCCTTTCTTTCTCTTCTGTAGATAAACATCTTTTTCTCATAAAATGGGATTATATGGTCGAAATGACCAGAACTGAAATTATTTGTAGATATTAATACTATAGCACACTCATTTCATTTTAGCAATATACTAAATTGCAAATATCAACATTACTTCAACACTCACCAATTTAAAAAAAGACAAATCTTCCATGAAGACCTGTCAATGGCATCAACCAGTTTTTAAACGATGCGTAATAGGATCTGATACAATGCGTATTAGATCCTATTTTTTGTTCAAATTGTAGTATGGTAAAAATT
>JAGZJZ010000085.1 GCA_018365455.1 Clostridiales bacterium
TTCAGGTTACGTAGCCCGCTACGCGCCCTTCATCCGGGACAAATCTCCCACAAAGTGTGACGCACAGCTGCCAGAAAGCAATTTTAAAACACGCTCTAGGGGTACAGTCTTGGGATGGAGTTATTTCTTTTTCAGGGTATTTAAGAGCTACGGCTACTGGAAGTGGAAATGATGTAACAATAACAAATACATTTTAAAATTATAATTTGAGGGAAAATTATTGACTATTCTAATTGCAGTTTGGGGCATCGTAAAGCTTTTATTATTGATCTATATAATTTATTTGTTAAGAAAGTGTCTTACAAATAAAAAGTAGATAAACAAAAGAGGAAAGGGCTGTCGAGATATAAGTTAGTCCGAAGAACAGGGGAGGAATAACTCGTATAAGTAGTTATTCCTCCCCTGTGACAGTACTTCGTGTTCGGATAGTATAGTCTAATTATCAAACAGTTGGTGAATGCATGCCAGCAGTTCCCGGTTCTTTTCTGCCGACATAAAACAAAAACGAAAATACTGATTTCCAAGAAACGGAAATGTGGAACAATCCCGGATCATCAGACCTTTGCGAATGGCATACTCAAAGACATCCTTTGAGGTTATGCCATTTTTTAATATCCGTACCAGAATAAAGTTCGCCGTGGGATGATAAGCTTTTATGCCTTCTATAAGAGAAAGCTCATGTACAATAAAGTCCCGTTCTGAAAAAATAAGTTGCTTTGTGGCTGAAATATATTCCGTATCAGAAAACATCAGCTTTCCCGCAGCTTCTGCCAGGCTGTTGATGGTCCAGGGATTTTTCTTTTTATTTACTTCTTTGATCAGATCCAGATTGCCTGTTATGGCATAGCCGAGACGGAGCCCGGGTGCTGCGAAAAATTTGGAAATTCCTCTTAAGATTACAATGTTATTATAATAATCGGTTAGAGGAACACTGGTGATTTCCAGATGTTCCGGTACAAATTCCACATATGTTTCATCCACCATAACAAAGATATCGTTCTGTTTACAACAGTCTAAAATTTTACGCATATCATTGCGGCAGATGGAAGTAGATGTGGGATTATTGGGATTGCAAAGGACAAGCAGGTCAATTTGCTCATTTAATCTGCTCATCAGGTCTTCTGCCTGAATCTGAAAATCATGGGTTTCTTTTAGCGGATAGTATAAGGAAACCCCGCCGTCCAGAGAAATTTCCCTTTCATACTCAGAATAAGTGGGACCCAGAATCATTGCTTTTTTGGGATGCCGTATCTGAATCATCAGAGATATCAATTCTGTGGATCCATTTCCAACGATAATATGATTCGGATCGCATCCCGCATAGGTGCCGATAGACTTGCGAAGGGCAGTATATTCCCGATCGGGATAGGTGGTAATTGCATCAATATGGGCAGCCAGAGACTGACGCAGCTTGGGTGAAACGCCCATAGGGTTTACATTGGCACTGAAGCTGGTGATTTCTTCTTTTTTGATGCCATAGGCAAGTTCAATTGCTTCTAAATCACTTCCGTGAAAATGGTCAGCTGGGGTTATCATAATGTTCATCCTTTCCGTTGGTACCGTAAGATTCTGTGTGGTTAATCAATATCCAAGATTTTCTCCAATTAAAATGACTTTAATACGTCCTTTAAAGCGGTTATAACGGATGATCAGTGTCTGGCTGCAGATACATTCCTTTGCAGTACAATCAGAACAGACACCAGTCAGTCCGCAGGGGGTCTTCATATTCAGGCGCATGGCATTTGGAGGTGCTGCACTGGTATGTATGCGCTCCAGGGCAGCGGCTTCATCTTTTGCCACTTTATTCATACCCACCAGTAAAATGACATGGTCAGGACCATAAGTAAGAGCAGCAACCCGGTTGCCGGTACCGTCGATGTTCACCAGCTTGCCGTCCAGCGTAATGGCATTGGAACTCATAAAATAATAATCTGCACACAAAGCCTGGTGGTACATAGCTTTGGTTTCCTCTGGTGTAGCAGCCTTTGAGCGGTCAATGAGTGTCAGGCCTGAGTCATTGAGTGCTTCCATCATGCCGCATTCAGTCAGGGTCATAGAGCCTCCCCAGGATACAACTGCGGAATCCGGTAAGAAACTCATGGCTTTTTCAACAGCACTTTTGCTGTCCGGGCAGTAATAACCCTCCATATTTCGTTTTTCCAGGTTTTTAATGATGACGGATGCCTGCTTTTCATAAAATTCTTGCATTGGTGTCATGGCTATAAATCTCCTTTCGTGTAATGGGAAATGTGAATAAATCTGTAATTATTTATTCCCGTGAGCAACGAGCCAAACAGACACGATGGCGCGTCCATTTGGCGGCTGCCGCAAGGGTTAAAAACCTCGCGGCACGCAGCTGGGAGTTTAACTACTGCACATCCCATAATTATATGTTATGATAAGACTTATATAAATTATACGGTGGGAGCAGCACCTTGTAAAGAAGTTGTTAATAAGATTTGTTAGAAAGCATGAGAAAACATGTCTTTGAAAAAGAAGTTGAAATTAACGGAAACACAAAGTATAATGTAACACAGAGACAATTTTGCAGGGACAGCCGTTTAAACGGCTGTTTTGTGTGCAAAAGAAGAAATTAGGAAGGAAGCCATAAAAATGAAAAAAATTCTTGACATGATCACTGATGAAATGACAGGTGCTTTTACCGAAGCAGGGTATGACGCATCTTATGCAAAAGTAACCATTTCAAACCGTCCGGATCTTTGCGAGTATCAGTGTAACGGAGCAATGGCAGCAGCCAAAGTATATAAGAAAGCACCCATTATGATTGCCAATGCAGTTGTTGAAAAACTGGAACAAAGTGAGGTCTTCGAAGAAGTAAATGCAGTAAATCCCGGTTTTATTAATTTAAAATTGAAAAAAGATTATCTGGCTGATTATCTGAGAGGAATGCAGGCGGATGAACATTTATCCATAGAGAAGACAAAGGAACCCAAGAAAATTATTATTGATTACGGCGGTCCCAATGTTGCAAAACCACTTCATGTAGGTCATCTGCGCTCTGCGATTATCGGAGAAAGCATTAAACGTATGGGAAGATTTCTGGGACATGAGATGATCGGAGATGTACATTTGGGGGACTGGGGTCTTCAAATGGGACTTATCATAACAGAATTGAAAAAGAGAAAACCGGGACTGGTTTATTTTGATGAAAGTTATACGGGAGAATATCCTGCGGATGCGCCGTTTACCATTTCCGAACTGGAAGAAATTTATCCTGCGGCAAGTGCGTACTCCAAAGAACACCCGGAATACAAAGAAGAAGCGATGCAGGCAACTTATCTGCTTCAACAGGGACATCGGGGATATCAGGGCATTTTAAAACATATTCTGGAGGTTTCCGTAACGGATTTAAAGAGAAATTATGAGCATTTAGATGTTCATTTTGATTTATGGAAAGGGGAGTCTGATGCCCAGCCTTATATTCCGGACATGGTTCAGTATATGAAAGACAATGGATATGCCCATCTGGATGACGGTGCGCTGGTAGTAGATGTGAAGGAAGAAACGGACACCAAAGAAATACCGCCATGTATGATTTTAAAATCAGATGGAGCTTCTCTTTATAATACCACCGACCTGGCTACGATTGTAGAGCGGATGAAGCTGTATCATCCGGATCATATTATTTATGTAGTGGACAAGCGTCAGGAACTATATTTTACACAGGTATTTCGCTGTGCAAGAAAGACAAAGCTTATCCAGGATGACACGGATCTGACTTTTGTAGGATTTGGCACTATGAACGGCAAAGATGGCAAGCCTTTTAAGACCCGTGAAGGCGGCGTTATGAGACTGGAAAATCTGATTACCAGCATCAATGACGAGATGTTCCGCAAAATTACAGAAAATCACGAAATCGATCCGGAAGAGGCTAGAAAAACAGCGAAAATTGTTGGACTGTCCGCGGTGAAATACGGAGATTTATCCAACCAGGCTTCAAAGGATTATGTGTTTGATGTGGATCGATTTACTTCTTTTGAAGGAAATACAGGTCCCTATATTCTCTATACCATTGTCCGCATAAAATCAATTCTGAATAAATATCAGGAAAACGGAGGAAAATTAGGAGAGTATGCAATTGGGGAACCGGTGAGTGACAGTGAAAAATCTCTGATGCTGGAATTATCGAAGTTTAACAATGTAATGGAAAATGCATTTGAGGAAATTGCACCTCATAAAATCTGTTCGTATATCTATGATCTGGCAAATGCGTTTAACCGCTTTTACCATGAGACTAAAATCTTGTCGGAACAGGATGAGAAACAAAAAGGAAGCTATATCCAGCTGCTTCTGCTGGCAAGGGATGTGCTGGAAAGCTGTATTGATGTCTTGGGATTTTCAGCGCCTGAGAGAATGTAAAAATCAAGGTGTGTCTTTTGCAGCTTGATAAAAGATAAGAGGAAAGTGCAGTGGTTTTGTAATCTCAAAACTGCTGTACTTTTTCATTAAGGGAGAATTTCAGCAGAACCCAAAATAAAGTTATGTAAACTTTGTGCAAACTGCCACTGGACAAATACATTTATTTGTAGTAGAATAACAAAATCTAATCGCGGTTCTATACCGCATCAAGTAAATCGGTAACGTTTCGTTATATTTCCATTTTAGCAGCACAAATTGAATAAAGGAGATGAGGAAGACTGGAGATTGGGGCTTTAGTTGACGGCAAATACAGGATCTTAAAACCACTGGGGGCCGGAGGTGAGGGAAGTGTTTTTTTGGCGTTGAACGAAAATGCATATAAGTTTTGGGCGATAAAAATTGTGACGAAGGGCAGAGACAGCGGGGAACTGGAATTGTGGAAACATTTTTCACATCCAAATTTGCCGGAGGTTATAGATGTAATCGTAACCGAAACGGAGATTCTGATTGTCATGGACTATATTGAGGGGAGGAATGCAGCAAAGATTTTAAAGGAGCAGGGGAAAGTAAAACCGCGCCAGGCTGTTATTTGGGGGATACAGATATGCAGGGTTTTGCATTATTTACATAGTCAGGATCCCCCTGTAGTCTATGGGGATTTGAAGCCGGAGAATATGATTTGCCGGCCTGACGGGAGTATGGTGTTGATTGATTTTGGCACAGTTTCTCCTTTTGTAAAAGACAGAAGTTTTTCTGGGGGTCATTATGGAACAAAGGGGTATGCGGCGCCGGAGCAATATGACGGTTCCTGTATCGTGGACACCCGGGCAGATGTATATAGTCTAGGTGTTACGCTACTGCAATTTGTTACCGGAAAACAGCCCTTTATTGGGGCTGGCAGAGAGGAAGAAATAGCGTGTCCCCAATACTATGGATTAAAAAAATTAATCTGCAAATGTCTCAAATCAGACAGAACACAGCGATATTCTGGGATAGAATTATGTGAAAGAGCGCTTAAGAGAATTTTGTGGCAGAGAAAAGCCAGGTTCTTTTTAATGATTGCAGCGCTTTTGGTTATATTTGCTGCGGGAATCCGGGTTAGACAGGGACATAGCATGTTTATCCGGGAGCAGTCCTATGAGTCATATCTGAAAGACGCAAAATTTAATATCTATGAAGAGCAGTTAAAAAACTGCCGATCAGCAATATTCTTAAATCCCGTTCGGGAAGAAGCATACCAGCAACTAATTGAAATATTTTTAGAAGACGGATCAATGTCAGAAGAGGAAGATATCTTTTTAAGAAAAATGTTAAAAGAAAAGTCTGTGGGAGATACCAAAAGCCACGAAGAGGTATTGCGTACAAATGAAGAAGCATTTCTTCGGGTTTCTTATGAGATAGGTATGGCGTATTGGTTTTATTTTGATGGAGATGGCGGAAAATCATATGCTGCCAGATGGTTTTTACATATAGCAGAGGCAGTGAAGAATACCGGGATTACAGAAAACCAGAGAAAAAGAGCGGCTGTATTAGCTAAGATGGGAGGGTATTATGGCAAAATCCGTACCCTGAGAGACGATACTCAAAACAGCTTCTATCTGGCATTTTGGAAGGATCTGATGGAGCTTTATGATATACAGGAATCAGTTGCGGAGAGTGAAAAAATAGTTTTGCTGCTGTGGGAGGAAATTTCCGGACAGATCTATTATTTTGCAGATCGATTTTGCCGTGCAGGATTAGAGAGAGATGATTTAGATTCTGTATTGTTGGAAATTGAAGAAAAGGTGCTGAAGGAGGAAAGGTTTGGGGAAAGCAGAGAGTTAGTGGAATTAAAACAGGATATTTTAAAGAATATTGAACTGGCAATGGATAGCGTTGCGAGAATCTATAATAATTATAAAAAAGGAGGGAATGAATGAGATTTCTAAAAATAGGTTTTGTACTTAGCATGATTTTTCTGTTGCAGACTGGAACTAAAATGGAGGGGGTTATAAATCCAATTAATCCCATGAAACTGGTGCAAAGCCAATCAGTAAGCAATTGGGAAAACCAGCCGGAAAGCCAATCGGGAGGTAAATGGGGAAGCCGGTCGGAAAGCCAATCGGGATGCAGATGGGAGAGCCAGTCTGAAAGTCAATCAAGACGTAAATGTGAGGACCAGTCCGAAAGTCAATCAGTAAGCAATTGGGAAAAACAGTCCGAAAGTCAATTGGAATGTCAGTCGGAGAGCCAGTCCGACAGCGAGTCCGAAAGTCAATCGGAACTTCAAACCGAAACAGAAACCGAAACAGAAACAGACTCAGAATCCGAGCCACAAACAGAGTCAGAAACCGAAATCCAGACTGAGACGGAAACAGAAACTGAATTGCCGCGTGAGGTTATCGTGGAGAATATAAGGACGGTTTATCCGGGTGACAGCAGAGAATATGATGATACTAATGATGTGGAATTAAAAGCAGATGTGAGGGGGCTTCCGGCAGAGATGCAGGTTTTAATATCCGGTAAGTCAGAGCACAGAAGAGTTGGTATCTGGAAAGTAGAGGTTTCCTGTGAACTGACGGGCAAGGATGCTGAAAACTACAGGTTAAAAGTGGAGAAATCCAATATAAAAGTACATATTATTCCCAGAGTATTGAATATCCGGATTGCCCCAGGAAGAAAACCCTATTTTTCAGATAACAGTATGCAGCTGCTGGAGTTTGATGAGAGGAAGGATGAAATTGTCAAGGTAAGTGGTTTTATGAAAAATGGAAGACCGGTAAAAGAATATCCGAAAGGATTTCAAAAACCGGAAATCACTATAGATGAGCGGGTGTTAAAGCAAGACAGCCCCATGTATGAACAGGGATCACTTAAAAAATATGCCAGGGCATTGGTTGTGAAAAGGGATAAGAAAGGAAATATTACAGGCAATACAACGGACAACTATTGTTATAATCTGTTAAGAGATTCCCAGCTTTATCACCCCGGTAGTATTACGCTGGTAAAAACGAAGGTGAGTGAAACAGATGATTATCAGGTTATTCCGGAATCACAGGAAGGATATCTTAGAAATAACCATGGCAAAATAATTGTAAAAAAAGGGATGCGCCTTAAGATCGTGCCACACAAAAAGTCAGGATATAATCAGACAATTATAAGTAAGGAGCTAATGGAAGATGGTACTTTTTTCTTTGTACTGGAAAATAGAGATGAAGCAGGCACATTATTAGCACAGTCTGAAAAACAGACTGTAGCTTATGAAGTTGACGATTTACCCCCAACCGGCTTGGGGATATTAGCAAACGAAAAAATACTTTCCAGCGGTATGAATGAAACAACGTTTTATCATAACAGCGTCTTGGTAAAATTTACGGGATATTCCGATAGCCAAGCCGGTATAAGATCTGTGATGTATTGGATTCGGGAGATTCAAGATGGAGATGTCCAGCCAATATCTGCAATTAAAGCAGGCTATGAAAACCAGAAAAATTTATGGAGATCAGGAACCAGCACGGAAGTAAAAAAAGAGGGAGCCTATCAGGTATTTGCCAGGGTGGAAGATCAGGTGGGAAATGCAGCTTTCTTTGGAGGAAATACCATTGTAATTGATAAGACAACCCCAAGGATTACCGTAGAGGGCGTGACAGATCAGAGTGCAAATAATGGAAGTTTAAAACTGCGTATCCTGTGTGAAGATAATTATTACTGGAAAGGCAGCCTGGAAGCAACGCTTATTGGAGACAGAAACGGAGAAAAGAAGTTAAAGTATGAACGAAAGAAAACAGATAAGGGGGAACAGTTAATTTTTGAACCATTACCGGAGAAGAGGGAGTGGGATGACTATTATGTACTTTATCTGTCAGCGGGAGATCAGGCGGGAAATATAGCAACACGTGAGATTTATTTCTCTGTAAATCGATTTGGATCCGTCTATGGACTGGGAAAAGAAACCAGGAAACAAATAGATCATTATTACAGTAATAAAGCATTTGATGTAGAAATAAGGGAAATTAACCTGCATAGTCTACAGGAGGCCCAGCTGACAGTTACACGAGATGGGGAACTGCGAATATTAAGCCAGGACAGAGATTACTCTGTGACAAAAATAGAAGGAAAGAACGGATATAAAGAGTACCGTTATCTGATACCGGCGAGATGTTTTGAAGATGAGGGAGCATACGCTGTTTCTTTAAATTCAAAAGATGGGGCAGGTAATGAAGGAGATCATAAACTGCAGAAAAAATATATCGAGTTTGTGATTGATAAGACTCCTCCATCTATCATGATTGCCGGTCTGGATGATAAATCATTCTATCCGGAAAAGGACAGATCAGTGGTGGTAGATTCCAGGGATAATACGGAGCTGAAGGAGCAGATGGTTTATCTGGATGGAGCCTTAATCAAAAGCAGTACGAATCAGGAAACTTCTTTTACGATTCTGCAGAAAGACCAGTGGCGGGAGATGGAGGTTTGGGCTGTGGATCAGGCAGGAAATGAAGCAAAAAGAAAGATCACTTTTTGCATCAGTAAATCAGAAAAGGGGATTCTTGCAATTCCAATGTCCCCGGAATATTTGAAAGAAAAGAATTACTTCACGAAAGGAGACCGTGATCAAGTGGACAAAGAGACTTTTACGATACCAGAGGTGATAAATGGAGAAAGGCAGATAGGAGAAGATAGAAATAGGGAGACTGAAGCTAATCAATTTGTGGAGAATGAGGAAAAAAGGGCTGATAAGAAAGGTGGTGCAGGGTATATTCCTTTTGGAATAAAAGCACTAATGGTAATGACCGGAGCTTGTATTGGAGTTTTTTCTTATAGAAGATGGGGAAGAAGACGTTCAAAAGAATAGACTTTTTATGGATGGTATGCTATTATTTTCTTCAAGAGGTGAGAATAAAATGCATGACGAAAGAAAAAAGGTCGTTAAAAAGATACTAACGGCAGCTGGGGTTGTAGTCGGTACCTGTGCGATATCTGCAGGATCATTTTTTCTGGTAGATTCAGGACTGGCATTTTTAAATACAAAAATAGAAAAAAATAATGTTGCAGAAAAGACATCTGAGATGCAGCAAACGAATAGTGATAAGGAAACCGAGCTGATCACTAAAACCAAAGATTCTTTTATCGTACCGGAAAAAAAGAGTACGGAAAAAGAAACGGATAAGAAAACCGATGGAGATCAGACTGGTCCAGAGAACTCCGGTACCGGAAGTGAGAATACCGGAGGATCCCAAAGTGCTGGAAATTCGGACAATAATGGTGGCAGCAGTTCTTCCGGTAATAGTTCCAACGGTTCTGATTATAATGGAAATACAAATTATGATGGGAATTCAGATGCAAGCGGAGGAACAGACGGAAACGGAGATTCACAGAATGGAAATTGGGTAAATCCGCCTGCAAGTACCCCCCAGACGGAGGCGCCGCAAACGAATCCGCCCCAGACGGATCCACCCCAGACAGAAGCCCCACAGACGAATCCGCCCCAGACAGATCCACCCCAGACGGATCCTCCGCAGACAGAGCCGCCCCAGACAGAGGCACCACCGGCAGCCTGGGATGATACCTATTTCTTCCCGGATACTGCAACGAGATATATAACGGAAAACGAACTGCATAATATGACTGACCGGGAAATTGCAATAGCCAGAAATGAAATCTTTGCGCGCCATGGCAGGAAATTTACGAAACAGGAATGGATTGATTACTTCAGTACAAAAACCTGGTATGTACCTACATATGATCCGGAAACTTTTGACTCTATGGACTTACTGAATGATTTTGAAAAGAAAAATCTGAAAGTAATTCTTGCTTATGAAGAAAAGAGATAGAGGAGGAAAAGTAATGGACAAGCAGCAGCAGTACAAATGGCGGAAGCATCGTAAGAATAAAAGAATACTTACAGCCTGGTTTGTTTGTGCCGGTGTTTTATCAGCGGCAGGTGCATTTGTTTACCAGGGAACGTATGACAGCAATCCCCAGAAAAGTGCAGAGCGTTACATTAAAAATGAAAAAAATATTGATGAGTATACTTTGCAGTCCGGAGACCGCAATTTAAGTGAAGACGGGAAAATGGTACAGACTTTTACCTTTACTTATACGCCCAAAGACAGTAAAGATCCGGTAACAGGAACGATAGATCTGGTTCGCCAGGATAATAAGAGATATGGCATGTTTGAACGCTGGGTGTGCAATGACCATGTAGACGAGGCAAAGAATGTGAAGGTTACGGCACCGGTGGATTCCAAAGTTATGCTGGATCAAAAAGCATTGGAGAACAGTTTGGTGAAAGAAGATGAGAAACTGTCTGCAGGTGCAAAATCTTATGTAGTACCATATCTGGAGAAAAAGGAATACACATTGACGGTGTCAGGACTACCTTTTGAAAAATATGAAACGAAATGGAAGCCGGAGCAGGATGAAAGTTCCGTAGATGTCAGAGAGGAATGCAAGCTTAGTGAAAATGCAAAGACACAGATGCAGGAGCTTGGCAAGCAGGCGTTGAAGGAATTCTATTCGTCAGCAGTACAGAAGCAGACGGTACAGTCACTGGGAGCTGTTTTTGATAAAGTACAGGATAAAGAAACTTTATTGAAAACGGTTAGCGGGAATCTGTCCTCAGATCCTGCGCTGGTAATTGAACAGCTGGAATTTAGCGGGTTTAACAGTACCTATGGAGAGCCGTATTTTCCGGATGCGAAAGAAGAAAGTTACATTGGAATAGAAGTTAAGACAAAATATAATTGTAAATATACAGGAACCCGTATTACGGAAGGTGAAGATGGGGACACTGAAACAGAAGAATCCCAGTCTTATGCCAAAGAAGCGAAATTTTATTTTATTTATCAAGGTGGGAAATGTTATTTGAAATCAATGGAGTTACCTAATTTATTCTAAAAGAGAAACATTCATGTGGCTGGTATTTTAGATATTTTCAACTTCTGTTTAAAAATGTCCAATGGAGAACAGAACCCGAAGATGATAAAATACCAGCCATTATGTAATCATTCACAAGGCCGATTTATGTTTGGATCATGAACAGTCTCAGGAGAAAGGAACAAAAAATGCATAGAAAATTAGTAAAGTGTATGGGAGCAGCGTTGGCGATTGTGCTGTTAACAACCGGCTGTACGTTTTTGGACAGCAGCGGAAATACCAATAAAGGAGAGGCTGTGACAGAAGCAGGTTCTGATTCAGCAGGTGGAAGTACTGGGAAGCAAAAGACGGAAAATGATAATCAAACGAATAAAGAAACGAGTAAAGAAACGAATAAAGAAATGAATAAAGGAACCAATAAAGAAACGAATAAAGAAACCAATAAAGAAACAAATAATGAAACCAATAAAGAACAGAATAAAGAAACCAATAAAGAACAGGGAAAGACAGGGGAAGAGCCCGGAAAAGATACAAAAACAGATCAGGGAACCGTACAAAATGAACGGGAAACATCGAACTCCCAGGAAACAAAAGCAAAGGGACCTGTTGTTGCCGTGGATGCAGGTCATCAGGGACCGGGACAGGATATGAGCCAAAAAGAAGCAAACGGTCCTGGTTCTGAGGTGATGAAGGCACGCCTCGCTACCGGTACCACAGGTAGTGTATCCGGTCTGGATGAATACGAATTGAATCTGGACGTTTCTTTAAAACTTCAGACTGAGCTGGAAAAACGAGGTTATCAGGTGGTAATGACAAGGACAACCCATGAAGTTGATCTTGGGAATATTGACAGGGCAACCATCGCCAATGAAGCGGGGGCAGATATACTGGTACGCATACATGCAAATGGTTCGGAAGACAGCAGTGTTGCCGGTGCACTTACTATGGCACCCACACAGTCGAATCCTTATGTTGGAAGCATATCAGAGGAATGTATGCGTCTGTCTCAATGCCTGATTGACCGCTATTGTGAAGCCACAGGGCTGATTAACCGGGGAATTCTCGCAGAGGATGAGATGACGGGAATCAACTGGAGCCAGATACCGGTGACGATACTGGAAATGGGATTTATGACTAATCCGGGTGATGATGCATATATGGCGGATTCTGGGAACCAGGATGTGATGGTACAGGGAATTGCCAATGGTATCGATGACTATTTTGGAAGATAGGGGCGCGTTCATTTATGATATTTGATAATGTTGCAGGAGTACTGGTTCCGATATTGATTCATTTTCTGGCGTCGGCAGGAGTGGTAACGGTGTTCGGCAGCAGATTTGATTCCGCATTGCTGACAACGCTGGCGGCGCTGATTGTGCTTCCGGTAGTATGTTTTTTATACTGGAAGGACGGGCAGCTTTATGGGCGGAAAAAGGACCGTCCCGACGCCATGCCGGCATGGACCTATCTGTTGATTATTGTGATGGCGGTCATCAGCAATCAGGTGCTGTCGTTTCTGATTAATCTTATAGAGGTTGACAGAGTATTCTCTAATGCAGCTCAGGAAGCATTGTTTGGAAGCGGGCTTTGGATACAGATTATTGGTGTGGGAATTCTGGTGCCGATAATGGAAGAGTATCTGTTTCGGGGGCTGGTGTACCAGCGGATAAAACGGTTTGTCAGATCGAAGAAAGCGGCAGTATGTCTGGGGGCTTTTATATTTGCAATCTATCATGGAAACATGATTCAGTTTTTATTTGCATTGCCAATGGCACTTCTGCTGATCTGGGTTTATGAAAAATGGGGAACGATTAAGGCGCCAATTGTATTTCATATCGCAGTTAATTTATCTTCCGTTCTATTCAGTGCATTTCTTTAACAGAAGGGTGAGGATGATTTTGGAGTTGTCAGACGTGTTCTGACATCCAAAATCGTCCTTTAATTTTATACACAATTAAAACAATAATGTTTTAAAAGGAAAATAAAGCAGGATTTATAAAAAAATATTTGGAAAAAAGATGGATGACAGCTTGACTAATGTTTTTACAGTGGCGGCAGAAATAAATTTACAATTGCAATAATCAGACAATATAAAAAATGAAGCTAAATAGATGAATAATCAGACAATAAGTTAAAAATTAATGGTTTACAGATGAAAAAAATAGGTGTATATTATGTTCAGAGAAAAACGAGAGAAAGGAACGAAAATATGACGAGACAAAACCGAATATTGCGATCGGGGGGGAGCGGGCTGTACAGACAGACGTTTGAACACGATAACTGCGGCATAGGCGCCGTTGTGAATATCAAAGGTGTGAAAACCCATGAGACCGTAGAGAATGCATTGAAGATTGTAGAAAATTTAGAACATAGAGCTGGCAAAGATGCCGAAGGAAAAACAGGTGACGGTGTAGGAATCCTATTACAGATTTCTCACAGATTCTTTTCGAAGACCTGCAAATCCCTCGGCATCTTTTTAGGTTCTGAAAGAGAATATGGGATTGGCATGTTTTTCTTTCCCCAAGATGAATTAAAGAGAAACCAGGCGAAGAAGATGTTTGAGATCATTGTGGAAAAAGAGGGACTGGAACTTCTGGGGTGGAGAGAGGTGCCTACCGTTCCCGAGGTATTGGGACACAAAGCATTGGAATGTATGCCCTGCATTATGCAGGCATTTATCAAAAAGCCAAATGATGTAGAAAAGGGCCTGGATTTTGACAGAAAGCTTTATGTAGCCCGCCGGGTTTTTGAACAGAGTAATGATAATACCTATGTGGTCTCCCTTTCCAGCAGAACCATTGTATATAAAGGGATGTTTCTGGTTGGGCAGCTTCGTACGTTCTTTGCCGATCTGCAGAGCCCGGACTATGAATCGGCTATTGCAACCGTGCATTCCAGATTCAGCACCAACACTAATCCCAGCTGGCAGCGGGCGCATCCAAACCGCTTTATTGTGCACAATGGTGAAATCAATACCATCAGAGGCAATGCGGATAAAATGCTGGCGAGGGAAGAGACAATGATTTCCCCTCATTTACAGGATGAATTACATAAGGTTCTTCCTGTTGTAAATACCCAGGGATCTGATTCTGCAATGCTTGATAATACGCTGGAGTTCCTTGTTATGAGCGGAATGGATTTGCCGCTGGCTGTTATGATTATGATCCCGGAGCCATGGGATAATAACCGCAATATGACCCAATCAAAGAAGGATTTCTATCAGTACTATGCGACAATGATGGAACCCTGGGACGGACCGGCATCGATTCTTTTCAGTGACGGGGATATTATGGGGGCAGTGCTGGACCGCAATGGACTTCGGCCTTCCAGGTACTATATTACAGATGATGGATATATGATTTTATCTTCTGAGGTTGGGGTACTGGATATAGACCCGGCGAAAATTGTTTTAAAAGAAAGGCTTCATCCCGGTAAAATGCTGCTGGTAGATACCGTTAAGGGAGAAGTGGTGGATGATGATACCTTAAAAGAGCGCTATGCGAAAAGCCAGCCTTACGGGGAGTGGATAGACAGTTATCTGGTACAGCTGCGGGATCTTAAGATTCCTAATACAAGGGCACATGAGTACCAGCCGGAAGAACTGGCAAGACTCCAGAAAGCATTTGGCTATACCTATGAGGAGTACCGCACCTCCATCCGCAATATGGCGTTAAATGGAGCGGAAGGAATCGGAGCCATGGGTGTGGATACGCCGATTGCAGTGTTATCAGAAGAACACCAGCCGTTGTTTAATTATTTTAAACAACTTTTTGCCCAGGTTACCAATCCACCCATTGATGCCATTCGTGAGGAAGTGGTAACATCCACCACTGTTTATGTGGGAAAGGATGGAAACCTGTTAAAAGAACAGGCTGCAAACTGCCAGGTGCTTAAAGTTCAAAATCCCATTTTAACCAATACGGATATGATGAAGATCAAAAGCATGAAGGTAGACGGTTTTCAGACGGCGGAAGTTCCTATCACTTATTATAAAAGCACCAGTATTGTCAGGGCGATTGAACGCCTGTTTGTAGAAGTGGATAAGGCGCACCGGGACGGTGCCAACATTCTGGTTCTGACAGACCGAGGTGTAGATGAAAACCACGTGCCCATCCCTTCCCTGCTTGCGGTATCTGCAGTGCACCAGCATTTGGTGAAGACGAAAAAAAGAAACTCACTGGCGATTGTATTGGAATCGGGAGAGCCAAGAGAGGTACATCACTTTGCCACACTTTTGGGGTATGGAGCCTGTGCAGTTAATCCATACCTGGCATTGGAGACAATCCGCCAGCTGATTGACAGCGAGATGCTTGACAAAGATTATTATGCGGCGGTAGATGATTACAATAATGCGGTATTGCATGGTATTGTAAAAATTGCTTCTAAAATGGGAATTTCCACAATTCAATCCTATCAGGGATCACAGATTTTTGAAGCAGTAGGTATTGCCCCGGATGTTGTGGAGAAATATTTTACCAATACGGTGAGCAGAATCGGTGGTATTAATCTGGAGGATATAGCCGGTGATATGGACGCACTGCACTCTGCGGCATTTGATCCCCTGGGCCTTGGGGTAGATCTGACGCTGGACAGTATTGGAAGACATAAAATGAGAAGCCAGGGAGAAGAGCACCGTTATAATCCCAAGACCATTCATCTGCTTCAGGAATCTACAAAACAGGGCAGCTACGAATTATTTAAACAGTATACAGAGATGGTGGATAAGGAAGAAACGGGATATCTGAGAAGTCTTTTAGATTTCCGCTATCCGGAAAAAGGCGTACCAATAGAAGAAGTGGAAAGTGTGGATTCCATTGTTCAGAGATTCAAGACCGGAGCGATGTCTTACGGATCCATATCCCAGGAAGCACATGAGACGCTGGCTATTGCCATGAACCGGCTTCATGGAAAATCCAACAGCGGTGAAGGTGGAGAAAGTGATGAACGTTTGAAAACGGGGAAAGACGGTATAAACCGCTGTTCCGCTATCAAGCAGGTTGCCAGCGGACGATTTGGAGTCACCAGCAAATACCTGGTAAGTGCAAAAGAAATCCAGATTAAAATGGCACAGGGTGCAAAACCAGGAGAAGGCGGACATCTGCCCGGGCAGAAAGTCTATCCCTGGGTTGCGAAGACCAGACATTCCACACCAGGGGTCAGCCTGATTTCACCGCCGCCCCATCATGATATCTATTCTATTGAAGATTTGGCACAGCTGATCTATGATTGCAAAAATGCCAATAAGGAAGCCCGGATTTCTGTAAAGCTGGTGGCGGAAGCCGGGGTAGGTACCGTTGCCGCAGGTGTGGCAAAAGCAGGTGCCCAGGTAATACTCATCTCCGGATATGATGGAGGAACCGGTGCAGCACCGAGAAGTTCTATTCTGGGTGCCGGACTGCCCTGGGAACTGGGGTTGGCAGAGACCCATCAGACATTGATTATGAACGGCCTGCGCAATAAAGTAGTGATTGAAACAGACGGTAAACTGATGAGCGGAAGGGATGTGGCAATTGCCGCACTATTAGGTGCAGAAGAATATGGATTTGCAACCGCCCCTCTGGTTACGATGGGATGCGTTATGATGCGGGTATGCAACCTGGATACCTGTCCGGTAGGAGTGGCAACCCAGAATCCGGAACTTCGCAAGCGGTTCCGGGGAAAACCGGAATATGTCATGAATTTTATGAAATTTATCGCAGAAGAGCTGCGTGAATATATGGCTAAACTGGGTGTTTGCACCATTGATGAACTGGTTGGAAGGTCGGATTTATTAAAACGAAAAGCTGACATTGCTAATAAAAAAGCTTCCAGAGTAGACTTGAGCGCAATTATTAACAACCCATTTGCAAAAGAAGGGATGAAAGTGACTTTTGATCCGGTACAGGTTTATAATTTTGAACTTGAGAAAACAGCGGATGAGAAAATTTTGGTGAAGAAATTAAAAGGGGCATTGTCTAATCGGCAGAAAAGAAGCATCGAGGTAGATGTTATGAATACGGACCGCTCTTTTGGAACGATATTTGGTTCTGAAATCACGAAAATGTATCCGGACGGGCTGGAAGAGGACACTTACACCGTGAAATGTAACGGTGCCGGGGGACAGAGTTTCGGAGCCTTTATTCCAAAGGGGCTTACTCTGGAACTGGTAGGTGACAGCAACGATTATTTTGGCAAAGGTCTGTCCGGCGGAAAGCTGATTGTTTATCCTC
Organism: Clostridiales bacterium; assembly: GCA_018365455.1. Taxonomy (GTDB): domain Bacteria; phylum Bacillota; class Clostridia; order Lachnospirales; family Lachnospiraceae; genus Robinsoniella. The sequence goes on from JAGZJZ010000085.1 coordinate 17,448, forward strand.
CCAAATCTGCAAAATACAAACAAGATGAAAATATTATTATCGGAAATGTTGCCCTCTATGGAGCAACCAGTGGAAAGGCATATATAAATGGCGTGGCAGGGGAACGTTTCTGTGTGCGTAACTCCGGTGCCAATGCGGTAGTGGAGGGCGTGGGCGACCATGGATGTGAATACATGACAGGAGGACGGGTGGTGATCCTTGGCAGTACCGGTAAGAACTTTGCGGCAGGCATGAGCGGCGGAATCGCTTATGTACTGGATGAGAACAGTGACCTCTATCGGAAGCTGAACAAAGAGATGGTATCTATTGATAAGATTACATCCAAATATGATGTCCTTGAACTGAAGGAAATGATCAAAGAACATGCAGCTTACACCAATTCGGAAAAAGGAAAGAAAATTTTGGAGCATTTTGAAGAATATCTCCCTAAATTTAAAAAGATTATTCCAAAAGATTATAACCGGATGCTGATGAAAATTGTCCAAATGGAAGAAAAAGGACTGAGCAGCGAACAGGCGCAGATTGAAGCATTTTATGCGAATACGAGAGGATAATGGCCACCGGCGGATAGATGCCGGTTGGAGATGGGAGGAAATTAAATGGGAAAACCAACAGGATTTTTAGATTTTAACAGAGAGACCAGCGTGACAATACGTCCAAAAGTCCGAATTAAGAATTTCAGCGAGTTCCACATTCCCTTATCCAGGGAAAAGCAGCGGCTTCAGGGAGCCAGATGTATGGCATGTGGTGTGCCGTTCTGCCAGTCCGGCATGATGATCGGAGGAATGGCATCGGGCTGTCCATTGCAGAACCTGATTCCGGAATGGAACGATCTGGTGTATAACGGAAGCTGGGAACAAGCATATCACAGACTGGCGAAAACCAATTGTTTCCCGGAGTTTACCGCCAGGGTATGTCCGGCACTGTGTGAAGCAGCATGTACCTGCAACTTAAATGGAGAACCGGTAGCCACGAAAGAAAATGAATGGGCAATTATTGAAAATGCATTTGAGATGGGATTGGTGGTTCCAAATCCACCCAAAGTCAGAACCGGAAAAAAGGTTGCAGTCGTGGGAAGCGGACCAGCCGGACTTGCAGCAGCTGTGCAGCTTAACAAAAGAGGACACAAGGTGACGGTCTTTGAAAGAAATGACCGGGTTGGAGGACTTCTTCGATATGGCATACCCAATATGAAGCTGGAAAAGTCCATAATAGATAGAAGAATTGCGATTATGGAAGCAGAGGGAATCACATTTATTACCAATACGAATATAGGTGAAGACATCAAGGCAAATGGACTGCTAAAAGATTTTGACCGTGTAATTCTGGCTTGTGGTGCATCCAATCCCAGGGACATCAGTGTTCCGGGCAGGGAGTCAAAGGGAATCTATTTTGCGGTAGATTTCCTGAAAGCTGCCACTAAGAGCCTGCTGGATTCCAATTTTGCGGATCAGAACTTTATTTCTGCCAAAGGAAAGAAGGTCATGGTAATCGGTGGCGGGGATACCGGTAACGACTGTGTTGGGACTGCAATACGTCTGGGCGCGGCGTCCGTAATCCAGCTTGAAATGATGCCAAAGGCACCGGATACACGTACAGCTGATAATCCGTGGCCCGAATGGCCCAAAATATGTAAAACAGATTATGGCCAGGAAGAAGCAATTGAGGTCTTTGGACACGATCCCCGCGTATACCAGACAACCGTCTCAGAATTTATTGCAAATAAAAAGGGCGAGGTCAGTCAGGCTAAAATTATGAAGCTGGAAAGTAAAAAGGATGAAAAAACAGGGCGCATGATGATGGTTCCCACCACGGAAAACCAGGAGACAGTCAATGTGGATCTGGTACTGATTGCGGCAGGTTTCTTAGGAGCACAGAAATATGTTACGGATGCCTTTAAAGTAGAATTGGACACAAGAACCAATGTGGCAACCCAGCCAGGACAGTATCAGACTTCCGTAAAGCATGTATTTACGGCGGGAGATATGCACAGAGGGCAGTCGCTGGTAGTCTGGGCGATCCGTGAGGGTAGAGAAGCGGCAAGGGCTGTGGATGAATCTTTGATGGGGTATACGAATTTGTGATTTGATAGGATTTATTTTGAATATAATCAGTTATAATATGGCGGAGTTATGGATGGACACGACCGCTAAAATAGAAACCATTTGTGATTGTTCAATATCTGGGGTATAATAAGTGAAATAGGATGTTTAGGGAGGTAAAATTCATGGATTATAAACCATTGCCTATCGGAATTGATGACTTTAAAAGCCTGATATTGAATGATTACTATTATGTGGACAAAAGCCTGTTTATAAAAGAATTATTAGATTATAAAGGGATGGTTAACCTCTTTTCACGACCAAGAAGATTTGGTAAAACTTTAAACTTAAGTATGCTGAGATATTTTTTTGAAAAGACACCAGAGCCTTCGTATGAATTGTTTCATGGCTTGGCTATTATGAATGAAGGAAACAAATATACATCCTGCATGGGAAAATATCCAGTTATCAGTTTATCGCTTAAAAGCGGGAAACAACCTTCGTTTGATATGGCGGTGGAAAGCATTAAGGATGAAATAATAGGAGAATATAATCGACATAATGATGTAGTTGAAAGTTCAAAAATCCTGGAAAATGAAAAAAAGAGATTTAAAGAAATCCAAAATAATGAAGCAACTCCTGTTCAATTTGCAAAGGCATTAAAATTTTTATCGGACTGTCTGTTTAAAGTTTATGAAGAAAAGGTAATAATATTAATTGATGAATATGATGTTCCTTTAGAAAATGCATATTTCTGTGGATTTTATCAGGAAATGATTGAATTTATACGCTCCTTGTTTGAATCAGCATTGAAAACGAATTTATCTTTGGAGTTTGCGGTAGTCACTGGCTGCCTTCGGATATCAAAAGAAAGTATATTTACAGGATTAAATAATTTGAAGATACTATCCATTACGGACAGCAGATATTCAGAACATTTCGGATTTACAGAATATGAAGTTGCACAGATGTTGGAGTATTATAGATGCTCCCGGCAGATGGCTACGATAAAAAAATGGTATGATGGATATAGATTTGGTTTTACCGATGTTTTTAATCCCTGGAGTGTTTTAAACTATACGGATCGTTACAGAGCAGATAAAGATGCTCTGCCTCAGCCATATTGGTCGAATACCAGTTCAAACAGCATCGTGAAAATGCTGATTGAAAAAGCAGATATGAATGCTAAACAGGAAATTGAAGAATTAATAGATGGCGGCAGTATTATAAAATTGATACACGAAGACAGTACCTACGAGGATATCAATAAGTCTCAAGATAATCTGTGGAACTTTCTATTTTTTACTGGATATCTGAAAAAGGTAAATGAGCAGATGCTTGGGGACGAACGGTATTTAACCATGGCGATTCCAAATACAGAAGTAAAAACGGTATACAAATCTAAAATTTTAGAGTGGTTTGAAAATAAGGTAGAGGAGAAAGACCTCTCGAATTTATATTCTGCTTTACTGGCAGGAGATCATGAGATTCTGGAAAAGCAAATCACGATTCTATTGCGGGAAAGTATTAGTTTTTATGATAATGCAGAATTATTCTATCATGGCTTCTTAATTGGAGTGCTGGGAAGACTGAATGATTTTATAGTAGACTCCAACAGAGAATCCGGAGATGGACGCTACGATATAAAAATTCGCAGTTTAGATGTTGAGAAGCCAGTCATTATTTTGGAATTGAAAGTTGCGGATTGCTTTATGAATATGGAAAAGTGTGCTGCTGCAGCCCTTGATCAAATCTCCAGAATGCACTATGGAGAAGAGTTGACTAAGGATGGATACACGAGCCTGATCTGTTATGGAATTGCCTTCTATAAGAAAAATTGTAAGGTTCTAAAAGCAGAAAAAGAATTGCCCTATAGCCAATGAAAATGATTTATATATAATATTATAAAAAGCCATAAAGGATTGAGCCGACCTCCCAATTGTTAGATTTTTAGGTCTAACTTATGGGGGGCTGCTCAATCTTCCTTTATGGTCTTTTCACATTGCCCCAACAGATATTTAGTTATTGTACAACAGCTGGTTTTTTTATTTTACGCAGCATTCCGGTTACGATTACCATCACGATTGGGAATACCATGGCAAACAGCAGTCCGCTCTTTAAGCTGTCATTAGCCAGATTGGAGACGACACCTACCAGGCCGGGACCGGCTGCACAGCCGATATCGCCGCCCAGTGCCAAAAGTGCAAATAAAGCGGTTCCGCCCTGTGGACAGTACTGGCAGGAGAGACTGAATGTTCCGGGCCACATGATTCCCACCGATAACCCGCACAGTCCGCAGCCAACCAGAGACAGCAGCGGATAGGGGGAAAGCGTGGCAAGCAGATAACTGATAATGCACAGGAACCCGCTGGCAATGATAAACTTTTTCAGCTTGATTCTGGCACCGAATTTTCCATAAAAGACACGGGAAACACCCATCAATACGGCAAAAGCGCAGGGACCCAGCAGATCCCCTAAAGTCTTGGATACTTTCAGCCCTGATTCTGCAAACAGAGAAGCCCACTGTGACATCGCCTGTTCCGAAGCACCGGAGCAGATCATCAATATGAGAAACATCCAGAAGAGCTTCATGGAGAACAGCTTTCGAATCGGCATGGATTCAGCCTCGGTTTCCACGGTATGTAAGGGTACTTTGCTGAAGAAAAAGGCATTAAAACAAGGAATAATTGCCCAGAATACAGTCAGCAGATACCATTTACTGATTCCCACCGTGACAAAATACAGGGTAGAAATAAGGACGACACTTACATGCCCCCAGCAATAAAAGGAATGCAGCAGGCTCATAGCGGATGCCTTCTCGTCACCGGGCAGTGATTCTACAATCGGGCTGATTAATACTTCAATCAGACCTCCGCCGATGGCGTTAATCAATACAGCAACGATCAACCCGGCATAGGCATTTGAGAATAGAAAAGGAAAAACGCCCATTCCAACAAGTCCTACCGTACAGCATACATGTGCGGCAACCGTACAGATACGGTAACCAATTTTGTCAACATATTTGGCAGCCAGGATATCCACGAACATCTGCATAGCAAAATTAATGGAAATTAACAGACCGATTTTCTCCAGGGATATGGAGAACTGTGACTGGAACGTGACAAACAAAAGCGGTGCCAGGTTGTTGACGATAGCCTGCGTAATATAACCGAGATAACAGGCATTTCGTGTGTGTTTAAAATGAAGTGACATGACTTCCTCCCCAAGTAGTATAAAATTTTTTGCCCTTTATCTAGGCAATTTGATAGCATTATATCATTGTAAATGAAAAAAGGAAATCTTTATTTTGGAAAAAATGTGGAAAGTTTTCTAGAGCGAACGCTTTAAATGAGTTCTATTAAATGCATTATATTTGGGTTTTGCTGAGTAAGACGCTTTGTATAAGACAGGTTGTGTACGAAAAGATGTGCGTGGGAAACTGGTATGGACTCCGTCAGCTGGCCGCAGAACTGGTATTTTCTAACCTTTCCGAAGTCCTTTTTGGCGGCACGCGGGCATTCACCGAGA
>JAGZJZ010000086.1 GCA_018365455.1 Clostridiales bacterium
AAGTAAATACTCAGCTCTGCTCTACGCTTCCTCCGCCCATACCAGTTTCCCACGCCCATCTTTTCGAGATTCACGTTGTTGCCACAAAGCTGGTTTTCTAAGCATGGTGGGACCCCTGGGTTGTGGCTGGCTGTTCTTTATTGGATACAGCACAATATGTTTTGGCTGGCTTTTTGGCGGATACAATTCGACTGGCTCCCATCGGATTGTAAGCGGTCACTGAGCGTGTTTTAAAATTCATTTCTGTCAGCTGTGCGTCACAGTTTGTGGGAGATTTATCCCGGATGAAGGGCGCATAGCGGGCTATGTAACCTGAATTCGGGGCAAATATGCCGCAAAGTGGGATGTGCAGATGGTCCGCCCCCTTCGCTTTCCGTACACAACCTACATCTACAAAGCGTCCTTACTCAGCAAAACCCCAATTTATTCGTAAAAGTATACCAATAAATACTGTTCGCTGTAGAACCAACAAAAAGGAACCAGTACAATATCATAACTGATACTGTATTGATTCCTTTTCTGTTTTTATAATAAATTATGACCTAGATAAACGAAATCTAACTTTGCCAATCCGCAGGGTAAACAAAATATGCAAATCTGGCTTTATCTGGGCTCTGGAAATGAATATGGCTGTTTTTGGGGATAAAAATGATATCTCCGGCATGTCCGGTCACCACACGTCCGTCTATTTCTATTTCCAGGGTTCCCTCTATTATGTAATCAAATTCATCATAAGTCAGAGTCCATTCAAAACTGGTGTGGTCAACTTCCATGATTCCTGCTCCCATTCGCGGGCTTTCATCTAATGTGACGATATCTTTGAGTGATACGCCCTTAGCCCCCTGAAATGGTTCCGTCTGAACGGTATTGCTGGAAACTGCAAGAATCCCGCTTGGATCCTTTTCTTTTTTAAAGTCGGTATTTTCTTTGGAAACCATAGACTGCTTAATGACTTTTTCTACGATTTCACGGATAGCTTCTTCACTGATACTCATTATCGAACCTTCTTTCTGAACAAATTTCTTTTTGAACAAATCTTAATCATGTACCGGCATTCTGCTATATTTCCTTCTTTTCAGCAATCTCTTCTTTGCCGCTGCTTGCCTTTATTTTGGCCAGTAGTTTTGGTGCTAATGCATTGGCGAGAATTAGCGCTGTGATTCCGGCTACCAGTTTGCCCACTACCACCGGGAAGATCATATCCGGGTTCGCACCTGCCGTGAATCCAAGGTGATCTCCGAATACAAATGCTGCGGAAACAGCAAATGCTACATTTAAGAGTTTTCCTTTCGCATTCATGTTTTCCATGATATTAAACATGGCAATGTTATTAGCCAGAGAAGCCACTAAACCTGCTGAACCGTCAGCATTCATTTTTAACTTCTCTCCTACTTTCATCAATGGTTTTTTGAATGTTTTGGTGATCCATTTTACCATGGGGAATGCGCCGATTAATACACATGCAATGGTTCCTACAACTTTGATGCCTTCTTCCAGCGGTATGGTACCTCCGTTTTTATTTGGATCGACCATAATATCAAATAACGGAAGACGAATTCCGGTTTCATACTGGAATACTGCGATTGCGGTAAAGATGGTAATTAAGATCGTAACCCCATTACCAAAATGGTTAAATCCTTTCATCATCTGGGTTGGTTTAAACCACAATCCTATGGCGATTAAACCTGCTACGATAATAACCGGTATTAAATTCTGTAAAATAGTAATGAAATCAATTTTATTTGGCGTCATATTCATAACCAGCCCGCCTGCGATACAGCCGATTGGAATGGTAATTAACCCCGCCAGTACTCCTGCCGCAAGAAACGGTCTGTCTTTTGGCTTAATGATGGACAATGCAACCGGAATGGTAAATACAATGGTTGGTCCCATCATAGAGCCTAAGATTAACCCGGCAAAATTCCCAATTGCCGTATTGTCTCCCGCCAGCTGCACAGCCAGAGGATAACCGCCCATGTCGTTTGCCAGAAGTGTAGTTGCGAACATAGCCGGTGATGCTCCGAATAATTCGTAAATCGGTGCAATAATCGGCTGCAGTATTACCCGAAGTACCGGTGCTGCTGCCACTACCCCCATCATGGCAATTGCCAGGGGACCCATTGCATTAAAACCGGCTTCAAATTCTTCTCCATAACCCAGTTTATTTCCACGGATACGGTCAATCGCTCCAATTATCATAAAGATCATCATAATGGTAATTATGACGGAGTTGATTGATAAACCGCTTATGTACTGTTTGATACTCTCTGTAAATACATCTAAGTTTGTTATATTTTCGATTAATTCACTAAACATGTACTCTTTCCCTCCTTTTTATTGTTAGAGCGTGTTTTAAAATTGCTTTCTGACAGGCGCACGTCACATATGTGGGAGATTTATCCCCGATGAAGATCGACAAGGGTGCTATATAACCTGAATTCGAGGTAAATATGCCGCAAGGTGGGGCACGCAGCTGGCGGGAATGAATTTTCAAACATACTCCAGAATTGTTCGAATTTCCTAGTGCCTCCCAGCGTAAATACGTATATATATTTCCTGATATTTGCGTCAGATGTGCGTCTGTGAATCGACGGCGTAGGGACCTACGACTAGTACAGTATTGCTCAATTATTTATGCAATGCTGTACTAGATTCACAGACGTGCACCTGGCGCGGAAAGCGGGTACTATATAGTGGAGTATTTACAACTGGAGACATAGATAGCCGTATTGTTCTACTTGATTATTTATGCAATGCTGAACTAATTATATTCTCCCGCAAGATGTTTACACATCATAATATGAAGTGCACTGGATAGCCTGTTGAATTCTTCCAGAATATCCTGATGTGTATAATCATTTCCGATCTGATATGCATTGACCGCACTGATCTCGCACTCCCGGATGGCGGTACGGATTTGATTCAGTATAGCATATTCTTCCCCCATGGTGTAGTGGGGCATGATCATTTGCCGGATATTGTAATATTTCATTGGATTGTGGGAGTGTTCCCGCAGCTCTGCGTGTGTAAGCCCAATAATGCGTTCTATGGTAAATGGCTCATCCAGCACATCACAGCGCATAATATTCTGTAAAATCTTCAAAATATCTTCCAGATCCTCAAGGAGTTTTGTGCGCCTGGGATTCTTCGCAATAAGTGTCTGATTTAATATAATCAGCGCCTGAAGTGAATCCAGCTTCCCCCGGAATACAATGCGCAGATGGTTCTTTGGAACCAGCCTGTTCCCGGTTAACTGAGTCATATGCTCCGGTTTGGATGTAAAGAATGCTCCGGTGGCATAGTCAACGTATGCTGCATTTTGGTTATGGCAGCTATCTGCATTTTTCTCCGTACTTCTTTCTCCTGGTATTTCAAATTTTACTGCAGGTTCTTTTACTCCAAGTTCTTTTTCAGCTTCTTTTACTGAAGCTTTCTTTTCTGAGATTTCTTTCTCTGCAGCCCCCGGTTCCTGTTTTTCTATTTTTATTTTATACTGATTTAAATAATCCCGGGCGGAAGGGGATAGCAGACTCCCCTCCGGTACATAAAAGACTTCCGGGCGATTCTCTTTCATGATATCCCGTAAATATGCTTCTGTTATAACATTCAAATGATTGCCCCCTTAAGCCTGTCTCTGTATGATTCCAGTGCATTTTTGCCGAAAAATCAAGCGGGCAGCTTAATTTTGAGGCAGTATTGTTTCCACGTCACCATGAGGTCTTGGAATAACATGCATGGAAATCAGCTCTCCTACCCGTTCCGCTGCTGCTGCGCCGGCATCGGTAGCTGCTTTTACTGCTCCTACGTCACCTCGGACCAATACAGTAACTAAACCACTTCCTATACGCTCTTTCCCAATTAATTTTACATCTGCCGCTTTTGTCATCGCATCCGCTGCTTCAATTGCACCAATTAAACCTTTTGTTTCTATCATTCCTAATGCCTGCATAACCGCCATTTTATTTTCCTCCTGATTTTAATCTGTCTTTTACCACTATTATTTATTCCCCATGTTCATCCTCTGGGTTCATCCCTAGGTCCATTCCCCAGGGTTCATCCCTCAGATCCATCCTCCACAGGTCTATCCTCCGGCTCCCGCCAGATACAACCCTCCGCTGCCTGGGTGGGGATGTTTAACTTTACCTATTCTGCCGTATCTGCCTTAACCGGAAGAATGCTCTCCACATCCTTATGGGGTCTTGGAATAACATGTACGGAGACAACTTCTCCCACTGCTGCGCCTGCCGCAGCTCCTGATTCAGTTGCAGCCTTTACAGCTCCCACATCGCCCCGAACCATAATGGTAACGAGTCCGCTTCCAATATATTCTTTTCCGATTAAGGAAACGTCTGCGGATTTTACCATTGCATCTGCCGCTTCAATCGCTGCAATTAAACCTCTAGTTTCAATCAATCCCAATGCTTGTAAATTAGCCATTGTATTTCCTCCTGCCTGTTCTATTATTTTCCCGGTTCTATCGTATTATCTTCTCGGTTATATCCTGTTTAAAAAATGCTGACATTTGCATGCTCTAATTCTTTTAAAATCTTCTCAACTATTAAGTCGATGTTGATTTCGCAAGGCTTGGATGCCGGTATTGCCAGATCTGCCTCTTTGCGTATCTCATCTAATTCCTTTGTTCCATAAGCCACTTTCCGGATATTCAGCAGATTCATCGGTCCGATATTATCCGATGTTGCACTTCCTCCAACTGCTCCGCACCCCAATGTAAAAGCAGGCATTAAAGAAGTTGCGGCACCGACTCCGCCCAGAGCTCCCGGTGCATTTACGAGAAAGCGGGAAACGGGAATTCTTTTGGCAAAATAGCTGATAATCTCCTGGTTTTCAGAATGGATAATAAAGGTGTGTCCTGCTCCTTCATAGTGCAGAATCTGCTGGCATCTTTCACAGACCTTCTGATAATTATCTTCCACATAAAATCCCAGAATTGGTGCCAGCTTTTCATTGGAGTAAGGATGTCCGTTACCGACGCCGTCTTCTTCGGCTACTAAAACTCTGGCATCAGCGGGAACTTTAAGTCCTGCCAGATCTGCAATGTGCTGAACATTCTTACCAACGATCATTGGGTTCATTGTACCGTTGGCACGAAGAATGAATTTTCCCAGTTTTTCGGATTCTTCTGCACTTAAGAAATAAGCACCCTGTGCCTGCATTTCGGCTTTCACGGCTTCTTTGCGGTCACGTTCTGTGATGACGGACTGTTCGGAAGCGCAAATCGTACCGTTGTCAAAGGTCTTGCTGTCCATAATGCGTTTTACTGCTTTTTTAAGGTCTGCGGAACGCTCAATATAAGCCGGTCCGTTTCCAGGTCCAACACCGATTGCCGGCGTTCCGGAAGAATATGCAGCACGGACCATGGCACTTCCTCCTGTAGCAAGAATCAGTGAAATATCCGGATGGCGCATCAGCGAATCTGTAGACTGTATCGTCGGGATCGTAACCACTGATACCAGATCCTCAGGTCCTTCTGCTTCCGCAATTGCCTGGCGAATTACCTTAACCGTTTCCAGAATTGCTTCTTTTGCATTTGGATGCGGGGAAAAGATAATGGAATTGCCGGCTTTAATTGCAATTTCCGATTTATATAAGACCGTTGATGTAGGGTTTGTGGAAGGAATCAGCCCGGCAATTACACCTACCGGAACGGCAATATCCTTTGTTCCCGCTTTTTCATCTTCTGCAATAACCCCGATGGTTTTCATGTCTTTGATGTATTCAAATACGCTTTTGCTGGCGAAGATATTTTTGATCACCTTATCTTCCATGATACCAAAGCCCGTCTCATCGTGAGCCATCTGTGCAAGCCTTCTGGCATTTCTCACACCGGCATTTGCAATGCTCTGGACAATTCTGTCAACCTGGCTCTGGGACATCTCCAGTAATTTTTCCTGCGCTGCCTTTGAGCGCTCTACCAATTCTCTTACTTCCTGTACGGATAACAGGTCTTTATCATAAAGCTGCATAATTACCTCCCATTTTGCATTTTCTGTATCAAATTATAATGCCAGCGGATTATCTGCCACAAACTCAACAGCTGCTGCAAAGGCTTCACATGCTGCCTTGCATGCTGACTGGCTTCCGGTGAGCAGAGCCCCTCCGAAGTTTGTCTCAGATGGCGGTGCATACAGTTCACACATGGTTACATCCGCCGCTTTTAAAGCTGCATCCAGGGCAAAGAGGGCTTCTAAAGGAGGTGCAATCAGATATGACAGCGCCTGTCCTTCTTTAATGCCTGCAGACTTGGACAAATAGCTGCCTGTCCTTGCAATACAATGGGCATAGTAGGGAATGGAATCATCTTCGTTGGCGCTTACAAACCACGCGCCGTTTTCAATGGTATCTATCACCGCGTCCAGCCCGCTTTTTACTTCTGCCGGATTGGTTCCTGCGATAATGCCGATTACTTCTCCCGCCAGCTTTGTGCTGGCATTTCCGGCGCCGCCGTAAAAGCTCTTTGCATAAACCACCTGGACATCTGCTGCTTTGGTCGCCTCATCCAGTGCCGTATATGTAACGTCATCACAATCAGCCGTTACCATTCCGATGGATTTTTGTCTTGGTGACAAGCCCAGGCTCTTAGCCAGGTCCGGTGAGACATTGGGAATCATTTTTGTGCTGAGCACCTTTGCTTTTAATGGATCTCTTTTCATGTTTCATTACACCTCTCTCTCAATTAGAGTTTTAAATCCGTTCCGCTTGCTTTTTTCTCTAACATTATTTTAATGATTTCTGCAATATGGGCACCTGCCTCTACGGGAACCGTGCCTGCCTTATGGATGTTGGATAATACGGTTCTTCTGGCTTCGGGCATATCCATCGTTGCTTTATATGCAATATATGCACTCATGGATTCAGCTGTAATCAGTCCCGGACGTTCTCCGATCAGTACACAGGTTACATCTGCTCCGGTGATTTCTGATACCTGGTCCATAACCCCCACTCTCCCGTATTTTACGAAAAACGGCGTTCCCACATCGATCTGGTAGCTTTCCAGCCCCTGCAGAATAGCCGGCAGCAAATCCCCCACATTTGCCGCTACCGCAGCGGAGCTTAAGCCATCTGATACATAGACCTGAACGGTCGGATGTTTTTTACATTTTTCCTGTACTGCTTTTACCCCTTCTTCATTCAGTCTTCTGCCAAGATCCGGGCGGGTCAGGTAAACATCTTTATTCTCGCACTTCGTCTGAATGCTGAATAAGTTCATCTTTTCTACAAAGGCTTCATCCACATTTGAGAACACCGCATCCTGTGCTGCAGAATGGTCGGCACGGAAGCGCAGCCAGGTAGCGGTCATGTATCTTGCACCCGCTTTCCAGATTCCAAGACGGCAGGGCGCATACTGCTTTAACTCATAATACGCCTCCCCGTTTACCGGGTTTGGAACCAGATACTGCTTTTTAATATCAATTTCTGTAATATCCTCCAGACATCCGTCTTCAATGACCGGCGGTTCTTTTACATTTGCGGAATATTCCGGCTGTTCATAAGTAATGGAAGCCTTTGATGTATTCGTATCTGTCTGTGTATCTATTGCAGATGGGGACTGTGACGCACGCTGGCTTTCCCCGGTGGTACCTTGGGCAGACGTATTTTTTGTCACCTGCATCTCCACTAATACCTGCTCTATTATTCGTTTTAAATCCTTCTGGTCAATCATAAATATCTCCTTTCTCTCTTAAGGCGTGTCTTAAAATTCATTCCCGCTATCTGCACGCCCCACTTTGCGGTATATTTGCTCCATATTCCGGTTACATAGCCCGCATCATTCACTGATTCTATTTCATAAATACGGATGCATCACCTGCAAGAGAGGTCAGTTTTCCGTCTTTTGAAAATCCCATTTTTTCCAGCCACATATCAAACTCTTTGATCGGACGCAGTCCCAGAATTTCACGGAATGCCGCAGCATCGTGATAACCGGTACACTGATACATGAGCATACAGTCATCCCCGTGGGGAACTCCCATGATGTAATTACAGCCCGCTGCTGATAAGAGCATGCCAAGGTTTTCAACGTCATTCTGGTCTGTCTTCATATGGTTGGTGTAACAGCAGTCACATCCCATTGGGATTCCCGTAAGCTTGCCCATGAAATGGTCTTCTAATCCGGCACGGATCACCTGTTTGCTGTCATAGAGATATTCCGGTCCGATAAATCCAACTACGGTATTTACAAGGAATGGATTGTATTTCTTAGCCAATCCGTAACAGCGTGCTTCCATTACCACCTGGTCACAGCCGTAATGTGCATCTGATGAGAGCTCGGATCCCTGTCCCGTCTCGAAATACATGTAATTCGGACCGGTGGAAGTTCCATGCTGAACCATCATCTGATGGCCTTCGTCTAACATTGCCCCATTTAATCCAAAAGCCTCATTTCCCTTCTGGGAACCTGCAATTGACTGGAACATCAGATCGATCGGTGCGTTGTGTTTCGTAATTGCTTCCATCTGGGTGCTCACATGGGCAAGAACGCAGATCTGTGTGGGAATATCCCATTTATTTTTAAACTCATCAAAACTCTTTAAGATTCTGGCAACGCTTTCCGCCGTATCATCAACCGGGTTCAATCCCAATACTGCATCACCGCAGCCCAGGCTGAAGCCTTCCATTGCAGACGCGATAATTCCCTTGGGGTTATCTGTGGTATGGTTTGGCTGTAATCTGGATGAGAAAGTGCCCGGAAGCCCGATTGTGGTATTACAGTGTGCCGTAACCACAATTTTCTTTGCCGCATAGATCAGATCCAGATTCCCCATTAATTTCGTAACTGCCGCAACAATTTCACTTGTGATTCCGCGGCTGGCACGGCGGATCATATCGCCTGTAGTACTGGTGTCCAGCAGCCATTCCCGAAATTCAGCAACTGTCATATTCTTGAATTCATTGTAAATAGGTTCATTTACCGCATCCTGGATGATTCTTGTCACTTCATCGATTTCATAAGGAACTGCCGGTGAATTTCTTAATTCCCCCAGGGTTATCTGTGATAATACTACCTTTGCCGCAACCCGTTCTTCCGCTGATTCTGCCGCAATCCCGGCTAATTTATCACCGGACTTTTCTTCATTCGCTTTTGCCATAACCTCCTTCAATGATTTAAACTCATAAGTATGGCCGAATAATTTTGTTTTTAATATCATGACTTTCACCTCGTATCTTTTCTTTAAGAATTAAAAATTAGTGTCTTGATGACGACAGGCACGACCCGTCCCTCACCGATTGGTTCTCCGATATCAATGTAATCACCGCTTTGTGTCCTGATACCGTCGATGCAGATAACCTCCTTACTGTGCTTTAATTTTACATTCAGAGCATGTCCCAGGGCTTTTGCGATATCGTGCTCTGCCACAATTAGCAGCGGATACTTAAGCCGTATCAGCACCTTTGCCCCATTGATAATCGCCTGGGCCAGTTCCTGGATACCCGCAAAACCCGAATATCCCGTTCCCTCAAATGAAATGGCGATTTGTACGGCTTCCCCTTCGGAAATATACAAAGGGATCTGCCTCCTGATGGACTCTTCAATTCCCAGACAGGTTTTTTCTTCCTCCTCGCTGATTTTCAAGATTGGTATATTTTTCATCGGAAGCTGATTTTTTTCATAGGAAATCGTACTTCCGCTGATTTCTGTGGTATGGGTTCCGGCACCGACTACGGTAGCACGGATGGTTTCTACTGCCTGATACAGCTCTAACTGCTGCAAAAAGCAGTGCTTTCTGATTTCCTGTCCCAATATGATTCCAATATCCCCATACCGGAACAAGTCGCTGTCTGCTTCCTGATAGATATAGTCTGCAACGCCTCCGGAAAAAGTGACGGCTGTGGGAATTACTTCCTGTTTCAGCCCCTTTCCTCCATTAGTAAACATTTCATTGTAATAGACGCTCTTTGGCTGGATGTGAAGAGACTGTCCGATGAGATCCGCCATTAAAGTACAGATTCTTCGTATCCTGGCTGTATCTGCAAGATCCCCTACGGAGATGGGAATCCCCTCATTCATTGCTAACTTTTGTATTTTGGAATAGATGTAGGTAATCCGCTTTGTCTCCCTGTCCACTTTAATCAGCCTGCCGCCGATATCCAGACAGGTGGTTCCAATCAGGCTTCCATGGTCGAATACCGCGATATTGCTGGTACCGCCGCCTACATCAACATTTGCCACCACGCATCTTTTCTCTTTGGAAAACGTGTCTGCTCCTGCGCCTCTGCCGGATAATACCGACTCCAGGTCCGGTCCTGCTGTGGCAACTACAAAGTCACCGGCCAGACCGCTTAGCGTTTCCAGCACCACATTTGCATTTTCTTTTCGGGCTGTCTCCCCGGTAATAATCACTGCTCCGGTTTTTACATCCTCCGGTTTCATTCCCGCCTTTTGGTACTGGCTTTCTAAAATCTGTTTCACCGCTTCCCCGTCGATCTCTGTCTGGGACAATAAAGGAGTAAAAAAGATTTCACTGCGGAAAATCACTTTCTTATCTACAATGCTGATTCTTGGAACCGTGTAACTGGTTGCCTGATTTTCTATCGTCAGTTCACTGAATACCAGCTGTGTGGTTGAGGTCCCGATATCAATGCCCACACTTAAGATTACTTCATGCATGGTTCTGCCTCCATTATCCTGTATCTTTGTTGTCCCCTTTTAACAAGAAAAAAGCCCAGGTGCAGAATTTTCTGCTCCTAAGCTTCACCGCTTTTTTCAGACAGCCCTCCATCGGACCATCCTATTCAATTGTACATTTTAAAATCAAAACTTGCTCTGGTCCCTTCCGGTCCCGATTTTATCTTAAACTTGCCGTGGAGTTTTTCTCTCACCACACTGTCTACGATATATAAACCAAGGCTTTTTCTTTTCACCTCGTCCACTGCGAACCCTTTTCCATTATCTGTGATACTCACCTGGGAATACATCTTCCCGTGGGTAATTTCAATAATGATATGCCCGGACGGTACATCCGTAAAAGCATACTTAAATGAGTTTTGCAGTAATTCGTTGATTACCAGCGTAACCGATGATGCCACATCTGCATTTAGTTTAAACTCATCACCGATGACATCGATGTTCACTTCCAGATCCGGATAGATATAAGATCTTAGCAGATCTCTTTTGATACTCTCTACTACCTCATAGATATTTACATTATCATCCTCACCCTGTAAGATCAGCTCATGGGTTACGGAGATAGATAAGAGACGGTTAATTGTATCCTCCAGCACTTCCTTTACCTCTGCATTATCACTTCTTCTGCTCTGCATGCGTAATATGCTGGCAATCATCTGGAAATTGTTTTTGATCCGATGGTGCATTTCTTTTAAAGCAACGGATTTATTGACCAGTTCCTTTTCTTTTTCCCTTAAGTGTGTAATATCACTTAATACAATCGCAAACTGTATCCCGTTTTTCTCCAGGGGAATATGCTTGACCCTGAGAAAATATTTCCCAACGGTAACTTCAATTCCGGTTTTCTCAAGTTCTCCCGGCTGGTATACACGCTCCGGCTGATGTAAAAGAATATTCTCATATGGCATCTCCAGAATATCTCCGCCGTATCCCAGCTTGGCATAAAGTTCCTTTGCCATCATATTCCGGAAACAGACTTTTCCTTTAACATCTACCATAATTAACGCTTCATCTATGTATTGCATAAGCCAGTCATATTCGTGAATTAGATTATCAAATACATTCACCTGTCTTGGCTTTTCATTTTCTATGGATTCGTTTTCTTCTACCGCACGTTTTTCTGTTATCAATACGCCGATTATGCGGTTATCATTAAAAATAGGTTCTACATTCTGCATTACTTCTGTTCTCTCCTGGGTTACTGCCTTCACATACTTCGTCCCAATTCCCAGTCGAATTGTACGCTCTACTGCTGGCTCATCTTCTTTTCGGGCAAGCATTCCCACTACACTTTTGGCATAAGCAGAAGGTACATTTTCCGGATTTGCCTCGCAGATTACAATGGCAGTGGATTTATCTTCTGTGATACAGTCGATAAATACGTCACATCCCACCATATTTGCAATCAGCTGCAGGCTCGGCTGCATTGCTTCAATCACTTCGATATCCGAATCGGTAAGCGGAGTGTATTCCCTGCATAATTCATATATTCTGGAGCTCATGCATGTCCCCCCGCCCGCAGCAGTATCATTTCCGCCACACGCTTCATGGACAGCTTTTTCGCCTGGCTCAGGCTCCGGATATAATCATAAGCTTCCTGCTCCGATATTTTTTTCTCCTGCATAATATAGCCTTTTGCTTTTTCAATAATTTTTCTGCTTTCCAGCTGTTTTTTTGCCTGTGTCCCTTCCTGCTTTAACTGCTTCATCTGTGCACTCTGTGCAAGCGCCACTTCAATAGCGGGAATCATCGTTCTGACCGCCACCGGTTTCACAATATAACCGGAAACGCCAATCTCTTTTGCTTTTCGGATACATTCCTTATCACTATACGCCGTCAGCATCATGATTGTATCCACAATATCCTCTTCTTTTAATACCTTTGCCGCACAAAACCCATCCAATAACGGCATTTCCACATCCATTAATACCAGATCGGGTTTTACTGCCTTACAAACTTCAATTGCATCAAAGCCATCGGATGCTTCTCCGACCACTTCGTAATTCTGATCCTCCAACAGTTCTTTCAGGTCTAATCTGGTAATCGGCTCATCATCTGCAATTACCACCCTTACTTTTGATTCTTCCATTTGTACCTCCGCATTATACCTCACATTACTTCTGTCGATTATGCTTTCTGTCCGGATCACTGATTACCGCTTACACTCTAGTGATCCTCCAGGTATTGAATAACGTCTTCCATACCTTCTCCCGCAACTGCACTTGTTAAAAAAATCGTCTTTGCTCCTGCACCTTCCAGATATTTCTTTGCAAGAGCGATCTGTTCTTCAGAAGCCGCATCGCATTTAGTAACAACTCCAATAACCGGCTTTGTAAACATGGATGTAAACATTGGTGCAAACATACTGCCGTCCGCAGTAGCATCCTGCACAAAGATGATCACATCTGCCTCAGCTGAGGTTACCTGCAATGCCCGGTAAAGCCCCCGCCTCTCCAAATATTCTCCCGGCGTATCGATAAGTTCTTTCCCCAGGATTTCAATTGCCTGGGTCTTCTTATATTTAAGTGCCTCACCTCTAAGATACTGGCAAAGCGTGGTTTTACCGGCATATGTCCTGCCTACAAGCATTACTTTCTTCATCCTATGTCCACTCCTGTCACCATTAGGTTCTTGTAATCTTAGAAGGAGTGAAATCCAGCATGTCCCCTAACACATTCATAATTTCATGCAAAGAAGCATCCACCGCTGCGATGTCTCCGGTAATGACTAAGGAACCGCTGAAGCGGTCCACAAATCCAATCTTTACATCTGCCGCTTTGGTTGCTACATCCGCACCTATAATGGCACCCTCACTGGGGGTGATGGTTAAAATGCCGATTGCTCCGCGCCCGTCAACCAGACCCAGTTTCGTATACAGGTCTTCATCCGGGTTGGCAATCAGGTGTGCCAAAGTCACCTGCTTTCCTGGAACAAACTCCTGAATAATCCTTTTTTTCTCATCTAATTCTATCATATTTTTGCTCCTTATGCAGTAAAATATCCTGTAAAAGCGCAAAAAACCCCCAGAAATAAGATTTCCGGAAGTTCCATCACTTCATTAAACAACGCAGGTCATTACGTCACAACCCGCTTATTCAGTTAGAAAGATCTCTCTTTTACTTATCTGCATACTTCTCTGTATACGTTATCGCTGATCATATGTATCTGTATTTTCAGGCATAACATAATCCCGCTTACGAAACTGCCTGATATCCAAGATGATATGTTCAGATGGTGAAAACTATTATTATCCTGTTTTCACACTGCTTCTATAGCGACTATACACTATTTTATACAGTTTTGTCAACACTTTTCGTCATTTATCTGTTATTTTTTACCATTGTTATGCCTGTTTATGCTACGGAAAACTACAACTTTAAATATTTGTTTTTACCATAATATGCTTCCCGGAAAACAGCTTCGATCTCCGTTGGCAGACACTTTCTCGGATTGGAAGCCGTGCATCTGTCCTCACAGGCAATTTGTGACATCTCCACCACGGAAGCCTCAAAGGCGCTCTGATCCTTCCAGACATCCTGAATCTGCAGGGGCATCTTAAACTCTTTACAAAGCTTCTCCATGCCATGAATCAGGTTCACCACACCGGAGCGTACACTGTAGCATTCATAACCAGCCAGTTTCGCAAGCCTTGCATACTTTTGTGCCGCCCTGGTTTCTTTCTCACTGCCTGTATCCTGGATTCCTGCATTGTAAGTGATCACATAAGGCAGCAGGACTGCATTTGCACGTCCGTGGGGCAGGGAAGCACGAATGCCCAGAATATGAGCCATTCCGTGATTCACCCCAAGGGATACGCTGTCAAATGCCATTCCGGCAAGACAGGATGCATGATGCATATTCTCCCTGGCTGTCAGATCATCTCCCTGATGGTAGGCCCTGCGCAGGCTGTCAAACGCCATCTTAAATGCCTTTTCCGCCAGCGCATCCGAAAAATCAGTTGCATTGGAAGAAACATAAGCTTCCATGGCATGAGTCAATACATCCATGCCGGTATCCGCTGTAATAGCCGGAGGCACACTCACCGTCAGATGGGCATCCAGCACTGCAATATCCGGCAGTAAGCTGTCGTCCACAAGGGGATACTTAATATTTTTCTCATGGTCTGAAATAATGGAAAACCTTGTAACTTCAGATCCTGTACCGCTGGTTGTTGGGATTGCAATGGATAAGCACCGGGGCAGTCCTGCCGTTCTCACTGCAAAATACATGATTCCTTTCGCTGCATCTATGGCTGAACCCCCGCCAAAGGAAATCACCGTATCCGGTTTGAACTCGTCTATAATGGAAATACCTTTCATCACCAGCTCAATGTCCGGGTTGGGCACCACATCCGAAAATACATAGTACAAAATTCCTGCTGCCTCCAGTTTTTCTGTCACATAAGCAATTCTGCCGCTTTCCACCAAAAACTTGTCCGTTACAATAAATACCCGCTTCGTATCCGGACAAACGCCGGCAATATCCAATTCTCCCATAAAAATTTCTGTACCCAGCTGAAATGTTTTCATCTTCATTTCCTTATCCTCCATATTTTTTCTATCCGTTTCTTGAATGCCCTTACGCTGCACCGCCAATAAAGACTCATTCAAACCGGCTGTCTGCAAAAATGCAAGGCAACGCAAAAAGTGCCTCGGATAAAAATCATCCAAGACACTTCAACGCACCTTTAAGCTCTATGTGCTGCGCCGCACATAAAATATACTGAAATTAATTATACTCATCAAGATATCAAAAGTCAAGAAAATTATGACTTGCCGTCATTTTTTCAAAAACTCTCTGGACCTGTACCGGTCCCGGTACTGCTGGGGTGTCACCCCATTGCATTTTTTAAAAACGCTTCCAAAATGGCTCTGGGAATTAAAACAGACATAGCTGCTGATCTCCGTCAGCGTTGCATCGGAATACTTCAGTAAGTTTTCCGCCCTTTTTACACGGACACGGTTCATATATTCGTTCATGGATATGCCTTCTTCTCTTTTAAAGAGATGGGACAGGTAGTTTTTATTGATTCCAATCGCATCCGCCACTTCCTCCAGCCGGATTTTATACTGATAATGGTTTATAATATAATCCTTGCACTGTTCAATATAATTGGATCTGGCTTTTTCCTTCCTTGCTTCTTTAACCTGTCTTGTAAATTCCATGGTACTGAGTCTGCGCAGTTCTATTAACTGCCCCAGATCGCTGCACTTATCTATTTTATCAATATAAACGTCACTTAGAATGTAGGCTTCCGCCGGAGTGACCCCGCTGTCAATAGCCGCTCTTGTCGCCAGCGTAACTGCACAGATCGCCAGATTTCTCTGATGGTTCAGTTCCTTGCCTGACAGCTTACCTGCATTTTCAGCCAGAGAATCGCACATTTCCTTTGCTTTTATTTCATCGCCATTTTTTATGCAGTTAATCCACTGCATTTCTTCCATGTAGGTATGGTGATAGGCTTCTTCTTCTACCTTGCCGATTCGAAAAGATGCCTTATCCCGCTCCAGTTCTTCCGGATCTACATATGCCAGTTTGTTTTCCCGAAGCAGCTTATCCTCATCGCAAATTTCTCCGGTCACGACGGTGTAGATTAAGCTGATCAGGGACAGCATCTGCATAAAACCCAGTCTTGCAGGTGCTTTTTGCTGTATTTTTTCCATTTTATGAAGCTTGTAAAAGCGGTGTATCTCTACATTTGAAAGATATTGGGAACACATGGGACCTGCCAGAATATACTGGTTATCCCCTGCCTTAACGGCACTGAAACAGATTGCTTTATTTTCCGACACCACCACCGGACCGCTAATGCTGCGGCATTGGTCCATCAGGCGGCGAACCAGAATAGGGTCTGCCCCCAAAGGATTTTCCTCTTTATCAAAATTTCCGAAGCATTCCGTAATGCCAATACCATCCTCATAAAAAAACAGGGGAATATTCGATAACAGACACAGCTTTTGCATACTGTATTTCTTCTTTTTATCTATGACAAACACCCCTCTTTATCCTTGTTAATATCTCTGATAACCGGTATCTGTAATTCGGTCAGCCACTGGTTTCGGTCTTCAGCATTCCAGATTCCGTCAATGTAACTCTCCCTTGGATTCCCGGTTGTGATATATCCATTTTCCTCCACCCACTTAAATAAATAAGCATAGGCATTGGGCAGTTTTTCATAAGGTCCCTTATGCATAACGGATGCCACCACCACAGCCTCCATTTTCTTAAAAACAACACCCTCTATTTCTTTGCCAAACTGATTGACCGCTTCGCAAAACTCTATATTTATATCCTTTTCCCGATATTCCCCATCCAGATATATGCAAAAACAGTATTCCGGTATGGCGCATTTCAAATCGGGATTGGCTTTTTGCACCGCAGCACCGATACCGGGAATGATTTGGAAGTAAGAGCTGTATCCGGGAATCGTAAGCTTCTTGGAATACACGATGCATTCCGGTATCTCTTTCACGATCCCCTGATACTGCCGCATACTTTCTTCTTCCCTGCCGGACAGCATAAATTCAATCCGGCTGATCTGCTCTCTGCCCTCTGTTAACTCTCGTTCAATTTCCCTTTTTCGGTTCTGCAGAATCTCTTCCATACCCTGTCCGTCCTGAATCAGTTTGATTTCACTGATGGACAGTCCAATCTGGCGCAGTGCCTGGATATGATGCAGCTTCAGAATTTGTTTAGCTGCATAAAAACGGTATTTTGTTTCATCATCAATATACTCCGGCTTCAGAAGTCCTACCTCATCATAATAGCGCAGTGTTTTTATCGTTGTCTTGCAAAGCTTGGAAAATTCCCCGATCCGGAACATATGATTCCCTCCTGTGTATCCTCAGACGTATTTTACGTTATTATACATCCTCCCTTAAGGGGAGAGTCAAGTATTTTTCCAAAAAGATTGATCGGTTACCCGATTCCCTCTGTCGTTTTCTGATACCGGAGCGATAATGACCCGGTCATCCACCGCCAGTCCTTCTTTAATCTCTGTCATTTTCTCAGAGCTGATACCGGTTTTTACTATTTTCCTGGTTACCAATCCGTTTTCTATGGTATAAACATAGTCATTATCGGCATCCGAATACACTGCTTCCACCGGAACCGTCATAACCGAATCCCTGGAAGCAGCAAAGATATCCACATCCGCTTCTGCTCCCAGATACAGCTTGCTGTTCGCATTTTTAATCTTTATTTTTACGGTCACTTTGGGCTTTCCGCTGGTTTTCACCGCAAGGCGGGATACCTCGGATACTTCACCGTCATAATCCTTGTCATTGCTGGTAATGACTGCTTTCTGGCCTTTTTCCACATTTGCCGCGTCTTTGGTGGATATCTCAGCCGCTAAATACAGATCTTTTGCACTCTCCAGGGTGAAAAGAGGACTTCCCTGTGCGGCATAAGCACCTTCCGTAACATTGCACTGGGTTATGACACCTTCAAAATCTGCCTCCAGGGTTTTGGGCTCCTGCTCCCCAACGTCTGTTTTCATTTCTTCCAGTGTGAGGAGCTGTTCCCCCGCTGCCACACTGTCCCCTGTCTGTATATTCATCGACTTTATTACAGACATCGTTTCCGTATAATATGTTTTTTTCTTTAAGCTGTTTATGATTCCGGTTTCACTGATTATTTCCTGGATGTCGCTTTTTGTGACCCGCACTGTTTCGTAATATGCAGGCGCCGCCAAAGCGTATCCCGCACCTGCAGCACCTGCCAGAACCACTGCTGCAATTATGATATTCCGAATTGTTTTATTCCTTTTCTTCATCGCAATCTCTCCTCTACTCTGCGCCTTTTAACGCACTAACCATATCAATTTCTTTTACTTTTCTGGAAAATAATACATTTACTCCCACAGATACCAGCATTGTGATGGCAACGCTGATCACAATGCTTGGCAGACTGATCTCTGTCATCATGTCAAAATTGTCTCCCAGCATTCCGCACATCAAATCTATAATCCATTTTCCCAGTAAATACCCGGGGATTAGTCCCAGTGCACTGAGCCATATATTCTGGCGCAGCATCAGAAGCCGTATTTTCTCAGATTTAAACCCAAGTACCCGCAGCGTTGCAAATTCCCTGAGTTTTTCCGTGAAAGAGAGCACACCTAAGTTGTAGAGCACTACAACCGCCATTAGAACCGCAGCTGCCACCATGATATAAATAATGGAGTACATGGTATCCATCATTTCGGTGACAGAAGACTTCAGCTTTTCAATATTCCAAACCGTATAGGTCACGGCATCCGGGTCTATATTTGCCTTTGTCAAAAATGAAGTAGGCTGGTAATGGTATCCCTGTTCCTCAAAATAGTCCTCGTACAGTGTAATCCCCTGCGCCACCGGATCCCGGTAGATTGCCTTAATTTTGGAATCTGCCCATTTGCTTTCCCCATAGAGATGCCAGGAGACTTCATCTCCCACCTCAACTCCCAGGATATCCGCCATATGATAACTGATAGAGACTCCGTTTACCGGGAGCTTTTGTTCCTTTCGTCTGCTGTCCGTAAAAACAGTGAGGCTGGATTCCGGTTCCAAAACGGTTACTCCTGTTGTCTTTTTGATTCCGTTGGCACGCAGTTCTATACTCCCCTCCTGAATGGTCTCTCCCGGATAAGGGATATCCGAAGCCGACAGGTCATCGGTCAGCAGAACCTTATTCCGATACTGGGTGAGCTGTCCATACTTCCATTCATTGATGTTGTTCAGGGAATCCACCATTCCCAGTGCACAGGTAAGCAGGCTCATACATCCTGTAATTCCTACAACTGCCATAATACTTCTGACTTTGCTTCTCAGGGTATCCCTCAGATTCCACTGGAAATCAAATCCGGTTCCCTTCCACCAGGCGGTTTTTTCAAACCACATATGCCTGGAAATGCGGGGAGGCCTGGTACGCAGCGCATCAGCCGGTTTTTCTTTTAAGATTTTATTGCAGGCAATCCAGGTTACCAGGGTACATGCCGCCACTGCCCCTCCCGCAGCGAATACCGCCTGGGGCAGTAAAGTCACAGTAAGGGGCGGAAGGGAATACAAGCCCGACTGCATCTCAAAGAACAACGGCGTAAGTGTAAGCGGCCCCACAATCAGTCCAAGCAAGGCACCCGCCAGGGACGGTATCATACCATAGCAGATAAAATGCCTCATAATTTTCTTATCTTTATAGCCCAGTGCCTTCAATGTTCCGATCTGTGTTCTCTGATTATTGATGATTCTGCTCATGGTGGTCATGATTGTAAGCAGTGCCACTGCAATAAATACAAAGGGAAACAGATCCCCCATTGCCTTATTCTGAAGTATTTCTTCCCGGAACTGCTGATAGCTGCCCTTCCCTTCCCTGGAGAGAAATACGCTGTATGTACCATCTAACTTTTTCTCGATCTGTTCTTCTGCTTTCTGATAATCCGTTGTATTGAGAAGTGCCGCGATCTGGTTATATACTTTTGGAAATCCCTGGGGCAGCAGATCCATTCCCCCATATACCACTCCAATGTTCCGGGGATTTGCCATGCTGTCAAAGGAAGCCGAAGCATAGACATATTCCGGACTTATCATAATGCCCAGTATTTTCTTGCTGATTACAATCCCTTCCACCTGCATATCCAGGGTATCTCCAACAGAAATCCCCCTTGCCTCTGCAAACTTATCGCTCAGCCATATGCCGTCTGCAGCAGGGTCAAAGCTCTCCCCGCTAATCACTTTACAGGAAGAAATCCCCGCCTCATTCATCAGTAAAATCTCCAGTTCCGGATCTCCTCTTAAATCAGCCGTACCTTCCAGGTGAAGACGCCTTGAGGCATCTGACACGCTATCCACCTTCAGCAGTTTTGCCACATCACTATCCGTAAATGACTTTCCATAGAGCCAGATATCTGCCAGATGGGTTTCCGCGTAATAGCTGTCGATTCCCTTTTGAAAGGTATACCACTCACTTCCGATTCCTGCATATACAAAGATCGCCAGGAATGTCATCAGCCCAATGGAGATAAACTGCATTTTATTATTTTTCATATCCCGCAGCATTTTAAGAAACAGCATTACCACTCCACCTCACTTACGGATTTGGGATTCTCATTCACCGTGACGCTGCGGATTTTTCCATTTTTAATCCGTATTACCTTATCTGCAGCTTCCGCCAGGGCACTGTTATGGGTAACAATAATAACCGTTCTCTTATGTTCCCGGCTCATATTCTGGAGCATGGTCAGAATCAAAACACCCGTTTCTGAATCCAATGCCCCGGTAGGCTCATCGCACAGCAGCATTTTTGGATTTTTGCAGACAGCCCTGGCAATGGATACCCTCTGCTGCTCGCCCCCTGACAACTGGGTGGGGAACTTATTCTGATGTTCCAAAAGCCCTACCGACTGCAGCATTTCACCCGGATCCAGGCTGTCCTTTGCAATTTCCTTTACAAGTGCAACATTTTCATATACCGTCAGTGTTGGAATTAAATTATAAAACTGAAAGACGAATCCCACATCTTCTGCCCGGTACTCCGATAATTCTTCCGCTTTCAGATCTGAGATCTCCCGTCCTCCTACTACGATTTTCCCGCTGGTCACATGATCCATGCCTCCCAGGAGATTTAAAAGGGTTGATTTTCCTGCACCGCTTGGTCCCAGTATGATTACAAATTCTCCTTCATCAATCGTAAAATTTAACTGATTGACCGCATACAGAACTTTATCCCCTATGGGATAACTTTTCACTACCTCCTCAAATGCAATTAACCGGCTCATAGATCCTCCTCTCAATGGCTTTCCTTATCCATTTTCCAAAACTTGAAATATATTTCATGTTTTGAATTTTACCATCCCCGGAGCGTTTTGTCAACAAAACCTGAAACTTTTTTCACCTTATTTGACAACCTGTCTTTAAGCGGTTATACTATAACAAAACTACAAAATCTTAAAAAGAAAGGCTTTTAGAATGAGTGATGTAATTAAAACCCCCGTTCAGCAGCGTTCTATTGATAAAAAAAATCGTTTACTCAAAGCCGGTCTTGACCTGATGCGGGAACGAGGTTATTATCATGTAAATGCTGCTGAAATAGCAAAAGCTGCTGGTGTATCAACCGGCATCTTTTACCGCTATTTTGAAAATAAAATGGATCTTGTATTAGAAATAATGAACCAGATCGTAAATGACAGCTTTAAGCCGCTGATACAGGAATTTATACAAAAAGATATGGATCAAACCAATTTCATTACATTTATCAGTAAATTATTAGATGAACTCAGTGAGATTCATGAAGGGCTTGGGATTCTCCACAATGACGTGAACACCCTTCTGAGTACAGACGAAACAAAATGCAACCTCTGGATGACATTAGAAGACCAGATTATGCAGCTATTCGTCAATGCTGCCAAGCAAAGTAATCTTAAGATGGTAAATCCGGAAGAAAAAGTCCACATTGCCTATAATCTGGTAGAATCCTATTGTCATGAGAAAGCATTTCATAAGCATGATTATATCGATTATGATATATTGAAGCAGGAAATCATTAAAACGCTGGTTCATATTATACTCGCCTGAAATATGAAGAATAAACTCTGAATTTAGGAACTAAAATGTAAAAAACAGTATATCCTATACTAGAGCGTGTTTCTTTAGCTAGAAAGAGGAGGGATGACTGCAATGAAAAAAGAACTGCCTTATTTTAATATCGGTGACTCTTTTGGCGGCAACCAGGACTGGTTCCACAATTTTCTCATGCACATGGGCGGATGTGCTGCTGCTACTGCCTGTGACAGCTGCATTTATTTTGCACTGCACCGGGACTTAAGGGCTCTCTATCCATTTGATATGAGCCAGATAACCAAAGAAGATTATGAAGCCTTTGCCATGAAGATGAAACCCTATCTGCGCCCCAGAGCAGGCGGCATAAAAAAACTGGCAGTCTATATGGACGGTTTTAGCGAATATCTGAAAAGTTTGGGAAATCAGGATATTATCTCTATGGAAGGATTCTCCGGAGATCGCTCTTATGAAGAGTCAGCCGCATTTATCATAGACCGGATAGATCAGGGTTATCCCATTCCCTATCTGATGCTGAAACATACAGACTGTAAATTCAAGGATTATTCCTGGCACTGGTTCCTGCTTGTGGGATATGAACAGACAGAATCCGATGTAATGGTTACTCTTGCAACTTACGGAAAAGCAACCGTTTTTTCTCTCCGGGAATTGTGGCATACCGGGTATGAAGAGAAGGGTGGCATGATACGGTATCAAGTGACGTAGTGATGCAATGAATTGGGGTTTTGCTGAGTAAGGACGCTTTGTATAATATAGGTAGTGTACGGAAAGAGAAGGAGGCGGACCAGGAGCGGTGTTTGGAAGGCTTAACGCCTTCCAAAC
>JAGZJZ010000087.1 GCA_018365455.1 Clostridiales bacterium
GTATTCCTGTTTCCATCTAAGGGAAGACCAGCGGGGAAGTTTATATTCTGATAAACTGGAGCTGCATGTGCTGGAGCTGCCCAAGCTGGTTGGACAGGAGGAACCGGAAAACGAACTGCTGCAATGGGCGAAATTCCTGAACGGAAAACGGGAGGAGGATTTCAAGGAAATGGCTGAGAAAAATGAATACATAAACGAAGCATATCAGATCATAAAACATATCAGTGAAGATGAGCGGAAAAGGTACGAATACGAATCCAGGGAAAAGGCAATCCGGGATCATAACCACATTTTATATATGGCGAAAAAAGAGGTGAAAGAGGCAAAAGAAAAAGCTGAAGAGGAAAGAAAAAAAGCATTGGCTAAAGGTTTAGCAGATGGATTAGAAGAAAGCATTAAATTATTTATACACTACAATCTGTCGGAAGGTTATCTTCATGAACGTATTGTTGAAAATCTGAAGAAGTGTTTCAACCTGGATCATGATTCGGCTGAAGAATACTATGATAAATATAAGTAACTGAATTAGAGCTGTTGCAGAAAGGCAGATAATGCCATTTCCTGCAGCAGCTCTTTTATGAATCTGACTTTGCAGGGAAAATAGGTTTACATTAAAAATCAAAGAAAAAAATTGTTAAAAATCAAAGGAAAGATAAGATTTTGTAGTTGAGGTCATGAAAGAGTTTTTATAAAGTAGAATTATATACGTTGCGGTTAACTGCGGGTATAAAAAATAGAAATGGAGAAATACAATAATGAAAGAATTACATATGATTTGCAACGCACATCTGGATCCGGTATGGCTGTGGGACTGGGAGGAAGGGATTGCAGCGGCATTGTCCACTTTTCGGATTGCAGCCAGATTCTGCAGAGAATATGATGGATTTATCTTTAATCATAATGAAGCATTACTGTACCAATGGGTAGAAGAATATGAACCGGATTTATTTCAAACAATTCAGGAACTGGTGAAAGAAGGGAAATGGCACATTATGGGTGGATGGTTTTTACAGCCTGACTGTAATATGCCTTCGGGAGAGTCTTTTATCCGTCAGATAGAAACGGGAAGAGAGTATTTTATTGAAAAATTTGGTGTTCTTCCGAAAACGGCTGTGAATTTTGATCCTTTTGGACACTCCAGAGGAATGGTACAGATTCTCCAGAAAGCCGGGTATGATTCCTATATCTTCTGCCGTCCATCCCAGGAGGACTGCTGTCTGCCGGATGATGACTTCTTCTGGATTGGATTTGACGGCTCCCGGATAAGAGGACATCGCTCCAGTGAACATTACAATTCGCTGATGGGAGAAGCAGGGAAGAAAATTACAGAGTTTCTGGAAAGCCACCGGGAGCAGGAAACGGGATTGCTCTTGTGGGGAGTAGGAAATCACGGCGGTGGGCCTTCTCATGTGGATATGGGTCAGATTCAGGAAAAAAGAAAAGAAAATCCACTGTGTGAACTGAAGCATTCCATTCCGGAATCATACTTTAATAGACTGGAAGAAGAGAATATAAATCTGCCTGAATTCCATAGTGACTTGAATCCTTGGGCAGTAGGCTGTTATACTGCCCAGATCAGAATTAAACAGATGCACAGGAAACTGGAAGGATTGCTCTATATGACCGAAAAAATGGTGTCGGCTGCAGTGTTTCGGAAAAAAATGAATTATCCGGAGGAAGAACTAAAAGAAGCAGAAAAAGCATTGCTTACAGCGGAGTTTCATGATATTTTACCTGGTTCAGCGGTGAAATCAGTGGAAGAGTCGGGTATACGGATTATGAACTATGGTATGGAGCTGCTGGAGAAACAGAAAAAAAGAGCATTTTTTGCCTTGGCTGAAGGGGAGCAGCCGGCTAAGGAGGGAGAATATCCGATTTTAATTTATAATCCTCATCCCTATCCGGTAAAAGGAGTTGTGACCTGTGAATTTCAGATGCAGAATCAAAACTGGGATACTACTTTTGGAATGCCAACGGTATTTTATAAGGGAGCAGAGATTCCATGCCAGGTGGAAAAAGAAGCCTGCAATATGAATCTGGACTGGAGAAAGAAAGTGGCATTTTATGCAGAACTAATGCCTATGCAGATGAACCGGTATGACTGCACCATAACATTTATGGAGAAACAACCAGATTGGGTAGGGCAGGAAGAAGGTGCAAAGATTTGTTTTACCGGGGAGCATATAGAAGCCGTAATCAGTAAAAGAACCGGCTTGATGGATTCCCTGAAAATTGACGGCACAGAATATCTGAAGGAAGGAGCATTCGGACTTTCAGTGCGGGACAGCGGATTTGACCCCTGGGCAATGAATGTACAGAGTTTTCCGAAAGAGGAGGGCAGGTTTACTCTCATGGAAAAGGAAGAAGGGGCTGATTTCTCCGGTGTGGATGCGCAGCTGGAAAGTGTGCGTATTATTGAAAACGGGCAGGTGAGAACCATTGTGGAGGCTTTGTTCCGATATCATAATTCAAGGGCAGTGATGCATTATATATTACCGAAAAAGGGGTGGGATGTGGATCTGGACCTCACTGTGGAATGGATGGAAAAAGGTAAATTACTGAAACTGGAAATCCCAACCTGCCTTCAGGGACAAAATCTATGTGAAACGGCTTATGGCGTGCAGACTTATGAAGCAAGTGAAAGAGAAAGAGTTATGCAGAGATGGTGCGGTATTTTTGAGGAAGAAAGAGATATGGCAGTGACCTGTTTGAATGACGGTTGCTATGGGGGAGATTTCCGTGATGGAACTATGGGAATAACACTGATCCATTCGGCTGCTTACTCGGCGCATCCTATTGAGGACAGGATCTTGCTGGATCAGGACAGACGTATATCCTGCATGGATCAGGGAGAGAGAAGCTTTTGCTTCCGACTGCGGGGAGGAAGCTATAAGAAGCGCATGGAAGACGTAACATCGGAAGCGGTGGTTTTCCAGGAAAAGCCCCTGGCTGTTGCCTTTTTTCCAACTGAAAAGGCTGCAGTAAAAGAGAAACGGATCACGATATCAGATCCAGGCTGCATACTTTCCGCATTGAAAAAGATAAGGGGTAAAGATACATACCTGATCCGGTTGTTTGAAAGTACCGGAATGTCCAGGGAAGTTACCGTTTGCTTCTGGGATGAAGTAAATATAAAGGTATGGCTTGGTCCCTTTGAGATTAAAACGCTGGAACTGGATCCGGAAACATGTCGTGTAACAAAATGTCCTATGTTTCCCTCGATTAGCGGGTTAACAAAAGAGGAATGAGATATATCCATCAGGCTTGCTGCCGGTGGGAACAAAAAATGGAGGAAATAAAATGGAATATCAGATTGTACTCAAACAGTTTCATGAAAGTACACCGGTTTTGGAAGAACAATGGAAACCGGACAGGTCAATAAAAGAGCAGTGGAAGAATATGGATCAAATTCCTTGCCGAATTCAGTGTATTCGTAGTGATGAAGAAAATGAACAGCGTTTTATATTGCGCACTGAGATGATACATGCATCGGAAAAGCCAATTTCCATCTCTTTGGAATTTATAAATGAGGAATGGACGGGAAGAGAATATGTATTTATGCCTGCTGCTGTATATGACGGCAATCGGATGGAAAGTAAGCGCATTCCTTATCCGCCTTTTCATGCAGGCAGGAGGTCAGAGGGATGGGACCGGGTAATTACAGACATTCCCCATCTTAATAAGGAAGGAAATAAATCCGGTATCTCGATGCGGTCTGGAGATATGAGTACTCCTGCTATGGGATATTTTATGGAGGATCAGAGAGAAGGTGTTTTGATCCTGGCCAATCATATAGTTCATGGGAGATACACCGGATTTACAGTTTCAGAAATGGAGAGTCAGGCTGTCTTTGGGGTTTCCTGTCCGGCTGTCAGGGAAGAGAAGAAATATTTTTTCGGGGAACTCCCTGATGGATCCGGTTTTTACCCCACTTGTGAGGCACCTTCAGATGATGTGGGAATATTGCTGAGAGAAGGAGAACGAGTGGAAATGGAGATCCGGTATTTCCGTTTTCCGGCAGAGAATCTGAATCAGTATTTTACAAAATTTAATGAATTGCGTGAGGAAATGGAAAAGGGGCAGGAGTTTTGCAGCATACCATTTTCCAAGGCTTATGAAGCTATCAAAGAAAAATATATACATATGAATTTTACTGACGAGGGATATTACCGGGTTGGAACTGAGAATGATGTTCCGCCTTCTTACTGGCAGTCTGGCTGGGTAGGGGGAGGAATGAACTCTTATGCATTTCTTCTGGAAGACAATGGGCTGGCACACAGCCAGTCTTTATCCAGTCTGAAATTCATTACAGAACACCTCCAGATGGAAAATGGATGGTATATCCCTATGTATGCCAATGGTCAGAGATATGGGGATGATTTTCTGAATAAAGACAGTCCGGTACTGCTGGTGAGAAAAGATGCTGATCTCTTATATTTTCTGATAAAACAGGCCTTTTATCTGAAATGCCAAGGAGAATTGCCGGAGCTGATGGAAAGCAGTATTACCCGTCAGGCGGATGCATTTGTTCGGTTCTATCAAAAAAACGGACAGCTGGGACAATTTATTAATATGCAGCAGGAGACGATTTTGCAGGGGGATACGGCAAGTGCAGCCATCGCAAGTGCGGCGCTGGTTTTGGCATATGAGTATTTTAAAAGGGAGGAATATCTGGAAACGGCAGAAGCACTGGGAGTTCTCTATTGGGAGGAATATTTAAAGAAGGGGATGTTAAACGGCGGACCCGGAGAAATCTGCCAGGCACCGGACAGTGAATCTGCATTTGGTTTTCTGGAATCCTGTGTGCAGCTTTATGAGACCACGGGAAAAGAAAAATGGCTGCAGGCGTCCAGGGAAGCTTTTGAACTGGCGGTTACCTGGGTAATGAGTTATGATTTCCATTTACCAGAGAGAAGCACGGCGGCAAAAATGAAAGCGCACACCAGGGGAACTGTATTTGCAAATGCACAGAATAAACATTCTGCACCAGGGATCTGCACGCTGTCAGGAAATTCTATGCTGAAACTTTACCGTTTTACCGGAGATCAAAAATATTTAAATTGGATGAGCCGGATCAGCCATTCCCTGTCACAGTTTGTATCCCTGCAGGAAAGACCCGTTGATACACTGGCGGGGCGTGCACTTCCAGCAGGATACATCAATGAGAGAGTGCAGACCAGTGATTGGGAGGGAAAGGAAACCATAGGGGAATTTCTCTATGGTTCCAACTGGCCCGAAGTAACAATGCTGCTTACCTATGTAGAAATTCCAGGAATATATCTGGATCTGGATCGAAGAGTCCTGCAGTGTTCCGACCACATAATTGCTGAGATCGTAAAGGAAGATGAGAGAGAAATGCTGATAAAAATCTGTAATCCTACCCCCTACGATGCGGTGGTAACCCTGATGACTGATCACAGCCTGGATCCGGTTTCTATTGGACATCAGTATTATAAAGAAATGCAGAAAATAGAAATTAGTGCCGGAATGGTGATAAATGCTGTTATTAGCGTGTGTGAAACAAAAAATAAATCTAAACATAAATGATGAAAAGCGAGGTAGAAATATGACACCCAGAGAACTGGTATATGCAACATTGGAATTCAGGAATCATACCGGAATAGTACCGCGGCAGATGTGGACTCTTCCTTGGAGTGAGTGGAATCACGGTGAAATGGTAGAAAAAATTCACAGAGATTTTCCCGATGATATAACAGGTGCCTTGTGCGATTTTAAAGAGAAGACGATTGAGGAAGGAGAACCTTACAGATATGGAGTCAGCCGGGATGCCTGGGGATGTATCGTAACTAATATTCATGAAGGAGTAATCGGCGAAGTGCGGGATCCTCTGGTGCAGGATGATGACTGGGAAGATGTGGAGAAAATTCACATCCCAAGGGAGTGGCTTAGCTTTGACCGGGACCAGGTAAATCAGTTCTGCAGAAACACAGACCGCTTTGTAACGGGTGGATGCTGTCCAAGACCTTTTGAGCAGCTGCAGTTTATCAGAACGACAGAAAACCTCTATATGGATCTCATGGATATTCCGTACCGGATGAAAAATTGGATGGAGAAAATGCATGGTTTCTACTGTGAATTGCTGGAGGAATGGGCAAAAACGGAAGTGGATGCCATCAATTTTATGGATGACTGGGGAAGCCAGAACAGTCTGTTAATAAGTCCCAGACTTTGGCGGGAGATCTTTAAGCCGATGTACCAAGAATATATTGCCATTGCCAAAAGGTACCATAAAAAAATATTTATGCACTCAGATGGATATATTCTGGATATTCTGCCGGACTTAACGGAAATGGGGCTGGATGCCATTAATTCTCAGATCTTCTGTATGGGTGTGAACAATCTGGAACCCTTTGCAGGAAAGATAACATTCTGGGGTGAAATGGACAGACAGCACCTTCTGGTGGAAGGATGTCCGGCAGACATACGAAATGCAGTGGAACAAGTGCGGGATACCTTGTGGAAACGCGGCGGATGCATTGCCCAGTGCGAATTTGGTCCCGGAGCAAAACCGGAAAATGTATACGAGGTTTTCCGGGCATGGGCAGGTAAAAAGGAAGGAACAAACCAAAATACTGCCCAGATGACAAAAAAGGAACGTGTCTGGGCGGCAATACGACACAAGGAAAGTGACAGAGTCCCAAAAGGAGAATTATATATCCAGCCCCAGATCGCCAACAAACTTCTGGGAGAGGAATATCCTCTGGATTACCAGCATTTTGAAAGAGATCGTAAAGTACGGGAATTACTGCACATGGATTTGGTTAACGTGGGTGACTGGCCGGAATGGGAAATAGGGAAGACGGATGACGGCAAAAAAGTAATTCAGAGTGTGTATGGACAGACGTTTCTGTTGGGAGAGGAGAGCAAGTGTCTTTTAAAGCCCCCGGTTGACATCGAAGATGCCGCAGATTATCAGGAGCCGGATATAAATAAAGTTACCGGAGATCTGGTGGCAAAATATGTAGAAGAGACGGATTTTTTTGTGTTTGCCCAGGTGGGTGGACCAATTTCTATGCTGAACGAGATGTATCCCATGGAAGATTATATGGTGAATTGCATTACTTATCCGGAAGAAACCCATATGTTATCGGAAAAGGTGATTGCCTTTGAGATTAAGAAAGCTAAATTATTCCTGGATAGAGGGGCAGATGCCATTTTGATTGCGGATGATATGGCATTTAATACAGGTGTATTTCTGCCGCCTTATGTAATGGAGGAAAATGTTTATCCATTTTATAAGCAGATGATACAGGAAATCAAGGCATATAAAAATGTTCCTGTATTTCTCCACAGTGACGGAAACCTGAACAGCGTCATGGACCATCTGGTGGCATGCGGATTTGACGGGATTCAGTCCATCCAGCCTTCCGCTGGTATGGATATCCGCAGTATCAAGGAAAAATATGGAGACAGGCTGTGTCTGTGGGGAAATATTGATCTGGACTACATGATGTGTTTTGGGACAATAGAAGAAGTTCAGGCAGATGTCCGAAATACAATAGAGGCTGCAGGAACAGACGGCGGATTTATTCTCTCTACCTGCAATACGATGGTGGATATTATACCGCCGGAAAATATATTTGCAATGATCAGAGAAGCTGACAGGTCTTAAAACTCATTACCCCCTTGGCATATCCCGCTTTACAGGATATGCCAAGGGGGTATATTTTTAAAAGTACAGAATTATAAGTCCGTTTTCTCTATAAAACGAAGTAATAGCAGGATTTAAAAGTTGTAAAAAGGAAAGAAATGCGTAAGAATGTCCTCAGAGCTTAGCAGAAAATGCTGAGAGCGGTGTTGAGATGAGAAAAACTAAGCCGCGGAGAAAATGGAAAGGGGAAGAGGATTGAAAGAAAATTATGAAATAGAAAGGAAGCCACGGTGTGATTCTTTCAACCTGTTTTATAGTGGCAGTATTGCAGGCTGGTCTGCAATAAGTGATGGGTATAGAGATGAAGGAAAAACGTAACAGAGGGCGCGTTTCCAGGAGAAAGAATACCACATTAACCATAATGGCCCTGCCGGCCGCCGTAATTCTTTTCCTGTTTTCTTATGTTCCTATTGCAGGATTGATTATTGCTTTCAAAGATTTTCGGTACGACAGAGGATTTTTAGGAAGCGGCTGGATCGGATTTAAGAATTTCGAATTTTTCTTTAAATCCAATGATGCGTGGGTTGTACTTAGGAATACCATTGGTCTGAATGTACTTTTTATCGGCATAACCCTGGTGGTTTCTGTTGGAATTGCTTTGATGATGAATGAAGTTCGAAGCAGAAAAATGATCAAGGTAACACAGACGATCATGTTTTTTCCATTTTTTATGTCGTGGGTGGTAGTAGGATATCTGTTGTATGCGTATTTGCATCACGACTATGGCATCATTAACCAGCTGCTGCAATTTTTTGGACTGCACAGTATCTCATGGTATGCCAGGTCGGAGTACTGGCCGGTGATACTGACTTTTATGTATGCCTGGAAGATGGCGGGCTATTACAGTGTAATTTATTACGCCGGATTAATGGGAATTGACGATACTTATTATGAAGCAGCAGCGCTGGATGGTGCAAGCAGATGGCAGATGGTCTGGAAGATTACACTTCCAATGCTGAAAGGAATTATTATAGTAATGGTAATTCTCCAGGTAGGAAGGATTATGTATGCGGATTTCGGGCTGTTTTTCAATCTGACAAGAGACCAGGGTGCACTTTATGCAACGACAGATGTACTGGATACATACATATACCGGGCATTACGGGTAACCGGGGATATTGGAATTGGTTCCGCTGTGGGATGTTTCCAGGCAGTGATAGGGTTTCTGCTGATTATGGGATCCAATCTGGTTGTTCGCAAACTGGACAAAGACAGTGCGTTATTTTAGCAGGGAGGAATGAAAATGAAGAAAGATATATCATTAGGCCCTAAAATTATTATTTATGCATTTCTGGGTCTGTGTTGTTTACTATGCGTAATTCCCATTATTACGGTGGTATCCATTTCCTTTTCCAGCGATATAAGGATTATGAAAGAAGGTTATGGAATTTTTCCAAAAGGCGTGACGTTGGACGCTTATAAATTCGTATTTAAAGATGCGGCAGCAATTCTCAGATCTTACGGTGTGACGATTTTAGTCACTGCCCTGGGACTTGGAATCGGTCTTACACTGAATTCCATGATTGCATATGTACTTTCCAGAAAAGATTATGCATGGCGCAAGGCACTGACTGTATTTCTGATTATTCCCATGGTATTAAACGGCGGTATGGTTCCTACCTATATCTGGTTGACAAAATATCTGCATTTAAAAAATACAATCTGGGCAATGCTGCTTCCCATGTTGATCGTACCATGGTTTATCATCTTGATGCGTACATTTTTTACCCAGCTGCCGGCTTCCCTTATGGAAGCTGCAACCGTGGATGGTGCGGGCGAGCTGACCATATTTACGAAAATTGTATTGCCCCTGGCAAAACCCGCACTTGCAACGGTAGGGATGTTTATCACATTAAATTACTGGAATGACTGGTTCCAGCCGCTTATGTATATTGACAACAGAGAGCTTTATAACCTCCAGTATCGGCTGTATGTACTCATGAGGGATGTGCAGGAAATGATAAAGAATTCGGCCATATCCGGTATGGGAATCAGCATGGCGGACATGCCCACGGAATCTATGCGAATGGCGATGTGTGTCATTGCAGCGGGACCGATGCTGGCAATATTCCCGTTTTTTCAGAAACATTTTGTAAAGGGCTTGACAGTCGGAGGCGTAAAGGGATGATTAAAGAATGTAATTTGCTATGTCAATTACTATAAATTAATTAGGAGGTATAAAGGATGAGAAGGAAGAAATTTATTGCCCTTGGAGTGGCAGCAGTAATGGTAATGGGTACACTGGCTGGGTGCAGCGGAGACGGTAATGCAGACAAAAGCGGGGAGACCGGCACAAAAGCGGAAAGCAGCGGGGAGACCGTTGGAAAAAATGAAGGATCTGAAGAAGCTGACGCAGAAACGGAAAAAAATGAGAATAAGGAAGTTGTCAATTTAAAAATCCATACACCGGTTCCGGAACAGACAGACGGAAAAGCAGTAATGGAGGCATTGAATGAGTATACAAAAGAAAAAATAGGAGTAACTGTAGATTATGTGTTCCATGGCGGAGCTTATGGAGATAAAATTCAGACCATAATCGCATCCGGTGAAGAGTATGACGCCTGCTTTACGTCAAACTGGCTGAATCCTTACAATACGAATGTGGTAAAAGGGGCATTTATCGATATTACAGATCTGCTTCCAAAGGCTGCACCGGAACTGCAGAAGGCAATACCGGACTATATATGGACGGCAGCTACGGTAAAAGGCGGAATTTATGCAGTCCCAAACCAGCAGATTGTTGCCCGCCAGATCGGTGCGCTGATGCCAAAAGATTATGTGGAGGGGACAGGAACAGACATTAATAAGATTAAAAACCTCACTGATTTAGGGGAATATGCGCAGAAAGCTTTTGACCAGTTCGGAGCTAAAGTAGGAGGGGTGAACCGTGCCCAGGCAGCAGATTACTGCGGATACGAGTATATCAGTGACTATATGGCTGCCGGAGCAATTAAGATGGATGATACAAACGCAAAGGTTGTAAATTTTTATGGAACAGATGAATGGAAAAATATGCTGAATGAATTGGTCGGCCTCAATGAAAAAGGGCTTCTGGACGGCGAATGCGGATATATGGATGAATACGGCGAGAGCCAGCGTGTTGCAAAAAAGATGTCTGCTTTTTATTCCGGAACCTATAAACCGGGAGTGGAGGCAGAAGAATCAGCCAGAGCAGGATATGACTGTGTCATGGCAACTGCGGCTACGGACCCCTATATCTCTACCAACAGTGTAATTGCAACCATGTATGGAATTTCTACCACATCCAAACATCCGGAAGAGACACTGAAATATTTGGAACTGATCAACACAGATCCATATGCTATGAATCTGATTTCCTACGGTATCGAAGGAACACACTATAAGAAGACCGGGGATAATACAATTGAGCTGATTGCAGACAGCGGTTATTCCCATGGCCAGTCGTGGGCATTGGGAAATGTATTTAACACCTATGCACTTGCCGGACAGCCGGAAGATATCTGGGAGCAGACCAGGGCATTGAATGACAGTGCGAAGACATCTCCGATTCTTGGTTTTTCCTTTGATCCTGAGGCAGTCAAAATGGAAGTGACCAATGTGTCTAAAGTGGTAAAAGAGTATGAAAGCCTGGTAGGCGGCGAGCTGCCTGTAGAGGAAACCAATGCAGAATTTCTGGAAAAATTAAACGTGGCAGGAATTGATAAAGTAATGGCTGAAATGCAGAAGCAGATTGATGAATTTCTCGCTACAAAATAAAAAAGGATACCGATAAATTCGTAACGCCGTGGGCAGATGAGCTTTCGCCCACGGTGTTTTCACGGATAAAGAAGAAAGTGGTAAAAAAAGAAGTTTTTACCAGAATTAATAGTTGCAAAAAGATGGTTTCTGTTAGAAGATGATAATATCCTGTATGTTAACCGTAGATTCAAAAAATATGGATTACCGGGTGATAGTGTGGGACAGAAAGATTTTTATATAAATTGTCTGACAGGGGGGAAGTTATATGAAATTGATGGAAAGCTGCAGGGGTTATCTTGCCAATAAGCGAAAAGACCAGAAGCAGATGGAGAATCGTAAAATATTTGGCAGAATTTTCCTTGGAATTTCAGTGAGTATGCTGGTGGTAACTCTGGCGGGATCAGGATGGATGTACCGTATGGTGAAAAAGGTCATCATCGACCAGAATATCAGAATGTCTATGCAGGCTTTTTCGCAGGTTCAGACGGATTTTGAGGAAGCCAACGGTACCGCCAATATGATTGCCACTCAGGTAATGCTGGATGATGTCTGCTCTGAGCTGCTGACGGCAGTTTCGGGTCAGAAGCTGAACAGCATCACCTTGAGTAAGGTCCGCAACCAGCTTTCCCTGTATCAGAATACCAATCCGGAAGTGGAATCCATCTATATTTATAATAATGATCTGGATCTTTTTATCACATCCGGCAGCAGGTTTGGGGCTGTGGGAAAAGAAGAATATTCCGATCAGAATATTGTCGGCATTTTAGAAAATCCGGAAAAGTATCATACACAAAATCTGATCCGGAGAGAGAGGACTACAAAATATCCCAATCAAACGGAGAAAAAGGAGGTTGTCTATTCCTATCTCTTATACGCTTCGGAGCAGAAGAAAACGGGAAGTGTTGTGATTGTCAATATGAAATTTGACAAAATGCTGCAGGAAATCCTGGATATGGAGATTTTGAAAGACAGCAGGATGCTGATTATCGATGAAAAGAATGAAAGGCTGGTGGATCTACAGACTTATCCGGTTAAGGAAACCGCTAAGATGAGGGAAACCGTACTTCAGATGGCGGAGAAAGGAAGTAAGTATCAGGAATATGCGGTAGATGGCGAAAAATATTTTTTCTCCTATCTGTATTCAAGTAAAAGCGAATGGAATTATGTCAAAATTACCAGATGGAATTCTATGTTCCATGTTCTGCAGGAACTGCGGGGCTGGATTGTGGGAATTACACTGACCATTGTACTTGCGGTAGTAGTAATTGCTTTGGCAAATTCCGTTTCCATTCTAAAAATACATCGAAAACTGGAAAAAAAGTATGCGCTGTCCACAAAGCGTTCCGACCTTTATCTGCTTCGGGAGGGGTTTCTCAGCGATTTTCTCCACAACAGAAAACTCTTTGGTAAAAATCAACTTCGGCAGCAGATGGAGAACTTTGGTTTTTCATCAGTTGAAAATCAAAAGTATGCTGTTCTGATTTTACAGTTGGAAGGGTATAAAGAGTTTCGGGAAATATATGGTAAAACAGGTACCTACGATATCAAATATGGTTTCCAGAATATATTTGAAGAGACTTATGGGAAATATTTTCAGGTGATGGGACTGATTAACCGGGATCACACCCTGACGTTCCTGCTGGAAACAACCCGGGAAGACGGAACCCAGGAGAAAATCAGAGAATGCTTCCAGGAGTTCTGTGAAAATGTGAAAGTTTTTATTAAATGGGATTTCTCACTAACGGGATCGGAACAAAATGTAAACCTGGAAAAAATTCCGGAAGTGAACAGCAATCTGAAAATGGTTATGCAGGAAAGCTTTTTTTACCCGCCGAACACGTATTTTACATATGAACAGATTCAGAGGGAACATGGAGAACAGGCGGAGTTCCAACAGCTGGAGGCGGGCAGTCTTCCAAGGGCAGTTCGTTCCGGACAGGATGTTTGGGAAGTGTACCAAAACTTTACAGATAAACTAAAAAAATGCAGTATGATGGAATACATGAACGCCATTATCTGGCTGGGAATAACGGTTGTCCGCAGTGTGAATGAATTTTCGTTTTATGAGAACGATGCAAATGAATTTTTAGTCCGGCTGGCAGCGTGTGAAAAGGCTTCTGAAGTGGATGGCCTGTTTTTAGAGCTTTTTGAAAAGATACGTGAAAAACAGGAAAAAGCAGCAATTAAAAAAGGGGTCATGGGAAAGCTGGATGAGGTAAAAAAATATATAGAAGAAAACTTTACAGATCCAAATCTTACGCTGGAACAGCTGGGGGATGAATTCAGTGTTTCCCCTAACTATCTTGGAAGGCTCTTTAAAAAAGATGTGGGCATGTCGGTGGCGGATTATATTAATGGCGAGCGCCTGAAGTGGGTATTAAAGGAATTGGAGGATACAGAGCGTGCAGCAAAAGATCTTGCAGAAAAATGTGGATTTGTTAGCACCAACTATTTTTATACATATTTTCGAAAAAAAATCGGTGTGACTCCCCAGGCATACCGGGAACAATGCAGGGAACAAAAAGAAAACGCTGCAGTATTCAGAGCGGAATAGATAGAAAAAGGAAGACAGAGAGAAAGAGGACAGAGAGGTATCAATA
Source organism: Clostridiales bacterium (assembly GCA_018365455.1). Taxonomy (GTDB): domain Bacteria; phylum Bacillota; class Clostridia; order Lachnospirales; family Lachnospiraceae; genus Robinsoniella. The sequence goes on from JAGZJZ010000087.1 coordinate 13,993, forward strand.
TGACACATCGAGAACGATTTATAAAGACTTTACAGTGCGAAGAGATCGGGGGAAGAGTCCCCCATTTTGAACTGGTATTTTTCCTTACTATGGAGGCACTTGGCAAGGTACATCCAAGCCATAGGTTCTATGAACAGTGGAATCAGATGAGTTACACGGAACAGAAACTTCATATTCAGGAGATTGCGGATATTTACATTGACACAGCAAAGAGATATGACCACAGTGCTATCTTTGTACACTCCAATCCGGGGGGCCTTGATAATATCCAGTGGATATTGGAAACGATACGGGAAAAGTCAGGAGATGAATATTATCTCATGATGCATGGAGATCCTACCTGGGCAATACCGGATGGGGATACCATGACAGATTTTGCAGTGCAGATGCTGGAGGAGCCTGATAAACTAAATGAAATATCCAAAAGAAGAGTAGAGGAACATGCTGCTTTTGCAGATAAGCTGGATCGTAAGGGACATCTATTGGATGGCTTTACCCTCTGCTCCGATTATTGTTTTAATACCAATCCATTTTTTTCTCCGGAACAATTTGATGAGTTAGTCGTTCCTTATCTAAAAGAAATCATCAGCGAATACAGGAAAATGGGGTATTATTCCATCAAACATACAGACGGGAATGTAATGCCCATTTTAAAACAGATTGCCGGCTGCAAACCAAAAGCGGTTCATTCCCTGGATCCCCAGGGGGGCGTAAACCTGGCAGAAGCCAGAAAGATCGTGGGTAACAACATTGCACTCATCGGAAATGTAAACTGTGGTCTGCTGCAGACGGGTACGGATGAGGAATGCGGCGCTGAAGTACGAAGATCACTGAGAGAGGGAATGGAGGCAGGCAGAGGTTACATCTTCTCTACCTCAAACTGTGTATATACAGGCATGGCATTAGAACGGTATGAAAGAATGTGGGACATCTGGCAGAAATACGGGATTTATTCCGGTCGTGCTGCGCAGGCCACAGTCGATGAATATTGAATAACAAAATAATTATATAATAAATTATAGTAAAAAGACTGTCTCCGGGATGATATGCCCCCGGGACAGTCTTTCTTTTGTTATTCCTCACTCCGCATGTGCGTATTCATGCGGTATTCCCCCAGAGATACCTTAAAGTACTTCTTAAAGCGGGTATAAAAGTAATTATTTTTCTCCATGCCGATTTTCTCCAGGATCTTATTTAATGGAAGCTTTGTCTCATTCAGATAGTGGGCCAGCATTTCCATACGAAGATCCGTGATATACTGGGCAACGGATTTCTGCATGGCGGATTTAAAAATCTGCCCGATATAATTGGGGGAAAGCCCAATTTCTTCCGATATGGAACTCAGGCATAAGGAAGGATTGGAAAATTCCCGGTCTACGATCTGGCATATGCGCTGGGTTACGATATCGGTGTTCTGGCTGAATGGATTATTATGTAGAAACTCTATTTTGCTGCATAAAGATTTAAGCAGAGTATCCATGAGCCGGCTGATATCAGAGGCGATTTCCACGTTTTTCAAGTCAACCAGACAATCCTTTAGCAGCGTCATGCAGTCTTCTTTTAAAACAGGGTACTTATCGGATATCTGAAAATATAAGTCATAAATGAGCCTTATGCTGGAAGACATGATCTCATTATAGTCATAGGAAAAGAGCTGTTGGGAAATTTTCTGGTAGGTTTCCAAAGCCTGTTCTGTTTTTCCATTTAATACAGCGGAAGATAAGCGTTCCGATAATTGCTTTGGAAAAAAGAAAATATCGGAATTCAAGTCATCCATCATTTGCGGACTGATAATGCTGGAGTGTCCATAACGTATTTTCTGGAGCAGAGAGTTCTCCATATTAATATACATGCTGGGCAAATGTTCCAGACCTTTAAACGGGGTGCTGTATGCCACGGTTAAAGACAGGTTCAGGTACTGATCCACATTTTTTTGAATGGAAAGAAAGATATTCTGCAGCTTTTGGTGAAAAGCTTCATTAGGCAGCTCCTTACCGCAATTGATTAATATTACAAACTTGTCGTTTTCCCGGCTGAAAAGGTTGCAGGAGAAGGACTGCCTGACAATTTCCTCAGCGATGTTGGCAATGGAGAAGCGGAATACCCATAATTCATTTTTAGCATTGGCATTTAGAAAGTCCTGGTAGTTGTCAATTTTCAGAACAGCCATGCAAATTGGCTGGTCTGTAAGATAGGTAAGGTTGAGTGACTCCAAGACATGCAGTGTGCTGTTAATTGGCTCAGTGCGATTCCCTGTGATCAGGCTGTTCAGGAAAGACTCTTTATAGCTTTGGGCATTCTTTTTCTTTAACGCATTTAGTTTTTGATTGTTCTGATGCAAAGATTCAAATACCGTCAGTATATGTTGAAACTCAGTTGGTACCTGGAGTTTTACATCGGAATCGCCATATGCCTGATCTTCCAGTAAGTGGGTTACTTTCTGTATGGGTGTATTCAGTCTTTTGGCAAAGAATAAACACAGGAGGATGCAGAACAGGAAAACAGATATCATAATAGCGGAACTGATCAGCACAGCTGAAATAATATCTTTGAAAATGATACTGGAGGGAACCAGGCTGATCAGGTACCAGTCATTCACATTATCACGGGTAAAAGAATAAAAGTAGCGGGTTTTATCAATAGTAAAAAAACCGTTGCCGTAACGTTTCGAGTCTGCAAATTTTCCCTTAAAGGATGAGAATGTGTCGGCATTTTCCAGAAGCTTTGGGGTTAGTACAGAACTTAAAACGGTCATGTCCGAGTCCATAACAATAAAATCCATAGGGGTTCCCTCTTTATATCCGTTCATGGAATGGATGGCATCTGTCAGAGAAGAAGCATAAGTATTAATGATAATGGCATTTTTTCGTCCGTCCTTGCCGGTGTAGGAATCATAGTAGACATAGGACAAAATTTCTGCATTCTGGGTTTTTTCATTAATCCTTCTTGGAATCGGGTGTTTATCATAAGCGGCTATAAATTCCGGGTCAGTTACTAATTTTACACAATCGGAATCCCCAAACTCACTGCTGCCGGACTGACTGCCGTTTTTAGAGGAGAAAAATAAATCCAGCTGAGCATTATAGAGATAGATGCTTTCCACATAAGGCAGCACAACCAGTTGATTGTCCAATACGCGGCTTGCCAGAATCGGTGTAGTGGAAGAGCGGTTATTCATATAGAGAAAGGAAATAATATCGTTATTATTAATGAGCGAACGGGTGACACGCTGTATATTGTCATTGAGCTGCTCTACAGTATAATTTGTCTGGGATACCAGATTCTGGTTGAAACCGGAAGTCAGCTTCAATGAGGTTTTTCCATAATTAATGGAAAGAAAAGAGGAAAGCAGAATTGTAATAATTACAGATACTGCCAGTAAGTAAAGGAGCGTGCTGTTAAAAAAGCTCCTGCTTTTTTGAGAGTCTGTATGTAGTTTTTTGAGTTTGAATGCTTTCATTTTATTTCTTCCACCTTTGTCTTTTAATATAACCATTATAATAAAAATAAGAAAAGTTTCAATAGAGGATTGGGGAAAGTGATAGTATTCATAGAAAAAATTAAAATTCAGAGAGGTATCATTCTTAGAAATACGTGAATTTGTAAAGAGTCATCGTTGTGAATTCCTGGAAATTAACGCATAATGGGAAAAAATAAGTGAAGGAGAAAAAGAATGAATGAAAAATTTACTTATTCCCTGCGCATCGGTATTTGTCCGGATTTTTACGCAGAAGATAAGTTTCATGATTTATTAAAGTTTTGTAAAGCGGCACAAATTGACGATGTACAGTTTTTTCTGAATATGGAAGAAGTTAACCAGGGGCATTTATCAATGGAGCAGACAAAAGAATGGCTTCAAATGATAGCTGACTTTAAGCCCGAACTGGAAAAACAGGGAGTCAGCGTTTCCTTAAATCCCTGGACGACAGTTCTCCATGCAGACAGAGGTAGAACCTTGTCAGAAGATCAGAAATTCACTACTATGGCTGATTACAACGGCAGGAAAGCTGAGGCAGTAGCCTGTCCCATGGATCAGGAATTTCAGGACTATATCAAAGCAATATTTGGTTTGTATGCAGAACTTCAATTTGCTGTAATATGGATTGAAGATGACTTTCGTCTGCACAACCATCCCCCGCTGGAATGGGGAGGATGCTTTTGTGAACTCCATAAGAGGGAGTTTGCCAAACGTATTGGAAAAGAAGTAGATATGGAAAGTTTTCTGGCGGGCATTTTGCGCCGGGGCGATCCACATCCTTACCGCAAAATATGGCTGGAAACCGCAAGAGATACCATGTGTGGATTTGCAGCGCTTCTGGGTGATGCAGTCCATGAGATTTCCCCCTATACCCGGGTGGGCCTTATGAGTTCGGGTCCGGAGGTGCATTGCGTGGAGGGACGCGACTGGAACGGTATTTTTACCGGATTATCAGGCAACACATTGCCTTTGAACCGTCCCCATCTGCCGGCATATGCAGAAGCTTCTCCACGCCAGTATGCACTGGATTACCAGAAGACTACCAAACTGAGCGCAGCCATGACAAAAGGACAGGCACAGCTTTGGCCGGAGTTGGATAATTTTCCTCATACGACATTTTCAAAGTCACATCGGTTTACACGTCTGGAAATAGAAAGTGCGCTGGCTGTGGGGGCAGACGGAATTACCATGAATCTCTTCGACATGTTGGGCAATGGCATAAATGGGGAACAAAAATATGAGGAACTGCTGAGTAAGGCAAAACCATATTTAAATGGTGTCACAAAACTCCAATTAAAAGGCAGTGAAGAACGGGGGATATGTGTAATGTTCAGCAGTAATTCCTCCTATACCATACATACAGACGGAACCGGGAGTTTATCTGCCATACAGCCCTGGGAGACATTTTGGGCGGAATACCTTTCTGCATTCGGCATAGCAAACCGTTACTGCGATGACTGTTCCATAAAGGGAGAAATGATAGCGGTCAGCGGACAGTATCTCCGGAATTTAGAACCCGGTGAAGTTATCAGAATGTTCTCTGACAATGTCCTCCTGCTGGAAGGAGAAGCTGTGGAAACCCTGGTGGAAATGGGACTGGGCTATCTGCTTGGGATTACCTCCTGTGAATGGTATCCGGCGAATACAGGCAGGCACAGCTATGAACAGGTGGTTACAGAACAACGTTTCCAGAACCTGCCCCATGCCAGAATTTCGGCACAGACGATGGGAGAAACGGGAGATTATCTGAAGATAGAATATACAGGAGAGTCTCATCAAACGGTATCTGTGCTAAAAGCGCCGGATGGATCAGCAGCAGGAGCGGGGGTTGTCTATATAACGGACCGTGCCGTGATCCTGCCTTACGGACATATGCGCGACAGGCATAATTTTTTATTAAACCCGGTCAGACAGGAAATCCTGAGAACCCTCATCTTATCTATGAAGGGAGTACGCCAGCCGGTGATCATAGAGAATTGTCCCTATGTAACCGTTAACCATTTTACCCGGGAGCAGCAGCAGGTGCTGTTACTGTCCAACTATGCAACAGATGATTTCGAAAACGTAAAATTAGATCTTCCATTTCCGGTACAAAATGTATTAGAAGTTTCCAGAGAAGATGGAACGCTGGTTTCGCTGAAGTTTGAAAAAAGGCAAGGCGGTATACGGTTACCTGTTATGCTGGAGCATATGACAACCCGTTGTATCGTGTTAGAATCATGAAATCTGCTGTTATCCCTATAAGTGTTCATTTTCAGAGACATAAAAAACCTAAAACAGGAAGAAAACGAAGGTTTTCGGAATTATCTTTGTTGAAAAAAAGAGGTATTAAAGGCATAATAGGGAACAGATTAAGGAGGGAAATTTAAAATGAAGAAAATGAGTAATCGCAAGAAAGGTAAAAGCCAAACAGTAAACGGGCAGCGTCACTGGAAACGATCGGTTAAAAAACAAATGCCATTTTATTTAATGATGGCACCGGGGCTTTTCATGATCACGTTAATTTTTTATCTGCCTATGCCGGGAGTAATTTTGGCTTTTAAAAATTATAAACCGACGGATGGGATCTTTGGCAGTGAATTTATTAATCCTTTATTTAAGAACTTTGAGTTTTTCTTTAAATCCGACACAGCCAGAATTGTGACGATGAATACGATTCTGTACAATATAATAGAAGCAGTTCTGGTTACGGTAGTTGCGGTAGCACTTGCTATACTATTAAATGAAGTGAAAAATAAATATGTATCCGCTGCTTATAAGGGAGCCATATTAATTCCCACTTTTTTATCCTGGATCGTAATCCAGTATATATTATTTAGTTTTCTAAGTGTAGACAGAGGAATTATCAACAATGTCCTGGGAAAGTTAGGGATAGAAGGGATTCAATGGTACAGCGAGCCGTCTAAGTGGAGAGCGATTATGCCGCTGGCTTATCTCTGGAAAAATGTCGGTTACTACTCTGTGCTGTATGTTGCTGCAATTGCAGGAATCAATACAGACTATTATGAAGCCGCACAGTTAGATGGTGCCACGAAATGGCAGCAGATCAAGTTTATTACCCTGCCTCTGATCCGTACAACGATGATCGTTCTGTCGCTGCTCTGGGTAGGAAAGCTGTTTAACGGCGGACTTGGAGACTGGAATGCATTCTATACCCTGCCAAATGATGCAGGTGCACTGTATCCGGCAACAGATGTCATAGATACTTACGTTTTCCGATCCCTGAAAAAAATTAATGATTACGGAATGTCGGCGGCAGTGGGACTTTATCAGTCAACGGTTGGATTTGCTCTGGTATTGATTTCTAATAAAATCATTAAGAAAATCGACCCGGACAGCGCATTATTTTAATGGAAGGAGAACCTATGAAAAAGAATAGAACTGTAAGTGTTTTTAAGGTAGGCATTCATACGATTTTTTTATGCCTTAGTTTAATCTGTGTCGTGCCGCTGCTTTTGGTTGTGGGAATTTCATTTACCGGGGAGACATCTCTTATGGTGGATGGTTATCATTTTATTCCCAAAGTGTTCAGCACAGATTCTTACCGCTATGTGTTCAGCGGTGCGGCATCTGTGGCACAGGCATATGTCGTAACAATTGTGGTCACGGTAATGGGTACTGCACTGCATCTTCTCATCACCGCTATGCTGGCATATGCGCTGACGAGAGAAGAAGTGACCTGGAGAGAAAAGATATCACTATTTGTTTACATACCGGTCTTGTTCAATGGCGGCCTGGTGCCCCAGTATATGTTAATGACCAGATACCTGCATTTGAAAAATACCATATGGGTATTGATATTAATCAATCTGGTATCGGCTGTAAATGTCCTGATTATGAAAAACTTTTTCAAATCAATTCCCAATTCACTCATTGAATCTGCTAGAATTGATGGTTCAGGAGAGTTTCGGACATTTTTTAAGATTGTACTGCCGCTGTCCACGCCGTCCCTGGCAACCATTGGTTTATTTGTATCAATTGCATATTGGAACGACTGGATGACCTGTTCCTTGTATATTGAAACACCAAAATTATATACCTTGCAGTATCTGCTGCAGTCATTAATGAATAACATCGGGTATCTGCAATCCAATGCCCAGGCTTCCCGTTCCATTGAACAGGCACTTGGGGTACTGCCAAGCGAAGGTGCGAGAATGGCAACCTGCGTTCTGGCGATCGGACCAATTATATTATTGTATCCGCTGCTCCAGAAATATTTTGAAAAAGGATTAACCATCGGTGCAGTAAAAGAGTGATTTTTACTGATGAAAATCAGGAAAATAATAAATTAAAATTTAAGGAGGAAGACAACATGAAAAGAAAGAACCTGATAGCAGTCTTACTTGTTGGGGCAATGCTGGCAACTACATTCACAGGATGTGGAGCAGGAACAGAGAAAACATCGAAAGAAACAAGTGGTACGGAGAATACGGGAAGTGAATCAGGTACCAGTGAAAGCCAGGACGGGAATAAGGAAGATACAAAAGAAGCTTCCGGCGATCCGGTGGAATTAAGCTTTTATATGATGAACGGACCGGTAAATGACGCTGAACGTATCATGGAAAAAGCGAACCAGATTATTGAGGAAGAAATAAATGCGAAATTGAACCTGGTTATGATTGACAGTGCTACTTACGGAGAAAAGATGAACCTGATGATAAATTCAGGAGATGCCTGGGATCTTTGCTTTACTGCAAACTGGGGCGGTATTAATTTCTATGAAAATGCAGCAAAAGGTGCTTACGCGGATCTGACGGAATTACTTCCCCAATATGCACCGGAAACTTATAAAAGAATTCCGGCAGGTCTCTGGGAAGGAGTTACGGTAGGTGGAAAAATCTATGGCTCCGTAAACTATCAGCAATGGGGTGTTGCAAAGAGACAGGGCTTCCGTTACCGGACAGATATAGCGGATGAAGTGGGATTTGACTGGAAAGCCGTGAAGGGCAAACCAACCCTGGAAGCACTTCAGATGACCGGAGACTTTATAGGAAAAGCGCTGGAGAAGCACCCGGACATGATTGGCTGGGAAACCTCCTCCACCTGGAATTTATTTGCAAATGAACCGTTGTTCTGGGATATGGAAGCCGTTGGCGACATGGCTACCCCAGGCTGGATCCGTTTTGAAGAACCGGACAAGGTTATCAATCAATTTGGTACGGAAGAATTTGCGGAATTCTGTAAAATTATGCGTGACTGGTATGAAAAAGGTTATGTCAGAAAAGACGGAGCTACAGTAAAAGATACCAGTCCGGACAGAAAAGCAGCGAAGATGATTGCCGAAGTGGGCTCAGGATGGCCGGACAGCGTGGATTTCCCGGGTAATGAAGATTCTGCAAAAATGAGTATGTGTACCAAGGATATCGCACCTGCCGGGACAGTTTCC
>JAGZJZ010000088.1 GCA_018365455.1 Clostridiales bacterium
CGAGTCCGATCATCGGCTCTTTGGACCTTTAGCTCAGTTGGTTAGAGCAACCGGCTCATAACCGGTCGGTCCTGGGTTCGAGTCCCCGAAGGTCCATTTGTTTGTTGTTATTTATGTTTGGCCCAGTGGCTCAGTTGGTTAGAGCGTCGCCCTGTCACGGCGAAGGTCGTCGGTTCGAGTCCGATCTGGGTCGTTACATCGAAAGATGTAAGATTTGTGAATTACATATCCCATGGGATCTTAGCTCAGCTGGGAGAGCATCTGCCTTACAAGCAGAGGGTCACAGGTTCGAGCCCTGTAGGTCCCATTTGGTAGTGATACCATGAAATGCCGGCGTGGCGGAACTGGCAGACGCACAGGACTTAAAATCCTGCGGGACTAATCTCCCGTACCGGTTCGATTCCGGTCGCCGGCATTCAGAATCATCAATTAAATATGTGCGTGTAGCTCAGCTGGATAGAGCGTTTGGCTACGGACCAAAAGGCCGGGAGTTCGAATCTTCTCACGCACGTGATAGTCCTTGTAAAATAACAATTTTGCAAGGACTTATTTTTTTTGCTTTAGTTTTCGTATTAATATTTCGCTACTACATAATTTTCAAGTCCAGATAATTCATTCTATAAGATTTCACCCATCTTGTTTAGTATAAAATCTTTTTTAGTATAAAAAATTCTTTGTTTATACTAAATTATGATTAACCATGTTCTTAACCATCCACTTTTCCACCAATGTTTTGTAATTTGATATAATCTCAAATGCTAAAAGAAAACATAAAAAGGAAAGCCTATAAGGGAAAGGATATTTAGTTATGACAATAAATACATCTGAAAAGTGGAAATCAAAAACTTTATTATTTATAATCAGCCAATGCATTACATTATTTGGATCATCACTTGTACAATTTGCAATTATCTGGTATGTAACTTTCGAGACATCCTCAGGTATTTGGATGACCGTTTTAACGTTGTGTTCTTATTTGCCACAAATGTTAATTTCCTTTTTTGCCGGAGTATGGACTGACCGTTTTAACCGTAAAATGCTAATTAATATTGCGGATGCCGTTATAGCATTAGCCAGCTTATTGCTTGCATTATTTGTTTTGTCAGGTAATCAGGTGGAATATATATTAATTGGGATTGTTGTTGTGTCTGTCATACGATCGTTGGGCGCTGGGGTGCAGACTCCTGCAGTAAATGCAATGCTGCCACAATTGGTACCGGAAGATAAGCTCATGAGGATTAACGGAATTAACAGCAGTGTGCAATCAATGGTACAATTTGCAGCTCCGTTAGCAGCAGGAACAATTCTTGAATTGGGGAGCATTGATGGTATTCTGTTTATTGATGTAGGCACAGCAATGATTGGTATTTTTGTATTGTGTCTGCTAAAAATTCCAGCACATAAAGAAGTAGGAATACAAGGAAACAGTTCACATATAGGTGATGTAAAAGCCGGAATAACTTATATTATCAGGAATAAATTTATAGGAAAAACATTAATGATTTACGGTTTTTTTATCTTCTTAAGCGTACCATCTGGATTTTTAACAGCACTTATGATTGAGAGATTGTTTGGGGCGAGTTATTTATATTTGTCGCTTAACGAAATGGCAGGATTTGCAGGAATGATGTTGGGAGGATTATTTATCGGTGTATGGGGAGGCTTTAAGAATCGCTGTAAATCCTTAGCATTCGGAGTTTTATTCTATGGAGGATTTGCTGTGTGTTTGGGGTTATCGAAAGCATTCTTACTATTTACAGCTTTTATGTTTTTGATTAGTTTTTCGATACCTTTTGTTCAGTCGGCATCTATGGCAATATTACAGGAAAAAGTAGAACAGGAAATGCAGGGAAGGGTATTCAGCTTCATGAATATCATGTTTTGCGGCTGTATGCCATTAGGTATGGCTGTATTTGGTCCCCTTGCAGATTTCATTCCTATTGATTCTATGATGATTACAACAGGAAGTGTATTATTTATTTTTGCAATTCTGATATTTTTATCTAAAAGGTATTATCAACAGGGAATGTATATTGAAAAAAATCAGTAACAATGATACTATTAGAGAAATATAATACGAAGAAATAGAAATTTAGTTTGTTATTATATTGGCTGACAAGTTGATACAATAGTTAATGATTGGAGAATGAATATGTTATTTATATCAGAAACGAAATTGCCGGATGTAAAAGTTCTTCAATGGGATAATAAACTGGATAACAGAGGAAGTTCTTATACTAATTATTCGAAAAGTTTACTTGAAGATGCCGGGATTTATTTTGATTTTGTGGAAGAGTATACTTATCATGCGAATAAAAAAGGAACATTTTATGGCATACATTTTCAAAATGAACCTATGGCACAGTCGAAGATGATTTACTGCAGAGCAGGTTGTGGGTTAGATTTTGCAATTGATTTACGAAAGCAGTCAAAGACTTTTAAACAATGGATTTGTGTGGAAATATCGGATAAAAATCGTAAACAGGTTTATATACCAAAAGGTTTTGGACATGCTTTTTTTTCTCTTGCAGATGATACGGAAGTGATGATGCGTATTGATAGCAGCTTTATAAATGAATATAGCCGAAGTATTAGATGGGATGATCCGGAAATAAATCTGGCAGTTCCTGATAGGAATCCGATATTAGCTATTCACGATCAGCAGGCGAAGTTACTAAAGGATAGTGATTGTAATTTATAAGAAAATGTAGGCAGAGTCATATACTATTCAAGGAGAATACCATGATGGAGTATAACCTTACCAGGAAACAAGCCCGATTATTTATACTGCTGAAGCAGGGACTGATCGGCAATTATAAATTTAGCGGAAAGACAGGCATTCTGGAGTTTATTCGTCAGGCGGGGTGTATACAATTTGACCCGATTGATGTCTGCGGTAAAAATGCTGAATTAGTTTTATTGTCAAGAATTAAAGGATTTGAAAAGCAGATGCTCTATGACTTGCTTTATTCAGAGCGTAGATTGGTGGATTATTTTGATAAGAATCTCTCTATATTTTTAGTTGAAGATTGGCCGTATTTTGCAAGGGAACGGCAGTATCATCAGTGTTTTGAACGGAGCAATGATGAAATATCAAAAGTATGTGAATTGATTAAACAGAAGATTGCAGAATTAGGGGCTGTTTGCTCAGCTGATTTAAATATGAATGAAAAAGTAGCCTGGTATTGGAGCGATACGAAGTTATCCAGAGCTGCGTTGGAACATATGTATTTTACTGGAGAACTTGCGATTCAATTTAAAAAAGGTAACATGAAGTATTATAATTTAATCGAAAAATGTATTCCAATGAATATTTTATCGAAGCCGGATCCTTATACGAATGATTTGGAACATCAAAAATGGCGTGTCCTGAGGCGGATACATGCTATTGGTTTACTTTGGAACCGGGCTTCTGATGCATGGCTTGGGATTGAACATTTAAAGTCAAAGGATAGAATGCAGATTTTTTCAGAGCTTTTAGAGGAAGAAAGTATAATTGAGATCAGTGTAGATGATCTCGCAGAACCTCTATATTGCAGTGCAATGGATGAACACCTAATTACATATGTATTGAAGAATCCCCGGTTGAAAAAGAGATGTGAGTTCATGGCACCATTAGATAATATGCTCTGGGACAGAAAGCTTCTGAGAGAGTTGTTTGGTTTTGAATATAAGTGGGAAATATATACGCCTCAATCGGAGCGGAAATTTGGACATTATGTGTTGCCGATTCTGTATGGAGACCGTTTTGTGGGTAGGATTGAAGTAATCTATGACAAAAAGAAAAAAGAAGCAGATGTGAAAAATATATGGCATGAAGATGGGGTACGGGTAACGGTATCTATGTCAGCTGCAATAGAGAATGCGGTGAATCAGTTATCAGATTTTAACACGAAAGAGATTGTATACTGCAGCAATGAATAACAAAAAAAGAGAAGAAAAGCAGGAAGAAGAGTATGAAAAAGAGAAAAGTTTTGAATATGATAGTATTGGTTTTATTTATGGTTGCGATATTGGTCTGCCTGATTGTGAATTTCGCAGTGGAACGGAAGCTGACATGGGCATGGTTTGTCGTTGGGGGATGTATAGTGGGATACTTGTCTGTGTGGGCATTGCTGTTGAGCGGTAAAAATCGGATTATGAAATTGTTGATCGTATGGAGTGTCACGTTAATTCCTTATTTGTATCTGATCGAGATTTGTTCCAATCTGTATCTGGAGAATCCTGAAAAATGGGCGGGGTCTTTTGGAGTGCCAGTCAGTATCTGCTGGCTTTTGGCTCTTTGGGTATTGTTTTTCATCCGGAAGTTTACGCATGCTAATGTTTGGCTTATGCTGGGGTTCGGGACTTTATTATTTTTTGTGGCGGAGCGATTTACTAATGAGATGGTGGACAAACTGGCAGGCAGTAAAGATTCCTGGAGGTTGTCAGAAGAATTTCCCATCATTTACTTTGCGGTAGCAGCTTGTTTTTTGATTATTGGGATTGTGACTGCTATTTGGAGATATAGCAGGAAGAATGCGTAAGAATGTCTGATTTTATAAGAAACCCTTTGCTTTTTGTGGAAAAAATGTTAGAATAGAAGCATATTACGAGACGAGAAATAAAATGAAATGATAGAGGTGCGGTATTCATCAGTATTCCGGGACAAATGGCAGGACAGCCGCTCTGGAAGAAAGGGAAGATCGCCGAAGAGTTATATTCCGGTCCGTGGAATTAGCTCTGGGACGCAGTAGAATATGCTGCGGACTGTCACTGACATGTGGAGCGCTATCTGAAATGGTATTGGTAAATCTGACCTTAAAATGACCATGAATGTATGTCCCCACGGAGACTGTCATTCATGGTTTTTTCTTGGAGGGAAAGAGAGGATTTACAAATGAGGATTACAAAACGAAGATTGTTGATGAGTATCAGCATGGTACTGATATTTACGGCATTGCTTCCCTTGACGGCTCTGGCTGCAGAAGAAGGGGCAGCAGAACCAGCCATGTATGCTACTTTTTGGGCACTGGTCCCACCTGTGGTAGCGATTGTTCTGGCACTGATCACAAAGGAAGTGTACAGTTCACTATTTTTGGGGATTTTGGTTGGAGGATTGTTCTATTCCGGATTTGGATTTGAAGGGACTGTGACACACATTTTTAATAATGGATTTATCAAGGTGTTATCGGATCCCTATAATGTGGGAATTTTGGTATTCCTGGTTATTCTGGGATGTATGGTCAGTCTGATGAACCGGGCAGGAGGTTCAGCTGCCTTTGGACGATGGGCGAGTAAACGAATTAAGACGAGAGTTGGTGCCCAGCTTGCAACTATTGTACTGGGAGTTTTGATTTTTATTGATGATTATTTTAACTGCCTGACCGTAGGAAGCGTTATGCGGCCGGTTACCGACCAGCATCAGGTGTCCAGGGCTAAGCTTGCATATTTGATTGATGCTACGGCGGCGCCGGTTTGTATCATTGCACCTATTTCATCCTGGGCAGCTGCAGTTACCGGATTTGTGGAAGGTGAGGATGGGTTTTCTATTTTTATCAGAGCAATTCCCTATAACTTTTATGCGCTGCTGACAATTGTTATGATGGTGGGACTTGTGCTGATGAAGGTAGATTTTGGGTCTATGGCGGTGCATGAAAAAAATGCACGGGAAGGTGATCTATTTTCTGCAGGTGACAAGATTGGAAATTTTGATGAAGATGATATTTCTAACCCACATGGTAGTGTGATGGATTTGCTGATTCCCATTTTATCTTTAATTGTCTGTTGTGTGATTGGCATGATTTATACAGGCGGGTTTTTTGAGGGGAAAGATTTTATTACTGCATTTTCCAATAGTGATGCTTCTGTGGGACTTGCACTGGGCAGCTTTTTTGGTATGGTGATTACGATTATTTTATATGGCATTCGTAAAGTACTGAAATTCAATGATTGTATGGCTTGCCTGCCGGATGGATTCAAAGCGATGGTACCTGCTATTTTAATTCTTACCTTTGCCTGGACGTTAAAATCCATGACTGACAGCCTGGGGGCAGCAGATTTTGTGGCAGAGGCTATGAAACAGTGTGCAGGAGATTTGATGAAGTTTCTGCCGGCGATTATTTTCCTGGTTGGTTGCGGGCTGGCTTTTGCAACCGGTACTTCCTGGGGGACATTTGGAATATTAATTCCAATTGTTGTTGCGGTATTTGAAAAATCAAATCCGGAACTGATGATTATCTCAATTTCTGCATGTATGGCGGGGGCAGTTTGCGGAGATCACTGTTCTCCGATCTCGGATACTACGATAATGGCATCAGCGGGAGCGAGGTGCAATCATGTTAATCATGTGACGACACAGCTGCCCTATGCAGTTACAGCAGCGGCTGTATCCTTCCTGACATATATATTAGCGGGATTTGTACAAAGTGCCTGGATTGCCCTTCCTTTTGGTATTGTGCTTATGCTTGGCGTTTTGTTTTTTGCCAGGTTGGTATCAAGGAATTAAGTGAAGGAGCAGAGAGGCATTTAGTTCAGAAGGAATGGTGTTATTAAGAAGTAATCATTCATACTGAGAAAGAATCATTTATATTAAGGATGAATCATTCATACTGAGAAAGAATTATTTATATTAAGGATGAATCATTCATATTAAGAAAGAAACATTAATATGAAAGAAAGCCGTTGTAAAAATTTAGATACTGACTTGCACAGGGATGCATTCCCATGGAAAATAGGTCCGTGCCAGTCTTTGGAATAAATTTTACAACGGCTTTTTTATCAGAACATACATACGGAAAATTTCCTTGCGTTTGTGGCTGGTTTTTTGTATACTTATGCTAGTACTCCATCCAGGCAGAAACCCTACTGACAGCACTGCCTATTTTGCCTTCTGCCGCGTTGTCGTCAGTCAGCGGAGGAACCACTCCGCTTCCATCCTCCGCCTTGCAGACTGACAAAATAATCAGCACTGTTAGTAGGGTTTCTGGCTGGATGGAGTATTAGGTTATAAAATAGTTATTTTAACAGATGAGAAAGTTGAGAAGATACCGTATGACAGGAAAAACACATTTGGCAATTGGGACAGCGGCTGCACTATTATTCGGACAGCCGGAAAATATCAGGGAGGTTGTGCTATGCATCGGGACGGCTTCGGTAGGTTCTGTAATCAGTGATATTGACGTCAGTACTTCGGAAGCAAGACGGGATGTGAATAAAGTGATTGGAATTACGCTGCTGGCAGTACTTGCCACTGCATTTATGGAATACCAGTGGAAGCTTGGGATTACGGCAAGTTTTATGCGTAACAGCAGTCTGGTCAGGCTGATGCTTGGGATGGCTGCTTTTCTGGGCGTGTGTGTATTTGGCAAGAGCAGACCCCACAGGTCGTTTATGCATTCCTTACCTGCCGTTGGAATTTTGAGTTTTATTCTATATATCATTTACCCGGTTCTGGTTCCCTATTTTGTAATCTCCATGCTTTCCCATATCGCAGCAGATATTTTTAATTATAAGAATGTACGGCTGATTTATCCTTTGAGATGGGGAATCAGCCTGGACCTGTGCCGGGCAGACGGATGGATCAGTAAGGTTTTATGTGGAGTGGGAAGTTTGCTTACCTTTATTTATCTGGGCGTATTTCTCTGGAAAACGGGAATTCATTTTCTGGGTGGGATATAAGACGGATAGAATTTAACGGATTACAGGAATAAACAGGCGGACATGTCCATACATTAAAGTATGGCAGTCTATAGCTTGTGCAAATCAGGCGCAGTGTGCGGAAGCACTTCCGTTACACTGCATGGAAAATGTTAGATTCATCAGAAGAATGGAGGCAGACAACATGGGGATAGAAGTAGTGATAGCAGGAGGTGGATGGGCGGGATGTGCCGCCGCTTATGGAGCAGTCTTGCAGGGGGCTAAGGTAACGCTGCTGGAAAAAACAGACATGCTGCTTGGCACAGGCCTGGTTGGTGGAATCATGAGAAATAACGGACGCTTTACCGCAACGGAAGAAATGATTGCCCTGGGAGGTGGAGAACTTTTTCGGATAATTGATGAAAACGTCCGGCATAAAAATGTTAATTTTCCTGGTCATGAGCATGCTTCTTTATACGATGTAGGTAAAATATCCGGAGTGATTTATCGGTTTCTGAAAAAGATCGGTACGAAGATTGAGCTTCAGGCGCGTATGTCGAAAGTGCAGATGGATGGGAAGCGGATCTTAAATGTACGGACGGATGACGGCAGGACATTTGGCGGGGAGATGTTTATTGATGCTACCGGAAGTGCAGGACCTATGAATAATTGTAAGAAATTCGGTAACGGATGTGCGATGTGTATTCTTCGGTGCCCCAGCTTTGGCGGCAGAATCAGCCTAACGGGAGAAGCGGGAATTCAGGAAATACAAGGGAAACGTGCAAATGGGAAACTGGGAGCTATGAGTGGTTCCTGTAAGATTTTTAAGGAATCTCTCTCCAGGGAGTTGATAGAGGAGCTGGAGACAAGTGGTGCAGCAGTGATACCTTTGCCACAGGAGCTGCGGGAAAATCATCTGTCTGAGAAGGCATGCCAGCAATATGCGATTTCTGACTTTGTTGAGAATATTATTTTGCTGGATACCGGGCATGCCAAATTCATGACTTCTTATTTCCCTATGGATAAGCTGAAAAGGATACCGGGATTTGAAAATGCCAGATATGAAGATCCCTATGCCGGCGGCAAGGGTAACTCCATACGCTATATGGCCATGTCGCCCCGGGACAACAGCCTTAAAGTAATGGGGGCCGAAAATTTATATTGTGCAGGCGAAAAGGCAGGGCTTCTGGTTGGACATACAGAGGCAATTGTTACGGGGGTACTGGCGGGGTATAACAGTGTAAGAGAGGCAGCAGGCCTTAAAACACTGATACTCCCGGAGAGTCTGGCAGTGGGCGATATGATTGCGTTTGTCAGAAAGGAAATGGAAACGGAGGAAGGCTTAGAACGTAAATATACCTTTTCCGGATCTGTTTATTTTAAGCGGATGAAAGAAAGAGGCCTGTATCTTATGGATATAGAGGGTATTAAAAAGAAAGTTGTGAAGGAAGGTTTGGAGGGGGTATTTTCTAAAAACAGATCACAATAGAGGAATCAGATAAAGGAAACACAATAGGGGATTAACAACAGATAAATAACAATGGAAAATTAAAATAGATAAATCCTTATAAGGTTCAAATGCCATGGCTAAAAGCACTCTAAAAGTGCTTCTTGCCATGGCATTATCATTTTACCGGTGCCGTGGAATTGCGCAGATATAATTCGGGCTGCACAAAAAAATGGGTGGCACTGGTACTTTTCTGTTTTATTAAATGGGTCAGGTGTTTTATGCTTCTTTCTGCAATTTTCAGGACGGGCTGTATAACTGTGGTTAAACTGGGGCGGCAGTAATTGCCTTCCGGGATGCCGTCAAAGCCAATTACAGAATATTGCTGGGGAACCTTATAACCTTTATCGGTGAGAAAATTTATAACAGCGATGCCAAGAATATCTGTTTGGGCAAAAAATGCGGTGCAGTCATGCAGCTGAGACCAGCAGCTTTCCATTTGCCGATATCCTTCTTCATAAGTCAGCCCGGATTTAACGATCCAATCTGGATTACAGGCAAGATTGTTATCGATGAGTGCGGTGCAATAGCCTTCTGTGCGTTCTTTAAAATCACTTCCGGCTGAGGTAATGGTAGCGATACGCTGATGCCCTAATTCTAATAGGTGGTTTGCCGCGATTAATCCGCCGGTAAAATGGTCTACGTCAATGATATTTAGACTTTTCTGCATTGGGCGGGAAAAGTATTGGGTGTAAATATGCGGAATATTCAATTGGGATAAATAGTCTTCCAGTGCCGAGTGATAGTTGCCGTTAATAATAACAATGCCTTTTATATCAGCTGTTTCGATTATGGATTGTATATATCCAAAGGACTGGTCACTGGCTTCGTAGGATGATATTGTGCAGTAGTAATTTTGTTTTTCAATCTGCCGGATCACCTCATTTGAAAGATATTCCAGATAAAGGTCAAGGGGAGAGTGCATCCTATCGGCACCCAGGATAATTCCAATGCATCCATTATTACCGTTTCCGGTATCATTGGGCATTCCAGCCCTTTTTTTTAAGGTATATCCATGCTGTGCGGCTAAATCCTGAACCTTAATCCTGGTTTCCAGAGAAATTCGGGAAGAATTCTGAAGGCTTCTTGACACCGTTGACTGACTTACGCCGGCTAACCGCGCAAGTTCTTGGGTTGTAATCATATATTAATCTCCTATGGACAGTGAGCGGGAAAGATCATTCTGTAATAAAAGAGATGATTTTTCAT
The DNA here is from genome assembly GCA_018365455.1 of Clostridiales bacterium. Classification (GTDB taxonomy): domain Bacteria; phylum Bacillota; class Clostridia; order Lachnospirales; family Lachnospiraceae; genus Robinsoniella. The sequence continues at coordinate 10,334 of JAGZJZ010000088.1, forward strand.
CAAATATAGAAAGTTTATCCGACTCGTAGTATTTAACTATATTGAAGAATAATACATTTTCAAGTACAAGTCAACTAAAATATATGGATAATCAATACAAAAAATGTATGCTTATCAGTTCTTATAACCCGCCTTTTTCCTGCTTTTGGCTAAGATCTTTGATATGTTTTTCTATAGATTCTAATATTTTCCAGACTGTTTTCTGCTGTTGTTTAAAGGATAAGAGGTATGCACGATAGTGCTTAATTATGCGCATAGAAAAATGCGCATAAAATATAGTAGTATGCACGAATGATTCGACAAAAAAATATGATATATGCATAAACTAAAATGCAAAACTGTCAATTTGTACATAAAGTTTTGGTAAAAACTTGTTGACTTAACCAAAATGTAGTGTTATAATTTGGATAAATACTAAAAAACATAATAAATTGCACATGTTTTGAGTGCATTTTGAAAATGTGTTATGCATAATATGCTCAATGCATAATGCTTAAATATTCTTCAAACGAAAATTAGGTTAATACCTGCTGGTTCTCTTTTTACTGCAAGTGTGTGTCCGAAACATTTGAGAACTTATTCGGGGGTTAAAAATACATATGCACGATCTGATTGTTGGAATTGGGAATTCCGACAATGGAACAACTGAGATCCGTACCTGTATTACGGATTTCTAATCACGGGGACGCAATGCTTTGCGGCAAAATATAAACTATATAATAGTTAAGGAGGATTTTTTGTATGAAGAAAAAAATTTTAAGTATCTTAATGGTCGGGATTATGGGGATGTCCCTTGCAGCCTGCGGAGGCAGCGGTGATACAGCTACAGCTAACAATAACCAAACGGGCAGTAATTCGGAAGCAGCGGATAACAAGGAAACAGCTGCCGGTACAGATACGGCTTCGGGCAGTGAGGCTGGGAATGAAGGAACGGATAATGGCTCCGCCGCATCCGGTGACAATCTTAATATCAGTGTGATCCTGAAAACTACCGCTTCTGAATACTGGGGTTATGTACTGGCAGGTGCGCAAGCCTACAGCGATGCGAATCCCAATGTAAACGTAGAGATTCAGGGTGCGGCATCTGAGACTTCTTATGATGAGCAGTTGAATATTATCGAAACGAATCTGGCAGCAGGTAAATTTGATGGTTTTGTTATAGCTCCTTTGCAGGCTGACATGGTGACATCTAAGATCGCAGGTTCCAAGCAGCCGATTATTGCAGTAGATACGAAGATTGACGCTCCGGAAGTTTTATCTTTTGTAGGTACCGGTAATGAGGAGGCAGCGAAAGCAGGAGGAAAGGCAGCAGTGGAGGCAGCGAAAGCAGCCGGATTTACGGAACTGAATGCCATTGCCATAACAGGTGTGCAGGGTGATTCTACTGCTGAAGCACGGCTGGCTGGATATAAAGCGGGGATAGAAGAAGCAGGCGGTACATTTTTAGAGAGCGAAATCCAGTATGCGGATGCGGTTGCTGACAAGGCTTTTGCATCTATGGAAGCGATTATCCAGAACCACCCGGATGGCGTGGCAATGATCGTTTGTAATAATGATGATATGGCTATTGCAGCTGCCCGTGCAGCAAAGGGAAATGAAGCATATGCAAATACTATTTTCTGCGGATTTGATGGTATCCAGTCTGCATGTCAGGCTATTTTAGCAGATGAGGAAACAATGTCTGTCGCACAGAACGCATATGACATGGGGTATAAAGCAGTGGAAGCCTGTGTGAAAGCGGTAAAAGGGGAAGCAATAGAGGAATTTATTGATTCCGGCAGTAAAATTGTAAATAAAGAAAATGCACAGGAGCAATTAGACACTCTGAAATCCCAGCTTGGTAAATAATGGTGATCTGAGTCCGGGGGATAAGGAGGTATGCAGTGAGTGAGTATATTGTGGAATTAAAAAATGTCACAAAGCGCTTTCCGGGTGTAGTAGCTTTAAAAAGCATGAACCTGGCAGTAAAGCCTGGTGAGATTCTGGGGTTGATCGGGGAAAATGGTGCCGGTAAATCCACTTTGATTAAAGTTTTAACGGGTGTACATTTACCGGATGAAGGCAGCATAATCGTGGAGGGTGAGGAGAAGCATTTCCGTAACCCCAACGATTCTGCAGAGGCAGGGATTGCCTGTGTCTACCAGGAATTAAATATCGAAAAACTTTTGAATATTACAGACAATATTTTTATGAATAAATGGATTCGGAAGAAAAACGGCCTTTTAGATTATAAGTCCATGCATAAGAAAGCAAAAGAGGTAATGTCTTCACTTGGGCAGGAAATTGATCCATCTAAAGCAGCGGGGACCATGGGTATGGGAGTACAGCAGATGATCGAAATTGCAAAGGCACTTTCGGTTGGGGCGAAGATGATTATAATGGATGAGCCGACTTCTTCGCTGGGAGAAAAAGAGGTTCAGCAGCTGATGACAATTTGCCGTGACCTGCGCAGCCGTGGTATCAGTATCGTGTTTGTATCTCATAAGCTGGAAGAGCTCTTCGAGTTGTGCGACCGGGTTGCCGTTATACGTGACGGGGAACACATCTGGACAAAGCCTATTGAGGAAGTGGATAATGAATCCCTGATTACCGCCATGGTGGGGCGTTCCCTTGCCAACAAGTTCCCTAAGGTGATCGGGGAAAAAGGTGAATGCGCTCTGAAAGTTGAAAAACTGAAACAAAATGGTGTACTGTTTGATGTGAGTTTTGAAGCATACAATGGACAGATTCTGGGCTTTGCGGGCCTGGTAGGAGCTGGAAGGACAGAGACAATGAGAGCTGTATTTGGTGCAGATCCCATTGACGGCGGCAAAATTTTTATACATGGGAAAGAAATGAAAATCGCAAATCCCAAACAGGCGATTAACGCAGGGATTGCATTTCTCACAGAAGACAGGAAGAATCAGGGGCTTGTCCTGACCCAGAGCATCCGTTCAAATTTGATTATGGCGAATATGAAAGGATTTGCACAGGGATTATTTTTGGATGAAAAACATATTGAGGAGACGGGGGAGGATAATATCTCGTCCCTGCGTATTAAGACACCGTCCTTAGACGAAATCGCAGGCCAGCTATCGGGTGGTAACCAGCAAAAAGTTGTAATTGGGAAATGGATTAATTCCGATGCGGATATATTTATTTTTGATGAACCTACCAGAGGTATTGATGTGGGTGCAAAGATAGAGGTTTATAATGTAATGAATAATCTTGTAAAAGAAGGAAAGTGCGTAATTATGATTTCTTCAGAAATGCCTGAAATTTTGGGGATGTCTGACCGTGTTGTGGTAATGCAGGGCGGTCGGATCACGGGAACTTTAGACAGAGAGAGTGACCATTTTAATCAGGAAGATATTATGAGAGCTGCGTGGGGAGGAACCTTAGATGAATAAAGTAAAATTAAAATCCAATTCAGGTCTGGTGAATAAGCTGGGATCTCTGATTGCCCTGTTCGTGTTATGTGTTATTCTGAGTTTTGCTTCGTCAAGCTTTTTAACACTGGCTAATTTCATGAATATTTTTAAGCAGACATCGGTAAATGCATTGATTTCAACGGGAATGCTGGTGTGTCTGATCACTGCCGGTATTGACCTTTCGGTTGGAGCGAATGCGATCTTTTGTACTTGTGTAATGGGGATGCTTTTACAAAACGGTATCACCAATCCTGTTATCATCATCATAGCCGGTTTAGCCGCAGGTACATTTTTTGGTTTTATCAACGGCACACTGTTAACCCGTCTGCATCTGCCTCATCCTTTTGTATCCACACTTGGAATGAAAAATGTATTGTGGGGGCTTGCATTGGTTGTTGTGGGGTCCAAGATCGTTTCCGGGTTCCCGGTACAGGTTACATGGCTGGGAGAAGCAACCCTGCCCAGTTCCATACCGTTGTTAGGTGGTTTTCCGGTGAGTTTTATATTGGTCATTGTGCTGTTTGCCATTATGGGTGTATTTCTGTCCAAAACAGTTCTGGGACGTTCGATCTACTGTGTAGGCGGGAATCTGGAAGCGGCACGCCTGTCCGGAATCAAGAGTGCAAATGTACTTACATTCTGCTATACGTTGTCCGGATTTATGAGTGCTTTGGCAGGTATCGTTCTGATTGGGCGCGGAGGTATCGCCAATGGTGCCAATGCGATTCAGCCTTATGATACGGATGCGATTGCAGCCTGTATCATTGGAGGTGCATCTTTTAGCGGGGGCAAGGGTACCATGAGCGGAACTATTATTGGGGCATTGATTATTACCGTGATCCGAAATGGTCTTCAGCTGCTCAGTGCGTCTACTGCAATCCAGAATATCGTGGTTGGTCTGGTAATTATCCTGGCAGTACTTATTGATGTAACCCGTGAACGTATGGAAGCGAAAGCCAGACGTATGGCAGCGAAATAAACATAAGTCATTCAGATAGTCAGGAGAATTGTTATGTTAAAAATTGGGGTTATTGGATGCGGCGCAATCGGACGCGACCATATCCGCCGGCTGCGGGATCTCGTACCAGGAGCCACAGTAACGGCCTGTTCTGATTATTTTCGGGAGTCGGCAAAACTGGCGGCAAAGCAATATGATATCCCGTATATCTATGATTCAGGTGAAGCATTAATTGAAAGTGCAGAAGTGGATGCAGTGCTTATAGCATCCTCCGATGCATCCCACGCAGAGTATGTCCTTGCGTGTATTAAGCAGGGTAAACCGGTGCTTTGTGAGAAACCGCTTGCCCAGACTTCGGCTGACTGCGAGAAAATTATTAAGGCTGAACTGGCGGGCGGGAAGCGCCTGGTTCAGGTGGGATTCATGAGAAGATATGATCCGGGATACCGGGAAATGAAACGTATTATACAGTCCGGTGAACTTGGAAATCCTCTTATGATCCATGCAGCTCACCGAAATATGCAGCAGCCGGATGGGCTGACCAGTGAGATGGGCATATCGAATATCGCAATCCATGAACTGGATATCTGCCGCTGGCTGCTGGGGGATGAATATAAGAGCGGGCAGGTGCTGAAAGTAAGGCAGTCATCTTACTCGGTAAGGGGATATGATAACCCCCAGATCGTCCTGCTTGAGACAGATCTGGGATGCCGCATTGATGTAGAGGTACAATTATCGGATGGATATGGCTATGATATTCAGTGTCAGGTGGTATGTGAGAAAGGGACGATTCACTTACCCGACCCCTATGCGGTAATCACCCGGTCTGGTGCAGGACGTACCGTGCCAATTCTTACGGATTGGTCCCAAAGGTTTATTCAGGCATATGACATTGAACTAACGGAATGGGTGCAGGCTGTAGAAAATAATGCCAGCCATGGCCCGGGTGCCTGGGATGGCTATGCCGCATGTGTTGCAGCAGATGCTCTGAACCGCTCCCGTAATACCGGCAGATTTATGGAAATACAAATGATGACGAAGCCTGCTTTGTATGCGGACAGTTAAAATAGAGATATATTTTCATTTTAAATTTTATAATACAGATCCACTTTCGGGTGGATCTTTTTTTGTATTTATTTTTCCCGTTTTGGAAATATTAATCATCGAAAAGTTATAAAAATACAGGGAAAGACAACAATTTTTATTTTTTTTGTATAATCTTGTCTCATTTCACAAAAGATAGCTAAATAAGGAAAGCTTTTGAAGGGATGGTGAAACATGGAGGAATTTAAAATACAAACAGCTGTGTGCTTTGGGGCGGATGCCCTGAATTGTCTGAAAAGCCTTACCGCAACGCGGATCTTTATTGTAACGGATCCGTTTATGGTGGAATCAAAAATGGTTGACCGGATTACGGAACAGTTAAAAGAAAAAGAATATAAAATTTTTAGCAATGTGGTACCGGATCCTCCACTGGAACTTGTGGTGGTAGGTGTGAAAGAAGTCATGGCATATAAGCCGGATACTCTGATAGCCCTGGGTGGCGGCTCGGCGATAGATGAAGCGAAGGCTATCATGCATTTTTCAAAACAGATCGGTGATTTGCCGGATATGGAGTTTATTGCGGTTCCAACAACCAGCGGTACCGGATCGGAAGTAACATCTTTTGCGGTTATTACGGATAAAGGGAAGGGTGTGAAATATCCCCTGGTGGATAAGTCGCTTTTACCGGACATTGCGGTACTGGATCCGGGACTTGTAAAAAGCCTGCCCCCGTCCATTGTGGCGGATACCGGGATGGATGTGCTGACCCATGCATTGGAGGCATATGTGTCTACCAAGGCAAATGCATTTACGGATGCGCTTGCTGAAAAAGCGGCGGTTACGGTTTTAAAATATCTGGTGAAATCTTATGAAAGCCCCGTGGATATGGAAGCCAGAGAACAGATGCACTATGCTTCCTGCATGGCGGGACTGGCATTTGACATGACATCCCTTGGGGTAAATCATGCGATTGCCCACAATATAGGTGGAAAGTTTGGAGTTGCACATGGCAGGACAAATGCTATCCTGCTTCCCTATGTAATCGCTTATAATGCACAAATTCAGGACTATAACCCAAAAGAATATAAAACGGCTGCAAAAAAATATGCGGCAATTGCTTCCCTGTACGGAATTGGCGGCGTAAATGTCAGATCGGCAGTTAAAAACCTGATTCATCAGATACAGAAAATGCAGAAGCTGATGAAAATGCCTGTTAGCTTTAAGGAATGCGGACTGAAGCCGGATGAATTTCATAAGGCAGAGGATCAGATTGCAGATGGCGCACTTGCAGATGGCTGCATTGCAACGAACCCCAGAGTGGTCACGAAAAAGGACATTCTGGATATTTTAAAACAGGCTTTATAAAAGAAGGTGCATGAAATGGAAGTAGAAGAAAAACAGCGGATCATTCAGGAGTTTGTTCCGGGTAAACAGATTACGCTGGCACATGTTATAGCCGGTCCTAATCCCGGTATATATAGCAAGCTGGGGCTGGAGCCGGAAGATATGGACGCGATAGGCATTCTTACGATTACACCCAGTGAAGGTGCAATCATAGCCGCTGATATCGCCACAAAGGCATCTGATATTACGTTAGGGTTTATTGACCGTTTTAGCGGAGCGTTAGTTTTTACCGGTGATATCAGTTCAGTGGAAGCGGCAATAAAAGATATTATAAGGACAATGGAGCAGGATCTGGGATTTACCGGGGCGCCGATTACCAGGACTTAGAGTGTGATTGCATTCGCACTCCTTATTCAGAACTATTACAAGCAGGCTTGTAATAGGCAGAGGGGAAAGTGTATGAAAAAAGTTATTTTTATCGGTCAGACAGGCTGCGGCAAAACCACGTTGTGCCAGAAACTGAATGAACAGGCGATTAAATACCGAAAGACCCAGGCAGTAGAGCGCTATGGGGATTCTATTGACACCCCGGGAGAATATTTAGAAAACCGCCATTTTTACCATGCCCTGATCATGACGGCGGTGGATGCAAAAGTGATTGCGCTGGTTGCGGATCCCACATCGGAATATCGGGCAATTCCACCTGCTTTTGCAGGAATATTCGGAAAAAAGGTAATTGGCATAATTACGAAGATCAACCAGACGGATTCCCAGAGAATTGATAAAGCCAGAAAAGAACTTGTCAAGGCTGGGGCGGACCCTATTTTCGAAGTGGACACTCCGGAGGGAATTGGGATTCAGGCGCTGATGGAATATTTGGAAAAGGAGGCGGTGTAGGTTGAAAGAAGAATTGCTGAGTGTGGGGATAGACCTGGGAACCAGCACAACCCAGCTTATTTTTTCAAAGCTGCTTGTTGAAAATATGGCAACCAGCTATACCGTTCCACGGATGGTAATTACCCAGAAGCAGATACAGTATAAAAGCGATATTTACTTCACACCTCTTGTGGACCAGACGCGGATCAATTTTGATGAGGTCCGCAGGATTGTGGAAAAGGAGTATGAAAAAGCAGGCGTTAAAAAAGAGCAGATAGATACCGGGGCAGTCATTATTACCGGAGAAACTGCACGGAAAGAAAATGCCGAAGAAGTAGTAAATGCCCTTAGCGGATTCGCAGGAGACTTTGTCGTTGCAACGGCGGGACCGGATCTGGAAAGTGTGATTTCCGGAAAAGGAGCGGGGACGGATCTCTATTCCAAGGAACATCATTTGACGGCGGTCAATATGGACATTGGAGGGGGAACCAGCAATCTGGCGGTATTTCAAAGAGGAGATACGATTGATACCGGTTGTCTCGATATTGGAGGGCGGCTGATTAAGGTAGAGGCCAGAACCGGAAAGATCACTTATATAGCCCCCAAGCTTTTGCAGATTATCGAAAACGAAAAGATGCCTCTGGCTGTTGGTACAGTGGCTGACCGGCAGAATCTGAAGCCCATACTGGATATAATGGTAAGGGTGCTGGAGGCAAGTGTTGGGCTGAAGGAAGAAGATGCTTATTTTAAGCTGATGATCACGAACAAGAACATTCAGCAGAAAGACCAGATTCAATGTATCAGTTTTTCAGGTGGAGTGGCAGATGCGGTTTATCACCCGGAAAAATTCACAGATCCGTTTCAGTTTGGGGATATTGGAATTTTGCTGGGAGAGGCTATTAAGAATTCCCAGCTTGTCAGAAAACTGAAAGTGATAGAAAGCAATGAGACTATCCGGGCAACGGTAGTGGGAGCGGGAAGCCATACTACGGAGATCAGCGGCAGTACCATCACTTATACCAGTGATGCATTTCCGGTGAAAAACCTGCCGGTCCTGAAGCTCACACGGGAAGAGGAACAGCCGGAACAGCTTGCGGGAGCCATTAAAAGAAAGCTGGACTGGTTTCGGGTAGAAGAGAAACTTGTGCAGGTTGCAATTGCCATAGACGGAGAGGGCAACCCCTCATTTTCCAGGGTGCAGAAGTATGCCAAGGATATCTTGGAGGGGGCAGAAGCACTGATAGAAGCAAAGCTTCCGGTGATCGTGATTGTAGAAAATGATATGGCTAAGGTATTGGGGCAGACGATGTATCATCTGCTGGATTGGAAAAAAGAAGTGATCTGCTTGGACAGTATACATTTGTCGGAAGGTGATTATATAGATATCGGAAGGCCGATTGCGGAGGGCTGTGTGCTGCCGGTGGTGGTAAAAACACTGGTGTTTAAGACCCAGTAAATTAACAATGCCGCAGTAAATGCGGCACAGGAGGGAAAGTGTGAAAGTAAGCTTGCACACTTACTGATATAAATGCCGCAGTGAATGCGGCGCAGGAGGGAAAGTGTGAAAGTAAGCTTGCACACTTACTGATATAAATGCCGCAGTAAATGCGGCACAGGAGGGAAAGTGTGAAAGTAAACTTGCACACTTACTGATATAAATGCTGCAGTAAATGCAGCACAGGAGGGAAAATATGATTTTAAAGACAAAACTTTTTGGGCATGTATATGCCTTCAAATCCCTGAAAGAAGTATTGGCGAAGGCCAATGAAGAGAAATCCGGGGATAAGCTTGCGGGACTGGCAGCTGAGACGGCAGAAGAGCGTGTTGCTGCAAAGGTAGTACTGTCTCAGATTACACTGGAGGATTTGCGGAACAATCCGGTGGTACCTTATGAAACGGATGAGGTTACCAGAATTATTCAGGATGACTTAAATGAACCCATTTATAATGAAATTAAACGTATGACAGTTTCGGAATTACGGGAATGGATTCTGGATGAAGAGACTACGGGTGATCAGATCCGGCGTATATCCAGAGGGCTGACTTCGGAAATGGTAGCGGCAGTTGCAAAGCTGATGTCCAATCTGGACCTGGTCTATGGAGCCAGAAAAATCAGGGTGACGGCGCATTGTAATACCACGATCGGGGAGGCGGGGACGTTGTCTTCCAGACTCCAGCCAAACCATCCGACAGATGATCCCGACGGTATTATGGCATCGCTGCTGGAAGGATTAACCTTTGGTGCCGGAGACGCACTGCTTGGACTGAATCCGGTAGATGATTCCGCAGAAAGTGTTACCCGGATTCTGAAACGTTTTGAAGAGATTAAGCAGAAGTTCCAGATACCTACTCAGACCTGTGTTCTGGCACATGTAACCACCCAGATGGAAGCAATTAAAATGGGAGCGCCTACCGATCTGATATTCCAGTCAATTGCAGGATCAGAGCTTGGGAATACGGCTTTTGGATTTAATGCAGCTACCATTGAAGAGGCACGCCAGATGGCGCTGTCCAGGGGAACAGCCCAGGGACCAAATGTAATGTATTTTGAAACGGGACAGGGTTCTGAACTGTCATCGGAAGCGCATCATGATGCGGATCAGGTGACGATGGAAGCCAGATGTTATGGATTTGCACGCCATTTTTCCCCGTTCCTGGTAAATACCGTTGTGGGATTTATCGGACCGGAATATCTGTATGATGGACGTCAGGTAAACCGCGCCGGGCTGGAAGATCACTTTATGGGGAAATTGACCGGGATCTCCATGGGCTGTGATGCATGTTATACCAACCATATGAAGGCGGACCAAAATACCATTGAGGATCTGTCGGTATTGCTGACAGCTGCGGGATGTAACTATTTTATGGGAATTCCTCACGGCGATGACGTTATGCTGAACTACCAGACCACCGGTTTTCAGGAAACAGCGGCGCTTCGGGAAATCTATGGGCTGACTGCGATTAAACCTTTCCACGAATGGCTTCTGAAAATGGGGTATGTGGATGAAAGAGGAAGACTTACGAAAAAAGCGGGAGATGCCTCTACACTGTTCTAGAACGTGCCTGAAACATGCTCTAAACAGGCTCTGGATAATTGATGCAGTACCGCAGACATGTCCGCGGTATGCAGGGGGTATAAATAATTTTTTGGTTTGACAAGGAGGAAAACAAGCGTGAAAGATGAAGAAATAAGGTCCATGGTGGAAAAGGTTCTGGAGCAGATGTTAAATACAGGAAAAGCTCCGGAACCCAAACGCTCTGAGGTCATACAGACAACGGCAGATAATTTGATAAAACAGGTTCCGGAAGATACGGGAGGATGTCTGGAGGACATTACGAAAGTCGATCTGCGTAAGCAGCTTCTGGTAAAGGATCCCAAAGATGCAGCCGGATATCTGGCTATGAAAGCAAAAACGCCGGCTCGGCTTGGCATAGGAAAAGCAGGTGCCAGATACCGTACAGCAACCATGCTTCGTGTCCGGGCGGACCATGCGGCAGCCCAGGATGCGGTGTTCAGTGATGTATCGGAAGAGTTTATTAAAAAATGTGATTTTGTATTTGTACAGACACTTTGTAAAGATAAGGATGAATATCTGACCCGTCCGGATCTGGGACGAAGATTTCCAAGCGAAGCACTGGACGTCATCCGCAAAACCTGCGGCAGTCATCCCAAAGTGCTGGTGATTGTAGGGGATGGCTTGTCTTCTTCTGCCATTGAAGCAAATGTGGAAGATATGATACCGGCGATCCGCCAGGGACTGCAGATGCATGGCATTACCCTGCCCCCTATATTATTTATTAAATATGCCAGGGTTGGAGCTATGGATGCTGTAGGTGAAGTGACG
>JAGZJZ010000089.1 GCA_018365455.1 Clostridiales bacterium
GTCACACTTTGTGGGAGATTTGTCCCGGATGAAGGGCGACAAGCGTACTACGTAACCTGAATTCGGGGCAAATATACCGCAAAGTGGGGCGTGCAGATGGCGGGATTATCAAACACACTCTAGGTAACAAGTCAACGGGTGCATGTAGAAAGGCTAGATGAATGAACAATCATTTACATGAACAAGTGGAAGAGTTTGACGGATTAAAAGAAGAGTGTGGGGTATTCGGTATCTATGATTTTGACGGAAACGATGTTGCATCCACCATTTATTACGGATTATTTGCATTGCAGCACAGAGGACAGGAAAGTTGTGGAATCGCAGTGAGCGATACCCAAGGTCCAAAAGGCAGGGTTCAGTCCTACAAAGGAATGGGGCTGGTCAATGAAGTATTTACAGAAGACAGTTTTGACAACCTGAAGGGTGACATCGGTGTAGGGCATGTCCGTTATTCCACAGCAGGCAGCAGTACGCGTGAGAATGCACAGCCATTGGTATTAAATTATATAAAAGGAACGCTGGCGCTGGCGCATAATGGCAATCTGATCAATGCGACGGAACTTCGTGACCAGCTGGCATATGACGGCGCTATTTTTCAAACTACGATTGATTCGGAAGTAATTGCGTATCATATTGCAAGGGAACGGGTAAAATCAAAAGCGGCGGAAGAAGCGGTGAAACGCGCCATGATGAAAATTAAGGGAGCCTATTCGCTGATCGTCATGTCCCCCAGAAAATTAATGGGAGCAAGAGATCCTTATGGATTTCGCCCCCTTTGTATCGGTAAAAGGGATCATGCATACATTCTGGCAAGCGAGACCTGTGCACTGGATACAGTAGGTGCTGAGTTTGTAAGAGATGTTCTTCCGGGAGAAATTGTAACTATAACGAAAGACGGCATACAATCGGATACCAGTATGTGTCTCCCCAAAGAGCAGGAAGCCAGATGTATTTTTGAATATATCTATTTTGCAAGACCGGACAGCAGGATTGATGGAGTCAGCGTGTATCATTCCAGAATCCTTGCAGGTAAATTTCTTGCAATCGATTCACCGGTGGAAGCAGACCTGGTAGTAGGTGTGCCGGAATCAGGCAATGCAGCGGCACTGGGATATTCTCTCCAGTCTGGGATTCCATATGGAACAGCTTTTGTCAAAAACGGATATGTGGGTCGAACCTTTATCAAGCCCAAGCAGAGCAGCCGTGAGTCCAGCGTCCGTGTGAAATTAAACGTTTTAAAAGAAGCAGTAAAAGGAAAGCGGGTTGTCATGATCGATGATTCCATCGTTCGTGGAACTACAAGCGACCGGATTGTAAGCATGCTAAAAGAGGCAGGAGCGGCAGAGGTACATGTAAGAGTCAGCTCACCACCGTTTTTATGGCCATGTTACTTTGGCACAGATGTACCGGCAAGGGAGCAGCTCATCGCCTACAACCGTACCGTGGAAGAAATCAGACAGGTAATCGGAGCTGATTCATTGGCTTATCTGGCTGTCAGACGCTTGGGGGAAATGATCGGAAACCGTCCGATCTGTAAAGGATGCTTCACAGGAGTTTATCCAATGGAGCCTCCCACAGAAGACATCCGCGGTGAATACACGAAATAGGTACCCGTATTTATAAAATGCTGAAATTACAGGATAAATAAGAAGGATAATAGAGGAGATATAAAATGAGTACAGACAGATATCAAAGTCCGTTATCGGAACGTTATGCAAGCAGGGAAATGCAGTATATATTTTCACCGGATATGAAATTTCGTACCTGGAGAAAATTATGGATTGCCCTGGCTGAAACAGAAAAAGAATTAGGGCTGAATATTACAGAAGAGCAGATCGAAGAATTAAAAGCCCATGCGGATGAAATTAATTATGATGTGGCAAAAGAAAGAGAAAAAGTAGTTCGTCATGATGTTATGTCCCATGTGTATGCATATGGTGTACAATGTCCGAAAGCAAAAGGGATCATCCACTTAGGAGCTACATCCTGCTATGTTGGCGACAATACGGACATCATCGTAATGACAGAAGCATTAAAGTTAGTAAAGAGAAAATTAGTCAATGTAATTGCAGAACTGGCAAGCTTTGCAAATGAGTACAAGTCCCTTCCGACACTGGCATTTACACATTTTCAGCCTGCACAGCCTACAACTGTTGGAAAACGTGCCACACTTTGGATGCAGGAATTTATGCTGGATTTAGAAGATCTGGATTATGTGATTTCTACCATGAAGCTTCTGGGTTCCAAAGGAACAACCGGTACACAGGCAAGCTTCCTGGAATTGTTTGACGGAAATCAGGAAACAATAGACCAGATCGACCCTATGATTGCAGCAAAAATGGGATTCAAAGAATGCTATGCAGTATCCGGACAGACATATTCCCGTAAAGTAGATACCAGAGTGGTAAATGTATTAGCCGGAATCGCTGCAAGTGCGCATAAATTCTCCAATGATATTCGTCTGCTTCAGCATTTAAAAGAAGTGGAAGAGCCATTTGAAAAGTCCCAGATCGGTTCCTCAGCAATGGCATATAAGAGGAATCCAATGAGAAGTGAGCGTATTGCTTCCCTGTCCAGATTCGTAATGGCAGATGCATTAAATCCTGCAATTACTTCTGCAACACAGTGGTTTGAAAGAACCCTGGATGATTCCGCTAATAAGCGCCTTTCTGTTCCGGAAGGATTCCTGGCAGTTGACGGTATTCTGGATCTGTGCCTGAACGTGGTAGACGGACTTGTGGTATATCCAAAAGTAATAGAAAAGCGTCTGATGTCAGAACTGCCATTTATGGCAACGGAAAATATTATGATGGACGCTGTAAAAGCAGGCGGTGACAGACAGGAACTTCACGAAAAAATCCGCGAACTATCTATGGAAGCGGGAAAGAATGTAAAAGTGGAAGGCAAGGACAATAACCTTCTGGAACTCATTGCAGCCGACCCGGCATTCAATATGTCATTAGAGGAACTGAAGAAAACAATGGATCCTTCTAAATATGTTGGACGCGCTCCATTACAGGTAGATAACTTCCTTACGAAGAATGTAAAGCCTATTTTAGAAGAGAATAAAGAAATTTTGGGTATGAAAGCAGAAATTAACGTATAATATAAGCATGTAAATTCAAGAGATATAAATACAAGAAACGTAGATATAAGCAGATGAAATGCCCCGGAGCGTGTTTGAAAATGTATTTCCAATTTCTGTACGTCCTGCAAACTGGAACGCACAGATGGCAGAAAAGCAATTTTAAATACCTTCCGGGAGCCGCCGTACATATGTTTAGTAGAGCATTGCACAGTTAAATGTGCGGCGCTGTACTGGTGCGGCGGCTTATTTTAAATTTGCAGAAACCCCATGAAGTTCAGCAGTATGTATAAAAAACAGGAGAGAAGAGATGATAGAAGAAGAAAATAAATCAGAAAACAAATCGCAATACAGAGAAGGAAGCAAAGTGGATAGTAAAAAAGAGAATGGTATGGGAATTAACAGGGGAAATCCGGGAGCGCTGCTGCCCATTGGTATTTTTTTAGTTATATTTATCGGGATGGGATGTGTCACCGGGGACTTTTACAGTATGCCTGCGATTGTGGGATTTTTGATTGCCCTTTTAGTAGCATTTGCCCAGAACCGCAAACTGCCCTATGCAGATAAAATCAGTGTGATCACAAAAGGAATCGGAGAAGAAAATATTGTTACCATGTGTCTGATCTTTTTGGTGGCAGGCGGTTTCTCAGGTGCCGTTAAGGCTGCCGGAGGTGTTGAGAGCACGGTAAATCTGGGATTGTCTATTCTCCCATCCAATATAGCGGTTGTAGGATTGTTTTTAATCGGCTGCTTTATCTCCATTTCCATGGGTACCTCCATGGGAACCATTGCAGCCATGGCGCCAATAGGTGTGGGGATCAGCGATAAAACCGGCATTGCTCTACCAATCTGTATTGGAGCAGTTGTCTGCGGTGCTATGTTCGGGGACAACCTTTCCATGATATCAGATACTACAATCGCAGCTGTTCGCACCCAGGGATGTGAGATGAAGGACAAATTTAAAGAAAATTTCTTTATTGTTCTGCCGGCTGCAATTATTACGATGATTTTATTCCTGGTTATTTCAGGAGCAGGCGGAAAACAGGACTTTGGAAATCTTGAATACGATATTTTAAAAGTGGCACCTTATCTTGTGGTTTTAATTGGCGCACTGATCGGGTTAAATGTATTCGTAGTTTTAATCAGCGGGATCGTTCTATCCCTGATAGTCGGTGTGGGCACCGGTACGATACTTATCGGAGATATCTTCAAGGTAGTAGGCGAAGGTGTTACCGGAATGTATGATATTACGGTGATTTCCTTAATTGTAGCCTGTATCGTGGCATTGGTAAAAGCCTATGGTGGAATTGATTATATCCTGTATGTAATTAAGAAAAGTATCCGCGGTGAAAAGGGCGGTGAATTTGGGATTGCATTTCTGGCAGCTGCAGTGGATGCATGTACCGCCAATAATACGGTGGCAATTGTAATGGCAGGTCCCATTGCAAAGGAAATCAGTCAAGAATATAATATTTCTCCCAGAAGAAGTGCATCCCTGCTGGATATCTTTGCTTCGGTAGGACAGGGGCTGATTCCCTATGGAGCCCAGCTATTGTCAGCGGCAAGCTTATCTGCACTTACACCTTTTCAGATTATGCCATACCTTTTCTATCCCATATTGATGGGTGTCAGTGCTATTATCTTTATTATTTTCCGAAAAGGAACAAACCGCTGAGAGGAGTTTCATGCTTACTATGAATCATAGAGTCTGTCTGAAAATTCATTTCTGTCATCTGTATCCATCAAACAAACCGGAACGTACAGCTGGCAGAGGGCAATTTTCTAATATGCTCTGGCAGGGACAGGGATAATATGAATATAAATTTAGAATACTATAGGATTTTTTATTACGTTGGCAAGCTGGGCGGCATAACCTTGGCGGCGGAAGAACTTTCCATTACCCAGCCGGCAGTCAGCCAGGCCATCAAACAGCTGGAAAAACAGCTGGGTATAACCTTGTTTGTCAGGACAGGGAAAGGCGTGCGGCTGACTTCGGCAGGAGAAATGCTTTATTCTTATGTTGCCAGAGGGTATGAATATATGATGCTGGGAGAGCAAAAACTGAGGGACATGCAGAATATGGAAACCGGTGAGATCCGCATTGGTGCCAGTGATATGACCCTCCGCTTCTATCTGCTGCCCTATCTTCAGCAGTTTCACGAAGCATATCCAAAAGTAAAGCTTACCGTAACAAACGGACCGACTCCGGAGACTCTGCGTTATATGCAGGAGGGGAAAATAGATTTCGGTGTGGTTACAGATCCCCTTCCAGCCAGAACAGAGCTGGAATTCTCACAGGTTCGGGAAATTGTGGATATCTTTGTGGCAGGCAGCAAATTTATGGACTTAAAAGGGCGTGAAATTTCCCTGAAAGAGCTGGAAAGGCTCCCCATAATCTGCCTGGAGAAAAAAACAAGCACAAGAGCTTATATGGATAAATTCCTTTTGGAAAATGGCGTTGTTCTGAACCCGGAAATCGAACTGGCAACCAGCGACATGATCGTCCAGTTTGCAGCCAGAAACCTGGGTGTTGCCACTGTCATGCAGGACTTTGCCCGCATGAATTTAGACGATGGATCATTATTTCAGCTAAAACTAAAAAAAGAAATTCCAAGGAGAAATATCTGCCTTGCCATAGACCGGAGAAATCCGCTGTCGGTGGCAGCGCAGTGTCTGATTGGTATGATGAAGAAATAACTGTTTGACTTGTAAACATAGGAATGGTTGTATATAATTATTATATAAAATATAAAATATAAAATATAAAATATAAAATATGAAATAAGGGTTATGGTTTAAATGCAAATAGAGAGGAGAACGTTGTATGTGTACAAGAAATGTTCTGGATGTCATTTTACGGCAGATAGCTGGGATTTATCGGGATGTATACGGAGATAACATTGTAAGGATCCTGCTTTATGGTTCGTATGCAAGAGGAGATTATCAAATGGATTCAGATATAGATATTGTGGCAATCGTACAGGGAGAACGTGCCAATCTGCAGGAAGGTCTCAGGAAAGTATGGGATGAGTCATCTGATTTAGAACTGGAATATGGAATGATTGTTTCACCAACAGTGATACCGTTTGAGGAATTTGAGAAGTATAAAAATGATCTGCCCTAC
Organism: Clostridiales bacterium; assembly: GCA_018365455.1. Lineage (GTDB taxonomy): Bacteria > Bacillota > Clostridia > Lachnospirales > Lachnospiraceae > Robinsoniella. Next base: position 6,210 of record JAGZJZ010000089.1, read on the forward strand.
TATAGAAATATTCAGAATGAGGGGGTAGATATTGTTGCCTGATAAAAGAAAAGAATTAATGCAGTATCGTTTGGATATGGCGAAAGAAAGACTTTATTCTTCAAAGATACTATTCGATGCCGGTAGCTATAAAGATTCTATTGGACGTTCCTATTATGCGATGTTTACTGCTGTACGTGCATTGCTGGCAATGGAAGGACAGGATTTCTCAAAACATTCCGGTGTGATTGCTTATTTTCAGAAAGAATATATTAAAACGGAATAGCTTGACAAAAAGTATTCAAAATATATCAGCCAGGCATTTCAAATTAGAAACAATACAGATTACGCCGATTTTTTTCTTGTGTCTTGCCAGGATGCGAAAGAGCAGAAGAGTTTCTCAAAGCAATTGAGGATTATTTGTTGAAATAATAATATAACCCACGGTTATGCAAAGCATAATTAATATTAATTTTACTTATGCACAAAAAAGTAGTATACTTAACCCGTAACTTTGTTTTAATACGATAACTATATAAAAACAGATACAGGAGGATCTCAATATGGTACAAGCAGTTGTAGGAGCAAACTGGGGAGATGAAGGCAAGGGCAAGATCACAGATATGCTTGCCGAAAAAGCAGACATAATCGTAAGATTTCAGGGGGGCGCAAACGCAGGTCATACGATCGTTAATAACTATGGCAAATTTGCATTGCATACGCTGCCGTCAGGAGTATTTTATGATCATACAACCAGTGTAATTGGCAATGGCGTCGCATTGAACATTCCTGTATTATTTAATGAAATAAAAGGGATTGTAGACAGAGGGGTTCCGGCACCAAAGATTTTGGTCTCCGACCGTACACAGATGGTGATGTCTTACCACATTCTTTTTGACCAGTGTGAAGAAGAACGTCTGGCGGGCAAATCATTTGGTTCCACAAAATCCGGTATTGCACCTTTTTATTCTGATAAATATGCAAAAATCGGTTTCCAGGTAAGTGAATTATTTGATGAAGTTGCACTGAAAGAAAAAGTAGAACGTGTATGCATTCAGAAAAATGTTATTTTAGAGCATTTATATCAGAAACCGGCATTGAACCCTGAGGATATCATGGAAGAGTTAAAAAGTTACAAAGAAATGGTTGCACCTTATGTGTGTGATGTATCTGCTTTTTTATGGGATGCCATCCAGGAAGGAAAGAACATCCTCTTAGAAGGCCAGCTGGGTTCTTTAAAGGATCCGGACCATGGAATTTACCCAATGGTTACATCTTCGTCTACATTGGCGGCATATGGCGCTATAGGAGCAGGAATTCCACCATATGAAATCAAGAAAATCGTTACTGTTGTAAAAGCTTATTCCAGCGCTGTGGGAGCAGGTGCATTTGTAAGTGAGATCTTTGGTGAAGAAGCAGACGAATTAAGAAGACGAGGCGGAGACGGCGGAGAATACGGCGCAACCACAGGACGTCCGAGACGTATGGGCTGGTTTGACTGCGTTGCATCCAAATACGGCTGCAGAATTCAGGGAACAACGGATGTTGCATTTACTGTTCTGGATGTCTTAGGCTATTTAGAAGAAATCCCGGTATGTACCGGATATGAAATCGATGGAAAAGTAACCACAGATTTCCCGACTACCTCCCAGTTAGAAAAGGCAAAACCGGTTCTGGAAGTTCTGCCTGGATGGAATTCTGATATCCGGGGGATTAAAAAATATGAAGATTTACCGGAGAATTGTAAAAAATATGTAGCGTTTGTTGAAAAACACCTGGGCTTCCCAATTACCATGATATCCAACGGACCAGGAAGAGACGATATTATTTACAGACAATAAATTGCAGCCGGGACAAATCTCCCACAAAGTGTGACGCATAGCTGCCAGAAAGCAATTATAAAACACGCTATAGAGCGTGACAGTAAGCAATTATCAGTCACGTTCTGGTCAAAGAGATTTATTTTGGCTCTTGTAGTCCATAAAGTTTGAATTATTGGGGATTCAAGCTTTATGGACTATTTGTTTTATACTTTCAGCAAAGCCTCTAATTGTTGGGCTGCTTCCTCATAATTGTGAAACAGAAAGGCATGGATTCCAAGATCCGATGCACCTTTCACATTGTCTTCATTATCATCAAAGAAAACGGTCTCTTCCGGGTTCAGATGGTAACGGTTAAGAAGAGTCTGGTATATTCTGGGGTCTGGCTTAATTAGGTGATCCTGATAGGAAATCAGAGCCCCATCCATGTATTCCAGAAAATTCAGTTCTTTTCCCGTCTGGGCAAACATACGCTCGCCGTAGTTCGAGAGCGCATAGATCCCAAGCCCTTTCTTTTTCAGCTCCTGAATCCAGGGGATTGCATAATCATACTGTTTAATGCATCCGCCCACGGTGGCATATACTTCCTTTATTTCTTTTTCATATTCCGGGGCATTGCAGATGAATCCGGATAAAAGTTCCTGGTCAGAGAGTACCCCGCGGTCGCATTCAACCCAGGTGGGGCTTAAAAAGACCGCATTTGCAACAGCCTGGTATGTTTCTTCGGAATAAGCAAAAGTCTGCAGATAACCGGACCAGTTGTAGTCCGCTAAGACCATTCCGATATCAAAAATTATAGATTTTATCATTCTGTAAGATCCTCCTTAGTAAGTATTACCTATTATCATAGTATGCTAAGTGATTAATTGTCAATTCTTAATATAATTAAGAAACTTTTTAGAAGTGCGACATCATGTATTCACAATTAAATGCTATAATAAAGTTATAAAATGCGAACGAAAAATGTTTTGTCATTTTATACAGAAAATATTAAAAAACATGCATGTTGCCGGGACGTCATTCATATAGTATAAGGTGGAAGATAGGGGGATTTTTCATGAGATACACCACGTATTATGAAGAAAATGAAACAGTTAGAAAAGATAAGTACGAACAAATGAAACAGGCTGCACTTACCGGACAGCCGAAAAAGAAGATTGAAAAATACAGCCTGAAGAAACTAAGATTTATGCAGACTGGTGCGGCAGGGGAGCTGCACAACGACACAGTACCAAAATACTATATCTGTATGAAGAACGACGACGAAACCCAAATCTATATAGAGAAAAAATATATACAGAATGAGATTGTATATAAGAGATGCGTAAAGATTACAAAGGAAGAAGCACAGAGGATATTGAACCAGGATGTTGAATGGATGAAGGGACATAAAAAGCAGCTGCTTTCCGATTTCTACCTGCAATATACACTAAACAGCCTGCGGCCTAAACATATAACAGAATATCAAAGAGAGATGATGAATTACAAGAAAGGTTATATTACATTTGCCCATCGTATTAGTCGTATAGCGGGCGGTGAGGTAGATATATTTGGAAGTAACGGAATCCCAATCCAGTGTCTTTCGGAAGACCGGGTTAATGTCAGCTATAAATGGGAGGTCACGCTTCCTCAGATGATTATGAATCTGATTCAAACGGCAGAAGAGCCTGCAGATGATTTTGCATTTGCATTTTAAAACTTTGGATGGCGGGAATGAATAAGAAAAAACCAGATAACCTATTTTTTGTGGTTATCCGGTTTTTCTTTTTCTTTCCCTTTTTTTGAAATCCGGTAAAAGAGAATGTAGCCATATAACAGTACCGGAACAATGATCGTACAAGCCACGGAGATGCGGAACATATCATAGGCAAAGTCACTTTTTAGGAGTGAAAAAATAAGGGTACTCAGGTAAAGAGCTACCAGCAGTACAATGCCGATCCAGGCCATAATCTGTTTCTTTTTCATAGTTTACATACCTCATAGCGTTTTGAAATATTATACAACAGATAGATAGAAAAAGCAAATCGGTCAGATTTTGCCCATTGTGGTATTTTTTCCTTGCTTTTTAGAGTAAAGTTTTGTACAGTAAAGATATGCATGAAAATTGCACAGGTAAGATATACCCAAATTTTATACATGAAAGAGAATAGAGGTTTGACAACATGATACGTTTTAATTGTGACTATGGGGAAGGTGCCCACGAGAATATTTTAAAGAAGCTGGCAGAAACTAATTTGGAGCAGACCCCAGGATATGGAGAAGACAGTTATTGTGAAGAAGCCAGAGTGCTGATCAGGGAAAAATGCAAAAGAGAGGATGTGGACGTACACTTCCTGGTTGGAGGCACGCAGGCGAATCTGACTGTGATTGATGCAGCATTACGTTCTCATCAGGGGGTGATCTCCGCGGTATCCGGACACATTAATGTGCATGAGACAGGTGCAATTGAAGCCTGTGGACATAAGGTTCTGACTTTGCCCAGTGATGATGGGAAAATTCAGGCAGAGCAAATCGAAAAGCTGTATCGGGATCATGTGGAAGATGAGACACATGAGCATATGGTTCAGCCGAAAATGGTTTATATCTCAAATCCTACCGAGAATGGTACGATTTACAGCAAAAAGGAATTGGCTTTGATTGGAAGCGTATGTAAAAAATATGGTTTGTATTTATTTATGGATGGTGCAAGGCTTGGATATGGGCTTACAGCAAAGGGAAATGACCTGGATCTGCCTTCCATTGCAGAAATCTGTGATGTATTCTATATTGGAGGAACAAAAGCAGGAGCTTTATTTGGAGAAGCGGTTGTCATTACTAATCCGGCATTAAAAGAAGATTTTCGCTATCTGATCAAACAAAAAGGAGGAATGCTTGCTAAGGGGCGTCTGCTGGGAATCCAGTTTGGCGAACTGTTCCGCAATGACCTGTATTTCAAAATTTCAGAGCATGCCAATGATATGGCTATGCTGCTGAAAAATGCATTCCTGGAAAAGGGATATCCGTTATTCATAGACAGCACAACGAATCAACAGTTTCCAATCATGGAAGACGGATTTTTGGAATCATTGAAAGAAAAGTATAGTTTTGCTTATATTCAGCGTTATGATGAAACACATAGTGTGGTGCGTTTTTGCACCAGCTGGGCAACAAAAGAAGAGAATGTACAGACGCTGATTTCAGATCTTTAACAGGATAAGGTACGGGATAGAGACTACGATAGGAGAAAAAGGGAAATGTCAAAAAGAGGTGACGAGAGCGCAAAGTTTGGAAGCAGACTTGGATTTGTTCTGGCAAGTGTTGGATCAGCAGTAGGAATGGGAAATATATGGATGTTCCCTTATCGTGTAGGGCAATACGGAGGAGCAGCATTTTTAATTATTTATTTTTTATTTATAGCGTTATTTGGGATGGTTGGATTAGCGGGTGAATTTGCACTGGGGCGTCTGACCGGAACAGGACCGGTTGGTGCATATGACTATGCATTAAAGTCCAGAGGGAAAAAGGGCGGTAAGATACTGGGCAGTATTCCGCTGCTGGGATCTTTGGGCATTGCAATCGGTTATGCGGTTATTGTAGGGTGGGTGCTGCGCTACCTGTTCGGAGCGGTAACCGGGAGTTTTTTAAATACAGAGTCAGAACAGTATTTTAGTGAGATTACGGGTACCCTTGGAAGTATTCCCTGGCATACCGTTGTAATCTGTATCACCGTCATCATTTTAATTGGCGGGGTATTAAAAGGCATTGAAAAAGTAAACCGTATTATCATGCCGGCATTTTTTATTTTATTTGCAATTGTGGCAATACGTGTTTTTTTCCTTCCGGGATCTATGGAAGGGTACCGATATCTGCTGATCCCCAAGTGGGAGAAGCTTTTGGATCCTATGACCTGGGTAATGGCCATGGGGCAGGCATTTTTCTCATTGTCTATTACCGGTTCGGGAATGATCATATATGGAAGTTACTTAAGCAGAAAAGAAGATATACCAAAGGCATCCATGCAGACGGCTCTTTTAGATACCGGTGCAGCTCTGCTTGCGGGATTTGCGATCATTCCGGCTGTTTTTGCATTTGGAATGAATCCAAGCTCCGGACCGCCGCTGATGTTTATAACGCTGCCGAAGGTATTTGCCCAGATGCCGGCGGGAAGGCTGATTGCAGTTCTATTCTTCGTTTCCGTTTTATTTGCAGGAATTACCTCACTGGTTAACATGTTTGAGGTATGTGCAGAGGCGGTAATGAAGCAGTTAAAAATGAAAAGAACGGCAGCCATATTGATTGTGGGAGCCATTGCTCTTGCAGTTGGTTTATTTGTAGAAAATGAAGCATATCTTGGTACGTGGATGGATATCATTACGATTTATGTTGTTCCGTTTGGAGCAGTTATGTGCGCAATTATTATTTATTGGGTCCTTGGAACCAGGAAAATAGATGAAGAATTGAATTTGGGACGGGAGAAGCCGGTTGGTAAAATCTTTGATTTTACTGCGAAATATGTATATATTTTCCTGGCTGTCCTGGTACTGGTTTTAAGTGTAGTGTACAAAGGAATCGGTTAAGCAGTGAAAGTCAATTTCGATCAGAAGTTGGCGGTACCGTAAGATAAATCGGCAATGTTGCCTGAAACGTTAAACCCAGTACCCATTCGTTTGTGGCTGAAAAGGATACTGGGAAACAATTGAATTGGAGGAATCTTATGGAACATAGTACCGTATATTATGATGGACACAGTGTAAAAAGTAAAGAAATAGCAAGGATGTTTGCGGAAAGAAATGAAGGTGTTATTCTGGTAGAGGCATCTTCTGTGACAGAATCAATCATTTATGAAGAGAATAAAACCGTTGGATTTATTTTTGCAAGTGTAAAAGGACATCTGCCGGAGTGCATGAAACAGATTCTGGGACGTCTGGTAGTTGATAAACAGGCATACATTTACGCATTTGTCGTAGGCGGGAATCACGAAATCAGGGTAATCAAAGAAATGAATGAGATTCTCAAACACCGGGGCATGAAACTGGCAAGTGCCTATGCGGAATATATTCTGCAGCGAATATCTGCAAACGAAGTAAAACAGCTGGAAAAAATCGAAGAAGATGTAAAAAGCCAGCGCAGGCTTCTGGATGAATTTCATGACCAGATGGCAAAGGCAAATAAAGACGATGTAAAAAAACAGTTGAAAAGAGATATCAGGGACTATATCAAGTTTAAGATTAAAAAGAAATTTTAAAAATACCGGGCCCGCCGCGCTGTTGCGGCCGGACCCGGTATTTGGGGGAGGATAAGTATTAATTTTCTCTTTTGTAGATGTTAGTAGTATGAGCAGAAATTTGGTTTCTATACAATTTTTATATAAAAAATAAAATTCTTTTGAAAAATAAGCAAAAGTGTTATATACTATACGTGTTATAATTACGAATATGAAACAAAGGATGGATTAGATATGGGATTATTACAGGATTGGAGAGACGTAGCATACTCTCAGGAAACAGATAAGAAGCAGCTTCAGAAGTTTTGGACTGATTATTTTTTAATTGAAAAAGGAATCTATGAGAAATTATTAGCCAATCCGGAAGAAGTGGTAAAAGGTACCGTTAAGGAATTGGCTGAAAAGTTTGAAATTCCGGTAATGACAATGGTAGGCTTCCTGGATGGAATTGATGAAAGTTTGAAGGTGAAGAATCCAATTGAAGAAATGGATGAAAACACCGAAGTAAACTTAGGATTTGATAAAGAGCTTCTTTACAAAAATATGGTAGACGCTAAGGCTGACTGGTTATACGAGCTGCCAATGTGGAATGAAATCTTCGATGAAGAGAAAAAGAAAGTGCTTTACAGAGAAGCAAAGAAAGCCAATACAATTGTCAAAGGCAAGAAGATTGGAAGAAATGATTCATGTCCATGTGGAAGTGGAAAAAAATATAAAAAGTGCTGCGGTAAAAACGCATAATAAAATCGCATAGTAAAAACCGGATGAAAGCGAGTAAGCTTTTCATCCGGTTTTTTCTGTCAGTTAATGTATGTACGATCTTTTGACATAACAAATGTACATTCATGCCTGTATTGCTCCGGAGTCATGTGTTCGTATTTCTTAAAAATACGGAAAAAATATTTTACATTGTCATATCCGGCGGCTTTTGCGATCTGATACATTTTTTTATCGGTCTCAGAGAGCATTTGCTTTGCCTTTTCAATCCGAATGGTATTCAGGCAGTGTACAAAGGTCTCCCCGGTACGCTGCTTGAACAGATGGCTGCAGTAGCTGCGGTTCAGATAAAAAAGGGAGGACAGGAATTCTATGGTCAGATTATTTTGATAGTGTCTCTGCATGTAAATCTTCATCTTCTCAATGATGTCCTCTGTAGCATAGATATTATCTGTTTTAAAAAGAGAGGTGATGTTGGCATAAAATTGGTGATAGTAATCCTTTATTTCCTGAAGGCTGAACATATTGTTGAGGATATTCTGCATACTGCTGTTAGCGGAGGAGGGGGTGATCTGCTCAAAGTAGGTGCTCATCATATAACGAGTCCGGTCAGCCAGAGAAAAGCAGAATACTTTTATGTCATAAAGGCTTACATCGGGGATGGTAAGAAAATAAGTAAAAAGTTCTTCTAAAAGTGAGGACGTCTGGTCCGGCATCCCCGCTTCAATACGGAACAGAAATTCTTCTGTTTTATCCCATGTAATGGAAATCGGTTCCCTTTTCTTCTCCGGCGGAAAGAAAGCTTCTGTGCTGCCTGAGACCTTTTTGGTATTCAGAGCGGTAACGGTTTCCAGGAAAGCCGTATTCAGCTCCAGGAGCGAATGGTGCGTCCGGCTGCATCCAAATAAAACCGGTGTTTTGGAGGCATAGAGGGTGCTCTTTAGCTGCTGGATTAACTGTCTGCACATTTCATCGGAGCTTAACACAGAATGTTCCGGCTTAAATAAGATAAAAAAACCCAGATTCTGGTTCGTGGCGTGCTCCAGAAATAATGCCAGATCCCCAAAGGCATTTTCCGTCAAAAATGCCGTAAGCGCGGCAAAATCCAAAGCAGTCTGGGAATAGGCCGTAATCATTACCAGGTCATGGATCTGGTTAACAAAGTTCAGGCGATTGGAGGTTATAGAAAAATCTGTGGTGTGATAGCCCATTATAAGATTTTGCAGCATTTGCAGATCGTATTTGTAACGGGCCTGTTCTTTCTTCTCATCTGAGCTAATCAGCCGGTTTTGTATGGACTGGTGGTCATTTAACTGCTTTACGGCATTCAGGACAGCTCCTGTCAGCGCTTCTTTGCCAAATGGTTTTAAGAGATAGTCAACTGCCTGTGCTGCGATGGCATGTTTCATATAATCAAAGTCTTTATACCCGCTGATAACAATGGATCTTATCTGGGGGAAATCCTGGGTAAGCTGTGACAGAAAAGCAGTTCCGTCCATAAGAGGCATTTTCATGTCGGTAATTACAATATCCGGGTTCATTCTTTCGATGAGGGTAAGTGCTTCCTGACCATTACATGCTTCACCAATACATTGAACGGTGTCCTGAATGGAAGAAAGCTTCTTGATAATTCCTTTGCGGATCAGTGATTCATCATCAACTACAATAAAAGTGTACATAGAATCCTCCTAATAGTTTGGTGTGCAAAATGGTGTAATAATGCGACGCTGCCAGTATGCACAGTATATTAGATTCAAATCCAGGTTACATAGCCGGTCTATGTGCCATTCCTTGGAAGGAATCATGCCCAAGGTATGACGCATAGATGTGGGAGAGCAATTTTTAAACACGCCCTAATTTGGGAAGCTTAATCAGTATGGATGTTCCGCTTTCCTTTTGGCTCTGTATCTGAAGCCCGTATTCATCTCCGTAATATAGACGGATCCGGGTGTGAATATTTTTAATTCCGATGCTCTGCTTGTTCCGGTGTCCCAGTTCGGTAAATTCCGCTTTCTGCTTTAAATCCAGATTTAGCTGATTAAGCTGTGTTTCATCCATGCCGACCCCGTCATCACTGACGGAAAAGTAAAGAAAGGATGACTCCATCCAGCTTTCAATCTTAATAAAACTCCCATACTGGCAGTAGTTCAGTCCATGATAAAAGGCATTTTCCACCAGAGGCTGGAGAATCAGTTTTAGTACCTGCAGTTCCAGCATTTCCTCCGGAATATTCATAATTACGCGGAAGCGGTTTTCAAAACGGATCTGCTGTATGGAGATATAATTTTGGACGTGCTTCAGCTCTTCTGCAATTGTTACCAGTTCACATTGGGTTTTGATACTGTAGCGGAACATATCCCCCAGGGCAAGTGACATGGTTGCAATACTTTCCACCTCTTCAATTTCTGCAATACTGTTAATGGATTCCAGCGTATTGTAAAGAAAATGGGAATTGATCTGGGCTTCCAGAGATTTCATCTGGGAATCCAGGGATATTAATTTGTTCTGCAGCTCTTTTTCTATGTACTCACTCAGTGTCTGGATCAAATGGTTATACTCATTATACAGTACGCCAATCTCATCGTTTCTGTTCAGGTAGTGGGAAGCGGTGAGAAGCTTCTGGTTTTTTGATTCTGCCATCTTGCTGCTTAAATAAGTGATGGGACGGGACAGGGAATAGGAAAAAAAGCAGGACAGGATCATGAAAATAACGGCACAGATACCTGCAATGGTCAGAATCATAATTCTGGTAGCATCAAATTCTTTATAGAGCGCTTCATAATTTACGGTAAAAACCAACCGCAGGTTATCGGAAGAAAATTCTTTCATCAGTGTGCGGCTGTTTTTGGGGGTGAAGCTTCCGGCAGAAGAATCACTGTAGATTACCTGCCCCTCATTAAACTCAATCGTTATCTTAGCTGTTTCATTCAGCGTATTTACTTTGGAAAAATCAAAAACGGCAGGAGAACAGTCAATGAACAGAACACCCAGAAACTTTTTGGAATATCCGTCATAAAGTGCCTTGGAAAAAGAGATGGAGGGTCTGCTGTTAATCAAAAAGTCCTTTTGGGATATTCCGTCAATATGAAAGGAACCTTCCAGATCAAGTGTTTTTTCATACCAGTCCTCTTTTTGCGGATCGTATCCGGGAAAAACATCAATATTGCTGTTTAATCCATAACCTAAGATGGGCCCGCTGGGCGTAAAAACAAAAATACCGTTTATATATTCGCTGCTGTAGGTCACATTTTTCAATATAAAGTGGATGTTCTGATTACTCTGGAAAATATCGTAAATAGAGTAATTTGCCGAACTGCCGGCATATTTTCGAAGTTCTTTATTTAGTGAGATCTGGTCAGATTCGCTGTGAAAGTTGAAAAGGTCCCCGATATGCTCCAGGGATTTCAGGTTTTTTTCCAGTTCTTCTCCTGATTTTTCAAATATGTTATCGGTAATGCTGGTAATCTGCTTGTCAATCAATTTGGTATACCGGGTATATGTAAAGGTAGTAATGAAAATTACCGGTATAATGGATATCAGCAGAAATATGATTAGAAACTTATTTTTAAGTTTCATTCAGACCCCCCTCCCCTTTTCTTCCTGTGCAAACACATGAAATTTGTCATATTATCATTTAAAAAGAAGTATATCACAAATGAAGCGGATGGTAATGATAAATTTAACATATTTTGTAGAAATAATTTCTAACAAATGTGCACCATTACTCTGAACAAAAGTATACCTGGACTATGGTATGATAGGGCTATGAAAAAGTTAAGGAGGATAACAACATGAAAGTAAAAAGATTATTAGCATTGGTGCTGGCAGGCAGTATGCTCACCCTGTCCCTGGCAGGCTGTGGCGGTACGAAGAAAGCAGAAAGCAGTGAGGGGACAGAGACCGCTGGCAAGCAGCAGGAGGAGAGCAAAGCCTCCGGAGATAAAACCGTGATTACTATGATGTATTCCGGCACGCCCTCCAACCCTGATTTTGAAACAGAGATTTTACCGGGACTTGTGGAAAAAGAATTTCCGGATATTAAGCTGGAAGTGACCAAGCTGCCGGATGACCAGTATTACACAGCATTAAAAACCAAGCTGGCTTCGGGAGAGTGCCCGGACATCATTCTGGTGCATCCGAAATATGCGGGCGCAAACGGGGTAATTAATCTGGCTAAGGCAGGTTACCTGGAACCCCTGACGGATCTGAAGGTAATGGATCTGGTTGGAGATGGTGCAAAAGAAGCGTTCTTCTACGATGGGGAAATTTACGGAGTTGGCACGAACGTTTCCATGCTGGGGACTTATTTTAACAAAGATATGTTTAAAGAACACAATCTGGAGATCCCCACAAACTGGGATGAATTTTTAAATTGCTGCAAGGTGTTGAAGGATGCAGGCATCCAGCCCATCGTAATGGGAGATAAGGACATGTATGTCATGCAGTTTGGACTCTATCAGATAGCGGCAAGCAAAGTTTATGCAAAGAATACAAAGTTTGACGACCAGCTTCGCACCGGAGAAACGAAATTCACCGATAAGGACACCTGGGATGAAGTAATATCCATGTATAAAACGCTGTATGACGAAGGTTACATAGACAGCTCATCATTGGGACTCAGTGCACAGCAGGCTATCCAGAAATTTGTGGATGGTGAGGCAGCTATGACATTTGACCACAATGGAGACAAGAAGGCTCTGTGTGCAAATGGCGCGGTTGATTTTGAACGTGGATACTTCCCTCTGCCGGGCAACAGTGCGGATGAGGAACTCTGGGCATCCATGTCAATCGGTGCTACACCGGCGATCTATTCCGGTTCCAAACACAAAGAAGAAGCAAAGGCAATTCTGGAAAAGTGGTTTGACGGAGAATCTGATATCTGGAAGGGTATGGTGGACATGGGGAATATCGTGGTTACCTATGGTTACGGATCGGATCAGGTAGATGAGTTCTGGAAACCTTTTATGGACCTGTATAATGAAGGCAAATCCTCTTACTGGTGCAACCAGGGCTGGCCGTCAGGAACGGAAAATGAGATGGAGGCATTATTCTCTGAGGCGATAGGCGGACAGGGAACGACTGTTGAAGATATCGTAAACGGAATGCAGCTGAAATTTGAGGAACTCTATACAGCGGAATAAGTGCAATTCCCGGGCAGGCTTTGGAACTGTCAAAATGCTCCGAACCAGACTGCCCGGTTCTGCCGGAAAGGAAAAGTTATGAAGAAATCAAAACGGAAAACCCTAGTATTTCCCAACCGGATGTATTTATATGTGATTCCGGCTCTGGTCTTGTTTTTGATCTTTTGGATCGTACCGGTACTGCAGTTATTTTATTACAGTATGACTAATTTTAACGGAATAAATTATGATTACGATTATGTGGGATTTAAAAACTATCTGACACTGCTAAAAGATGGTTCTATGATAAATGCAATTAAAAACACATTGATTTATGCAGTTGTGGTAGTAGTCCTGAATAATATACTGGGACTGGTAATTGCCATGGCACTGAACGTAAAACTAAGGGGAAAGGCATTCTTTCGCACCGTGTCCTATGTCCCGGCGCTGTTCAGTGCAATCGTGGTTGGTTTTATCTGGTCCTACGTATATATGCCGGAATCCGGTATGATTGCATCCATTATGACAGCAATGGGACTGGACGGATCGTCCTTTAACGTGCTGGGCAATTATAAGACTGCCCTGTATGCCATTGCACTGGTGGAAGTCTGGAAGGGCTTCGGCGCTACCATGATCATTTATCTTGCGGGTCTGCAAACTGTGGATGACAGCCTTATAGAGGCTGGAAAGATCGATGGCTGTTCCCAGTGGCAGCTGATTCGGAAAATCAAACTTCCGCTGATCTCGGCAACGGTTACCATCAATGTGATTCTGGCGGTTATCGGCGGGCTGAAGGCGTTTGACTATTCTTTTATCATGACAAACGGAGGCCCGGGAAAGTCAACCAATACCCTGATGTTTTCCATTTACCGCATTGCATTTAATGATCAGATGATGGGGAAGGCCAGTGCGTTTTCTGTAGTTGCTTTTGCCGTCATTATTCTGATCACCGTGTTCATGCTGTTTTATATGAATAAAAGAGAGGTGGAACTATGATGGGGAAAAGGAGAAAAACATATAAAGAAGTGGAATCCAAGGCAAAACTTACACCGGGTATTATAACGCTCTATATTTTACTTACCCTGTTTTGCTGCCTTATTATTTTTCCGCTGTTAATCGTATTGTCCAGCTCACTTAGAAATCCCGACAATATGATATCACCGCTGCTTTTGTTTCAGGAATTTTCTTTAGACAGTTATATCAATGCTTTTACAAAAATGAAATATCCGAAGCAGATGCTGAACAGTATTATGACAACGGGGGGATCGGTATTCGTAGTGGTAATGTTTTCTACAATGGCAGCCTACCCCATCTCCAGAATAAAACGCAAAGCCAGCCGCTTTTTGTATTACTTTTTTATAGCAGGGCTGATCATACCGTCTCAGATGGTTATCGTTCCCATTGCCCAGATGTTCGGGCGCCTGTCACTGCCCAACACCAGGTTTACTCCAATGATTATGTTTATCACCTGCAGCCTTCCGTTTTCCATCTTTTTGCTGGCAGGATTTATGAAAGGAGTCCCAATCGAGATTGAGGAGTCCGCTTACATTGATGGCTGCGGACTGTGGAAACGCTTCATAAGTGTAGTTTTCCCATTGCTGAAACCGGCTGTTGTATCGGTAGTGATCACCCAGGGAATGTGGATTTGGAACGATTATTTTTATCCCATGATCTTTATATCTAAATCGGACCAGTACTCCCTGCCGGTAGGTATGATCCAGTTCCTCGGTGACCGTGAAAATCCCGCACAGTGGAATACACTGTTTGCAGCCTGTGTCCTGTGCGCACTCCCGCTGATTCTGATCTTTGCCGTGCTGCAAAAACAGTTTATCAATGGGATCGCAGCAGGAGCTATTAAAGGCTAGGCACTACATCCAGTTAGTTGCTTCTAGGCGGATGCAGTATCAGGCACAGATTTAAATAAGATAAATAAAATACCGGGTATTTAAAGCAGGCAGCTTCGTTAAAACCAGAGTCAGGTTTGGTTTTAACGAAGCTGCTTTTTATCTAAGGAAATCTGTATTATTGTGAAATGACAAATGAAAGATTTGGATACGTGCCATCAGAAATATATGTGAAATCCAGGCAGGAAGGAAGTTTCAGCCACGCGCTAGTTCTACAGCGAAGGTTTTGTAGTGTTCTATTAAATGCTTATATTTGGGTTTTGCTGAGTTAGGACGCTTTGTAGATGGAGGTAGTGTACGGAAAGAGAAGGGGG
Source organism: Clostridiales bacterium (assembly GCA_018365455.1). Lineage (GTDB taxonomy): Bacteria > Bacillota > Clostridia > Lachnospirales > Lachnospiraceae > Robinsoniella. The sequence goes on from JAGZJZ010000089.1 coordinate 21,267, forward strand.
CGGACCAGGACATTGGTTTGGAATGCTTAACGCAGAACTGGCATTTTCTAACCTTCCCGAAGCGCTTTTTGGCGGCACGCGGGCATTCGCTGCGAAATCCTGAAGCATTTCGCAGCTCAATGCCCGCTTACAATCCGATGGGAGCCAGTCGAATTGTATCCGCCAAAAAACACTTCGGCAAGGTAAGTAAATGCTCAGCTCTGCTATACGCATTCCAAACCAATGTCCTGGTCCGCCCCCTTCTCTTTCCGAGATAGCATTCGTTGATACAAAG
>JAGZJZ010000090.1 GCA_018365455.1 Clostridiales bacterium
CAGTGCCCGCTTAGTATCCGATGGGAGCCAGTCGAATACTATCCGCCAAAAAACACTCCGAAAAGGTAAGTAAATACTCAGCTCTGCTCTACGCTTCCTACGCCCATACCAGTTTCCCACACCCATCTTTCCGAGATTCAGTCTATCGCCACAAAGCTGGTTTTCTCAGCATTTTGGACCCCCTGGGCTGTGGCTGGCTGTTCTTTATTGGATGCAGTGTAGTATGTTTCGGTTGTTTATGTGTAAAAGAGGATGAAAAGTCACCCTGTTTTCCGTAATAGAGCACATATAAAACGATCGCTGTAGTTCTAGTGACCTACTGTGTCTATACGAAATCCCTCTGCATAAAAAGCCTGCTCGGTACAAAGGCTCTCTGTATAAAGAGTGATCCGCCCGTTTTCCTGCTTATAAGGAAGCACTTCTCCTGTCCGCATGGAGCGGATTTCCCGGATATCTGCATCTAGGTCAAGGGTTAGTATAGGTGGGAGACAGGGTTTTTCCTCGTACAGATAAAATGCGTATATAGCAGAGGATTTTTTCGTATACTTGATCCTTTCCTGGAAATAAGGTGGGATGATTGATGTCTCATAGATTCCCTCTCCGAACAGAGACAGCCATCGTCCCAGGTCTTTCATGGAGTCTACGGCCGGTTTTGGCAGCTCGCCATCGGGCTGGGGAGCGATATTAAGCGCCAGGTTACCGCCTTTACTCACCACGTCCAGAAGCATATGGACAAGTTCCCTGCCGGTTTTAAAGTGATCGGTATAATGAAAAGAAAACTTTTCCCCAATCGTAGCGCAGGTTTCCCAGGGAACGAACAGGGGCTGGTCGGGAATCTGCTTTTCCGGAGTGATTATATTCTCGTAAGGTCCTCCCACACAGCGGTCACAGACGATCAGGTGAGGCTGGGTGGTATTGCGCAGGGTTTCCACTACTTTTTCCAGATGGATGTCCTGGTTCAGATTATCGCTGCTGACCCATCCGCCATCCAGCCAAAGCACATCTATTTTCCCGTAGTTTCTTCCCAGTTCCAGTATTTGCCGGTGGGTAAATTCTATAAATTTTTCCCAGAGTTCAGGATGTTCGCTCACATTATAATTTACATTGCGGGATGGTGCTGTGCCAAATTCTCGGTGCCAGTAATAGTCACAGTTCCAGTCGGGTTTGGAGAAGTAAGCAGAAATGGCAAGCCCTTCTTTACGGAATGCATCATACAAAGACCCGGCAATGTCTGCATAGGGTGAGGTATGAAACGGGCAGGATTCGTGGGTGATTTTGTAATCAGTAGTGTCTGTATCGAACATGCAGAATCCATCGTGGTGTTTGTTGGTAAACAGGAGGTACCGGAAACCGCACTCCTTTGCCAGTGCCGCCCAGCGGTCCGGGCGGAATTTTACCGGATTGAAAGTCTTATTTGCATTCCGATATTGTTCCTTAAAAGTGGGAATGTCTGTCCAGTCCACGTCCTCCTGGGACCAGGATCCGTCTCCGTCTGAGAGCGGCCAGGATTCATAAGTGCCCAGCTGGCAGCCGGGTGCCCAGTGCATCATGATGCCCAGCTTTAATCCCATAAACCATTGAATGTGTTCCCGGACAGCCGGGTTGTCTGCAGGAACATATTTTTGAGCATCGGTATAGGTGTGTATTCCATTTGTTACTACTTGTTCTTTCATGATCAGTTACCTCCATATATTTAGTTTAGTTGTTGTCGAAAGTGATACGGGCAGTGAGAACGCCGGCGGAGTTTTTTCGGTAAGTCAGTCCGCTTTCCCCCTTAAAATTTAACCGGATCCGCTCATTGATATTACGGATGCCAAATCCGTTGGAAACTTTCAGGGAAGTATCCCCGGAGTGTTCCAGAAACTTATTGAGCTCTCCAGCATCGCAGCCTGCCCCGTCATCCGTAATATCAATGATGACGCCATGGGATGACCGGTAGATATGAACCTGAATGTGCAGGTCTTGATTGCTTTCCACCAGTCCATGGGAAATGGAGTTTTCAATCAGAGGCTGCAGAGTGAATTTGGGGATGTATACGGAATTCAGGTCTTCTGTAGTGTCTATATCCAGCATTAGTTTCTGGGTATGCCTCAGCTGCTGGATGTTGATATATTCCTGGATATTTTCCAGTTCACTTAAGACAGGAACAAGTTTATCCGGGTCCGTAATGCTGTACCGCATCAGGTTTGCAATGGATGATACAATCTCTGCGATACTGTCTTCATTTTTTGAAAGCGCCATCCAGTTTACAATATCCATGGCATTGAAGATAAAATGGGGATTGATTTGTGCCTGAAGAGCCCGCAGCTCGGACCGCTTCTGCTGTTCCGTCTGGGTTTGAATATCCCGGATCAGCTGGTTGTTGTGTGTGATCAGCTGTGAAAAGCTGTCGCAGAGCATGACGATTTCCTTATCTTTGGTAAAATGCAGGGTGTCTAACGAAAAATTCCTGGTATCATGTATGGAGCTGATGGTCTTTGCCAAACGGATAATTGGGCGTGTGAAACGATTGGAAATCAGGTAAATACCAGCCATCAGAACCAAAAAGATCATTAGTACAAACAGCAGATAAAAGCGCATCAGGTGACTAAGCTGAGACTGGATATCCTGGTAAGGGGTCAGAAATAATATTTTCAGATCATATCGTTCCAGGGAGTTCAGGCTCATTACATACCGCTGATTATCCAGTGCAACAATTTCTCCGCCAAATGACTTTCTTGCCATGAACCGGTCACAGGCTTCCAGGTAAAGGGATTCCTGGGCATTGCTTGAAAATAAAAGCTCCTGCTGGCTGCTGAAAATGGCATAGCCGCTGTTATCACTGATTGGCTCAAGGGCAAAGGTACGTGCCAGATCTTTGGATGCAATACTGATTACCATCACCCCCTGACCTTCTTTGGAATAAGGGCCGGTATAGTAGTTATTATGTATAATCTGTGCAAAACAAAAATTATTTGTCTGTGGGTCCAGGAAGATGCGGCTCCGTTTACCGGATTCCATTAACTGCAGATACCAGTCCTCTTTTTTTACTTCGGTATCGGCAAAGATGTTGCTGGTAGATACAAAAGGATTGGTATTCAATGTCTCGCTTCTAAAAAATTCTGAAATGGGCAGGCGGTCATTGAGAAACAGTGTGTTTTTCAGGTACAGGCTGCTGCCCAGAATCTGATCAGTGGAATAATGAGAGAACTGGTTGGTGATGGACTGCTGGATTTTAATTTGTTCCAGAGCGTCAGTGACCTGACCGGTACTTAAGTAGATGCCGATGGCTTCATCTCCAATGATCCGCAAGGAGGTCTGTCGTATAGAATCCAGGAAACTTTCAACCATATTTGAATTCATCGACACTGCTGATTTCTGATAGCGCATTATTTCAGTCTCATATCCCTGACGGAAGAGAATGAAGATAAAGGCGTAGGATAAGAGCGTAATGACTAAGATTCCGCAGGAAAACGCTAAAAATATTTTCTTTTTTATTCCCATGTTTATACCGTCCGGTCAGATGCTTTTTTCAGATTCAGCGATTTTTGAATACATAAGTTACGGTACTCGCTGGGTTTCATGTTCATCTGCTTCTTAAAATATTTTGCAAAATATCTGGAATCCTCGTATCCGGACTTCAGGGCCACTTCCGAAATAGGATACTGCACGTCACGGAGCAGTTCTTTTGCCTTTTCCATACGCAGATTTGTCAGATAAGTACTCAGATTTTCACAGGTGGACTGCTTGAATATAGTACTCAGATAAGAAATAGATACATTCATGGAATCCGCTAGATAGGAGATATTAAATGCCGGAGAATCAAAATGTTTCCCCATGTATTCCCGTGCCGTCTCCACCAGCGTGTCGGTACTTGCATGGCGCTGTCTGCTGCTGGCAGTCATGACATCGCTGTAACGGGTAATGATAAAATTAATTTTCTCCTCAGGGTTTGGCAGATCGTAAAACTGGCTCAGCGTCTTGGATCTGGATGTTTCTAATACAGACTGAGAAATATTGAGCTGTTCAAAATAGGAAAACAGATAATTCAGAAGCTGGGTTCCAAGTGCATTGCCTTCCTGGCTTTTCATAGGACCGAAGTAATCTTCGGAAGAAAAATAACAATCAAAAAATTTCAAATCACATTCTCTTAGTGCGGTAAGGATCTCATCCTTCAAGGAGGGACTCCATGATTTTAAATAAGTGTCCTTTCGGAATTTCTTTTCCTGGTTGATTCGCAGCAGCAGTTCCTCCAGGTCTTGGAGCTTTTGTCTTGTTACCGGCTTTAAAATATAATCAGTTACCCCGTATTGGATTGCTTTTTGCGCATAGGTAAATTCTCCATGTGCACTTAACAGAATCAGTTTTATTTCCCAGTTCTGCAAAAAAATTTCTTTTGCCAGTTCCAGGCCATCCATCACTGGCATTTTGATATCCGATATAATAACGTCCGGAGGCGAAAGCTTTATCAGTTCCAGGGCGTCTTTTCCATTAGAAGCAGTCCCGGTCAGAGTACCGTCAAAACGCTTCCAGTCCAGCATGGATATCAGACCTTCCACAGCGTACTTTTCATCATCAATTAATAATATATTCATAATTCTCCCTTCTTTTATACAGGCTCTGAAGAAATCAATTGTGTGAACTTTGCCCGCACTTTGTTCTATTTTTAGATTATAACGGATTTTATAGGAAGAGACAAGTAAGCGTGGCAAACGCAGAAAAATAGTGCACCTTATCAAAAAAAAGTCAAGTTGTTCTGTCGGGGTCGGTACTTGTATAATAGAAAAGGTAATAGAACCGGGGACATGTACAGAAGTTGCTTAACGAACGTCCACTGGACGTTCAACAATCCTCGCGACAATCACCAAATGGACGCGCCAGCGTGTCCGTTTGGCTCGTTGCTCGCGATATGAAAGGAACCCTGAGATGGTCAGGGGATGGAAAGGAGGATAAAATGCATATGAAAACAAACGGTAACAGAGCCGGAACTTCCGGCGCCGCCAGAAAGAGAATGCTTTATTTTAAGAAAAATCTGCCTTTGACTCTGATGGCACTTCCGGCAGTTGTAATTATGATTTTGTTCAGATATCTGCCTTTAAGCGGAATTCTTTTGGCATTTAAGAAATTTAATGTTCGAAAAGGAATCTTTGGCAGTGAATACATAGGATTAGACAACTTTAAGTTTTTATTTAAAAGCTCAGATGCATTTATCATTACAAGAAACACACTGCTTTACAATATCTTATTTCTGGTCATTGACCTGGTGATTGCGGTTGCAATTGCCATAGTGCTGAATGAACTGTGGAGTAAGAGAAGATCAAAGGTTTTCCAGACCATATTTATGGCACCTTATTTTTTATCCTGGGTAGTGGTTTCTTTTGTAGGGTTTGCACTGTTAAGCGTGGATAACGGATTGTTTAACCGGTTATTGGAGCTGTTCGGTAAGGAGGGGGTCAACTGGTACAGCGATCCGAAGTACTGGCCGGTTATCCTTGTAATTGTCCAGATCTGGAAAACAGTAGGATATTCTACCGTTATGTATCTGGGATGCCTGACGGGGATTCCGGGGGATTACTATGAAGCCGCGGTCATGGATGGCGCCACGAAATGGCAGCAGATCCGCTATATTACCATACCATGTATGCGATCCATGATGATTATCCTGTCCATTTTGGCAATCGGAAAAATCTTTTTTGCTGATTTCGGGCTGTTCTATCAGATGCCGAGAAATAACGGACCGTTATTCCCGGTGACGAACGTTATCGATACGTATTTATACCGAGCGCTGAAGGAAACGGGCAATATCGGAATGGCGGCTGCGGCAAATCTTTACCAGTCTGTGGTGGGATGTGTATTGGTGGTAGTTTCCAATATGGTTGTAAGAAAAATTGATAAAGAAAGTGCACTGTTTTAAGGGAGGGAATCGGCATGAGTGCTGGAAAGAAAAGAAAGAAAGAGGAGCTGCTGGAATCCAATCCGGATTTTAACCGGATATCGGGAAAGTCCAATGTCATCTGGAATATTCTCCTGACGGTTATGGCACTGTCCTGTGTGCTGCCGCTGCTTCTGGTGGTAATTGTGTCTTTCAGCAGCGAAAACAGTATCTATCAGAACGGATACAGCTTTTTTCCATCCGAACTGAGTCTGGAAGCGTACCGGTATTTCTTCCGCCTGGGAGACCAGATCGTCCGGTCATATGGAGTGACTATTTTCGTCACGGTCTTTGGCACATTGTTCAGCGTGTTTATCACCTGCCTGTTTGCCTATGTACTATCCAGGTCAGATTACCGTTATAACAAAATATTAACGTATATGATGCTGTTTACCATGTTGTTTAACGGGGGAATGGTACCGAGCTATATTGTGAATACCCAATTTCTGCATCTGGGCAATTCCATATGGTCACTGATACTCCCCATGAGTTTTAATGCTTTTTATGTGGTAGTACTGCGAACCTTTTATAAGAGCATACCAATGGAGATTATTGAAGCGGCGCGGATCGATGGATCCGGTGAATTCAATACTTTCCTGAAAGTGGTATTTCCCTTGTCAAAACCGGGAATAGCCACGATTTCCCTGTTTACCATGATTGCCTATTGGAACGACTGGTTCCTGGGGATGCTTTATATCATGGATCAGAAAAAATACCCGATCCAGACCTTGCTGTGGAGCGTGCAAAACAGCCTGGAATCGGTAAAGCAGTCGGCATCCAACGCCCTGGAGTATGCGGAGGTTGCAAAGTCCGCACCTACTGACAGCGGACGTATGGCGCTGACGGTATTAGTTGTGATACCTATTCTGCTGGCTTATCCCTTCTTCCAGAAATACTTTGTAAAAGGATTGACGGTTGGAGGAGTGAAGGGCTGACAGATAGTATATAAAATGATTAGTTTAAGGAGGAACAGGTATGAAAAGAAAGACAATTGCAGTTTTAATGGCCATTTCTGTGGCAGCTGCACTGCTGGGAGGGTGCGGGGGCACTGGAGAGACAGGTTCTGCGGCTTCTGAGACAAATGCCAAAGGCACGGAACAAGGGGCAGCGGAGTCGAAAGGCACAGAAGAGGGGGCATCAGATTCAAAGGACACAGATGATGGAGCATCAAACTCATCAGACACAAAAGATGCGGCTTCAGAGTCTAAGACGTCTGGTTCGGATGACATTGTAACATTAAAATGGTATATGTCCATTAACCCCGTAGCACCGGACACCGATAAGGTGATTGAAAAATTAAATGAATACACCAGAGATAAAATTGGGGTTGAAATTGACTATCAGGTCATTGCCAATCCCGATTATAAAGAGAAGATGCCTACGTATATCAATTCCGGTGAATACTTTGATATCTGTTTTACTGCTAACTGGACCACAAATTATGCCCAGTTTGCCACAAGAGATGCGTTTATGGATATCACAGAGCTGCTTCCCCAGTATGCGAAAGAAACCTATGACTTTATTCCCCAGGAGGAATGGGATGCGGTAAAGGTAGACGGCAAGATATACGGAGTGCCCTCTTATAAAGAAATGGGCTGGCAGGGTTCGATCTATGCTAACAGTGACATGGCAAAGGAATATGGAATTGATTTGAGTAAGGTTAAGACGTTAAATGACTATACAGAAGTTTTAAAAACCGTCAAAGAAAAATCCCAGGCAGAAGGAAAAAATGTGATTGGGTTATCAGGACTTAACAGTGGATTCCAGCTGGGTGTTCCCTTTGAATCCCTGACAGGTACGCCTGCTTTACCGGGTGCATCTGCAATTCCGGAAACGAACCTCTTCACAGACCAGGAGGAAGTGTTCAACCAGTATGCCACACCGGAATATATGGAATATTGCAAGATGGTGCACGGATGGTATCAGAATGGCTACATCTCCAAGGACCCGGTACAGTATGATTCTGACATTGCAAACAGAGATAACGATTTTAACAACGGAAATCTGTTTTCCTATGTGACAGCGAATGCCCCCGGTGCGGCACAGATGCTGGAGACAACGGCGGGACACGGAATTACATCCATCGATCTGACTATGCCGATATTTGAAACGAGAAGCGCTCTTGGCGGACTGCTTGCAATTTCATCCGGAAGCGAACATCCGGAAAAAGCCCTGGAATTCATTAACCTGTTGAATACAGACCAGTATGTGGGAACTTTAATCCGCCATGGTATTGAAGGCGAACATTATACAGCAGTGGGTGACAACCAGATTGACCGGACTATGGGCGGTACACTTTCACCGGATAAGAACGGCTATGATTACACTTTTGGATGGCAGTTTGGAACACCGTTCAATCAGAAATGGGATATCTCATATCCTGAAAATATTGTAGAATTGTTCGAGGAATACAACGGCAAGAGCATTACAGCAAAACACAATGGATTTATGGTTGACACTACTACGGTAGAAACGGTAATTGCTTCTGTGACAAACGTGGTGGCACAGTATGGACCGGCGCTGGAATCCGGTATGGTAGATCCCGAGGAAAAGATTCCGGAATTCCTGAAACAACTGGAGGAAAACGGTGTGGATGAGCTGTTAAGTGAGATCAGCAGCCAGATTAAGGACCAGAAATAAAATGAAAGAAGGGAAGGAAAAACCAAATATAGTATTTATCCTGACGGATGACCAGGGGGCATGGGCAATGCACTGTGCTGGAAATGAAGAAATCAGAACACCGAATCTGGACCGTCTTGCAAAAGAAGGAATGAGGTTTGAAAACTTCTTTTGCACTTCCCCGGTGTGCTCACCCGCAAGGGCATCCATTCTCACCGGAAGGATTCCGTCCCAGCACGGTGTGCATGACTGGATCCGTTCGGGGAATCTGGATCGGGAGAGCCTTGGCGGAAAAAAAGAGGACCCTTATTATGCAAGTGAAGGAAAAGCGATTCCCTACCTGGAGGGAATGCTTACTTACACGGATGTACTGGCGGCGAACCACTACAGCTGCGCCCTTGCCGGGAAGTGGCATCTGGGTGACAGCAGGACCCCCCAGCATGGATTTACACGCTGGTATACCATTGCCAGAGGGGGGTGTCAGTATTATAAGCCGGATATGATTGAAGATGGTGAACTACACTTTGACAACTGGTATGTAACGGATCTGATCACGGAAAAAGCAATTTCTTACCTGGATGCAATGAGCGGGGAAGAGCCCCCGTTTTATCTGAGTATCCATTACACGGCTCCCCACGACCCCTGGGATGAAGAACAGCATCCAGGAGAATTCGTGGAGCTATACCGGGACTGCAGCTTCCGTTCCGTCCCGGATCTTCCGGTACATCCAAACCAAATTGAAAGCGCTCCATCCGGTACCGGAGAGGTCCGCAAGTCGCTGTTAAGAGGTTATTATGCGGCAGTGTCCGCTATGGACGCAGGGGTTGGGAAGATACTTAACAGACTGGATGAACTTGGGATCAGACAGAATACCATCGTTATGTTTATGGCTGACAATGGTATGAATATGGGTCACCACGGAATCTGGGGCAAAGGAAACGGAACATTCCCGTTCAATCTATATGATACGGCAGTGAAAGTACCGTTTCTTGCATCCTGGCGCGGGAAGATACCGGAGGGTATTACAGCGGAAAGCATGCACAGCCAGTATGACTTTATGCATACGCTGCTGGATCTGGTTCAAATTCCGGTGGAACTGCCAGAGAATCTTCCGGGGAAGAGCTTTAAAGAGGTATTGCTTACCGGTGCTCAAAAGGATGACGGAGAAGTTGTGGTGTATGATGAATATGGCCCTAACCGGATGATCCGTACCAGGGAATGGAAGCTGATTCACCGTTATCCCTACGGACCGGATGAACTGTACCATTTAAGCTGCGATCCCCAGGAGACGGATAACCTCATTGGCAGGGAAGAATATGAAACTGTGGAGAAAGTGCTTCTGGACAGGCTGACCCGGTGGTTTATCCGGTATGCAGATCCTAAAATGGATGCGTCCCGGGAAGGAGTGACCGGTTTTGGTCAGTTGTGCAGGCCGGGGTGGTACTCCAGGGGAAACAGAACTTATGCAAATTCACCGAAATATCAGAAAAAGGAGTAATGAAACTGATTTTATGCCCTGCTGCCAGTTATAAAACGATATGGGGTGGGGTTTTCAAATGGAATAGGAGGAAAAAGGGTATGGGAAAGAGACTAATCAGTATGTTTTTGGCACTTATTCTGCTTTTGGCAGGTATTCCGGAAATGGGGCTTCTTGCAAAAGCAGCAGAACCGGGAAGTGCGGATTTGTTGAAACTCGTTGTAAATGAGGTGCCGCTAATTCAGCAGGAATTTAATCCGGAGCAGACAGAGTACACGGGCACCGCCTATATGAGCGTTAAAAAGCTGAATGTATGGGCGGTTCCGTCCGATCCCGAAGCGAAAGTGAATATTAACGGTAACATAGTGAATTCTGCAGATGTCTCAAAAGCTAATAATTACGGCAGACAGGCAGTGGAATTTGACCAGAAACAGCAGGCGGACATTACAATACAGGTAACCAATGGAGACAGTGCAAAAACATATCATGTCCTGATTCAGAAAGAGAATACAGACTACCGCGGCAGATCCTTAATTGAAGTGAAGAGTGTTTCAGCCAAAAGTGAGCAGGAGGGATTTGAAGCCGCAAAAGCCATTGACAAGAATGAATCGGTTGGCTGGAAACCAAATGCTTCCAATGCTAAAGAGGTGGTTGGTCAGTACATTGATTTTGACTTAGGACAGAATTATGTAGTGAGCAGAATGACGGCACTGCTTAATACCCCGGAAGACTGGGGACAGAACAGCATATGGAAAAACATGGTGGGTGTGCAGGTTCGGGAAGACGGAAGTGAAGAGTGGACAACGGTATTTGAAAAAGGAAATTTAAGAAACCGCACCCCAAGACAGATTACCGATCCATCCAGACAGTTTCACCGTTATGAATTCGGAGATAACTACACAGGAAGATACATCCGATTCTCCTATACACAATATGAAATGAGTCTGATTCCGGAGATAAAAGAAATGATGATCTACGGTTATGAGCCTGGTGATCCCAGTATTCCGGAGCCATCCAGTGAAGAGATCAATCAGGAGTGTGTCGTACCCTCCAACCCCAATATTTCACGTGGACAGGAAATTCTGATGGATAAAGGATTCCAGTATACATCCTGGGTTGCCAGCGGTGATTACGGAAGGGGAACTTATGATGCAAAAGAATATAAGGGCAGTGAACTGACCGGATTAATTTTTTACGATCCGCCGCTGGAAAATACGGAATTTTTTAAGTATACGCCTAATGCACAATGGGGAATTGCAAAAGCACCATGGGGCGGCAATGCCATGAGTGGAGCCGGAGAGCCAAGGGATTACCTCCCGGAAGAGATGCGCCCGTATGTTGCCAACTTTGTCAGCTCCTGTTTTGGGGATGAAGGACTATACAGCCTCACAGAAGTAAATTTATTTAAAAAGTGGTTTGACTGGAGCAAAGAAAACTATCCCGGCGTCATTCTGCATTCCAACCAGGCTCTCGGCAGAGGATGGGAGAATAATAATGCCGAGCCAATGCATGTATTTACGGAAATTGCACAGCCGGACCTGCTGACCCATGACAACTATTATTATAACGGTACCGGATGGGACAATGAAACCGGGTCTACAAGAAACGTAATTATGTCCAGCAGCTGGCAGAGAGAAGCGGCACTTGCCGGACTCACCGGAGACGGAACCATGCCGATCCTCTTTGGACAGTATGTGTCCGCATTCGACCGTGACCTTACAGAATCACAGAAATATATGATCAATAATGTTTCCCTGGCAATGGGAATGAAGTGGCTGGATTTATGGCGGACAGAATTTGCTTTTGATGAATGCTTCTTATTTGACTATGACGGGACACCAAAACGTTCTTACTATGAATGGGCTGATATTATCCGCCAGACAAAAAATATGGGGGATGCTTTGATCCGGTTAAACAGCGATACCCTTGTAACGAAAACGGGGCTTAACGCCAGCGGGAATCCCAATACGGCAGCCAGCCGGCCGGCTACGGATGTAGTTGGGGGAATGGGAAGCTTTGAAGACAATACAGAGAAAAACACGGAATATTATATATCCGGTGTAGAAGCTGAGAATCTGGGTACCGTAAATGGAGGAAATCCGGGAGATGTGGTTCTGGGTTACTTTAATCCTCTTCCGGGGCTGACCTCCAAAGAACTGACTGATTATTTCGGATGCAGTTATCCGAAGGGATTTATGGTAGTAAATGGTCTTTTTGATGGAATGAAAAAGGCTGCACAGTCAGGAAACAATGGAAAGAACTGGATTCAGGTGGATGATGGAAGTGAAGAAGAAACAATGCAGCATATTACTCTGACTTTTGCAAAGGACCATCCGCAGCTGAAGAAGGTCAACCGGGAAACAGGCAAGATAGAGGCAGTGGAGATTGGCGCAGACAATACCCTGGAAATTACCATGGGCGGTGGAGCGGCAGAACTTTATTTCTGGTCTGATGTGTCCGCAGATGCTTCTTCCAATCCGGAACAGGCAGAAGCAGCTTTTGACCAGGATATTTCTACTTCCTGGGCAGCAGCAAGCGACGCGACTTATCCGATCACACTGGATAAGAAATTTTCCGGTTCCTACATGATCAATAAAGTTACCATAAATGAATCCGGAAGTAATATCACAGGATTTGATCTGGAATACCGTACAAGTGAGGGAAACTGGGAAAAAATTCCGTTAGACGATGCCGACACCGGAAGTATAGGGATGAGTAAAACCGTGCAGTTTGCGCCTGTGAAGGCAACAGGGATACGGCTTGTGATGCGGGCGGCAGACAAGGTTCCGGCCATACGGGAAATCCGTTACTTCAAGTATGATGAAGCGGCAGATGACACCGCTGAAAAGACCGTTACAATTAATGACAATGATATGGGAGAAGGTATCAACCAGTTCTCATTTGATGACAATTTCACCTACCGTGAAACAGAAGAGGGCAATTTCCCGACCAAAATCGGGAATGACGTTCATTTTACTAATGTAACGGGAGCGGAATCTACCCTGCATTTTTATGGTACAAAGCTGGAGCTGTTTTACAGAAAGTACAACAGCAATGCCAATATCAGTGTGTCTATCGATGGCGGTGAACCGGTGACAATTGACACGTCAGCCGGTGGCGAAAAGTTTGCTTCTACCGTCTTTGCAGATCTGGAAATGAAAGAACACACTGCCGTAATTCGTAAGACATCGGAAGCTCAGATAGCCATTGATGGTGCAAAGGTTACCTATAAAGGACAGCTTCCTGACAGCACCGGGCGGAAGGCTCTGACTTATGTCAATGACAAGTCTGATCAGATTACTTATAATCCGCAGGCAGTGTCCACCACAGCAAATGAAGAGCCGGATAAAAGGGCAGCAGGCTGGGCACAGTTTACGCAGACAGATTCCACCAACACCGGCTGGACTTCCAGCAGTAAAGAAGGGGCTTACTATGAAATTGCATTCTATGGTACGGATGTGACGGTTTATGCTCCCAAGAAGCTTCGCCATATATTCGGAGGAAACGAAACCATTCCCTGGGGAGAAGCGGAAATTACACTGGACGGAGAACCAGTAGATACCGGATATGATGTAGATAATGAAAATGGCAATGTGAACTTCGGACTTCCTGTTTTGAAAGTTCATGCCAGTGACGAAAACGCAGACCATAAGCTGCGGATTACCGTAAAAAGCGGTGTCAGCCGGATTGACTACGCCGTAGTGGGAAGTATTACAGAGAAAGTACCGGTTGAAGTAACTACGGCAACCGTTACGGCGATTGCAGGAGAGCACGGAAAAGTTGAGCCAAAGATCCAGGAAGTGAAGCTTCATGATGACGCTCTGCTGCGTGCGATACCGGATGAAGGCTATATGCTGGATGAGATAGAACCAACGGGTAACTATTCCGTAGAAGGCAATACGATACTGCTTCCCGATGTTCAGAAGGATCATACCGTAACGGTGACATTTCGCCGTATTGCAGATAAGACGGCACTTCAGACCGCACTGGAGGCGGCAGAAGCTTATATTCCCGATGGATATACAGAAGGGAGTTATGCCGTATTAAAAGCAGCGATAGAAGAGGCAAAGGCTGTTTTGGAAGATGAAAAAGCAGAGCAGGATGCAATAGAGGAGCAGATTAACAAGCTTCAGGAAGCCATTGCCCAGCTGGAAAGCATTTTGGCTGACCTGACACAACTGCAGTCCTTATACAATGCTGTTTCACAGATGGATATGAGCATTTACACGGAAGACAGCGCAGCAACTCTGAAAAATGCACTGGATCATGCATCGGAAGTCCTTGAAAAAGAAAATGCTTCAAAAGTGGAAGCGGCTGAAGCAGAGTCAGGTTTGCTGGTAGCGCTTGCGGGACTGGAGAAGAAAGAGACAGAACCCGAGACCGATAAATCATTGGCTAAGGCATTGCAAAATGCTTACAAAGATCTGGATCTGTCCGGATATACCCAGGATAGTGCAACCGTATTTAAAGAAGCCCTGGATCGTCTGTCTGGCGTGATTGACAATGAAAATGCCACACAGGAAGAGGTTGACAATGCCATAGCAGGGCTTCTGTCAGCGGCAACAGCACTGACAGTATTGCCGGAAGATCCCGAAAAGCCGGAAGAAACGGTAGACTTCTCGCTGCTGAAAGTACTCTTCGATGCATATAAAGGAATCGACACCGGAAAGTACACAAAAGACAGTGCCGATGCATTCCTTGCAGCACTGAGAGCTGCAGAGGAGGTACTGAATAGTAAAGAAGCAGATCAGGCAGTAGTTGACCAGACAGTAGTTGACCAGGCAGCGGTAGCCCTGGCGAAAGCAGCGGCAGAATTAACAGAAGCACCGGTTGTCACAACGGACACCACGACGCTGAAAGTACTCTATCAGGTATATTCCGGACTTGATACCGGGAAATATACGGACAGCAGTGCAAAAGCCCTGAAAGACGCAGTGGCATCGGCATCAGCAGTTTTAAATAATCCAAATGCAGCCCAGGCTCAGATTGACCAGGCGGCAGCCGGACTGATGTCAGCAGCAGCGGGACTGGAATTAAAACCGAATGAGGCTCCACAGCCTGTGGTACCTGCACTGAAAAAAGGCCAGATTCTGACGTACAAGGGACTGAAATACAAAGTGACTAATCCGGAAGCAGGAAAAGCGGCTGTAATGGTAGTTGGTGCTGCCAGCAGGTCAGTTAAGAAGGTGAATGTTCCATCAGCGGTAACTTTAAGAGGTGTAAAATGCAAAGTTACAAAGATTGGACCGAAATCATTTAAGAATTACAAGAAGCTGGAGCAGATTACCATTGGTGCAAATGTAACGGCGATTGGAAAACAGGCATTTTACGGAGACAGCAGGCTCACCAGAATCAAAGTTAAATCTAAGGTATTGGACAAAGCCTACAGCAATTGTCTGAAGAAAATATCTTCTAAGGCAGTGATCCAGGTTCCAGGATCGAAAGTCAGGGATTATAAAAAACTATTTAAAAACAAAGGACAAAAGAGCAGTGTGGAAATAAAATAGCAGAATGGAATTGTTAAAAATGATTCCGACAGCGAAGTGAAGCACATGTATTGACTGGGAGGGGGCATATATGCCCTCTCCTCGTTGATTCTTTATACAGGTGTCGTCTGTTTAGTGAAAGGATAAAAATAATGGATTATAAATTTAAATTAATAAGTTCTCTGAATAAAGTCTTTCCGGGAGTGGAGCCCGGGGAGGATTTGGAAGGCATAACGTTATCGGGCTTTTGGGGAGAAACCATTTCCCTCCAATGTGCATACCGGGCGGATTCTTTGTATACCGGATATGGAAGGTTAGAAGTAAACGGAAGCTTAAAAGATGCGGTGCGGATACGGGAAGTAAAGCTCATGCCTTCCGTTCTGCCCTGTGGCGGGGAATGTGATAGACATTATCTCTCCAAAGAACCCGGTCTTTATCCTGATTTGTTAAGCAATATTTCTCTGGAGAGGATAACATATATCCCACGTCAATGGCACGCTTTGTGGATTGATCTGGAAGCAGAACAGGGAATGGAGGGAAATCAGGATCTCATATTGCAGTTTTATAATGAAGAACAGATACTGGTGGGTGAGGTTCGGACAGAGATCTGTATTTATCCCATACATTTGAAACCCCAGACCTGTTTTCATACAGAATGGTTCTACTGCGACTGCCTTGCGGACTATTATCAGGTAGAACCCTGGTCTGTGCAGCACTGGGAGATCATGAGAAATTTTATCACCTTGTATGGAAAACGTGGCATGAATATGATATTAACCCCGGCTTTCACTCCGCCGCTGGATACCGCCATAGGAGAAGAGCGTACTACAGTGCAGCTGGTGGACGTAAAGGTTATGGGCGGAAAATATATCTTTTCCTTTGAGAAACTGTACGCCTTTTTCCAGATGTGCATGGAATGCGGGGTGAAATATTTTGAGATCGCCCATCTGTTTACCCAGTGGGGGGCGAAAAGTGCACCGAAAGTAATGGCAGAGAAGGACGGTACCCTGGTGCGGATATTCGGCTGGGAGACGGACAGCCAAAGCTTTGCATATCAGGAATTTCTGGGACAGTTTCTGGACGCTCTGATGCTCAGGCTGGATGAGTGGAATTTAAGAGGAAGGGTATTTTTTCATTTATCAGATGAGCCGGAAGAAAATGATCTGGAAATGTACAGGAAAGTCCGGGAATCCGTATCCGCCCATTTAAAGGGTTATCCCATTATGGATGCAGTATCCAGATATGCCTTTTATGAGAGCGGGGTTGTGGATAAGCCGGTCCCGGCAGTTGACCATCTGGAGCCTTTTTTAAAACATCAGGTACTGGGACTTTGGACCTACTATTGCGGAGCCCAGGGAAAAGAGGTGACAAACCGCTTTTTTGCAATGCCTTCCGGGAGAACCCGGATTCTGGGCGTACAGATGTACCAGTACGGGCTGGAGGGATTTTTACACTGGGGCTTTAATTTCTACAATTCCCAGTATTCCCTGTCCCATATTAACCCTTTTCAGGTAACGGATGCCGGGGCAGCATTCCCATCCGGCGATGCATTTCTGGTATACCCGGGAGAAGATGGCTGCCCGGAGGAATCCCTCCGCCTGATGGCATTATCTCAGGCGATGCAGGATATCCGGGCATTTCAGATGCTGGAAGAACTCACATCCAGGGAATATGTAATGGATTTGATCAGACAGGCAGCAGAAGAACCCATAACCCTGGTTTCTTATCCATACAGCAGTCGGTTTTTTCAGAAACTCCGGGAAATTGTAAATAAAGAGATCGCGGACAGAAATTTTCAGTTTTCCTAAAAAATCCTAACATTTTATAAAAAATTAATGACTATAATTATTTTTAAAAGCTGATATGATGTATATATAACAAGTTTTTCGAAAAACTGACAGCATTTAAATTATAAAATGAAGGATTTATGGAGGAAAATAGAATGAAAAAACGTATACTTGCAGCCATTCTCTCTGCAGCAATGGTTATGGGGGCTTTAGCAGGATGTGGTTCTTCTTCAGGAGAAGCGACAAAAGAGACACAGGCAGGAACAGCAGCGGATACTTCTGCTGAAACAAAAACAGATTCAGATGCCGCAGCAGATAATAGTGAGGACGGAAATGATACGGCATCTGCAGATTCTGACAAACCTGCTAAGAAATTCAAGATTTTATCCATTTGGGCGGAAGATACAAAAGAAGGAAAATTATTATATAACCTGACAAAACAGTACCAGGAAGAAGTAAATCCTAACTTCGAGTTTGAATTCGAACTGGTTTCTGCAAATGACCTGACCACGAAGGTTGCTACATTAGTGGCCTCCAATGACCTTCCGGATGCGTTTGCCTATGTTGCCGGACAACCACTGACAGAATTGATCGATGCAGATAAAGTAGTAAATATTTCGGAACAATTAGAAAAGCTGGGTGTATCAGACCAGATCGAAGAGGGTGCAGTTACCCTATTAAAAGGTCTTTCCAATACAGACAGTATCTACGACCTTCCGCTGGGACTAAATATCGAAGGTTTCTGGTATAACAAGAAGGTATTTGAAGATGCAGGTGTGGAAGTTCCAAAGACCTGGGATGATTTATTAAAAGTATGCGACACATTAAAAGAAAAAGGTGTTCAGCCAATGTCAATCGGTGGATCTGAAAAGTGGCCGTTAAGCCGTCTGGTGAATGCATATGTTATCCGTACCATGGGTGTGGATGCACTGACAAAAGCTACATCAGGAGAACTCTCCTTTACGGATCCTAAATTTGTAGAGGCAGCAAAACAGGTATCCGATATGGCTTCTAAGGGTTACTTTGGTGAAGGTGTTACAACGGTTGACCAGACCACAGCAGGAAATATGATGCTGGCTGGTGAGTCAGCAATGTGCTACAACGGAAGCTGGTTTACCGAAGACATCACAAGCGAAAACAACCCGGCAGGAGAAGACGGAATTGGATATTTCAGCATTCCGGTAGTGGATGAATCCGTTAGCCCGGCAACGGAAGTACCTATGAACTGCGGCAACATTCTGGCACTCTCCAAAGATAAGTATGATGATGCCACAGCTGACTGGTTAAAATATTTTGTAGAACATGCAGGCGATTATGCAATGAAGGAAATGGGATCTGTAAAAGGATATAAATATACGGTTGATGGTGAATTAAGCCCGATCAATCAGGAGGTTGTAAATACCATAGATTCCGTGACAAATGCAGCTACCTGGTTTGAGGCAATGATGAATAATGAGACTAAGACAGCAGCACAGGATAACGTTCAGACTCTTGCTAACGGTGAAATGACACCGGAGGAATATATGCAGTCCATTCAGGATGCGTATGATTTGAGCAAATAACCTACCGGCAGTGGTCAAAATGGATAGGCAAGCATATCCATTAGGCTCTTATCCTCGGAAATAAATAAACAGAGCGATAGAATAGGGAAAGACAGCAGCATGGAAACGTGTATCAGACTGGATCTCGGCCTGTCGCTCTTTTTATACCCAAAATGCAGACAAAAGACGTACTTATTAAGGCTGTATCGTGAGCGGGCTTACGATTTACGATATGCAAATGGAGGCAAGTATGAATAAAGTATTAGGAAATAAAAAAGCAATTGCTTTATTTGTAATACCGGGCCTGATCTTATATGTAGGGCTGGTATTCGTTCCGGTTATCTGGTCATTCGTATATTCATTCTACGATGGCACACCTGGGCTGAACTGGAGTTTTTCCGGTTTAAAGAATTATGAAAAATTATTTATTGATGCACGTTTTAAAGATGCCCTGGTAGTGAACTTGAAGTATATCGGCATGGTTATGTTAGGCCAGGTTGCACTTGGACTGTGTATGGCACTTGTATTTAAATTCTGGTTAAAGAGATTTAAAAATGTGATTCGTACACTAATCTTTTTCCCGGTAGTACTGCCAACAGTAGCGGTAGGCCAGTTATTTGCAAAAATCTATGAAATTCAGCCAAACTATGGATTATTAAACAGTATTCTGGCAAATATCGGTCTTCAGGACTGGGTGCAGCCCTGGATCGGACAGGCAAGTACGGCACTGAAAGCATTAAGTGTCATGGATGTCTGGGTTTCCATGGGATTCTATGCAGTCATTTTCTACGGTGCCCTGCTGGATATTCCGGATGATGTCATGGAAGCTGCCAAGATTGACGGCTGCAATGCGTGGAATTTATTTAAAAGCATTCTTATGCCGCTCCTGCGCCCGGTAACTATCACCTGCCTGGTATTCAGCTTCTCCGGTACGGTGAAGATGTTTGAATCCGCAATGGCGCTCACCGGAGGTGGCCCTGGAAATGCAACTACTTCACTTTCCATGTATATGTATAATGCGTCCTTTGGATTTGGAAAGGTCGGATACGGCAGTACCATTGCAATTGTAATCTTCATTATCTGTATTATTGGAACAACTATTATTAAGAAATTTGACAGACAGGGATAGGAGGAACGGATATGAACGGATATAAAGCAAAAAAAATAACAAAATCTGTATTAATTAAAATCTTTATCTTTATCCTGGTGATTATCGAAGTGTATCCCATCTTCTGGATGTTGATGGCGGCTCTTAAAAAACCGGCAGAATTTGTTACAAAAGCAGCGTATGCTTTACCTGACGGTCTGTATTTCCAAAACTTTATTGATGCGTGGACCCGGGGAAACATGGGGCTTTTCTTCAAAAACAGTTTAATCAACACACTGGTTTCACTGGTATTTATCGTTGTCTTCAGTATGACAATCGGATTTGCCGTAACGAAGATGGAATGGAAAATGAGAGGATTTTTTGAGAAATTCTTCTTACTGGGAATTATGGTTCCCGTTGCAACTGCCCTGATTCCCTTATTTCAGATTTACAATAAGATGGGGCTTGTGAATACCCGCCTGTGTCTGATTCTGACTTATATCGCATTCGGTCTGTCCCTGTCCGTATTCCTTGTGACCGGATATATGAAGTCTTTGTCCAATGATATACTGGAAGCATCCGTAATTGACGGATGCGGCATTTTCAGCATGATGTGGCACATTGTAGTTCCGCTTATGAAAAATGCTGCGGTAACAGTTTTAGTACTGCAGTTCTTCTACAAATGGAATGACTTGATTTTCTCTATGACATTTATCAGTGATACCAAGCTGAAAACCATCCAAACCGGGCTTTTATATTTTCAGAATGAGTTCGGGGCAAAAAACTGGGGAGCCATATTTGCTTCCGTATCCATGAGTGTTCTGCCAATGCTGGTTCTGTATATGATTTTAAATAAAACAGTGATCGAAGGTATGACAGCCGGAGCAGTTAAGGGTTGAAAAAAGGAGGGTGTTTCCAAAGGGAAACGCTCTCCCAATGGCATCAACCAGTTCGTATAATTGCGAACTGGTTTTTTGCTGTTCTAAAAAAGCGCAGAGAATCCCCTTAAAATCATATTGGACTTTTTAAATTT